>NZ_JACVOM010000027.1 GCF_018882445.1 Polynucleobacter sp. 15G-AUS-farblos | reverse complement strand
CAAAGCAAAGCCAATATGGTCAGAAAAATTGGCCCAATGGATAGCTTGGAGGAAATCTGTCCAATCGTATCGCCTCCAAATGCATACATCAGGGCATAAGGTATTTCGGCAATGAAGGGGAGTAGTGAGAAGTTTTCAAATTCTCTTAGAGCCATAAACCTAGAGGAAGCTGCTAGCAGCTTGGGTTGTGCCATATAGTATGCAAGTGCATCAGTGCCGGGATACGAAACCTCAGCCACCAACACCAAGCAGACTACCAGCATCACCAAAGAAAAGATCGCCTTAGTAAGAAGATCTTCTTTAAGGAGTCCTTGAATCCAACTAACCAGGGCAAAGCGCGTACGAT
>NZ_JACVOM010000026.1 GCF_018882445.1 Polynucleobacter sp. 15G-AUS-farblos | reverse complement strand
ATCGTACGCGCTTTGCCCTGGTTAGTTGGATTCAAGGACTCCTTAAAGAAGATCTTCTTACTAAGGCGATCTTTTCTTTGGTGATGCTGGTAGTCTGCTTGGTGTTGGTGGCTGAGGTTTCGTATCCTACGGAAGACCCGTTAGTATTTTATATGGCGCAAGCTAAGCTAATAGCTAGTACCCATAATTATTTGCCGCTTAGAAATTCGGATGCTTTTGCTAGTCTGCCACTACTCCCCTTCATTGCCGAAATACCTTATGCCCTGATGTATGCATTTGGAGGCGATACGATTGGACAGATTTCCTCCAAGCTATCCATTGGGCCAATTTTTCTGACCATATTGGCTTTGCTTTG
>NZ_JACVOM010000025.1 GCF_018882445.1 Polynucleobacter sp. 15G-AUS-farblos | reverse complement strand
TAGTGGCAAGCTGTGCACTGGCAACTGGGGGTTAGCCACTAAGTGCGTCAGTAACTGCGTAAAGCTCTTGACCCAAGCTTGCACACTCGCTGGTGCAAATAAGTCAGCATCATACTCAAAGCTACCAGTCAGGGTGCCTGCAGGGGTGAGGTTGAGATGAAGAGTGATATCAAATTTAGCTGTTGGGGGGCTAATAATTTGTGTTTCGGTAATGATATTCCCTAGCTCAATACTTGCTTTTGGAGCAGTCTCATAGGCAAGCATTGCCTGAAACACCGGTGTATGTAGTAAAGAGCGTGCTACCCCTAACTCTTCTAATAAGCGCTCAAACGGTAGATCTTGATCGACTAAAGCAGCCTCTACACTTGCTTTTGCTCTACG
>NZ_JACVOM010000002.1 GCF_018882445.1 Polynucleobacter sp. 15G-AUS-farblos | reverse complement strand
GATATGGAGTCTTCGCGGGTACAAGCCCTAGAAAATCCATTTGGTCCCAAAGTATTGGGGATGTGATTGGTAAAGGTGAAAACCATGTGGTCGGTACCGGACGTAAAGCATGTGTCCGGTACGTACCTTGTATAACTGGTGGGTCGGGCGAGATTCGAACTCGCGACCAACGGATTAAAAGAAGTCGTTCCTCTTCAAAACCCTATATAGCGTATGGCCCTGAGCGACCAAAAAATGAGTGTGCGATTGAATTTTTTTGGTGCATAGCTCTAAATCTCGTTTTTACATCAAGTCTCGGGTAATAGTAGATCAACCCCAATAAATAATTGTGTAATATATTACACAATTTATGCTATAGTGCACATATGAACTTACGCGAAATTGGTCTCAAAGTCGGGCAGCGTCGTACCGATCTGGGCTTATCCCAGGAGCGGTTGGCAAAACTATGCGGACTATCAAGGTCAACTATCCATCATCTAGAGAAAGGTAGTTTGAATGATTTGGGCGCAGCTAAATTACTGTCCTTGTTATCACTCCTAGGGCTAGATGTAATTACACAAGAGCACAGCAAAAAGCATCATGGCTTAGATATGGCCAGTATGACAGCCAGCGTTAGTTATAAGACTAAATTACAAAGTAGTGATTTATCTCATTCGTTGGCCTGTGGAGATCTGCCTGAAAGTATTTATCCTCATGTGGCAACGCTATTGGATGAGGCGCCACTAGAAATTATTGTGTCTGCGGTTGAGGAGGCTGCCAAAAATAATCACGTTGCACCCAAAGTGATTTGGAAGAATATTAATCGGTGGGCGCATGAGATGCATTCTCTCAGATCGGCTTGGACTTAATTCATGAATAATATTATTGAACGTGAACTTCCTGAAGGGGTGTGGAGAGATTTACTTCCGCATGCGCTTTCTATTATTGATGATATTAAAAATCACGGAACGCCCGATCCATTTTGGACTTTTGGTGGCGGCACGGTATTAATGTTTCGTTATCAGCATCGGCTTAGTAAGGATATTGATATCTTTGTTCCAGATCCACAGTACTTAGGTTTTGTCACGCCACGCTTAAGTGATGTAGCTGCAGCCGTTAGCACAGACTACGTTGAAGATCAGAGCTCTTACGTGAAGTTAATTCGTCCAGAAGGGGAAATCGATTTTGTGGCATCCCAAAATCTCACTGATACACCTTTTGAAATATGGAATATTGGTGGCCAGCAGATTCGGGTAGAAACTGCTGCAGAGATTGTGGCAAAGAAATTGTGGTACCGAGGTGACAGGGCTACTGCACGTGATTTATTTGATCTGTCATTAATAATTGAGCGAGAACCCGAAGCCTTAGAAAAAGCTGCCAAATTCTTGCGAAAGAATGCTGAGCCATTTATTAGTCAGATATCGAGTAGGGCGGCAGTATTAAAAGTGCAGTTCGCTGAGATTGATATCTTGAATTACAGGCCAAGCTATGACGAGGCAGCGCAGAGGGCAGTCACATTCCTAAGTCACTTAAGTAAGAGTGATTGATGGATACACAGGTAATAAAAAAGCCCTGCAGAGCAAGGCTTAGTAATACTTGGTGGGTCGGGCGAGATTCGAACTCGCGACCAACGGTGTTTAGGCCGTAAGTTGGCGCTGTTTAATCAGCTCAGCAGCTGTGATCCGAACAATCTTGCCATCAACAGTAGTTACGATTGCTGTATTAGTTTGGATTGCCAAGTCAATTGCTGCTTGACCAGCGCGTTGCATAGCGTAGTAGGAACCAGCGATATCGGGATCTGAGGAATTGCGTATATCTTTGCTTGGGGTGGCCGCAGAGCGCTCCTTTAGAGGATTATTTTTTTCCATAAGCCGCATCATGATCTGGTTGAATCAATAAGACCCTCAAAAAGTGATCTTCTCTAAAGCCAATCCCACGAATCGACTTACTCACTCTAAACGAATAAAGTACTTGAATCCCTTTAGGCGCTTGAATACTATGAATCTTTTCCCATCTCAAACCCTTGTCACGATAGACTTGGTCCCAAGTTAATTGCATGATTTTCTCAAAAGTAGCAATTGCTTTTTCTTGTTCAATGAGCTCAAGGTTATTCCAAGCGGATTGAAAGGTTGGGCTATTAAGATCCAGTTCAACTAATAACTCAGGCTTTACGTTTCGCGCCATGAGTCTTAGCCATTTTTAATTTAGAGAGATCGGTTGCTTTTGCAGGTGTTTTTTGTGCCCAAGCTAAGGCAGCGGTTAAATTCTTTTTAACCGCAGGTGTATGTATCCATTTTTCATTATCTGGAACAACAGTAGCAGTACGAATAACCCAAACACCAGGCTCTGGATTTTCAACTAAAACCTGACGACCTGCATGCTCTTTACCAAGTGAGATCTGCCCACTGGATCCAATGGATTTAATAACCTGATGATCTATCACTGAGCCCATGGTATTCTCCTATTTTCATGCTGCATGAATGCATTATAGCATGAATTTAATAAAATAATACTGATTAGAACGAAGACTCGAGGGTTGAATTGGGAGGCAGATAGACGTTGTATTTGCTGGCGAAAAAGCCCCTGAATCTGCATTCAAGGGCTTTATTTTTGGTGGGTCGGGCGAGATTCGAACTCGCGACCAACGGATTAAAAGTCCGCTGCTCTACCGACTGAGCTACCGACCCAGTTAAGCCATAAATTATAGCAAGAAGTTTGGGGGTGCTCCTAGGGTCTGCAGGGTCCACCCCACAAGCCTTGTAGATACATGTTCGTTATGAATTCGTGCGTCTTGCTACGGGTGGGTTTTTGGAAAAATACTCCTTAATTCCTCTCAAAATCGCCTCAGCAATCCGATCCTGATAGTTCTCATCATTCAACCTGGCTTCTTCTTGGGGGTTGCTGATAAAGGCTGTTTCTACCAGGATAGAAGGGATGTCTGGAGCCTTCAATACTGCAAAACTGGCTTGCTCTACTTTTCCTTTATGTAAGGGTGCAAAACCGCCAATTTGTTTCAGAATGGAATTACCCACTTGTAAAGAGTCTTTGATCTGGGCAGTGGTCGACATATCCAGGAGTAAGTTAGCCACTTGCTGATCTTTGGTCTTGATATTGATTCCACCAATCAGATCAGAGGCATTTTCTTTATTGGCCATCCAACGCGCCATAGAGCTACTGGCTCCTAGCTGAGAGAGTGCAAATACCGATGCTCCTTTGGCATGTGGCTGGATAAATGCATCTGCATGAATCGACACAAAGAGATCTGCCTCAACCCGTCTGGCTTTTTGTACTCTGACATTGAGAGGTACGAAGTAATCGCCATCACGCGTTAAGAAAGGGCGCATATAGGCTTCACCTTCAATCTTATCGCGTAGTCGTTTAGCAATAGAGAGCACCACATTCTTTTCTTTAGATCCCATGGCACCAATTGCCCCTGGATCTTCACCGCCATGGCCTGGATCAATCGCAATCGTAATCAAGCGTTTGTACTTGGCAGGTGCTGGCGCTTCTTTTACTTCTGGTATTGCTTGGGCTACTGGTGCTGCTGGTGCTGCTGGCGTCACTGCCTTTGGAATATCTTTTTTTGCAGCAAACTGGGCAATCAGATCAATCTCTTCATTGGACTTTGCTAAAGCAGTTTCTTTGCGAGCACTACTCTTAACCAATTCCATTAGAGGATCAGGTGGTGTAGTGGGGTACAAATCAAAGACCATGCGATAGTTGTATTCAGCTACGGGGTCTAGTGTGAAGAGTTGAGGCTTAATCGGTTCTTTTAAATCAAATACCAAACGCACAATGCCTGGCTGAAATTGGCCTACGCGTATCTGCGATACATAAGGATCATTGGGCTTGACCTTTGCTACGAGATCTCTGAGTGTGGGATTGAGTTCTAGACCTTGGACGTCGACTACCAGGCGATCGGGATTGGTCAAGATCTGCTGAGTAATCGGTAGCGGCTTATCTGACTCTAAAGTAATGCGGGTGTAATCCTCTGATGGCCAGACACGAACACCTAGTATCTTGGCACCCCAAGCAATCTCCATCTCACCAAGCAGCAAGACAAAACTAAACAACTTCGCTGAAGTTTTGAGATGCTTTCTTTTGGAGGGATTAAATGGGGGACTACGCATGGATTACTTTTGGCCGTTGTTGAGGGCTTGAAGAACGTTCATTCCGTTTGCTGCTTTGGCCTCAATCAGAATATGACGTTCATTTTCTTCAGCACCAGCTGATAATTGGATCAGCATGTCAAACGGGGGTAGAGTGCCCTCGGCTTTTTCTGGCCATTCAATTAAACAAAATCCTGGTGCATCAAAATATTCACCAAATCCGGCCTCTTGCCATTCCAGTGGATCTTTCATGCGATAGAGATCAAAGTGGTAGGCAGTGATTTCTTGATCATTGAGTTGTAGAGGATAGGGTTCGCAAAGGGTATAGGTAGGGCTCTTTACTTTGCCCTCATGTCCCATGCCCTGAATCAGATATCGGGCAAAGGTCGTTTTGCCCGCTCCCAAATCACCTTCTAGTGCGATATTGAGATGGGTCCTGGGCTTCTGAAGGTATTGACTAAGGCTGGCGGCAAGCTTTTGGGCGAGGGATGCCGTTTCTGCTTCCTGCCTACAATATTGCTCAATAGATGCCTGTGTTTTACCCATTACGCTAGTTTATTCAATTATTGAGCTACATTCTGTATTCACTATGACTTTTAATACTTCCCCTTCTTCTGTAGAAGAGCCCAATCTACGCAATTGGCTTGGGGAAGAGGCTGCGAAATTGGGCTTTGATCAATTGCGCATCACGGATACCTATTTAGGTTCTGCAAATGAGCGTCTGCAGGAATGGTTGGCCGAAGGGCGTCATGGGGCAATGGAGTATATGGAGCGCCATGCCGAATTACGTTCAGATCCGCAGCTCTTAGTGCCGGGTACTGTTCGGGTCATCTGTGTATCCATGAGTTACTTATTGCCTGAAGGTGACTTTGATAGAGAGTGGCAGCGTCTTGAAGAACCTACTCAGGCTGTTGTTTCTCTATATGCCAGAGGGCGCGATTATCACAAGGTCTTGCGTCAACGCTTGCAAGAGTTTGCGACCTTAGTTGAAAACAAAATTGGTCGTTTTGGATATCGCGTCTTTACCGATTCAGCGCCGCTGATGGAAGTGGAGTTAGCACGTAAGGCAGGCTTAGGTTGGCGCGGCAAACACACGCTATTGCTAAATCGTAATTACGGTTCGATGTTTTTCTTAGGTGAGATATTGGTGGATATGCCCTTGCCGCTCGATGAAGAGCAAGAAGAGCATTGCGGCACTTGCCAGGCTTGTATGGATGTGTGTCCTACACAGGCGATTACTGCCCCTTATCAATTAGACGCACGTCGCTGCATTTCTTATCTCACGATTGAAAACCCTGGAGAGATTCCAGTAGAGTTTCGACGTGCCATGGGAAATCGCATCTATGGATGCGATGACTGTCAATTGATTTGCCCTTGGAATAAATTTGCGAAGCGTACGCTGTTATCGGATTTTGCTGAACGTCATGGTTTAGGTCATGCTACTTTATTGCAGCTTTGGTCTTGGTCTGAATCCGATTTTGATAAGCGTCATGAAGGTAGTGCTATTCGTCGAATTGGTTATCTACGCTGGCGGCGAAACTTAGCAGTAGCGATGGGTAATGCGCTAGCAAGTCCTGAACTCCCAGAATCAGAAAAAGACTTGATACGCCAAGCTCTTCAAGATGCTTTGCCATCTGCTCAGCCTCTCGTGGCCGAGCATATTGAGTGGGCCATATCTGCTGCCCATTCTTGAGCGGTTAATTGCACCTGCTTTTACAATACAGCTATGTCAAAAGCTGATCAGCCTTATATCGATCCCAGTGAAATTCCTCTAGAGGGATCAGCGGCTGAGCGCTTTAAAAATCGCAGCGATGCATTTTGGTCTGGTATACGCGATGCTGCAGGTGCGCCTGCAATGGTACTTTTTGCTGGCATGGTGGGTTTTGGTGCCATGGGCCGCACCAACGGAGTCGATGGTTGGTTTACGACACTCAGTAGTCTTCTGATGTTTGCCTTGCCGGGGCAGGTAGTTTTAATGGAGATGGTGATTACGGGCTCCTCTGTTCTGGCTATTGCCCTCGCCGTGACCTTAACCTCTACTCGTTTTGTCACGATGACGGTGACACTCTTTCCTCAGTTGCATGAGAAAGATCGCAATCGCAATCTATATGCATCAGTCCATTTATTGGCAATGACCGCTTGGGCTGTATCGATGAAAGAGTTTTCATCGATTGAAGCTAAACACCGTTTAAGTTATTTCGTAGGACTGGGTTTATTGTGTTGGCTGATCTCAGTACCAGGCACCATCTTGGGTTATTTCTTAGCAGGCTTGGTTCCTGCTCCAGTAACCTTGGGCCTCGTCTTTATTAATCCACTCTTTTTCTTATTGACCTTTACAGAAGTCAAACCCTGGATCAACCGCATCGCTATTGGCTTAGGTTGCGTGCTCGCTCCTGCATTTACCATCATGGATCGCGACTCTAGCTTGCTCACAACGGGCTTAGTCGCAGGCACGATTGCTTACTTGATTGATCGTAAGTGGATTCGGAAGAGATCAGGGCTCATTGGGTGATTACTGAATGATGAACGCTTCTCTAGAGGGCTGGGGATTATGGCTTGCACTGGCTGGTGCTTGCTTGGGTACCTACATCTGTCGTGCGATTGGCGTCATGCTGTCTGGACGTATTAATCAAGATAGCGAAATCTTTCGTTTGCTATCAGCAATTACTTATGCGATGGTCGCTGCCTTGACGGTCCGTTTGATTTTATTTCCAATTGGACTCATGGCAACCGTACCAGCCTGGATTCGGGTGCTGATTTGTGTACTCAGTATTGGTGTGATGGTATCTAAACCCACCAAGCGCTTAGTGCCTGCTCTATTAACTGGCACACTCCTCATGGTGGGTTACGGCATCGTCCGTTAATTCATTCTTTCTTCAGAGATGAGCCGCGAGGATTCTGGCGATGTGAACCGCTTCTCTTTGAGTGCCATCGGCAATTTGATGGCGACAACTAGTGCCATCAGCTACTACCCAGCTATTTGGTGTTTTGCGAATTGCAGGCAATAGACTGGCTTCAGCCATTTGCTTTGATACCTCAATATGCTCTGCCTCGTAACCAAAGCTACCTGCCATGCCGCAGCAGGAAGATTCAATTAGTTTGGGTTCTGCATTTGGAATCAGCTTGAGTAGCTCCATTGCAGGCGTTGCTGCTGCAAAAGACTTTTGATGGCAATGCCCATGAAAGAGCACAGGCTTACTAGCGGCTTTGAGATTGAGTTGCAGTTTTCCTACTTTCACTTCATTAGCTAAGAATTCTTCTAAGAGCTGTGCTTGTTTGCTAACGCTGACAGCGCGTTCGCCAAAGCCCATCACTAGCGCTTCATCCTTAAGAGTAAACAAGCAAGAAGGCTCGAGCCCAATAATCGGAATATGTTTCTCAGCATAGGGCGCGAGGTGATTGACTAATTCGCCGAGGGTTTCTTTTGCTTTATCCACCATGCCAGCAGCTAAGTAGGTGCGGCCACAGCAAAACTCTTTTGAGCAAGTGTTTCTAGCCCCATTGTTTACTTGATCAGTCTTGGCTTTGCTTTGGTTCTTGTGTGGAATATGTACTTGATACCCAGCGGCTTGCAATACTTGCAGGGCAGCCTTGAGATTCTCATCTTCAAAGTAGGCATTAAATGTATCAGCAAGTAGGACAATGCCTTTGCCTGATGTACTACTTAACTGCTCAGGGCTAAATTGATGGGAGCTAATGGATTGTTTATCGCTCCAAAAGGTTTTGCTCTTCCAAATCGGCAAACTTCTTTGCGCAGAAATACCCATAAGCCATTCTTGTAACTTCGCAACGGGCGCGATGTGATTACGAAGGTTCAGAATTGTTGGTAGTAAAGGGATGCTGCTAATGATAGAGGCGTACTTTGGTAAATAGGCTACCGCCAGATCTCTTAAAGAATGACCCGTCCGCTTTTTGTAGGCAGATAAGAACTCAATCTTCATCTTGGCCATATCAACACCAGTAGGGCACTCACGTCGACAGGCTTTGCAGCTTACACACAATTCCATCACTTCTTTAATGGCATCGCTTGCTAGGGGAGAGGTACCTTCTTTGACATCCAATTGATTGGATAGCGCTAGGCGTAAGGTATTGGCTCGTCCACGGGTCAGGTGTTTCTCATCCCGAGTAACACGATAGCTGGGGCACATCACTTCAGCATCAAACTTACGACAGTGACCATTGTTATTGCACATCTCCACCGCTTTGGCCAAGCCCATGGCAGGATCGCCACCGGTGCCTGGTGCAGTCGTTTCTTCTGTAACCGGATCGTTCTGTACATTCCAGGCAGACCAATCAAGCGCAGGTTGGAGTGGAATGACTTTATAGCTTGGTGGAAAACGGAAGTTACTGACATCATCCATCTTGGGTGGATTGACGATCTTCCCTGGGTTAAATAATCCCTTTGGATCAAACGCGTGTTTAATTTCTGCGAGGGCTTCGGTAATCTTCGGGCCAAATTGCCAAGAGATCCATTCACCACGGCATAGACCATCGCCGTGCTCACCGCTATATGCCCCTTTGTATTTGCGTACTAATTCAGAGGCTTCTTCTGCAACTGCACGCATCTTCTGCGCGCCATCTCTACGCATATCCAAAATAGGGCGTACATGTAAAGTTCCTACAGAAGCGTGGGCATACCAAGTACCACGGGATCCATATTTAGAGAAAACCTCCGTGAGTGCTTGGGTATAGTCAGCCAAACTCTCTAGAGGAACGGCGCAGTCTTCGATAAAGCTAACCGGTTTACCGTCACCCTTCAGACTCATCATGATGTTGAGCCCGGCTTTGCGTACTTCCCATAAATTCTTTTGCAAGCTGGCGTCTGGCATGCTCACCACAGTGCCAGGTAGACCTAAATCACCCATGAGTTCTTGAAGTGCTTTGAGTTTCTCCAAGAGCGGCGCTTGTGATTCTCCAGAAAACTCCACCAATAAAATTGCTTCTGGAGTTTGTGCACGTGGATCAATCAATGCCGTTTCAATAGTCTTTTTGAAACTGGGGTTACTGCGGGCCAAATCAATCATGGTGCGATCAACCAGCTCAACCGCAGTAGGGCCGAGTTTCACAATATGTTGTGCACTATCCATTGCCTTATAAAAGCTAGCAAAGTTCACAATGCCCAATACTTTGTGACCTGCGAGTGGAGAGAGCTTCAGTTTGAGAGACTTAAAGTAGGCCAGCGTACCCTCGCTACCAACCAAGAGGTGCGCTAGATTAACGCTGCCATCTTGGGTATAGGGCAACTCACTTTGAGGATGAAAGATGTCGAGGTTATATCCTGCCACTCGTCTAAGCACTTTCGGAAAGCGCTCTTCAATTTCGGGTTGCAGGGTATTGGCTAGACTCTTTACATAATCACCCAATTGTTTGGCAACACCAGAACTATTGGCGTAATTAGCAAATTGACCAATTTGGCCGTTAGCTAGCCAAGCATCAATTCCCAAAACGTTATGCACCATATTGCCGTAGGCAATAGAGCGACTTCCGCAAGAATTGTTTCCAGCCATGCCACCAATCGTGGCTTGACCGCCAGTGGAGACATCGACTGGATACCAAAGACCATGTTGCTTAAGTTGGGCATTTAAGTGGTCCAGCACAATGCCAGGTTCAACTTCGACATAGCCTTGATCTACATTGAGATCCAAAATGTTTCTAAAGTATTTGCTGTTATCAATCACCAGTGCAGTACCAGTGGTCTGGCCGCATTGACTTGTGCCACCACCTCTTGGTAATACAGGCACTTGCAGATCAGCTGCAATCTGAATCGCAGTCGCAATATCTTCCGCAGTCTTTGGTACCAATACCGCAACCGGCATAGCTTGATAAATTGAGGCATCGGTTGCATAGCGACCACGACTGGCAATATCAGTCATGACTTCACCAGATGTTTCTTGGCGTAAGCGCTTCGCTAATAGCGCTTGATCCACCATGACATCTTTGAGGATATTGAGATCAACGGGCTTGTTCATAATGGGCTTGCTTGTGTATTAACTTGTGTGTTGGCTTCGGTTTTCAGTAGTTGCACTACGACATCACGCTTATTGGTGACATGGGTCATCATGACTTTGCGCATCCGGGTGCTATCACGTGCTTTGAGGGCGTCTAACATCTCTTGATGTTCTTCTACTGCCTTTTCCCATTTGACGCCGTCTTGATTAGAGCGAAAGCGCAATGCTTCGATGCGCGCATTGACTTGAGAGAATAGGGTTGCTAAGACCGGGTTATTGGCTGCTTGATTAATCAGTCGATGAATACGGAGATTGAGTTTGTAATAACTCGATAAATCTCTTCTCGCGTAAGAGGCCATCATTTCATATTGAAGGGCTTCTAATTCAGAGAGGGTACTGTCATTAATATTTTTTGCTGCTAATTCACCTGAGTAGCCTTCTAGTTCTGCGATGACATCAAAGGTGTGAATGACATCTTCAATGCTGAGTTGAACTGCAATAGCACCACGATTGGCAATCAGCTCTACCAAGCCATCGGCCGCTAATCTGCGAATCGCTTCCCGAATTGGGGTGCGAGATACATTGAGACTCTCAGCGAGCTCACGTTCATTTAATTTGCTGCCAGGGGCAATCTTTCCTTCCACTAATAATGACTTAAGGGTCTGGAAAGTTGCTTCATGCAAATTTTGTGAGCTGGGCTGTTCTATGAGGGTCATGCTGATGCCTTAATTTGTATACAAAATAATGATAAGGCATCGCAAATCATAAATAAACCCCTATTTAGGCTTTATTTTGAGGTATTTAAATAGACTTTTTGCATACAAAATGGAAAATCCGCAAAAATTACCGTACACTAATGCCACTATTAACCCAACAACTCAGTGAGACAAAACATGCTGAAACTTGATAACCATTCGTCTGGCCGCCATTTTTTACACATCCCTGGACCGAGTCCAGTGCCATCACGCGTTTTGCGTGCCATTAGCTATCAGACCATCGACCATCGTGGTCCCGAGTTCGGTGCTTTTGGTTTGAGGGTGCTCGAAGGCGTTAAAAAGATTTTTAAGACCGAGCAACCAGTCATCATTTATTCAGCATCAGGAACGGGTTCATGGGAAGGCGCATTAGTTAACGTCATGAATCCTGGCGATAAGGTTCTTTTTTACGAGACTGGCCACTTCGCCGCTTTGTGGAAAGCGCTTGCAGCCAAAATTGGTTTGCAGGTTGAGGTGGTTGGTAAGGTTGGTGAAGATACATGGCGTTGGGGTATTGATGCTTCCGTCATTGAAGAGCGTTTACGTAAAGATACTCAACACGAAATCAAAGCGGTATGCGTTGTTCATAACGAGACCTCAACCGGCATGACATCGAATATTGCCGCTGTTCGAAAAGCAATTGATGCAGCTAAGCATCCTGCATTGTTAATCGTTGATAGCGTGTCTGGTATAGGTTCGGCGGACTATGAGCATGATAAGTGGGGTGTTGATGTCACGGTTGCAGGCTCACAAAAAGGCTTGATGTTGCCGCCAGGAATTGGATTTAATGCGCTTTCCCCTAAAGCAATTGAGGTGAGCAAGCACAGCAAGATTCCAAAAGCGTATTTAGCTTGGGATGAAATCTTAGAGTCCAACAAAAATGGCTATTGGCCAACCACGCCTAGTACCAATTTAATGTACGGCTTGCATGAGGCAATGGATATGATGATGAATGAAGGCTTGGATACTATTTTTGCCCGTCATCAACGTTTGGGTGAAGCATGTCGTCGTGCAGTTGCAGCGTGGGGACTAGAAAACCAGTGTCAAGATTCCAGTGCCTATTCTCCAGTGTTAACTGCCGCACGAGTTCCCGAGGGAATGGATGCGGACCTGGTGCGCAAACATGCTTTGGAGAAATTTAATCTCTCATTGGGTACAGGTCTAGGTAAGCTTAAAGGGAAGATTTTCCGTATCGGCCATCTGGGCGACTGTAATGAGTTGAGCTTGATGGCTGCCCTGAGTGGGGTAGAAATGAGCTTGGGTGCGATGGGCTACAAGCCAAAGGAAAGTGGTGTTGTAGCTGCTCAGGAGTTCTTAAAGTAAGAACTTGACCCTGCTTATCAGCCAATAACCCTATACCCCTTATAATTGCTGCACTTTTATTGCATTTACTGAAACATATTCGAGGCAGAAAGAATCACCATGTTAGCTACTAAACCCTACCTTACTCAATCTGACGCACAAAAGATTTTGGATGCTGCAAATAAGCATGCTGAAGCAAATAATTGGGCAGTGACCATTGCTGTTTGTGATGAAGGCGGCCATATGATTGGTTTGATTCGTCGTGATGGTTGCGCACCATTGTCTGCGTACATCGCACAAGAAAAAGCACGTACCGCTGCAATGGGTAAGCGCGAGACGCGTGTGTACGAAGAAATTATTAACAACGGTCGTCATGCATTCTTATCTGCTCCTCATGTCTCAGGCATGTTGGAAGGTGGTGTCAATATCGAAGTAAATGGTCATACCATCGGCGCAGTCGGCGTTTCCGGCGTTAAATCGGCTGAGGATGCTGCCACTGCTAAGGCTGGCATTGCGGCCATTCTGTAAGTTACCTTGACAAATACTGCTACTGAAATAATTTCTTCTACGGGGGCTGGTGACGTTGCCGCCCCTAATGACACTCCTGCAGCGATAGACACTCCTGCAGCGATAGACACTCCTGTAGCGATAGACACTCCTGTAGCGACAATCACTTTTGCTGATTTTGGTTTAGATCCCCTGATTCAAAAGGCGGTATCTGAACAGGGATACACCATTCCTACGCCCATTCAGGCGCAATCGATTCCACATGTATTAGCTGGCACTGACTTGATGGGTGCCGCACAAACGGGTACTGGTAAAACAGCCGCGTTTGTATTGCCTATCATCCAAAAGATTCTGCGTCATGCTAGCAATAGCGCATCACCAGCGCGCCATCCTATTCGGGCTTTAGTGCTGACCCCAACGCGTGAGTTGGCAGTGCAAGTAGCCGAGAATGCTGCAAGCTATTCCAAGCACACCGATTTACGTACTGCTGTGGTCTACGGCGGCGTGGACATGAAAGAGCAGGTCGCTTTACTGCGCAATGGCGTAGAGATTTTGATTGCTACCCCAGGACGCTTGTTAGACCACATTGGATCCAAAGTTGCCAATCTATCTCAGGTGGAATTATTGGTATTGGATGAAGCTGATCGCATGCTGGATATGGGCTTCTTGCCAGACCTGCAACGCATCATTAATTTAATTCCTGCGCAAAGACAAACCTTGTTGTTTTCAGCAACCTTTTCACCAGAAATTAAAAAGCTGGCGCAAAGTTATTTGCGTACGCCAGTCACTGTCGAAGTGGCACGGCAGAATGCGGCTGCTGATACCGTAAAGCAAGTCGTGCACATGGTGTCATCCAGCGATAAACAGCGCGCTATTGTGAGTGTGCTCGAGTCTCGTACTCGCCAAGGTTTATCACGCCAATGCATCATCTTTACTAATAGTCGTTTAGGCTGCGCGAAGTTGGCTCGTGCTCTAGAGCGTGATGGTATTAAAGCGGGCGCGATTCATGGCGATAAGAGCCAAGGTGAGCGTACTCTCACTTTAGATGCTTTTAAGTCAGGCGCAATTGAAGTCTTAGTGGCGACTGATGTGGCAGCGCGTGGTTTGGATATTCCAGATATGCCATGTGTGATTAATCATGAACTACCGTATAACGCAGAAGACTTTATTCACCGTATTGGTAGAACAGGTCGCGCAGGTAGCAAAGGCGATGCGATTGCATTGGTTGATGCGAGTGAAAAGCGCTTACTCGACGATATTGAAAAGTTGATGAAGCGCAAGTTGGATGTGAAGCCTTTGCCTGAAACTGCTGCAGCTCCAAGTAGATCTAGCAGCCATTCTAGTGCTCCAGCAAAAATGTCAGATCCGTTTTTCTATAAGCCTTATGAGCCAGCTGCGCCTAAGGATGCAGATTCAAGTACTAGCAATACAACTGCTACTCCTGAAGTTAAAAAAGTGGGCATTGTTCCTGCTAAGCCAGCGGTTGGTGCTTTGCTTGGCGGCTTTAAGAAAAAATAACTCATTCAGCTATAAACTCAGTAATCAACTTCCCAAGCTTGAGTGGCTGCCAGTAGCCACTCGCTGATGGTGATGTTCTCTCCATCAGGTAGATCTTTTAATCCCAAATGTTTTCCTGCCTTGCGTAATTCTGCAAGCGCTTCTTTTGCTGTCTGCGTCTGAATCTGCGTAGCTAAGGTTTGCTTGCTGAGTTTTTCTCCATGCTCATCTAGCACTAGTGGCAAATGTCGATAGGAAGGCGTCTTGAATCCCAAGACGTTTTGTATATGCATTTGTCTAGCGGTATTACTCAGTAAATCAGCTCCTCGAACAATATGGGTAATGCCTTGTAGGGCATCATCTACCACCACTGCGAGTTGATAAGTAAATAATCCATCATTGCGACGTAGAACAAAATCGCCCACCTCTTGAGTGAGGTTTTGTTTTTGAGACCCCAGGGCTAAATCTTCAAAAGTGATTTCGCAGTTGGGGGGTAGAGCAAGTCGCCAAGCAAGCTGCGTATTTTCAAGTTCGTTCGATGAGTAGGATTTCAGTTGCGCCGGTCTGCAAGTTCCGGGATAGATCATTTCTTGATTACGCCCTGTCTGAATACCTCTTTGCGCCAGGGTTTGTGCAATGGTTTGTCTGGAGCAGGAGCAGGGGTAGAGTAATTGAAGTGTATTGAGCGCTTCCAAGGCCTTTTGATAGCCATCCTGACGCTCAGATTGCCAACTAGACTCCTCATCCCAGTTAAGGCCGCATGCCAGCAGCTGAGCCTGGATTTGCTGGTCTGCCCCAGGGATGCATCTAGGGGTGTCTAAATCCTCGATTCTGAGTAGCCATCGACCACCATTTTTACGGGCATCTAGCCAGGATCCTAGGGCTGCTACTAGCGATCCAGCGTGCAGTGGTCCGGTCGGCGAGGGGGCAAATCGCCCGCGGTAGCCGACTGGTTGGGATGGAGGGTTTTTGAGCTTGGACACAGCTAAAATCATCTCATGGCTTCACCCCGTTTTGTACATCTTCGCCTTCATTCCGAGTTTTCGATTACGGATGGGGTCGTGCGCATTGATGATGTGGTGGCTGCTGCCGCCAAAGACGAGATGGGCGCGCTGGCTCTTACTGATTTAAGCAATTTATTTGGTTTAGTCCGCTTTTATACGGCTGCTCGTTCTGGTGGCATCAAGCCCATTGCTGGTGCAGATGTCTGGATCAGCAATCCTCAGGAACCAGACCAACCCCATCGTTTATTACTCTTGGTACAGAACCACTCTGGTTACTTAAATCTCTGTCAGTTACTGAGTAGGGCATCTTTAGATAATCAAACACGTGGCCGAGCAGAAGTTGATATGGCCTGGTTTAGTGAGCCTGCTGCCAAAGCAGAAGATAAAGCAGCGAAGCGTACTTTGGCATTTGGATTAATTGCGCTTTCTGGTGGGCGCATTGGAGAGGTCGGTGCTGCGCTATTGGCAGGTCAAGATGATCAGGCCAAGCAAGCGGCAAAACGCCTAAGTAAACTTTTTCCCCAATCGTTTTATATCGAAGTGCAGCGTGGCGGACATCCTCAAGATGAAAAATACATTCAGTTAGCTTGCCATTTAGCGAGCGAACTAGATTTGCCGGTGGTGGCAACCCATCCCGTGCAGTTCATGCAAAAGAGCGATTTCACGGCCCATGAAGCCCGGGTATGTATTGCAGAGGGTGAGCTATTAGGCAATCCGCGTCGTCAAAAGAAATTTAATGATGAGCAATATTTCTTATCTCAAGAAGAGATGGAAAAGCGCTTTGCTGATTTACCGGTGGCTTTAGCAAATTCTGTTGAGATTGCCAAACGTTGCAATCTGTCTTTGGTATTGGGTCAACCTCGTTTGCCCGATTTTCCAGTGCCTCAGGGTATTACTCTGGATGAATATTTATTGGCGCAATCAGAAGTAGGATTGAAGCGCCACATGGAACGTAATTTCCCGGATCCAGAAGAGCGCGCTAAAGAAGAGCAGCGTTATCACGATCGTCTCGTCTTTGAAGTGAAGACGATTTCGCAAATGGGCTTTCCTGGCTACTTCTTAATCGTGGCTGACTTCATTAACTGGGCAAAAAATAATGGTGTGCCAGTGGGCCCTGGTCGTGGATCTGGTGCGGGTTCTTTAGTGGCTTACTCATTAGGTATTACCGATCTAGACCCATTGCGCTACAACTTACTCTTTGAGCGCTTCTTAAATCCAGAGCGGGTATCGATGCCCGACTTCGATATTGACTTTTGCCAACATGGGCGCGATCGCGTCATTCAATACGTTAAAGATAAGTATGGCAAAGATGCGGTAAGTCAGATTGCTACCTTTGGCACGATGGCTGCGAGAGCGGCGATTCGGGATGTTGGACGCGTGCTTGAGCAAGGCTATAACTTCGTTGATGGTATTGCTAAGCTAGTTCCGAATAAGCCAGGTCAATACATGACTATTGATATGGCGAAGAAAGAAGAAAAGCAATTAGCTGAGCGCGAGAAAAATGAAGATGAAGTGCGTCAGTTACTTTCTCTGGCTGAGCAATTAGAGGGCATGACCCGTAACGTTGGTATGCATGCTGGTGGTGTCTTGATTGCACCAGGTCGCCTCACCGATTTTTGCCCACTCTATACCCAAGAAACTAAAGATCAAGACAGTAGCTCAGTCATCAGTCAGTTTGACAAGGATGATGTGGAAGCGATTGGCTTGGTGAAATTCGACTTCTTAGGTTTAACTACCCTCACTATCTTGGCTGCTGCTGAGCGCTGGATCAAAGCCTTGCATGCAGATCGTCGTGATTGGAATATTGGTGAGATAGAGCTCGATGACGAGAAGGCATTTGATGTTTTAAAGAGAGCTAATACCGTCGCCGTGTTCCAGCTAGAAAGTCGCGGCATGCAAGGCATGCTACGTGAGGCAAAACCCGACCGCTTTGAAGACATCATTGCGCTTGTAGCTTTGTATCGCCCTGGTCCAATGGATTTGATCCCAGACTTTATTGAGCGTAAGCATGGACGTCAAAAAGTAGAGTACCCAGATCCTCGTATTGAGCCCGTCTTACGTGAAACCTACGGGATCATGGTGTATCAGGAGCAGGTGATGCAGATGGCCCAAATGATTGGCGGTTACTCATTGGGTGGCGCTGACATGTTGCGTCGTGCGATGGGTAAGAAAAAGCCAGAAGAAATGGCGCAGCATCGCAAGATCTTTAGTGATGGTGCTAAAGCGGGCGGTATTACCGAAGCTAAAGCAAACGAGATCTATGACTTGATGGAGCGTTTTGCGGGCTATGGATTTAATAAATCCCATGCTGCTGCTTACGCACTCTTGGCTTATCAGACTGCTTGGCTAAAAGCCTACTACCCAGCTGAATTTATGGCGGCCAACTTATCACTCGCCATGGATGACACCGATAAGGTGAAGATTTTGTATGACGATTGCTTAGCCAATCAGATTCGGGTGTTCTCACCTGATATTAATACTGGGGTATACGAGTTCACACCTCTACGCGCCCCTGATGCAGCGCCCGATTCGCCGATCAGTCATATTCGTTATGGTCTTGGTGCGGTTCGTGGAACGGGTGAAGCGGCGATTGAGTCTATTGTTAAGGCTCGCGAAACTGGTGGACCATTTAAAGATCTATTTGATTTTTGTGCACGAGTCGATCGCAGGCAAGTCAATCGTAGGGCGATCGAGGCTTTGATGCGCGCAGGTGCATTTGATAGTCTCTATCGTGATAGCGTCGCTGCTGGCGGCAATCTCTACGACATTCGTTCTACGCTCTTGGCTTCCTTAGCCAGAGCAATTGAAGCTGCAGAGCAAGCGGAAGCATCGATTCATCAAGTGAGCTTGTTTGAGATGGCCGGTGAAGAAAATCGTCATCTGCCCGAGCTGGTGCGTGAGCCAATCTGGTCTGAGAAAAAACGCCTTCAAGAAGAAAAGACCGCACTGGGTCTTTGCTTAACAGGGCATATGTTTGATGCCTACCGTGATGAGACTGCGCACTTTATTCGTCAGCCGCTATCGAAGATTAGTGAGGGTAAGGACCAGCTGATCGCTGGCATCATTACCTCTGCTCGCATGCTGACCGGTCAACGGGGTCGCATGATGATCGCTACGATTGATGATGGCACAGCGGCACTTGAGATCACGCTTTACAGCGAAGTGTATGAGCCGAACCGCTCTTGGCTTAAGGAAGATGAGCTCTTGGTCGCAAAGGTCAATGTCACACCAGATAAGTTCTCAGGCGGTATGCGTATTGTTTCTGAAGCGGTAATGGATATTACTGGTGCGCGGATGCGTTTTGCCCGTAACGTGCATGTATGCATCGATAACGCAATTGATCTGAAAATGCTGCGCTCCCAAATTAATCCTTATCTCATGTCCAATCGAGTGCGCGACCCAAAATTAGGACCCGCTAATCCTCCCGCTGCCGGCTCGAATGATTCGGTAAAGGGGCTGATGTTGACTGCTGCTGTTACTACGAGTGGCGGCGCGTGCTTAATGCAGTTCCCTGAAGAGTTACGCATCTATCCTGACGATGCTTGTCTTCATAGCTTGGGCCAGATCTTGGCATCTAAGCAACAGAATCCGGTACAGGTTCAGTACCTCTAATCCCGTTTTATTTTTGAAGTACTTGCCTAGCCGCGTCAATCACTTGACTGGGTTCAAGTAGATCTAGGCACTCACTATTGCTGTCTGCGCGATCTTGGCAACCTGCTTTACGGCAGGGAACACATTCGCCGGGACCTTGCAGGATCGTGATACAGCCTACGGTTTGTGTACGAGCGCGCAGTTGATAGGGTTGATCACCAATAAATCCATTAGGCCAGGGGCCAAAATTGGTGGGTGGGGTGGCACCAAATAAGGTAATTGTTGGAGTATTGCAGGCAGCGGCTAAATGGGTGATGGATGTATCAACGCCGATATAGAGCGCTGCGCCGCGCAGCAAGGTGCCTGCCTGTGGAATGGATAACTTACCAGCCGTATCAATCACCTGCTTACGAGTGTCCTCATCTAATAAAGAAAGAATATCGTGATTGAGTTGTAAATCTTGTTTGGCTGGTGAGGCACTTAAGACGACTTGCATACCCTCTTGCACCAGCCACTCAATGAGTTTTTGCCAATAGGCGAGAGGCCAACGTTTATAAGCTGTTAAAGGGCCAGGATGGAGGACTGCATAGGGTTGGTTTAATTGATTGGCAATGAGCGGTGTTAATGGTTCACCTACAGGAGGCGTCACTGAAATCGCTTCTTTAAACAGATCGTTCGGATTTCTGAAGAACACCTCTAGCAAGCGTAATTTCTCTGCAATGACATGTTGCGCAAAGTAATCCACGGTCACGTTATGCATGGAAATGAATTTCTTCCAAGCATTTTGCTTTTCAGTCTTACTGCTGCCTTTGCCGTCCTTCCCTTGCGGATGACCACCCAATACACCAACCCGCCTAAGGGCAGCAACTAAACCATAGAGGTAGGCACGATCACTAGGTTGGGTAACGATAGCCAAATCATAGCGTTGAAACAGGCGGTTAAAGAGGGAAAGGTATTCACCAAAGCCAGGTCGATCAGAAGTCTCAATGATTTCGGCAATATCGGGATTGCCTTTGAGCATGTCTAACTTGCCGCGATAGCCCAGAAAATGAAACTCTGCATCGGGCCACAATTCACGGGCTTTGCTAATGAGCGGAGTTGTTACCAAGACATCCCCAATTTGCCGAGTGGCAATAAACAATACTTTTTTAGGCTTGAGGGTTGAGAATTGAGTCATGGCCTGTAATTTACATTGCTTTGGCTTGAATCATGGCGCGCACTCTGCGGGCATTTTCTTCAGCATTGCTTTGATCATGAATTTTGTGAAAGAGGTGAAAGACCTCTGTAGACCAAGAACCCGATTTACGTTTGATGTGATGGCGCTGTAATCGAAAGACAAAATCCGCATCTTCATGACCCCAGCCAGTCATGCTTTCATCAAAGCCATTGATCGCTTCAGCATCCGCTTTCCAGCAGGCCATATTGCAGCCTTTAATGCGGCGCCAAACAAATTTTTTGTAGTCACGCCAAGAGCCATTGCCCAATTTGATTTTTAAGGGCCAATATTTATTGATGCCACCACTCAAACGATAGCCCAGAAGATGCTTAGTAAAGACCTTGAAATCCCATTTAGGCCAGGTCAATAATTGTTTGGTAAGGCTTTCATCTAAAAGTACCCGACTACCTGTTACGAGATAGCCTTGTTCGGCTAGGGCGCGATGAAGTGCCACAAAATCAGGCTGAACAATGCAATCGCCATCTAAAAATACTAAATAGTTGCCATGTGCAGCAGCGATGGCTTGATTCAGAATTTGGGTTTTCCGAAATCCCTGATCTTCTTGCCACAGATGGGTAATGGATATGGGATGGAGTACTTTAATACTTTCGATCAGAGCGCGAGTATCTTCTGTAGAGCCATCATCAGCAATGATGATTTCAAAATCGCGATCAGTTTGAGTGGCAAGGGATTCTAGGCAGAGTTTGAGTGCTTGTGGCCAGTTATAGGTAGCCAGCAAAATCGAAATCATTTACCCGCGTCCTGATTGAGTTGCCACAATTTCATATAGCGATAGTAAGTGCCCTGCCCATTGGAGATGGCTAAGGCAAATCCTTGTGGGCCATCCAAGAATCCAGCGCGCAAAATATAGGTGCGCACAAATGCCCATAAGCCATGCAGAACAGCTTTAAGGGGGCTGCTGGTTTTGCCTTTAGCAAATGCTTGTGCTGCTGATGCAGTGGAATAGCGATTGAGCTTATCAAGCACTTGGGCGTAATTCATGAAGCTGTAGTGCAGCATAGGATTTTCTAATTTAGCTACGGCGCCATTTGGAATCAGGCGCTCATGAACTAGATCATCCGAGAAACGGGCGGTGCCCCGTTTAAATAGGCGGTCAACATAATCCGGACTCCAGCCAGAGTGGCGAATGAAGCGGCCACAATACCAAGATAGGCGGGGAATCGCAAAACAATCCACCTGTGCCGAATGGTTGATGGCAGTCAAAATTTCAGATTTGAGAGCTGGCGTCAGTCTTTCATCGGCATCAAGGGAAAGTACCCAGTCACAGGTCGCCAAGTCTAGAGCGCGGTTCTTTTGGGGGCCAAAACCAGGCCAATCTGAGGGGTAGGCCATCAGCGCACCATAACGATTGGCGATCTCTAGGGTCCGATCCGTACTATTGGAATCGACCACTACGATCTGCTGGGCAATCCCGTCCAGGGAGGCCAAACAATCGTCCAAATTGGACTCTTCATTGCGAGTGATGAGTATGACTGATAAGGTGGGCATAATTCATTATATGAATGCTCAAGACCGGACTACCCTAAATCGCTTAATTCAGTATCTCAAGCCCCATATTAGGCTAATTATTGGCTCTTTATTGGCCATGGCTATTGTGGCTGCATCGGAGACATCTATCCCAGCCCTGATGAAGCCATTGCTAGATAGGGGCTTTACCGGTGAGCTGAATAACAAGCTCTGGCAGGTACCTGTTTTCTTGGTCGGTTTAGCGGTGATTCGCAGCTTGGCACAGTTTTTCTCGAATTATTTGCTGACCCGCGTTATTAACTCTGTACTCCTGAAATTGCGCGAGCAAATGTTCCATACATTACTACGTGCGCGGACGGTGTTCTTTCAGCAGAATTCCGCTTCCCATTTAATTAATGCAGTGGTATTTGAGGTCAATAACATCCTCACCATTATGGGTGGTATGTTAATTAGTCTTGTCAGGGACTCATTAACTGTCATTGGTTTAATTGGTTATCTGATTTATTTAAATTGGCAACTGACATTATTGGTGTTGGTGATTTTCCCAATTATTGCCTTCATCATGAGCAAGATTAATCGTCGCTTGCGCGCACTGAATCGTGAGCAACAAACATTGACGAGTGAGTTAGCTTATATCGTTGAAGAGTCAGTCGCAGGTCATAAGATTGTTAAGGTACATGGCGCTGAGTCATATGAGATGCAGCGCTTTATGGAAAAAGCACAACGCTTGCGTCAGTTTGCGCTTAAATCTGCAGTGGCTGGTGGTCTCAATCAACCGATTACCCAACTCATTGCCTCGATGGCTTTATCCGTCGTGTTGGTGATTGCCTTGATGCAGTCTGCTACCCAAGGCACAACGGTAGGGGGCTTTGCTGCTTTCATTACCGCCATGATGTTGGTGATTTCCCCTTTAAAGCATTTAGCAGATATCAATCAACCCTTGCAGCGTGGCTTGACTGCTGCAGAAATGATCTTTGCCTTAATGGATCAGCCCTTTGAAGAGGATGAAGATCGCAAACTGAATATGAAATCCCTAGATAAAGCGAAGGGTGGCATTCGGTTTGAAGATGTGGGATTTTCATATCAGCAAGAAGCGGGACGCCAAGATGCTTTACGTCATATCAATTTAAGTATTGCCCCAGGTGAAGTGGTCGCATTTGTTGGGCCATCAGGTGGGGGTAAATCGACCTTAGTCAATTTATTGCCCCGTTTCTTTAAGCCCAGCTCAGGCCATATTTATTTGGACGATATTCCCTTGGAAGATATTGTGCTGGCTGACGTGCGTAAACAAATCGCCTTTGTGAGCCAAGATGTCGTTTTATTTAATGACACGATTGCTGCCAACGTGGCTTATGGTGCATTTGATGAGGCTGGTATTGATCGGGCGCGGGTGTTGCAGGCATTAGAGGCAGCCAATCTGACTGCTCTCGTTAAAGAGTTGCCTGACGGCATTGATTCCTTGGTGGGTGATAACGGTAACCGCTTATCTGGGGGTCAACGTCAACGCTTAGCGATTGCGCGAGCTATTTATAAGAATGCCCCAATCTTGATTTTGGATGAGGCTACTTCTGCGCTCGATTCTGAGTCAGAGCGTCAGGTCCAAGATGCTTTAGACAGATTGATGGCAGGTAGAACCACTTTAGTGATTGCGCACCGCTTATCGACTATTGAGCATGCCAACCGAATCGTTGTTTTAGAGCATGGCCAAATTATTGAGAATGGCTCACACGAAGATCTGATTAAGCAAGATGGTATCTATGCCAGCTTGCACCGCATTCAGTTCTCTAATGGCTAACTCAGTACGATGTCGTACTGCTCCTGGCGGAAGCTGCCTTCTGCTTGGAGTGTGATGGGCTTGCCAATAAAGTCACCTAGCTGGGCTAAGAATTGATTTTCTTCTTCGAGGAAGAGGTCAATCACATCGGGTGCCGCTACGATACGGAACTCGCGAGGATTAAATTGGCGATGCTCACGAACGATCTCTCGCAAGATTTCATAGCAGACTGTTTGGGCTGTTTTCACTTCCCCTTTGCCCATGCAGATAGCACATGGCTCACAAGTAATGTGGGCTAAGGATTCGCGGGTACGCTTACGTGTCATTTCTACTAGACCTAAGGCCGAGAAATCGCTCACAGAAGTACGCGCATGATCACGCTCTAAATTGCGCTTGAGTTCATGTAATACTGATTCTTGATGGTCTTTGCCAATCATGTCGATGAAATCAATAATGATGATGCCGCCTAGATTACGTAGGCGCAATTGACGTGCAATGGCTTGCGCTGCTTCTAGATTGGTTTTAAAGACAGTGTCATCTAAATTACGGGCACCAACATAACTTCCCGTATTCACATCAATCGTTGTCATTGATTCAGTTTGGTCAATCATAAGATAACCACCAGACTTAAGGTCTACTCTACGACCTAAAGCTTTATTGATTTCTGCATCGACATCAAATAAATCAAAGAGCGCGCGCTCGCCGCGGTGCAGGGTGAGTTTGGAAAGTAAATTGGGCATATACAGATTGGCAAAGCCTTTGAGTTTCTCAAAGTTCTCTGCAGAATCTACCCGTATCTGGGTAGTTTCTTCGCCTGCCACATCTCTTAATACCCGCTCCGCTAAGCTGAGGTCTTGGTAAAGTAGGCTAGGGGCGGCATGGTGTTTCATGCCTTCACGAATATTTTCCCAGGTGGTTCTGAGGTAATGCATATCGTGTTGTAGTTCAGAGTCAGTTGCATCTTGAGCGCTGGTTCGGACGATGATGCCGCCTTTTTCATCGACTGCCATTAATCCTGCCAGACGGGTTTTGATTGCTTCACGTTCTTCTGGCTGATCAATGCGTTGGGATACGCCAATGTATTTCTCGGTTGCAACATCACTGCCGGCTGGAGGTAAATAAACCAAATTACGTCCAGCAATGCTGAGTTGAGTAGTTAAGCGTGCGCCCTTGGTTCCTAGGGGATCTTTTAGGACTTGCACTAAGACTGTCTGGCCTTCAAAGAGTAGTTTCTCAATTTGGGCATTCGGATTATTTTGGGTAATGTCGGCCACATGCATAAATGCCGTACGCTCAAGACCAATTTCAATAAAGGCGGATTGCATCCCGGGTAAGACACGAACTACTTTTGCTAAATAGATGTTGCCAACAATACCGCGTTGACGGGTACGTTCAATTTGCAGTTCTTGAACAGCGCCTTGCTGAATTAAGGCTACTCGCGTTTCTTGCGGTGTAATGTTGATGAGGATTTCTTCATTCATATACGGATGACTTGGGCGCGATCAAGAAGTTGGCTAGTTTCAAAAAGAGGTAATCCCATGATACCGCTATAACTGCCACGGATCGAGGGTATCAAGCTGCCTCCTAAGCCTTGAATGCCATAGGCGCCTGCTTTTCCAAAGGGTTCCTTACTGGCGATGTAGGCTGCAATCTGTTCTGAAGATAAAGAGGCAAATTCCACCTCAGACACTTGCACTAAGCAAATCGGCTCATCACTTGGTTTAATGGTGAGGGCGACCGCAGTGAGTACTTCATGGGTCTTGCCGCTCAGCATCGATAAAATGCGGGTGGCATCTGCTACATCCCTTGGCTTTCCCAAAATTTGACCATCTTGACTGTAGGGTAGGCTGACCGTAGTGTCAGCACACAAAATAGGAGCCCAAGGTAATCCCATTTTTTGCCAGCGAGCTAATGCAGCTTTGCACTTCGCAATCGTGACGCGCTCGACATAGGCACGTGCTTTTTCATGGGGAAAAGGAATCTCGATACTTTCGCTATCTTCGCTTGGATCTGGAGCTAACATTTCAAACCGAACACCAATCTGTTTTAAGAGTTCTTGGCGTCGCGGACTTTGAGAGGCTAAATAGATATAAGAATTACTCACGATGGTAGGGGTGACCTTGTAAGATAGTCCATGCACGATAGAGCTGCTCTACCAGCAATACTCTGGCCATAGCGTGAGGTAGAGTTAGGCTAGATAGCCTCCATAAGGCTTGCGCATTTTCTTTAAGACTGGCATCCAAGCCATCAGCCCCACCAATTAAAAAGGCAATATCAATGCCTTCCTGACGCCAGTTAGCTAATTGCGTAGCGAGTTGTTGGGTGGTTTGATCTTTGCCGCGCTCATCTAAGGCGATAACACGTGC
Organism: Polynucleobacter sp. 15G-AUS-farblos; assembly: GCF_018882445.1. Taxonomy (GTDB): domain Bacteria; phylum Pseudomonadota; class Gammaproteobacteria; order Burkholderiales; family Burkholderiaceae; genus Polynucleobacter. Next base: position 340,766 of record NZ_JACVOM010000002.1, on the reverse strand, counting down.
ACCTTTCGGAATGGCTGCTGCAATCTTGACGGCTTCTTTTGCAGGCGAGAGATCAGGTTTGATTTCTTTAATGTCGATGCTGCAATCAGCCGGCATGCGCTTGATGTAATCCTGAGTTGCCATAGCAACCCAATCAGGCATCTTATGACCAACTGAAATAATCGTTAAGCGCATGGCAACATGCAGTGATGTGACGGGACTTATTCGTCGTCGTCAGGTTCGCTAGCCTTAGCAAGGCCTTTATCACCAGCTAATTTCACGCGTACGGGTTTAGCACCCCACATGCCCTCGAGCTGATAGTAAGAGCGGAGCATCGGTTGCAGAATATGCACTACGATATCTCCACAGTCGACTAGTACCCATTCACCGGTTTCTAATCCCTCGATGGAAATCACTTCACCACCTTTAGCATTGACATCTTCTTTAACGGACATTGCTAATGAGCGGGTTTGGCGATTGCTCGAGCCAGTGGCAATAATGACGCGATCAAATAGTTCACTTAATTTGGAGGTGTCATAGACACGAATATCTTGCGCCTTCACATCCTCTAGAGCATCAATAATGACGCGTTGTAATTTTCGTAAGTCCATGGTTTCTCAGTAATCTAATTTGTATTTAGGGTGATCTTAGCTTGATTATTGATACAAGCCTAGCTTTGTAATAATTTGCAAGGTATGCGATGGGATCTGGTCTGACTCAATTAAATTCCGATCAGATGTCTTAAGGCGATTTCTGAGATCGGTTGATGATAAGTCGACTGATAGGCTCTCATCAATATATATGAGGCCATATGGTGTAATCTCAAGCGCGCGGAGATCTAGCGTTTGATGTTTTTCTAAGGTCTTGCTGATTTCAGGGCTCATTTCAGTCGCGAGATCATAATTTGGTCTGCTAGCAACCGCAAAGTTCATGTAACTAAATAAATTCTGCCAAGTATTCCATGAGGGTAGATGAATGAGGGAATCTACCCCAGTTAGCCAAATCAGATTGGTTTCAGGGCCATAGCGCTCACGTAAAGATTTTGCGGTGTCAATGCTATAGCTAGGTCCAGCACGTTCTATTTCAATACGATCAATACCAACTTGAGTTGGTATCTTGAGGTATTGAAGTGCTTTTGTTAAATCGATACCGGCAGCCTCAGTTAACTGAAAACGAATTTCTGCAGGAGTAATACCGGAACCCTTCTGCCATGGTTCGCCGCTTGGTATGAGAAGCAATTCATCCAAGTGCAATAGCCTCGCAAAATGAATGGCTAGCTTTAAGTGGCCATTATGAGGAGGATCAAAGGTTCCTCCTAGGATGCCAATTTTCTGAATGGTGCTCAAGCTAACCAATCACGCGGTTTAAGATAGTAGTCATACAGCTTAGCTTCTGGTGTGTCTGGAGTAGGCTGGTAGTTGTACCACCACTGCACGACTGGAGGCATAGACATCAAAATCGATTCAGTGCGACCCCCTGAGTGCAGGCCAAAGATAGTCCCCCGATCAAATAGGAGGTTGTATTCGACATAACGTCCCCTTCGATATTCCTGAAAGGCTTTTTGCTCAGGGGTAAAAGGGTCTTGATAGCGTCTTTGCACAATGGGTAGGTAGGCCTTGATAAAGGCATCTCCTACTGCTCTAGTCATAGCAAAGCTTTGCTCAAAGCCCAGTTCATTAAAGTCATCAAAAAAGACCCCGCCAATCCCCCTAGGCTCTTCTCGATGCTTTAAGTAAAAGTATTCATCACACCACTTTTTAAAGCGGGGATACAAGGTATCCCCAAAAGGATCTAGAGCATCCTTGGCACTTTGATGAAAGTGTCTGCAGTCTTCATCTACCCCATAGTAGGGAGTTAAATCAAAACCCCCTCCAAACCACCAGATGGGCTCTTTACCTTCTGCCTGAGCTATAAAGCAGCGTACATTCATATGGGTAGTAGGCACATTGGGATTGTTGGGATGAAAAACTAAAGAGACTCCCATGGCTTCAAAATGACGACCAGCCACTTCAGGGCGGTGATGGGATGCTGAAGGCGGCATTTGATCACCCCTCACATGCGAAAAGCCTACTCCACCTTTTTCTAGGATCTTGCCACCACCCACAATGCAGGTACGACCATAACCTTTGAGTTTGCTGTCTTCTGGTTTATGCCATTCATCAGCAACAAAGGCTTTGCCATCGAGTGCACTCATCGCGCTAGTAATCCGATCTTGAAGACCCCAAAAGTAATCTTTGAGGGCTGCGATATTGATGGGGGCTTGGGGGGTGTGGGGGGTGTGTTGTTCAGTCAAGTGATTTCACTTTTTAAAATACTTTGATTACTTAATGGCGCGATAGCCAATATCTTTGCGATATTGCATGCCATCAAACTGAATTTTGTTAATCGCTTCGTACGCTTTTTGTTGTGCGCCACGAACAGTGTCTGCTAAACCAACCACACACATCACGCGACCTCCGGAGGTGACTAACTTACCATCTTGAAGTTTGGTACCCGCGTGAAATGTGATTTGATCTTCAGTATCAGCAGGAATGCCAGTAATTTCATCGCCATTGCGAGGGGTGTCTGGGTAGTTGTGCGCTGCCAATACCACTCCCAATGCAGTGCGGCGATCCCAATCTAATTCAACTTCATTCAATGTGCCATCTACTGCATGATCTAGAGCGTTGACTAAGTCACTGCGCAGGCGTGCCATGATCGGTTGTGTCTCTGGGTCACCCATACGGCAATTAAATTCTAAAGTCTTGATTTTTCCATCGGGTGCAATCATCAATCCCGCATATAAAAAGCCTGTGTAGGGAATGCCATCAGATTCCATACCCTTAACAGTAGGCATGATGACTTCACGTAATGCACGTGCATGAATTTCTGGGGTGACGACAGGAGCGGGGGAGTAGGCACCCATACCGCCAGTGTTTGGTCCTTGATCTGCATCGAGTAAACGTTTGTGGTCTTGGCTGGTCGCTAAAGCAAGAACATGCTTTCCATCAACCAACACAATGAAACTAGCTTCTTCACCGCTTAGGAATTCTTCAATCACCACACGCGCGCCAGCGTTACCTAATTTATTGTCGGCAAGCATCATATCGACTGCGGCATGTGCCTCTTCTAGGCTCATTGCAACAACTACACCTTTACCTGCTGCTAAGCCATCAGCCTTAATCACAATCGGCGCACCTTTGGCATCAATATAGGCGTGTGCTTCTAGTGCATTTGAAAAGGTTTGGTAATCCGCTGTAGGGATGCCATGACGCTTCATGAAGGCTTTAGAAAAATCTTTTGAAGATTCCAGTTGCGCGGCCAATTGGGTTGGTCCAAAAATTCTGAGGCCATTATTGCGGAACACGTCAACGATACCGGCAGCAAGCGGGGCTTCTGGGCCAACAACAGTTAAATGAATTTTTTCACGCTTCGCAAAATCAGCGAGTTCTTGTAGGCCAGAAATGGGTAGGTTTTCAATGCCTGCAGCTGCTTGCTTGGCTGTAGCTGTACCACCATTACCTGGTGCTACATATACAGTTTGTACCTGAGGAGATTGGGCAAGCTTCCATGCCAGTGCGTGTTCACGTCCGCCAGATCCGATCAGTAGAATTTTCATAACAAGCTGTCTATATTAATTATGGGTAAGTGTTAAAAGGGCGCGTATTAAAAGTTTCGATATACAGAGGATTTACAGCGCTGCATTGGTGAAGACTTCTTGGACATCATCCAAGTTCTCTAGCGCATCCAATAGTTTTTGCATACTCTCCGCTTGATCACCTTCTAAGGCAATTTCAGTTTCGGGGCGCATCGCAACCGTAGCAAGCTCAGCCTTCAATCCTGCATTGGCAATGGCATCCTGTACTTTGGCAAAATCCGGCACAGGGGTTAAGACTTCAAGAGAGCCATCATCATGAGTAATGACGTCTTCAGCGCCTGCATCTAAAGCGACTTCCATTAATTGATCTTCATTCGCGCCAGGTGCAAATAACATTTGACCGCAATGTTTAAATAAAAATGCAACTGAACCTTCGGTTCCCATGTTGCCGCCATTTTTATTAAATGCATGACGCACTTCAGCAACAGTACGAGTGCGGTTATCGGTTAAACAATCCACAATTACTGCAGCGCCGTTAATGCCATAACCCTCATAACGAATCTCTTCGTAATTCACGCCTTCAAGCGAACCAGTTCCTCTTTGAATCGCTCTTTGCACATTGTCATTGGGCATATTGGCGTCTTTGGCTTTATCAATTGCCAGACGTAAACGGGGGTTGGTTGCGATATCGCCACCACCAAGTTTGGCTGCAACGGTAATTTCTTTAATGAGTTTGGTCCAAATCTTGCCGCGTTTCTCGTCTTGACGACCTTTGCGGTGCTGAATATTGGCCCATTTTGAGTGGCCGGCCATGCGGATAAGTCCTTTTAATAATTTGGCTAGAAGACCTCATTTTAAGGGGTTCTAGGGCAAAGGGAGGAGATAGGTACCCATTTTTTGTTACACTCTCATGTCTTAGTAGGATCTAAGCACTAAAGTACGCAGAATTTCCACTGCAAACACCTGCCTCGGTGATGGAATTGGTAGACGTGCCGGACTCAAAATCCGGTGCCGCAAGGCGTGGCGGTTCGAGTCCGCCCCGAGGCACCATATTTGGCTATCTTGATGAATCAGATGGCCTACCCCCAAAGCCTCCTTTTGCTATGATTGTTGCCACTCTGTGCTTCGCACAATAACAAGCAGCAATCTCCAAAAGATCACATCATGAAAAAAGTTGGTTTAATTGGTCTCGGTGCCATGGGTTCAGGAATGGCTGGATCTCTGCGACGAGCGAAATTTGATTTATATGTTCTTGATGTTCGACCTGAGGTATCTCAGCAATTTGTAAAAGATGGCGGTACAGCCTGTTCATCACTAAAGGAACTTGGTTCACTTTGTGATGTGGTTGTTTCGGTAGTGGTGAATGCTGCTCAAACAGAGGCAGTGCTCTTTGGATCTCCAGATGCACCTGGCCTGGTGGACAGTTTAAAACCCGGTAGTGTTTTCATCATGTGTTCTACCGTTGATCCCAATATTTCTATTGCGTTTGAGTCACGCTTGGCTGAAAAAGGGATTTTGTACGTAGATGCTCCTATTTCAGGTGGTGCAGCTAAGGCCGCTAGTGGTGAAATGACGATGATGACTTCAGCGAGCGCGCAAGCCTATGACAAGGTCAACGATATTCTTAATGCAATGTCTGGAACCGTATACCGCCTGGGGGATCGTGCTGGTATTGGTAGCAAGGTTAAGGTAATCAACCAATTGTTAGCAGGTGTTCATATTGCCGCTGCTGCTGAGGCAATGGCTTTAGGCTTGAGAGAGGGTGTAGATGCTAATGCCCTCTATGAAGTCATTACCCATAGCGCAGGCAATAGCTGGATGTTTGAAAATCGGATGGCGCATGTGCTTGCTGGCGACTACAAACCACTTTCAGCGGTAGATATTTTTGTGAAGGATTTGGGCATCGTATTGGATATGGCGCGAGCCAGTAAATTTCCACTGCCGCTCTCTTCGACTGCTCATCAAATGTTTATGCAAGCTTCCACTGCAGGCTTTGCAAAAGAAGACGACAGTGCAGTGATCAAAATTTTCCCTGGCATTGAGTTGCCGAAAGCATCGAAGTGAGTATTCTTCTGGGCTGCATTGCAGATGACTTTACGGGAGCAACTGATTTAGCCAATAACTTGGTTCGTAATGGTATGCGTGTTGTACAAACGATTGGTGTTCCACAGCGTGGCTTGGATCAAGATGTTGATGCAGTTGTAGTGGCTTTGAAATCGCGCAATCTTGAGCCAGAAGAGGCTATCACCCAATCCTTAGAGGCCCTTGATTGGTTACGCGCACAAGGTGCCCAACAGATTTATTTTAAGTATTGCTCCACCTTTGATAGCACCCCTAAGGGAAATATCGGTCCAGTGACCGAGGCCCTCATGGGTGCCCTAAATACCGACTTCACAATTGCTACTCCAGCCTTTCCAGATAATGGACGCAGCGTTTTTAAGGGCCACCTATTCGTAGGTGATGTTCTATTGAGTGAGTCGGGAATGCGCGATCATCCCTTAACCCCGATGACGGATTCCAATTTGGTACGGGTACTTCAAGCTCAGTGCAAAAAGAAGGTTGGTTTAATTTCATACCAATCCGTTTTAGCAGGCGCACAAGCAGTTACCGATCGGATCGCTGAATTGCGCGCTCAAAATATCAGCATCGCGATTGTTGATGCAGTTTCAAATGAAGATTTGTATCGCATTGCTCCCGCTTTCAAGAATTTGCCTTTGCTTACGGCTGGTTCAGGAGTGGCTATTGGTCTACCGGGAAACTTTGGCTTGCTCGCCCGCCCAGAAACTAGTGTTCTACCACCGGCATCCGGTTACAAAGCGATTATTTCTGGAAGCTGCTCTGAGGCAACGAATCGTCAAGTGGCGCACTTTAAGCAACAAGGTGGGGCTGCATATGCCATCAATCCATTGGAGCTGTTATCTCAATCAGCAAGTGAAATTCAGTCCAAAATCTTGGCCTGGGCAAAACCACTCTTGCCTAATGGCTCCGTATTAATTTATTCAACGGCTAAGCCTGATGAGATAAGAGCAATTCAAGCTCAGCTGGGAACCCAAGAGGCGGGCAGTGCAATTGAGAATATGCTCGCCAGTATTGCTCACGGTCTAGTGAGTTTAGGGGTGGGGCAGCTTCTCGTAGCGGGTGGTGAAACCTCAGGCGCCTGTGTGCGTGAGTTAGGAGTAGATCAGATGCAGATTGGCCCACAAATTGATCCTGGTGTGCCTTGGTGTTATGCGCATGGAAAGGGTCAATCACTTCATCTCGCCTTAAAGTCGGGTAACTTTGGCACGGACGATTTTTTTACAAAAGCATTTTCTAAGCTGTGAAACAGAATATGACAGAAGAACAATTTGCACGAGCAGAAATTTGTCGAGTCGGAAAAAGTTTATTTGAAAGATCTTATGTGCATGCAACTGCTGGCAATATCAGCGTGCGTCTCAAAGATGGATTTCTGATCACGCCAACAGATGCTTGTCTAGGTTTCTTGGAGCCTACTCAATTGGCCAAGATTGATTTACAAGGACAGCAGGTAAGCGGAGATAAGGCGAGTAAAACGATGGCCTTACATGCGGCCATCTATCAGGCGGCCGAGGCGTTTGATGCCGATACCTCATGCATTATTCATACACATAGCACGCATTGCGTTGCTTTAACTTTGGGCCAGCAGTCTGTAGTTCAAGGTACTGATAAGTACCCAGAGCTCTTGCCGCCAATAACACCGTATTTTGTAATGAAGGTAGGGCACGTGCCCGTGATGCCTTATATGCGGCCTGGGGATGTGGCTGTTCTAGAACCAGTCAAAGATGCGATTGCGCATTACGGAGCAATGAGAGCGCCTATCAGGGCACTCATGCTCTCGCGTTTAGGTCCTTATGTTTGGAATAGTTCGCCTACGGCGGCGATGGCTACTCTTGAAGAGTTGGAAGAGACTGCCAAACTGTGGCAAATGAAACAGGGTTCTGTGGAACCTCTCACAGAAGAGCAGCTCTCCCAATTGCGCACTGTCTTTGCAGCGCGCTGGTAGTTTTCTTACTGCCTCAATCTAATTCAATTTTGGCGTAGTCAACTACTTTTTGCCATCTCTGCGAATCCGCTTTAATAAATTCTGCTGACTTAGTGGCGTTCATAAAATCTACGGTAGCTCCTAGCTTCACAAGAGAGTCAGTCACTTCTTTTTGGGCAACTGCTTTCTGAATACTATTTTGTAGTTTAGAAACAATGTCTTGAGGCAGTCCCTTAGGAGCTGCAATTCCGAAATAGGCTGCAACTTGGAAGTTTGGAAAGCCTGCTTCTTGCATTGTGGGAACTTGGGGAAGTGCTGGATTGCGTGTGCTGGTAGTGACAGCCAAAGCTTTTAACTTGTTGCCTTTAATCAAACCAAGGGCAGGCGGGAGATTGTCAAACATGAAATCCACGTCCTTAGAGACTAAAGCCACGTTTGCTAAGGCCGAGCCACGATAGGGAATATGCACTACATAAATGCCAGCCTGACTCTTCAGCATTTCTGCACTTAAGTTCAATGAAGTGCCGTTGCCATTAGAGGCGTAGTTCATTTTTCCAGGATTTGCCTTGGCGCGCTTCACTAGCTCAGCAACAGAATTAATCCCAGAGTCTGGATTAACAAGCAACACATTAGGCAGTTGACCAAAGATGGCGATCGGTTCAATGCTGCTTGGGTTGTATGGCAAATTCTTATAGAGTGCAGGGCTAATCGATAGAGGTGGTGAAGCCATCAACAAGGTATAGCCATCCGGTGTTGCTTTGGCTACTTCGGCGGCGCCTAAATTGCCACCAGCACCAGGTTTGTTTTCTACAACAATGGTTTGTCCTAATTCAGCTGAAAGTGCTGGGGTGATCAGACGGGCAACGTTATCAATCAAGCCACCTGGAGGAAAAGGCACGACCAGTTTGATGGGTTTGTTGGGATAGCTTGTTTGGGCTTGACCATGAATAGAAGTCAAAGTGATGAAGCAAGCAATGCCGACTTTAAGGATGGAGAGAAAATGATTTTTCATATGTAATATTTGTTGGGGTTTAAAAGCGTTTTATTGGCGAATATTTTTCAGATTACCATGAAGTAGGCTGATGAGCTGCCGAGTTAAATTTCGTAAGTCTCCGACTCATTATTCATAGCCTGCTCCACAATTTTCTTAGTGAGCGTTGGGGAGAAGAGTTCAATGAAGGTATAGACAAAGGAGCGCAGATAAGCGCCTTGCTTTACTCCAAGATGGGTCACATTGTTGCCAAATAAGTGACCCACTGGAATCACTTTGAGATTGCGATCTTTGTCTGCATCGTAGGCAATTCCGGCGACGATACCAACACCCATGCCAACTTCAACATAGGTTTTAATTACATCCGCATCAATTGCTTCGAGGATGATGTCGGGACTCAAACTGCGTTGTGCAAAAGCGGCATCAATCTTGCTACGCCCAGCAAATGCTTTGTCATAAGTGATGACTGGATACTTGGCGATTTCTTCTAAGGTAATGGTGGCTTGATTCAATAGGGGATGACTCAAAGGCACCATCAGTACGTGCTGCCATTGGAAGCCCGGCAATGCCAAGACACCTGGAGTATTTGCAATACCTTCGGTTGCAATTGCAATGTCAGCACGATCATGAATGAGTAGCTCAGCAATTTGACCAGGGCTACCTTGCTGAATACTGACGCGCACTTTCGGAAAGCGCTTGGTAAATTCAGTGAGTACTTTAGGCAGGGCATAGCGCGCTTGGGTGTGGGTTGTAGCAATGACAAAGTTACCTTGATCTTGACTGGCGAAATCTTTGCCGACTCGCTTGAGGGTCTCGACTTCATCCAAAATACGCTCAATGGAGCTCAATATACGTTTACCTGGCTCAGTTAGGGAGCGGATGCGCTTACCGTGACGACGGAAGATCTCAACCCCTAATTCGTCTTCAAGCTCAATAATGGCTTTAGACACGCCTGGTTGAGAGGTAAACAAGGCCTTTGCAGCCGTCGTGAGATTAAAGTTCTGTCGAACTGCTTCGCGCACAAAGCGGAATTGGTGAATATTCATGAGAATTCCTGTCTATATATCAATAGCGATATAGGAACTAAATTCTAAATGATTTTTGGGTATTAAGCCTTAGAAACCCAGCGCAATCCGACTAAAGCCAGGAAGAAGTAGAGAAGCGGGGGCGTTAGTGCGGTCAGGAGGGCTGGCCACGATCCCAAAAGTCCCACATTTGAAAACAGGGAATTAAATAGCTGAAAACTCATGCCAAGCATGATGCCGCCAAATACTTTTATGCCAACCCCACCAGCACGTACCTTGAGATAAGCAAAAGGCAGTGCCAATGTCAGCATCACAAAAATAATGAATGGGTAAATCACTTTTTTCCAGAAGGCGATCGAGTGGCGCTGTGTATCTTGTTTATTTTCACGGAGGTGATTGATAAAGCGCCCTAGACTAACGATGGACATTTTTTCTGGGCTGATGAGCAAGACATTCAGAATCTGAGGAGTGACATCTGATAACAGTGTCACTGTTGGGCGCTTAATCGTTTCGGAGCTGAAGGCTGGATTCAAAGGATCCGATTGCTTGATTTCCTTAAAGCGCGTTTCCGTAACATCATTGAGCACCCAATGTCCTGTTTCATCAAACAGTCCCGAGGCAGCCATGCGGATGCTGAGTAAGTGGAAAACATTATCAAACTCATACATTCGAATGTTGCGAATTTCATTGTCTTTGTCGATCTTGCCAACGTTGACATAGCGCACCCCGGGTCTCACGTCACCGGCACCATTCTCATCACGTAAGCGGTCTTTGACCCATACACCGGTTCTAAATTGCGAAGAAAAGGATGAGCCTAGGGCTTTCATCCGAATTTGATCTGATTTCGCTTCAGAGTAAGGGCCCACCCATTCACTCATGACTAAAGTAAGCGCAATTAATGGGATTGCTATTTTGACAAGCGTAATCAAACCCCGCTTTACGTCTAATCCGGCGATTCGCAAAATCGTAAATTCGGATTGGCTTGCCAACATGGCAAATACATAAATACTGCCGATTAAGCTAGCAATCGGAATAATTTCGGAGATACGGCTAGGCGCCTTGAGAAGAACGTGAAGCAGTGCTAAGGGTAGGGTGTATTGGCCTTGTACTGAACCAAGCTCACTTAAGATATCAAAGAATAAAAATAGCGCCACCAGAGCAAACAAAATAAAACCAAACGCAGCGTAAATTTGCTTGGCTAAATACCGCTCAAAGACGTAAGGAAAAAACAGTTTTATCATGACGCTTGATTTTTTCCAAATGCCGCAGGTAATTGCCGGCGCCACCACTTAAGGGATGGATTAATACGATTGCGTATCAAGGCGGTAGCAATCAGTAGGGCGAGTAAGTGGATTGGCCACACACCTAGCATTACATTGATCTTGCCCTGCGATACATAGTTCTGCATCAGGTTGAGAAGGTTGCTATAAATGAGATAGATTAATACCGCATAGAACATGGCTGTATAGCTGCCAAGTCTTGGATTGACATAAGCCAAGGGAATGGCAATTAAAACCAAGCCTAGAGCCATGAGTGGGAGGCCAATGCGCCACAATAACTCACCAAGATTTTGGTTTTCTGCTTTGGGGTTTGGGTCATTCAGTAGCTCAGTGATAGTTTTTTCTCGATCTCGAGGAGCGGGTGCCATCGCATCCTTGCTGCGGATCTTGGTGGTGTACTCGTTAAATTCCAAAATTCTAAAGTTGGGTTCAGTAGGGTTGCCTTCATAGCGACGCCCATTATTTAGAACGATCGATTTCTCCCCACCTTCGCTATTTTGAATATAGCCTGTAGAGGCTACTGCAATACTAAGACGCCCATTTTTATTGTCAGCTACAAAGATATTTTTAACTTCGCTTTTATCAATATCTAACTCTTCGATAAAAAAGACGCGCTCAGCTTTGGCGGATTCTTTAAATTGTCCGGCAGTCACCATAGATACATCATCGCGCTGTTGAAAGCGTTGACTAATGAGAGTGGATTCGCGATTAGCCCATGGCCATACGAAGAGTGCTAAGAGCGCAATGATGATGATGAGGGGAATGGCAAACTGCAGTATGGGTCTAATGAGACTAGTCACACTCAGGCCGCTTGCAAACCACACAATCATTTCTGAGTCTTTGTACCAACGTACCAAGACGATTAGGGTTGCGACAAAAAGTGACACCGTGAGCAAAACGGCTAAATACCCCAGCGTTGCAAGGGCGATTAAAACAATGGCATCTTCAGGGTTGACTGCGCCATTGGCCGCAAATCCCAAGATACGAATCACCAAAGAGGTAATCATGATTGTCACTAGCACCAAGAAGACGCCACCAGTAGTAAAACTGAGTTCGCGGCGAAGGGCTCGTTTAAAAATCATGGACTGTGATCGGCTTGGTGTTTGGCAGGATTCTAGGCTAGTAAATGGCTTATATTGAGGCTGTTAGCGATGTTCATCTTCATGTCGGAGGATAATGGATAAATATCCTTTTTCCTCTTGAATTTACTTATTAATAACGCGTTAAATTATGACAATTCAATTCAGTACCAAGATTTTCCCTCAAGCTGACCTTGAGAGCCAAAAATCGCTTAAACCTAGCCTCAAAAGCCTCTTAGCCCATAACACCGATTGTTTGGTGCTGGCATATTCAAAGGCTGATCTAGATGGTTTTGGGGGAGCTAAAGCAGCTAAAGCCAAGTCTAGCTATTTGACTGAGCTCGATCAACTATTGGGCGGTTCGGTCACCCATGCCAATGTACTTGGCGATCTGGATGCCAAACCTGCTTCAATTTGTGTACTCAGAGCTGAAAAATCTTGGGCTGCTAGTGGAGTGAAGGCAAAACGGGTCTTGTTGGTTGGTTTGGGAGATGCGCATCATGTGAGCGACCGTACTTTGCTCTCCTATTCAAAGATTGCGCGCGCTGCCTTAAAAGTACTCAGCGGAAATTCAATTGAGAATGCACTGTGGTTTGTACCGAGCTTTTCTTTAATGCATCAAGTAAATCTCATTGCTGATGAAGTACGACTGACCATTCAATATGCAGGTGATCAGGCTTATCGCTTCGGTGTTCGTCAACCGGCCATGAAATTTAAAGCTAAAGACCATCCAGATACTTTTAAGCATTTGGTATTTGCGGGTAATGATGCTTGCAGTAAAGAGATCAAGGATGCAGTAGCACAAGGCATTGCCATGGTTGAAGGGATGAATCTGGCGAAAGATTTAGGAAACCTGCCGCCGAATATTTGCACGCCAACGTATTTAGGAAAAGCGGCTCAAGGTCTTGCGAAGAAGGCAAGCCTAAAAGTAGAAGTCTTGGGTCTTAAGCAAATTGAAGCTTTAGGCATGGGCTCATTCTTATCAGTGGCTAAAGGTTCTGACACGCCACCACAATTTATTGTGATGCGTCATCAAGGCGGTAAGGCAAATGAGGCCCCCATTGTTTTGGTTGGCAAAGGGATTACTTTTGATACAGGCGGTATCTCACTGAAGCCTGGTGAAGCCATGGATGAAATGAAGTACGACATGTGCGGTGCCGCATCTGTAATTGGAACAATGTATGCCGCCGCTTTGATGAAGTTGAAAAAAAATGTGATTGGTGTTGTGCCTACTTGCGAGAATATGCCGTCCGGTAGGGCAACTCGTCCTGGCGATATTGTGAAAAGCATGTCTGGCCAGACTATTGAGGTGCTCAATACTGACGCTGAAGGCCGTCTGATTTTGTGTGATGCCTTAACCTATGTTGAGCGCTTTAAACCAAAGGCAGTAATTGATGTTGCTACCTTAACAGGTGCTTGCATTATTGCTTTGGGACATGTGCATAGCGGCTTATTTTCAGATGATGAAGGCCTTGTAAACGCTTTAACTAAAGCTGGTAATGCTTCTTTAGATACTGTGTGGCGTCTCCCTCTGGATGCGGCATACCACGAGCAGCTCAAATCCAATTTTGCTGACGTCGCCAATATTGGTGGTCGTCCAGCTGGAAGCGTGACTGCAGCCTGCTTCTTATCTCGTTTTACTGAGAAATATAAATGGGCTCATTTAGATATCGCAGGCACGGCATGGAAGAGTGGTGCGGCAAAAGGATCTACAGGCCGGCCAGTTCCATTGCTACTGAATTACTTGCTTGAGCAAAGTTAAGATTAGGATAGGTCACTTAGTTCACTCATCATGGCCCGTATCGATTTTCATAGTAATGTTGCTGACAAACTCCAATATGCCTGTCGATTAACTCGTCGCATTTGGAGCGGTACAGCTAATGGGCAGCCAGTCCGTCAAATTGTGATGGTGGGCGAGATAGTGGATCTCAAAAAATTAGATGAATTGCTGTGGACTTTTAGTGGTCCTGATTTTTTACCCCATTGTTTTATTGATGATGAGGCTGCCGCAGAAACCCCGATTGTTTTGACTGATGATTTTGCTTCGCCTGCCTTGCTACAGATTCCGCATGCAGACGTCATGATTCATTTAGGTATGCGTATGCCCAAGGATGTTGCAGCTTTAGTAGAGCGCTTTCCCAGAATCGTTGAGGTCGTCACTGTGAATGAAGCAGAGCGTCTAGCTGGCCGTGAGCGATACAAGGCCTATCGAGATCTTGGGCATGAGTTACATAACTTCGATCAATCTAAGAGCGCCTAATGCTGATTCACCCTCAGATTGATCCCGCAGCTATCCGCATTGGATCCTTTGCGATTCATTGGTATGGATTGATGTATCTACTCGCCTTTGCACAGTTCTTATTGTTGGGTAGATTGCGTATTCGGGCGCCACGCTATCAAGCATTAGGGTGGACTTATAAAGATCTTGAAGATTTATTATTTGCTGGCGTGTTGGGCGTGGTCTTAGGAGGTCGAATTGGTTACGCCTTGTTTTATATGCCGGGGCACTATCTTTCACATCCTCTAGATATTCTCAAAATCTGGGAAGGCGGGATGTCTTTTCATGGTGGATTATTGGGTGTCTTGCTTGCACTCTATTGGTTTGCCCGTAAGCGACACACTACTTTTTTTGTAGTCGGTGATCTAGTGGCGCCCTTGGTCCCCTTTGGTTTGGCATTTGGACGTCTCGGAAATTTCATTAATGGCGAGCTTTGGGGAAGACCTACCGATTTGCCTTGGGCGATGGTATTTCCCTTGGTTGATACGATTCCGCGCCATCCTTCACAGATTTATCAATTCCTCGGTGAGGGCATATTGCTGGGCTTGGTATTGTGGGTCTATTCGAGTAAGCCGCGTCGCGTTGGGCAAGTTTCAGGCCTATTCCTGCTCGGCTATGGCGTCTGCCGCTTTTTAGCCGAATATGCGCGTGAACCTGATGCCTTTCTGGGGCTTTTAGGTCTTGGCCTATCCATGGGTCAGTGGCTATGTGTCCCTATGATCATCTTTGGGGTGTATTTAATGACGGCTTTTAAATCTAAATCAGTCTAATTTCTTAGTAATCCAAGTTAGTCATCTGAATCTGAGCCTGCAACTGCCTAGGTTCTAGCTCGATCGCTTCATGCAAGTTTTTTGAACTATCGCTATCATTGATCGATCAATGATTCACCACGCCTCCCTTTCTTTGAAAGAAAACCATGCTTGAAAAGCTCGCAAAAGCCCGCTATTTTTCGCGTCTCACGGGGGCGGTAAATCGCCTCATTTCTGAACGCGGAGAATCTAATGCGGTCAGCATGGCAGATGATGTGATCAATAACTATCGGAAGTTATCCAAAGATCAGCACGCTAAATTCTTTACTTTTTTATTTGGGAAGCTCAATCCTGATCCAGCAGCAGTGATGACAGCGGCTCAACATTTCTCTGCAGAAGCAAATGCTCGCAATTACATTAAATTGCAGCGCGTTACTGAGCCACCAAGACAAGAATTATTTCGTCGCCTGAACCGAGCCAGTAATGGCACTGCTGCTTTAGTGGAGATGCGTCGAGATCTTTTACAGTTATTAGAAAAGCAACCCGAGTTAACGGCCGTGGATTTTGATTTGCGCCACTTGCTGTCTTCCTGGTTTAATCCGGGGTTTTTGAAGATGCATCGGGTGGATTGGAAATCCCCTGCAGAGGTGCTTGAAAAATTAATTCAACACGAGGCAGTTCATGCCATTGATGGATGGGATGACTTGCGCCGCCGTCTGCAGCCTGATCGTCGTTGCTTTGCATTTTTTCATCCGCAATTGCCTCATGAGCCGCTGATATTTGTTGAAGTTGCTCTCCTGCCAGATATCCCGGCGGTAATTACACCGTTGGTAGATAAAAAAGCAGAGACGATGCATCAAGCGTCTCAATATAAGGTAGCCGCTTTTTATTCCATTAGCAATTGCGAGCCTGGACTGCGTGGCGTATCCATGGGTAATTTCTTAATCAAGCGTGTGGCGGAGCAGTTGCATGCGGAATTTCCTAGTCTGAAGACTTTTGTCACGCTATCACCGATTCCAGGTTTTGTGGACTGGATTGCAGCAGGTGCTGATATTGGAGATCAAAAATCAGGAGCGCAATTAAAGCCAGCTATTCGGACGGCGCGTGATCAAGCACTCCAAATCTTAGAATTCAATAATCGCTCCTGGACAGAGCGTTTGGGTGCTGGTTGGCATCCTGACAATGCAAGCGCAAAAGAAAAATCTGCCTTAATGTGCTTGGCGAGTATTTATTTGGGCTTGGGATCTGCTGGAAGAAATGGTAACCCTGTAGCGAAGTTTCACTTAGGTAATGGTGCTCGTTTACATCAAATTAATTGGGCCGGTGATTTGTCTCGCAAAGGCTTGCGTCAGTCTGCTTCACTCATGGTGAACTATCTCTACGATCTCTCTGCTGTGGAGGAGAACCACGAGCGCTTTACGCGTGGTGAAATTGATTATTCACGTGGGGTAGGGCGCCTAATGACGTTTTAAATGCAGTTTAGATATGTTTGGCAGCAGTTGTTCTGATACGCCGTAAAATGCTTTAAATTGATACAGGCCTTAAAAGACCGATAGTAGATAAACAAGCCAAGAAAAATGGCAAATGGAGGAGACAGTGATGACTAAGCAAGCAAGCTTGAATGGATTACTTAAAAAAGCACTATTAATTTTATGTGCTAGCCCATTAATGGCAATCGCTCAAGAATGGCCAACTAAACCAATTACATTTGTGGTGCCGTTCCCAGCAGGCGGTGGAACAGATGCTTTTGCCCGTCCTTTGGCGGCTCAATTAACAAAGCAGATGGGTAAGCAGATCATTATTGATAACCGTGGTGGCGCAGGTGGCACTCTCGGTGCTTCGATAGCAGCTAAGGCAGCTCCTGATGGATACACCTTTTTTGTCGGTGCAGCCCATCATGCGATTGCGCCCGCAATGTACCCCAATTTAGATTACGACATTGAAAAGAGTTTTGTTCCTATTGCCATGATTGCAAATCCACCACAAGTCATTGTGGTGAATCCTAAAAATGTCCAAGTTAAAGATTTAAAAGAGTTTATTGCGCTCCTGAAAAAGTACCCAGGCAAGTTTAATTACGCCTCTGCCGGAAATGGGTCTTCCCATCACTTGGCTGGTGAGCAATTTAAGATGCTGACTAAAACCTTTATTACCCACATTCCTTACCGTGGAGCAGGTCCTGCGATGCAAGACTTGATCGCTGGCCAGGTGGATATTGAGTTTGATGGCTTGGGATCATCTGCGCCACAAATTAAAAATGGGGCCATCGTTGCTTTAGCAGTGGCTTCACAGAAGCGTGCGCCAGGCTTTCCAAATGTTCCAACCGCTGCTGAGGCAGGTTTAGTTGGATATGAAGTATCAACTTGGTATGGTTTATTTGCTCCTAAAGGTACTCCACAGCCCATCATCGACAAGATGACTGCTGAAGTGCTCAAGGCAATTAATAATCCTGAGCTCAAAAGTATTTGGACTAATAACGGTTCTGATACACCCAATCTAAGTGGCGATGCATTTGCTAAATTTATCAATGCAGATATCAAACGTTGGGCTGTAGTAGCTAAGGCTTCTGGCGCCAAGTTAGATTAACAATTCAGTAATTTTTAAATACGATTAAGTTTGGTTTGAGGCTCTAATGAATTTATATTCCTTATTGGAAAAAGGTTTTCCAAAAGACAAGAAAGCATGTGCTCTAGAAACGCACGACGGTTTGTATTACTCGTGGGAGGATCTAGAGCGGGCCACTGCAAAGTTGGCCAACCTGCTTAAAAGCCTCAAACTTCCTAAAGGTTCAAGGGTAGCGGTTCAGGTTGAGAAGTCACCCGAAGCCCTTTTTCTTTACCTGGCTACGATTCGTGCGGGTTATGTGTACCTCCCTCTCAATACGGCGTATCAAGCCGCTGAGATCCAGTACTTTCTTGAGAATGCTGAACCTGCAGTCGTGGTTTGCAGTAGCAAGAACTTCTCTTGGGTATCTAAAGTGGCATTCAAAGCTGGTACTAAGCATGTATTTACCCTGGACGAAAACCGCACGGGAAGTTTATTAGAGCGCGCTGGTCATTTGAGCGATCAATTTAAAACTGTACCTGCAAAAGATGATGATCTTGCAGCAATTTTGTATACCTCTGGTACTACCGGCCGCAGCAAGGGTGCTATGCTAACGCATCAAAATCTCGGAAGTAATGCTCAGGTTTTACAGAAGTTCTGGGCTTGGAAAAAAGGTGATGTGCTCTTGCATGCCTTGCCAATTTTCCACGTGCATGGCTTGTTCGTAGCGGCTCATGGTGCCTTGATTAATGGTAGCAAGATGATTTGGCTGCCACGCTTAGATACGGCGCAACTCTTAAAGCATATGCCTCAATCTACGGTGATGATGGGTGTGCCAACTTTCTATGTTCGCCTCTTGGCTGACAAAGGTTTCACTAAGCAGGTGGCCCGCAATATGCGCTTGTTTATTTCTGGCTCTGCACCTCTGTTAACAGAAACATTTAACACGTTTAAAGAAGTCATTGGCCAGCCCATCCTTGAGCGTTACGGTATGAGTGAAACTGTGATGCTGGTTTCGAATCCTTACAAAGGAAGTCGCGTTGGTGGCTCAGTTGGATTGCCTCTGCCAGGTGTAAAAGTCCGTGTTGTTGGTGAAGATGGCAAGCCCTGTAAGGTTAACGAAATCGGCAGCATTGAAGTTAAGGGCCCAAATGTCTTTAAGGGTTACTGGCGTATGCCGGAAAAGACGGCAGAAGAATTTACCAAAGATGGTTGGTTTAAAACGGGCGACGTTGGTCGCTGGGGTGGCGATGCCAACGGCGGCAAAGCACCAAAAGACTATCTCTGTATTGTTGGGCGTAGCAAGGATCTGATTATTTCTGGTGGATACAACGTTTATCCAAAAGAAATTGAAGGCTTTATTGATGATATGGATGGTGTTGATGAGAGTGCCGTGATTGGTATCCCACATCCAGATTTTGGTGAAGCAGTGATGGCTTTAGTCGTTCCGAAGGCGGGAGCTAAGCTCAATGCTGAGGCGATGATTGCAAGCTTGAAATCACAGATTGCCAATTTCAAGATTCCGAAGCGTTTAGAAATCGTTTCTGACTTACCTCGCAATGCGATGGGTAAAGTGCAAAAGAATATTTTGCGTCAGCAATATACGAAGTAATCGTATTTAGAAACCAAATGCCTTGCGGCTTTCATTAAACATGAAGGCTGCAAGGAAAAACAGCATCACACCAAAGATGCGTTTTAGTTGACCTACATTGAGTTTACGTGCCATTTTTGCGCCTAAGGGTGCTGTAAAAACGCTCACAGCAACAATGCACGCTACTGCTGGTACATAGACAAATCCTAATGAGCCCGGCGGAAGATTGGGATGACCCCAACTGCCATACATATAGCCAATGGTCGCAGCAGCAGCAATTGGGAGGCCTAAGCCAGATGAGCTAGCCATGGCAACGTGCGGTTTTACATTGCACCAAAGCATGAAGGGTACGGTAATAAATGCACCACCAGCACCCAGTAGGCTAGACAAAGTGCCCGCGAACACCCCAAAAGAAACTAAGCCAACTGAGTCAGGAAGTTCCCTGCCGGGTTGAGGTTTCTTATTAAGAATCATTTGGATTGAGGTGTACACGATAAAGACGGCAAAGAAGAGTGAGAGCCAGGAGGTATTCAGCGCTTCAAAAAGTTCACTGCCACCAAATAAGCTGCCAATGACTAAGCCAGGGCTGAGCATCTTCACCAAATTCCAATCGATCGAGCCATGTTTGTGATGAGCCCAAATTGCTGAGGTGGTTGTAAAAAGAATCGTGGCCATGCCTGAGGCAATCGCCATGTGGACGATCACACTTTGATCAAAGTGGAGATGATTAAAAACTAAAATCATGAAGGGCACCAAAATCATGCCGCCCCCAATGCCTAGTAGTCCTGCTAAAAATCCAGAGATACTGCCACACAGCAATAGCATGGCAATATCACTTAGTAACATGAATTCCCCGCCTTAGCCGCTAGGCCGTCATCCTGAACCCTAAGGTTCAAGGTGGAACGGCTACTCTGCTTTGGGTGCATTAAGTGGCTCAGGGAGTGACCAGCTCGAGGCTGGCACTGTGAACCTCCAAAACGCTCACGCCCGCAAGGTAAAGATCGTTCCGGATGCTTGCGCATCGGTTCAAGGAACTATTGGCCTTGGCGAACCAGGCAGGGAAAGGGTTTGCATCAAGCTATCGACTTGGTCTTCTAATGTGCGGATTTCTGCTTGAAGACGAGCAAGCTCATCCGGGCTGACATTTGAAGTAGTGCTTGATTGCGTTGAATTATTTTGTAATTTAATCAGGTCACCCGCAATTTTTAGTGCTGCCATCATGCTCGCACGTTCAATACTGCGATTGCCACCACTAATAGCCAATTTAATTTGCTCATCGACTAATACGCATGCGGCACGCAATAGGGGTTCGTGTTCAGTGCTGGTGGCTAAAGTGATTTTTTGGCCGGCGAGTGTTACTTCAATGCGTTGTTGGCTCACTGTCGTCCTCAGGGTTGTTAGGTGGAATTGCTTCACCAAGTAAATTGAGTTGGCGTCCATCGCTTTGTTCAGGCAGGCGACTCAAGATATGTTGAATGCGTTTTTGCGCATCATCAATCTTGCCCTCGAGATGGGTGCGATTTTGATGAAGTTGGTTAACAGCTTCAGTAATTAACTGAACTTTTTCTGCCAACCGCTTTATGGATGCATTCACTGCATCGAGGTCGGTGCTGTTGTTGCCTAGGGGAAATGGGTTTAGCTCACTCATATTGGCATTGTAGCCGTGTAAAACGTGAGAGTGAATCCTGTGTCCAAGTTACAGGGTTCACTAAAATGAATGGATAATAATCTAGATTAATTAAGCACAAAGGGTACAGTGAAGGCAAAAATCGCACAATTAGGTCCATTTTTTAGTGAAATTGATGCTCGTAATGTTTATGCATGGTGCGGTTGCGGCAAAAGTCAAACTCAACCATATTGTGATAATTCTCATCTTGATACAGGCTTCCAGCCAGTCAAATTCTCCGCTTTCGAGTGCAAAAAAGTCTATTTTTGTGGCTGCAAACAAACTTCTAAACAGCCTTTTTGCGATGCTACCTGTGTACGCCTCCAAAAAGGCCTGGAAGATTCAGCATAATTTTTAAGCGGAATTTAATAGCATTTAAGTTACACTCAAGGTGTTGATAGTGCTCATCTTTCGATTTAGAAAGATAGTTAAACGGGAAATTGGAGCTCTTAGGAGCCACCATGCTGTCCCCGCAACGGTAAGTGAGTGCACTTTTGGTGCAGGAATTTCAGTACCACTGAACAGTCATGTTTGGGAAGGTTAAATTCTGATACTCATTAGCCCGGATACCGGCTTCAACAGGTTGGAAATACGAACGAGGATTTTCGTGTGCCAGTGTAATGTTCGAGATCGTATTTAGGGCATGAATTGACGCATCTAGGTTTAGTTCTGTTTTCCTTTTAAGCGATCCAACGGGGAGAGTTGGGTGGCGGCTTTACCTGGATTTTTCATGAAAACTTACTTAAAAGTACTTGCTTTTTTATCAAGCGTTGGCCTAGTCATTTCTGAGTCATTATTTGCACAATCAGTCTCGGTTGATAGTATTGCTGATGCAGTTAAGCCAATTATTGTGACTGCTACAAGATATGGCGTTCCTTCAAACGATGTGCTTGCTGACTATGACTATATTGGTCCTGAAGAGATAGCACGCGCTGTGCAATCAAGTTTGCCAGAGTTGCTTCAGCAACAAAGAGGCGTACAAATTCAAACCTACGGCGGAAGTGGCGGATTGGCGAGCGTCTATTTACGAGGCTCGGCTAATAATCAGGCACTTGTGCTGATTGATGGAGTGCGCACCGAATCATCAACATTAGGTGGTGCAGTTTGGAGCACTATTCCAGTTGCTCTTATAGATCATATTGAGATTATTTTTGGCCCACAAAGCACTTTCTATGGTGCCGATGCATTGGGTGGCGTGATTCAAATTTTTACTAAAAAAGGTGAAGGACCAACTCAATTCTCAGCGTCATCTGGATATGGTAGTTACGGAACAACAATTAATAATGCAAGTATTTCGGGCTCAACGGATGACGTTAATAAAATAAGATATTCGTTGGGGGTAAGCCAAGAAAATTCGGCTGGATTTAATACGGTTGCAAGTAACAATCCCTCCTATAAGCGTTACCCAAATAGCTCTTCTGCGTATACGCGTGAGGGATTAATGAGTCAGCTCTCACAAGATTGGGCGCCTGGACAAGAATTTGGACTTAAGGTTTTAGCAACACGTGATACTTACCAGTATCCGGGATACAGCGGGGTATACAGAGTCCCTGAAATGAACCAGCAGGTAGGCAATTTATTTGTTGGATCTATATACTCAAAAAATAAGATTACGCAAAATTGGCAAAGTCTTTTACAGATTTCAAACTCAACAAATAATGCGCAAAGCATTACAAGCGCTGCAAATGACCCAATCAATACACCACAAAATGATTTTTTATGGCAAAACGATATCCGACTAGGGGATGACATTCTTCAAGTCTTGGGTGAGCGTCGAATACAGTATGTCAATGCGAATTATTCAAAAAGCGTCACTGGCTTATCAAATAATACGAGTTTAAATACAAGTAGAACTACCGATTCAGTGGCGGCCTCATATCAACTAAAGCGCGGCTCCAACTTGGTAACAGCTGCTCTGAGAAATGATGCCATCTCTAATTATGGTTCACAGAGCACCGGTAGCATTGCTTACGGCTATTTTTTCACCAAGGAGCTTAGGGCAAATATCAATTACGGAACGGGATTTCGTGCCCCAACTTTTAATGATTTGTACTATCCTGGGTATGGGAACCCAAATCTTCAGCCTGAAACCAATAAAAACGTTGAGGGAGGCATTCATTACGAGGGTAAGGCGTATGATCTTCATGTTGTTGGCTATCAAAATCAAATTCAAAATTTGATCATTCCTTTGCCATGTAATTTTCAATCAAGCGGGTACTGCCCAACTAATTTTGCAAAAACTCGTATTACAGGGGGCTCATTTGGAGGAAATGCTCGTCTGGAGGCTATCACCCTGCGAGCTTCCTATGACTTAATGAATGCAATTAATACGGGGACAGGACTTCAACTGCCATATAGGGCAAAAAATACTGCAAATATCGGCGCAGACTATCGTCTTGTCAAAACTGATTTAGGAGTGAATTTAACTCTAGCAGGAGTTCGTTATGCAAATGCATCCAATACTCAAGCCTTGGGGGGGTATGGATTGATGAACTTATATGCCAGTCATGAGCTTACTCCTGAATGGTCTGTATTCGCCAAATGGAATAACGTATTTAATGCCCAATATCAATTGTCATATGGATACCTTACTCCAGGATCTAACGTGTTTGTTGGCCTGAAGTATTCCGGAAAATAAATTCAGATGTATTCCACTCAAGTATGTCCTGCCATTCTGATTTCTGCGCCAGCCTCTGGTCAGGGAAAAACGACTATTACTTGTGGAATTGCACGCTTACTTGCCCGTAGAGGTATGAAAATTCGGGTCTTTAAGTATGGTCCTGATTTTATTGATCCATATTGGCTAAGCATAGCTAGTAGTCAACCTGTTTATCAGTTGGATATGTGGATGACTGGCGAGGATTATTGTAGAAATAGTCTATATACAGCCGCAAAGGAATCTGACTTAATTTTGATTGAAGGTGCAATGGGTTTATATGATGGGGAGCCCAGTGCTGCTCAGCTCGCTATCCATTTTCAAATACCAGTCCTGACCGTTATAGACGCAAGTTCGATGGCGGGTACCTTTGGGGCGCTAGCCCATGGGCTAAAAACATATCAAGAAGAGTTGCCGTGGGCAGGTGTTTTAGCAAATCGTGTAGCTTCAGATGGTCATGCGCAAATGCTCAAGTCTGCTATCCGAGACATTGAGGATTGGAATGGCGCGGTATTTCATAAATCTGATCTAGAGATTCCCGAGAGGCATTTGGGATTAGTTATAACAAATGAGCTCGAGGATGGTTTGCAAAGAGTTGATGCCTTCGCTGATGCTTTGGAAAAAACGACCCTAGCTAGCATGTCTATTGAAGATTTTAAAAAATGGAATGTTAAATTTGAAAAGCCAGATAACGATAAATTAATTAAGCCTTTGTTGTCGGGGAAAACCATTGCCATTGCTAGAGATGAGGCTTTCTGCTTTATTTACGAAGCCAATCTTGAAGCATTAAAAAAATTAGGAGCAGACCTCACCTTTTTTTCCCTGTTAAATGATGAACGGGCCCCTAAGTGCGATGCTCTTTGGCTTCCGGGCGGATATCCCGAGCTTCATCTAGATCGCCTTTATACCAATATTTCTATGCGCAATAGTCTGGGGGAGCTAATTGAACAAGATACTCCAATATGGGCTGAATGCGGTGGAATGATGTGCTTATTTGAACAATTAATATCGCCAGATGGAGTTAGTCATCCAATGTGGGGATTTCTAAAGGGATCCATCCTCATGCAGAGAAAATTAGGTGGATTGGGCGCTCAATTTATGGAGTTTGAGCATGGCATTTTGCGTGGGCACACTTTCCATTACTCGGTTTGTGACACGGATATGCCGGTGAGTCAATATGCCTCAAAAAAAATGAATAGTGATACTCCTGGTGAGGCGCTCTATCAAAGTGGATCGATCAGGGCAAGCTATTTCCATGCTTGGTTCTCATCAAATTACGAAGCAACAGCATCACTTTTCCTTCCGAAAAATAAGTTATGAGCGCTAACTTATTAATGGGATCTCATCTCATCGTGGGAGGTCAGAAGAGTGGAAAGTCAGCTCGTGCAGAAGTTTTGACCAAAGAGTGGTTGGTCGGGTCTTCCGCTAGAACTGCTGTACTAGTTGCTACTGCTCAAGCCCTTGATGATGAAATGTGCTCAAAAATCAAAAGACATCAATACGATCGCGCTCAAAAAATTCCTACCATGCAATTAATAGAGGAGCCAATTCATCTTGGTAGGGTGATTGGGGAACAGTCAACCGTTAACCACTTAATTGTGATCGACTGCTTAACCATTTGGCTAACTAACTTACTAATGCCCCATCCAAAATTGGCTGCCATTGGATCTGAAAATGTCACAGCAGCTATAAGCGACCTCCTTGATTCTGTAAAAAGCGCTCCAGGCCCCGTAATATTTGTTAGTAACGAAATTAGTATGGGCGTTACCCCAATGGGTCGTGAGACACGGCAATTCGTAGATGAGCTCGGAATCTTAAATCAAAGAATCGCGAAAATTTGTGATCAAGTTACTTTGATGGTTGCGGGAGTGCCTCTCATGATTAAGGGGGGATAATGAAATTCATATACTCATGTCTCGCATTACTTTTTGTGAGCTCATCTTTTGCCTATGAGGTGATTGATGATCATGGTCAAATACTGCAGTTCAAAGAGCCGCCAAAAAGGATTGTGAGTATGCTTCCCTCTATTACAGAGAGTGTATGTATTTTAGGGAGATGCGCTCAGCTAATTGGAGTTGATCGCTATTCAAATTGGCCTAAAAGTATTACAAATCTGCCAAAATTGGGTGGTGGTCTGGATCCAAATATTGAAGCAATTATTTCTTTAAATCCAGACTTAGTTTTGGTGGGATCATCCCCTAGGGCTAGCGAGCGTATGAAAAGTTTGGGGATCCCAGTATTTTCTCTTGATTCCAAGAGCTACGCAGATGTGAGGAGAACTATTGAAAAGTTAGCCTTAATACTGGGAGTACCAAAAAGAGATGCGCAAAAAATTTGGGATGATATTGATTTGGGCGTTGAAAAAGCATCTAAATTATTGCCGCCTGGTGTTGCTAAAGCGAAGGTTTACTTTGAGGTTAATCGCGCACCGTACGCTGCTGGCCCCAACTCTTTCATCGGTGAAACATTGGGACGCCTAGGGTTAGTAAATATTATGCCGGCCTCGTTAGGCCCTTTTCCAAAAATTAGCCCTGAATTTGTTGTGAGCTTAAATCCCGATGTGATTATGGTGGGCGATCGAAATTATATTGGCATGAATGATCGTCCAGGATGGGCTCAATTAGACGCAATAAAAAACGGGAATGTATGTGTTTTTAAGGAGAGCGATGCAGATGTCATCATTCGTCCTGGTCCAAGAATGGCTGAGGGTGCTATGGCAATAGTCGATTGCTTGTCTAGCAAAAAATTTCTACGACAAACTCATTGATATTGATCTCATGATCTTAGATAAAAAATCAACATCTAGAGCCTTTGTGGTTTGTCTCCTGTTATTGCTCGGCTTGGGCTTAGCGCTCATTTTGTGTGGGGTTGCTGTAGGTAGTACAGGACTAAAAACAATAATTAACTCTTTTACCGATCCAGTAGCAGCCAAAATAATTTGGGAAATTCGCTTGCCTAGGTCGATTGGGGCTTTTTTAGCAGGAGCGTTACTCGGTTTGACAGGCGCAATAGCGCAAGGATTATTTAGAAATCCTTTAGCTGATCCTTATTTATTGGGTAGCGCTTCTGGTGCCTCTTTTGCAGTGGCTATCAGTCTGATGCTCTTTGGCGGTAGTCCTTTCGCAACATATTGGCTAGTGCGCCTCGGTTTGACGGGCGCTGCTTTTATTGGCGCTGTAGTTGCTGTACTCTTAACTTTAATACTTGCAAGGGGGGTACAAAATTCCTTGCGCTTACTCTTATCGGGGGTCATTGTAGGCGTCATATTTGGTGCAATGAGTTCTATTGTGACCTTAATGTCGCCGGAAATTTTGCAGGCAATGCAGGCATTCCTTCTTGGCTCCACAGGATTTGTGGGCTGGAATGCATGTTTCGTGATGTTCGGTGCATTGCTTATTTCTCTGATTACTGGAGTTTTATTGAGTAAAGTATTAGATGGTCTTGTTTTAGGCGAGACAACAGCAGTAAGTTTAGGCTTGAAATTGGACCTTACGCGAATTGCTTTAATTGGAGTGATTTCTTTGGCCACGGGAGCTGCGGTTGCACAGGTTGGCCTAGTGGCATTTGTGGGTTTAGTTTCCCCTCATCTCGTGCGTTCACTCATCCGTGTTAATCATTCAAGATTGTTATTGCTTTCTGCAATGATGGGCGGATTGGTCTTGCTTGCGGCGGATGTATTGTCCCGATATTTAATAGCCCCTCAAGAATTGCCCGTTGGTGTTTTAACTGCGGTGTTAGGCGGGGGATATTTACTCTGGCTGATGTATAGCGCAAAAGTTAGGGGGTTTCAATGAGTCCCACGCCCAATCAATGTAGCGCCATACGAGTTGAGAATGCTTCAGTAAATCTAGGCACAATTACTGCGGTTGATCAAGTTAGTCTAGAGATCTCGCGAGGCAAATGGACATCTATTGTTGGGCCTAATGGTGCCGGAAAGTCCACTTTATTGCGCGTCCTTGCTGGACTCATTCAAGGGCCCTATAAGACGGCGGTATTTGAGCATGATATTCAGGACCTATCTACAAAATCAAGAGCAAGGCTAATCTCTTGGCTAGGTCAGAGTGAGGTGATTAATGGAGATATGTCTGTTTATGATTTAGTGATGCTTGGCAGACTCCCTTATCAGTCATGGATTGGTAGCCCATCTAAAGAAGATCATTTTGCTGTATTGAATGCGCTAAAGCAAGTGCAAGCAGAGGCTTGGGTAGAAAGGTCCGTAGAGGAGCTTTCTGGAGGTGAGCGTCAGCGAGTTTTGATAGCACGAGCCCTAGCTGTTGATGCTCAGATTTTGATGATGGATGAGCCGCTGAATAATCTTGATCCTCCCCACCAGGCGGATTGCCTGAATTTAATCAGGGAATTAGTTAACAGCAATAAAACTGTTATCACAGTCTTACATGAAATTTCCTTTGCACTTCATTCTGATGACATCGTCATTATGGATAAAGGTAAGGTAATCAATCGAAGTTCAAGTCAAGATTTAGATTTACATCGAGACATTGAAAAAGTCTTTGATCATAGGATAAAGATTTATCCGCTGATGAATGATTTTGTTGTTTTATTTGAATAATGCTAAATAAATAGCCAAGGGAAAGCATAATTTATGGAAATTGAAATTCCACCTACAGAGAAGCCGTATGACAAAGCTGAAGGAGAGCGACGAGGATTAATCATTGTCAATACCGGTGATGGAAAAGGAAAAAGTACCGCAGCCTTAGGCTTGGCTATTCGCGCTCATGGTCGCGGCAAAAAGGTAAAGGTTTATCAGTTTATGAAGGTTCCTACAGCAAGATTTGGCGAGCATCGAGCCTTCGAAGCCATTGGAATTACGATCGAAGGATTGGGGGATGGTTTTAGTTGGAAGAGCAAGGATCTTGATAACTCAGGCAAATTAGCTAGAGATGGTTGGGATAAAGCTAAACAAGCGATTCTTTCGGGCGATTATTTTTTAGTAGTCCTGGATGAAATTACCTACCCATTGATTTATGGCTGGTTAGACTTGAATGAGGTATTGAAAACTCTTCGGGATCGTCCAAAAGAAGTTCATGTCTGTCTTACTGGAAGAAGGTGTCCGCAAGAGATTGTTGAAATCGCTGATACGGTAACTGAAATGACAAAAATTAAGCATGCATTTAATGCGGGTATACCTGCACAGCGAGGCATTGAAGATTAGGGGCGGCCAAGTCTTGCTTTCTTGATTAACGATATGGATCAATCTGCCATCCAATTTATTGCTCTTTCCATAGTGATTGCACTAGCTGTTGATTGGTTTTATGGCGAACCTCCAAATTATCTTCATCCCGTAATTGCCATGGGAGTTTTCTTAAACTGGGCTGCAGTTAATTTCGCCCCCACTTATGCTGAAAAATGCTTCAAAAGATCGTCCTTGTATTTTTTAAAAGGGACTTTGCTTTGGACATTGGGCGCAATAATCACTATCGCTACTGTAGGCTGCTTTGTTTGGATATTTAATTCCTTTAATTTCTATCTTGACAGCTTTCTAACGGGCATCATTTTGAGTTCTCTTCTTTCCTGGCGCATGTTAAGGAATGAAGTATTGGCAGTCTCCTTTGCATTAGATGATTCCTTGGATTGTGGAAGAGAGCAGGTAAGTCGATTGGTGAGTCGTAATGTTGAATTATTGACTGTTATACAGGTTCGTGAAAGTGCTATTGAAACTCTTTCTGAAAATTTAAATGACTCTGTGATTGCGCCATTATTTTGGTTTATTATTGGCGGCCTACCTGCGGCTGCGCTGTATCGGTTTACAAATACTGCTGATGCTATGTGGGGATATAGATCCACTAGAAATGGATTCTACTGGGAGTGGTTTGGAAAGTTTGCTGCAAAAGTAGATGATGTTTTGTCATGGATTCCTGCGGTCTTAACAGCCCTGCTAATCTTTTTCATTGGCAGGATATTTCGTTTTAGGGCTTTGCTGAACGAATCAAGAAAGACTCCATCACCAAATGGTGGATGGCCTATGGGTGCCATGGCATTGGTATTGGGGCTCAAGTTAAGTAAGTCTGGAGTTTACGAATTAAATCCTTCGGGTAGGGTGCCAAATGCTGGTGATATCAAAGCTGCTTGTCATATTGGCAATAAGATCATTCTGCTTATTTCTTTGATCTGCTGCCTATTATTGATAGAGGTTCTTTTTGAATAATACGGGCCGTATAGCTCTTTCTAAACGTATTCATGGAGGGCCTGACAGTGAAGGGGTGCCTTCTTATGATTTTTCTAGCAATGCAAATAGCGTGGGTACTCCAGATTTCATACTAAGCGCAATTCATCAATCAAATTTTCAATGTTACCCCGACCCAGAATATGTTGAATTACGCCAACTTTTAGCAACTAGGCATCAAGTTGATCCAGAGCGAGTATTGATTGCAGGGAGTGCAAGTGAATTTATTTTTCGAGTATCTGCATATGTAGCAAGGCAGTCTTTTGAGGGCAAAATGCATTCCCCAGCAAAGGTTTGGCAACCTGAATATTGCTATGGAGATTATCAAAATGCAGCAATTGTTTGGAATCTTGAAGGCACAAAAAATATTATGGAGGCTAAATTAATCTGGCTTTGTGACCCATCGAGCCCTCTTGGTCGACCCCTTGCTGATATACAAACGCTTATTACCTCATTAGGGTCTGAGCAAATTACGGTCTTAGATCTTGCTTATGAGCCCTTAAGGCTAGAAGGTCATTTAGCATTAAATCAGTCACAATTAGATTCTGTGTGGCAGATGTGGTCGCCCAATAAGTCCTTGGGTATGACTGGAATCAGAGGCGCATACATTATTGCCCCTATAAATTCACAAAAAATAATTCACGAATTGAATGCCATGACAAGTTCATGGGTTTTGGGTGCGCATGGAGTGGCTATGTTGTCTATATGGGCAGACACTCGATCTGAAGTTTGGCTAAATGCGTCTCTGGATACGTTGCGAGACTGGAAAGTTAGGCAGATTGATGTGTGTAAAAAGATGGGTTGGTTACCTTTGCATAGTGTTGGCAATTTCTTTTGCGTCAATCCACAGAAGAAAAATGTATCTAAATTCCAATCACAATTAAGAGGTCATGGCGTTAAATTACGTGATACAAACTCCTTTGGTTTGGCTGATCACTTTCGAATGGCTGTTATGCCACCTGTGATACAAGATAAATTATTAGATGCCGTCATATCGATTGGGGAGAAATGACAGCTAAGTGCATCATGGTGTTGGGGACTTCAAGTGGGGCCGGAAAAAGCTGGATTACTACAGCTTTGTGTCGTATGTATGCTCAGCTTGGATATAAAGTAGCACCTTTTAAGGCCCAAAATATGAGTAACAATGCTCGTGTAGTTGGTATTGGGAATCAACAGGGAGAAATTGGATCTGCTCAATATTTTCAGGCGTTAGCTGCAAATGCAGAACCTATTGTTCAAATGAATCCAGTACTACTTAAACCAGAAGCTGATAATAAAAGTCAGGTCATTCTATTAGGCAAAGTAAATCAAGAGCTGTCACAGGTTCCATGGAGAGAGAGATCGGAACAGGTCTGGCCCTCTATAAAATCCTCATTAGATTGGTTAATCGAAAGAAACGATATTGTCGTCATTGAGGGCGCTGGATCACCTGCTGAAATTAATTTGATGCCTAGCGATATCGTGAATATGAGAGTCGCACGTTATGTGGGTGCACGCTGTGTGATAGTCTCAGATATTGACCGCGGAGGAGCATTTGCTCATCTCTATGGTACTTGGATGCTGCTTGGAGAAGAAAATCAATCTCTGATTTCAGGTTTTCTGTTAAATAAATTTAGGGGTGACACCAATTTACTATCGCCAGGACCTGAGAAGTTAAGAGAGCTATGTGGAGTTCCAGTTGTTGCAGTAGTACCCATGTTACCTAATCATGGCTTACCTGAGGAGGATGGAGTATTTGATGCGCATTTCATTGACCGGATCCATGCTACTTTCAGTATTGCAATAGTTGTTTATCCCCACATCAGTAACTTAGATGAATTTCAGGCCCTAAAAAATATCTCTAATATTAATTTAATCTGGGTCCGGGGCTCCTCTGATATAAGGGATGTGGATTTAATTATCTTGCCTGGTTCAAAGCATACTAGTTCAGATTTAGATTGGCTAAAAAAACAAAATCTTGATAGGTATATTTTTGCTCACTCCAGTGCAGGTAAATCTATTTTAGGAATTTGCGGTGGGCTACAAATGTTAGGCTACTTATTAGAGGACCCTTACTGTATTGATGGGGCAGGCGAGGGGATTCAACTACTGCCAATAAAAACATGCTTTGAGAAAGATAAGCTTGTCAAAAAATCCGAAATAAGATTCACATCTGTGCCCGGTCTTTGGAAGCCTTTATCTTTTCTTAATGTTTCTGGCTATGAAATTCATCATGGCAAAACAGAAATAATGGAAATTGATAAAGTTTCCAATGCTGTAATTGAGTTGCTCCCAAACTGCGCTTGGATTAATGCACGGGGAAATGTTCTGGGGATTTATTTGCATGGCTTATTTGAAAATGAGAATGTCATTCAAGCCCTATTTGG
The DNA here is from genome assembly GCF_018882445.1 of Polynucleobacter sp. 15G-AUS-farblos. Taxonomy (GTDB): domain Bacteria; phylum Pseudomonadota; class Gammaproteobacteria; order Burkholderiales; family Burkholderiaceae; genus Polynucleobacter. Next base: position 308,804 of record NZ_JACVOM010000002.1, on the reverse strand, counting down.
AAGTAATTTTACTCATTTGCATTCTATTTTTGATGGTCTAGCACTACATCTCCAGCAAAGTATTACGGTTGATCCTGATTACTTTGAAACCCTTATTAAATAGGATCTGATGAACATAACCTTACCTAAAATTGGGTCTATTAAAGATTCCGAATTGTTAGTTGAACTACAAAAAAAGATAAACAATAAGACCAAGCCTGTTGGCTCTCTGGGGCGTCTTGAGGATTTGGCCATTAGGATTGGCCAGATTCAACAAACTTCAGAGCCAAAGTTAATTAAACCTCAACTTGTTGTTTATGCGGGTGACCATGGCATTGTAGCTAGGGGGGTATCTGCATTTCCGAGTGATGTGACGTGGGAAATGGTTGAGAATTTCTTAGCTGATGGTGCGGCTGTAAGTGTTTTGGCCCGCCAACATCAAATCAATATGACAGTGATTGATTGTGGGGTTAATCACGATTTTGAGCCTAGAGACAGGCTATTGATCAAAAAGGTGGGCAAAGGAACTGCAGATTCATCTGCGGGATCAGCAATGTCATGTTCTCAGGTGATTCAATGTATTGCAATTGGCATGCAAATTGTTGCGGAGCTACCAGGTAATGTGCTGATACTTGGTGAAATGGGGATAGGCAATACCTCTGCAGCTTCTTTGTTATTTTCAAAACTGGAGAATATTGACATTACCTTGTGTGCTGGTGCTGGAACTGGTTTGGACACTGAAGCAATTAAGCGAAAAGTACAAGTGCTCTCTGAGGCCCTGGATCGTCATCATCACGTAAATGATCCCTTTGAGGTCTTGGCTGCATTAGGTGGTTTCGAAATTGCCACCATGGTGGGCTCTATTTTCAAAGCGGCAGCTGAGAAAAGAGTAATCCTAGTGGACGGTTTTATTGTGAGCTCTGCCGTATTGGTAGCTTCTAAGATTGATAGTGCCGTATTGGACTATTGCATCTTTACTCACCAATCCGGGGAAAAAGGTCATGTATTGATGCTTGATAGACTGAAAGCTAAGCCGCTAATTGATTTGGGACTTAGGTTGGGGGAAGGGTCTGGCGCAATGCTTGCTTGGCCGCTAATTCAATCTGCTTGCTTAATCCTGAATGAGATGGCCAGTTTTGAATCTGCTGGCGTTTCTCGCAAGTCATAATCTCTTTATCGTGAACTCAATACGCCACTTCCTATTAGCACTTCAGTTCTTCACCAGAATCCCAATTACTGGGAATTTGGCTCATTGGGTGGGATTTAGCGATGCACATTTGGCTCGAAGCTCTGCTTACTTGCCTTTGATTGGAGCTCTAGTAGGATTATTTTCCGCAACAATATTCTTTATATTTATAGAGCTCTTGCCAAATTATGCAGGCAACTATTGGATTGCCATCTTCATGACTATTGTTGTGTCAATACTGATAACTGGGGCTTTGCATGAGGATGGGTTGGCAGATTTAGTCGACGGCTTGGGCGGCGCCTTTACTCGAGAAAAGGCTCTCGAAATTATGAAAGATTCTAGAGTTGGTACCTATGGTTCGGTGGCGCTAACTCTTACTATCTTAGGTAAATTTATTTTCTTATCCGTCCTTGCACAAGTCAGTTTATCACTCACATTTTTTGCTATTGTTGCAGCAAGTATTCTTTCCAGATTTTTAGTATTAGTTGCCATGACATGGCTACCTTACTCTGGTGATAAAGTTTTTTCTAAATCGGTGGCGATGTTTACTGGCCCACGTCTTACTATCTTCATGATTGGCACTCTGTGGTCTGCAATTTTATTTTTAATAATTTATTTTTGTTATACAAGTTGGGTATGGGTTGGAGGTATTGTTGCGAGCACAGTTGTTTTATTGCTAATAATAAGGATAGTTCATATCAAGTTGGGTGGCGTTAATGGCGATGTTTTGGGCGCCATTCAGCAAGCCACAGAAATAGGTTTTTATTTGGGCCTATTACTTATTCCTCCGTCGCTAGCCTTATGAAAATTTGGGCCGTTCGCCACCCCAAACCTCTTGTAGCTAACGGTGTTTGCTACGGACAACTTGACCTTGAGATTGATAGATCACAATTGGATGTCTTGGCCCAAGCTATTTCTAGTCAGCTGCCAAAGGGCTTGCCAATTTATTGCTCAAGCCTGATTCGATCTCTGGATTTGGCAAAAGCCATACATAGATTTAGGCCTGAAGCCACTATTCATAGCGATAGTAGATTGAATGAATTCAATTTTGGTATTTGGGAGGGGCTGTTTTGGAGTGATATTCCCAAGACTGAAATTGATATATGGGTCCAAGAATTTCCAAATTATTTTTTTGGTGGCAAGGAGTCTGTATGCGGATTTATTGATAGAGTTAAATCAATACTGTACGAACTTAGAGATGCTGATCAATTGATTTTGATTACTCATGCGGGTGTTATAAAGGCACTCCATTTTTTGTCACAAAGCAACTCTGGGGTCTTGAGTGATATGGATGACTGGCCTAAGCAAGTTATCGGCTTCGGTGAGTTTGAGCTCATTAACTATCTCAACTTGAATCAAGGTGTATGAAAATCTGAGGCGTTAGCACTATTTTGTTGCGATGCAATATTTTATCTAGGGATTCTTAAAAAGCCTACAATAGAAGCTATAGGATTAAGGATTCATGACAGTATTAGATAAGCACCCCGAAAAAAATCTGATTCGTTTACAGCTAAGCCAAAACTCAGTGCTTAAAAGCTTGGATCCGGTAGCCATGGCTGATTTAGAGCGCCATCTAGAGATATCAGACCTTAAGAAATCAGAGATTCTCCTGCACCAGGGTGATCATCAGATGGAGCAGTACTTTGTCCTTGACGGTATTTTGAAGCGCATTGTTTCTAGCCCCGATGCCAAAGAGATGATTTTGCGCTTTGCTATTGAAAAAGATATTGAAACGAGTTATGCGGCGTGGCGCCTGAAAACGGCAGCCCCCTACAGTATTGCTTGTGTTACCAAGACCCGTGTAGCCAGGATGCCCCTCAAAAAATGGGCGGAGTTTCTTGAAGAGCATAAGCTGCTCAAGGAAAGCTTCGAGTTTGAGGTCATGCGCCTCATGAGCGAGATCATGGCTCATACCATTACCCTGCATATGTTGGATGCCCCCGGCCGGGTAGAGCGTTTCTTGCGTAAATACGAGAACCTATTTGAGCTCCTCCCAAAAAAGGAGCTGGCAGCCTATCTAAATCTCTCCCCCGAGACTTTGAGTCGCCTCAAAACGAAGCATAAAGAGCTTTTTATCTAAGCTTTTTCCCTTTATGGGGCTGGATTTGGGGGAAATTGACCGAAGTCAATGATCAAGCCACCCCTCGAGCCTAATATTCACTCCTGCCTAAGCTGGGTTGAAACCCGGTACGCGTTAAATAACTTAATTGGAGACAAATAGCGAAAGCAAAGTTACAGGGATGCAGTCCTTGCTACAGCCTTTGTAATTTATAAAAAAATTTCTATGACTACAGATACTCAAAACACACAATTAACCGATGGCTTTCATCTTGTAATTGATGCCCTCAAAGCAAACGATCTCGATACTATTTTTGGTTTAGTTGGTATTCCAATTACCGACTTATGTCGTTTGGCTCAAGCTGAAGGTTTGCGCTTTATTGGTTTTCGTCATGAGCAGCACGCAGGTAATGCTGCAGCCATTGCCGGTTACATGACACAAAAACCTGGTATCTGCATGACTGTTTCTGCTCCAGGATTTTTGAATGGCTTAACAGCGCTTGCGAATGCCACAGTGAACTGTTTCCCAATGATTTTGATCTCGGGCTCAAGTGAGCGTGAAATCGTTGACTTGCAGCAGGGGGACTACGAAGAGATGGATCAGCTCAATGCAGCCAAGCCTTATTGCAAAGCAGCCTATCGTATCAATCATATTGAAGATATCGGTATTGGTTTTGCTCGTGCTATTCGCGCTGCAGTTTCTGGTCGTCCAGGCGGCGTGTACTTAGACCTGCCTGCGCAGTTGTTGGCTCAAACCATGCCAGTTGAAGAAGCGAAGAAATCTATCTTCAAGGTAATCGACCCAGTTCCACGTCAGATTCCAGCAGCAGATGCTGTAGAGCGCGCACTCAATGTATTGAAGAACGCTAAGCGTCCGTTGATTCTGTTGGGTAAGGGCGCTGCCTATGCTCAAGCTGATGCTGATATTCGTGCTTTGATTGAAAAATCTGGCATTCCTTATTTACCAATGTCGATGGCTAAAGGCTTGTTGCCTGATAACCACCCACAGTCTGCTTCTGCAGCGCGTTCATTTGTATTGGCCGAGGCCGATGCAGTCATGTTGGTTGGTGCGCGTTTGAATTGGTTGCTCGCTCACGGTAAAGGTAAGACATGGGGCAAAGATCCTAAGAAATTTATCCAGATTGATATTCAGGCAAATGAAGTCGATAGCAACGTGCAAATTGATGCGCCATTGATTGGTGATATCGGTTCATGCGTTGGTGAATTGCTGAAGGGTATCGCTGCTGTTCCTAAGCCAAGCGCTGAATGGATTGCAGCAATCACTGAGAAGAAAGACAAGAACACGGCCAAGATGGCGGAAACATTGGCTAAAGAAGCAAATCCAATGAACTTCCATGGCGCATTGCGTGTGATTCGTGATGTGATCAAGAAGAACCCAGACATCAACTTGGTAAACGAAGGCGCAAATACGCTGGACTATTGCCGTGCCATCGTAGATATGTACAAGCCACGTAAGCGTTTTGACTCAGGTACCTGGGGCATTATGGGTATCGGTATGGGTTACGCGATCGGCGCTGCTGTTACTAGCGGCTTGCCCACCGTAGCAGTCGAAGGCGATAGCGCGTTCGGATTCAGTGGCATGGAGCTTGAAACGATTTGCCGTTACAACCTACCAATTACCACGGTCGTATTTAACAACAATGGCGTCTATCGTGGTACTGACAAGAACCCAACTGGCGGTGCTGATGTTGCACCAACTGTGTTTGTGAAAGATGCCCGTTACGACAAGATGATTGAAGCGTTTGGTGGAGTGGGTTACTACGTGACTACCCCAGCAGAATTAGAAGCAGCCTTAACAGAAGCAATTGCTGCCGGTAAACCAGCCCTCATCAATGCTGTTATTGATGAAACCGCAGGTACTGAGAGTGGACGTTTAACCAATCTAAATCCATCCACTGCAGCTGCTAAGAAATAAATTACGAAGTAATAAAAAGTTAATATTTTTAGACTAAATTAAGAAGCAAATAAGAAACACTTAAGGAGAAACAAACATGACTAAACCATTAGATGGTATCCGTATTATTGACTTCACACACGTACAAGCAGGTCCTGCATGTACTCAGTTGTTGGGCTTTTATGGTGCAGACGTTATCAAGGTCGAGCGCCCAGGTTCTGGCGACGTCACTCGTAGCCAATTGCGCGATGTTCCAGGCGCAGACGCTTTGTATTTCACAATGTTGAACGGCAACAAGCGTTCTTTAACTTTGGATACAAAGACTCCAGAAGGTAAAGAAGTTTTAGAGAAGATGATCAAGGTTTCTGATGTGATGGTTGAGAACTTTGGTCCAGGCGCATTGGATCGCATGGGTTTCTCTTGGAAGCGTATTCAAGAACTCAATCCAAAAATGATTTTGGCTTCCGTTAAAGGTTTCAGCGATGGTCACTCATACGAAGACTTAAAAGTGTATGAGAACGTTGCCCAGTGTGCTGGCGGTGCAGCATCTACAACTGGTTTCTGGGATGGTCCTCCAACTGTCTCTGCTGCAGCTTTGGGCGACTCTAATACCGGTATGCACTTGGCAATTGGTATTTTGACAGCCTTGATGCAGCGTCAAAAGACTGGCAAAGGCCAAAAAGTATCTTGCTCAATGCAAGATGCGGTGTTGAACTTGTGCCGCGTGAAGTTGCGCGATCAACAACGTTTGGACAAAGTTGGTTACTTGGAAGAGTACCCACAATATCCACACGGAACATTCTCTGACGTAGTGCCACGTGGCGGTAATGCAGGTGGTGGTGGTCAGCCAGGTTGGGTATTGAAGTGTAAGGGCTGGGAAACTGATCCCAATGCTTACATCTACTTCACTATTCAAGGACATGCATGGGAGCCAATTACCAAAGCTTTGGGCAAACCAGAGTGGGCAACTGATCCTGCATATATGACTGCTGAAGCTCGTCAAGACAAGATTTTTGATATCTTCGCAACGATTGAAGATTGGCTCAAAGACAAGACTAAGTACGAAGCTGTGGACATCCTCCGTAAGTTCGATATTCCATGTGCTCCAGTTCTCTCAATGAAAGAATTGGCTGCTTCTCCTGATTTGCGTAAGAGCGGTTCGATCGTTGAAGTTGATCACAAAGTACGTGGTAAGTATTTGACAATCGGTAGCCCAATCAAGTTCTCAGACCTGGAAATTGAAGTGAAGCCTTCTCCAGTATTGGGTGAGCATACTGACGAAGTGTTGTCTGATCTTGGTTACAGCGCTGATGACATTGCTAAGTTGCATACAGCTAAAGCGGTTTAATAACAATAATACGTAGCACTAAGTTAAGGCGCTCCTAGTGAGCGCCTTTTTTAATTGATGCAAAAGCATGCATAAACGAGTCATATGAGTAACAAGTTGAATTTAGATCATCTATCTCAATACATCGGCGATGCTGTCGTGGTCTCTGATGTGAACGAAAAGATTGTTTTATGGAATCCTGCGGCGACACGCATCTTTGGTTTTACTGAAGCAGAAGCATTGGGAAATACTTTAGACATCATCGTGCCTGAGCGCCAGCTGCATCGACATAATGAAGGTTATATGCAATCGATGAAAACGGGCACTACGCGTTATGGGGCGTCGGTCTTGAAGGTGCCAGCAAAACACAAAGATGGTCATATGCTTTCCATTGCGTTCACTGTAGGTATGTTGTTTGATGAGAATCACAAGGCTAGCGGAGTGGTTGCTGTTATCCGGGATGAGACCGAACGTTTTGCCGAGGAGCGGGCTTTAAAAAAGCGCTTGGCTGAGCTTGAAAATCCCCAAACCTAAGCCTATATAGTCAAAATAAGGGTTTATTGGAGTCTGTGCCCAATATTTGGGCACACTTTTTTTGCCGCAATCCCCCGCTGGTAAAATTGCCCCAATTCAAAATTTTCATTCTTATTAGGACTTATATCATGGCAAAAGCACTAGAAGGGGTCAAAATCCTCGACTTTACGCACGTTCAGTCAGGGCCTACGTGTACTCAGTTACTCGCTTGGTTCGGGGCAGATGTAATTAAGGTAGAAAAATCAGGAGAAGGTGACGCGACGCGTGGTCAGTTGCGGGATATTCCGGATGCTGACAGCTTGTATTTCACAATGCTGAATCACAATAAGCGTTCGATTACCGTCAATACCAAAACCCAAAAAGGGAAAGAAATCTTAGAGCGCCTCATTAAGGAGTGCGATGTTCTCGTTGAGAACTTTGCGCCTGGTGCTTTAGACCGCATGGGTTTTTCTTGGGAGCGTATTCAAGAATTGAATCCGATGATGATCATGGCCTCTGTAAAAGGTTTTGGTCCTGGCCCCTACGAAGATTGCAAGGTATATGAAAACGTAGCGCAATGCGCTGGTGGTTCTGCATCCACAACGGGTTTTGATGATGGCCCTCCTATGGTTACAGGTGCACAAATTGGTGACAGTGGCACTGGTCTGCATTTGGCATTGGGAATCGTGACTGCGCTCTATCAACGTACCCACTCAGGACGTGGCCAAAAAGTGTTGGCTGCGATGCAAGATGCGGTATTGAACTTGTGCCGTGTGAAATTACGCGATCAACAGCGTTTAGAGCGTGTAGGCGTAATGCAAGAGTATCCACAGTACCCTAATGGTGAGTTTGGTGATGCTGTACCCCGCGCTGGTAATGCTTCTGGTGGTGGTCAGCCTGGTTGGATTGTGAAATGTAAGGGCTGGGAAACTGACCCGAATGCCTATATGTACGTCATTGTTCAGGCGCCAGTTTGGGAGGCTATCTGTAAGGTGATTGGTCGTGAAGATTGGATTACAGATGTGCGTTTCGCATCCCCAATGGCACGCTTGCCGCACCTCATGGAAATCTTTGGTGAGATTGAAAAATGGACTATGACCAAGACTAAGTTTGAAGTCATGGACATATTGAATAAATATGACATTCCATGCGGTCCGATTTTGTCAATGAAAGAGATCGCTGAAGAGCCTGCACTGCGTGCTACTGGCACAGTGGTTGAAGTCGATCATCCTATTCGTGGTAAGTACCTGACAGTGGGTAACCCAATCAAAATGTCTGATAGCCCAACGGATGTGACGCGCTCCCCATTACTTGGTGAGCATACCGATGAGATTCTCAGTGAGCTAGGCTACTCAACTGATGATTTAATTGCACTTCGTCACGATAAGGTGATCTAAGATGCGGGTTGCTTTGATTGGAAGTGCGGATTTCGGTAAGGCTGCATTAGAGGCTTTTTTGGATCGTGGCGATGAGCTCGTAGCCGTATTTTGTCCGCCCGATAATCCGAAATCAAGCAAGCCCGAAGCTCTGAAAGAGGCCGCCATTGCAAGGGGCTTAACGCCCTTGCAATTCTCGACACTCAAAGGCCCTGAGGCCGCACAGGCCATGATCGATAGCAATGCGGATATCTGTGTCATGGCATACGTGCTGCAGTTTGTTCCTCAAGAGTTAGTCAAGATCCCTAAGCACGGCACTATTCAGTATCACCCATCACTCCTTCCAAAATATCGTGGTCCTAGCGCGATTAATTGGGCGATTGCATTGGGAGAAGAAAAGACTGGCCTCACGATCTTCCGTCCTTCTGATGGTTTAGACGAAGGCGAAGTCATTTTGCAAAAAGAAGTGGCGATCGGGCCTGACGACACATTAGGAAAAATTTATTTTGATCATCTCTTCCCGATTGGCGTTCAAGCTTTACTAGAGGCTGCAGATTTGGTGGTGGCTGGTAAGCATCAAGAGATCCCTCAGGATGAATCTCTGGCAAATTATGAAGGTTGGTTTGATGTGAATGCTGCTCAAATTCATTGGGCGAGCCACATTGGGCAGATCTACAACTTAATTCGTGCATGTAATCCTGCACCAGGTGCCTGGACTAAATTTGGCGAAAAAAAAGTACAAATTTATGATTGCCATAAGCATGTTGTGGCTACCTTTGGTGCAGTTAAAGGCAAGCCAGGCGAGGTAACGCAAATTACCTTAGATTCTTTCTTTGTCGCCTGTCACGGCGGACAGATAGAGGTGCTGAAGGCCAAAGGTGCAGCAGGTAAAGTGAGTGGTGCCGAATTGGCTAAAGAGCTAAATCTACAAGTCGGGCAATTCTTTACTCTGTAATCTCAATCAGCAGACCCTGATTTAATATGGACTATCTAATTAGGTAATTAATCTAGCGAAGTTAGGCAGGGACATGATGGACATTATTACCCAATACAGTTATGGACCCATACTGCCTGTCACTATATTGATCATTTTGATTGGGGTGCTAGCCTATCAGATCATATTTTCATTTAGCATTTTTGCGCCGCTATCTAATCAGCCAATTTCTGGGCCCTTTGTTTCGCTTCCAGCTATTGCATTCTTCTTTATGGTTGGTTTTATCTCGCTACATCAATTTTCACGGCAAGAAGATGCAAAGCAAGCGCTCTCAATTGAGGTATCTTCAATCGAAAATATGCTCAACGCACCAGATGTTAATAATGCTAAGCAGCAAGAAATTAAAGTTTTATTAAAAGAGTACCTAAGGGCATCCCTCGACGAGGAATGGACTGGTAGCCGGAATCGAGTTGCCTCATCCCAAATTAATCCCATTATTCAGAAATTGATGGGGATTATTTACGCCCCTGATTTTGTCTGCACTCAAAATCATCGAGACAATCATTGTGTATCACCATTATTGGGAAAGAGCTATGTAGATAATTTATTAGCCCTTTCAAATGCCCACAATAAGCGTATTCAATTAGGGCAACTGGATAGCAGTCCTATTCGTTGGTACATATGCTTTGGCTTAGCTTTTGTTGCCGCATTAACAACAACAGCAATTCATCGTGCAAATAAAATTTCTGCAATCGTCAGCCTCACCCTCTTTATGATGGCTGCTTGGTTAACAGTCGCGATGATTACCTTGAATTACTCACCATATGGCGGGCCTAATTCAATTCAGCCCACTCCTCTATTGAATATAGAGAAGAGCATTATTGGTGTAACAGGTAAATAGCAAGTAGAGCAGATTACTATTTGACCAATAAATTAAATCTCTAAGTTATCAATCAAACGTGTTTTACCCAGCTTAGCCGCAGTGAGAATTACCAAGGGCTCTCCAGCCTGTAAGCTTTCATTAGTGGGTGGCGCTAAGTCAGTTTGTTGACGAATGGCAATGTAGTCAGGCTGCCAGCCACGTTTGGTTAACGTGCTTTCAGCTAACTTTTGAATTTCACTTAGTGCTTGGGTATTTCGTACGCCTAAATCAAGTACCTGATGACGCACTTGTTGCAGTATTTTCTGCAGCTCAGGTGCTTCGGCACGTTCTTGCGTTGACAAGTAGCCATTGCGTGAGGAGAGTGCAAGACCATCTTCAGCGCGAATCGTTTCGCCAGGAACAATATCGACCGGCAGGGCAAATTGTTTAGCCATTTGACGAATAATCATCAATTGCTGGTAATCCTTTTTCCCAAACACAGCCACCTTTGGTTGCACGCACGAAAAGAGTTTCAAGACAACAGTACAAACACCCTTGAAGAATCCAGGACGGAACTCACCCTCTAAGATATCGCCTAATTGATGTGGTGGATCTACACGATATTCTTGTGGCTGAGGGTAGAGGTCACGTTCAGTTGGTGCAAAAAGGATATAGACACCTTCTCTCTCAAGCTTTTCAATGTCATCTTGCATCGTGCGAGGGTAGCTATCAAAATCTTCATTGGGGCCAAACTGAAGACGATTAACAAAAATACTAGCCACCACCGGGTCACCATGTTGGCGCGCAAGACGCATGAGGGATAAGTGACCTTCATGCAAGTTGCCCATCGTTGGTACAAAAGAGGCGCGGTTTTGACCACGTAAGTGATCGCGTAATTCTTGTATATCGCTAATGATTTTCATGCAACTGGTGTGTAGGCAAGCCGAACGTAGATAGGGGCATAGGGCTCTGCCTGGGTAATCTCTACCAAGGCTTCACGAGAGAGCTCTAGCATTGCAATGAAGTTCACGATCACAACAGGAATGCCTTTCCCGGACTTGATAGCCTCTTCAAACAGTTCACCAAACTCAACAAAACGCGTGCTTTGTAGGCGACGCAAAATACGCGTCATAAAGTCACGTACGGATAGCTCTTCGCGAGTAATGGTGTGGTGTTGATTGAGTTTGGCGCGGTGAAGTACGTCACGCCAAGCCATCTGTAAATCATCTAAATTGACTTCAGGCCAAGTGATGGCAACGGTGGTATCGACATAGCCATGGGCGATTTGGAAGTCGCGGCCATGCTGTGGAATTTGATCTAATTCTTGTGCAGCTAATTTCATGCGCTCGTACTCGAGTAGGCGACGCACTAATTCTGCGCGTGGATCTTCCACTTCTTCTTCGCTATCTGCCTTTTTCATTGGCAGCAACATGCGAGATTTAATTTCAATCAACATGGCAGCCATGAGCAAATACTCAGCAGCAAGCTCAAGATTGTGATGACGAATTTGATCGATGTAGCTCAGGTATTGCTGGGTTACCTGTGCCATCGGAATATCCAGTACATTGAAGTTCTGTTTACGAATGAGATAAAGCAATAGATCTAATGGTCCTTCAAAGGCCTCTAGAAAAACTTCTAGCGCATCTGGTGGAATATAAAGATCAGTCGGGAGCTTAAAGAGTGGCTCGCCATAGAGTTTGGCGAAAGCCGAAGACATCCCATCGGTTACTGCAGGGGTGCTATCAATTAAATCGGGTAAGGGCTGAGAATTAGGGTCAGTCATTCGAATAGACATAAGCGCGTTGTTTTAATTTAGCGGCTTTTGCGCGACGCTGGTCTTCAACGCTTAATGGCTCTTTGTCCCATAGTAGGGCGCGACCAGCTTGCTGGTCAGCTTCGAGGCTTGGCTTCTCAGTTTTCAGTTCATTTAAGAACTGGGTAAATTCAGATTGATATCTTGCCATGGCATTTCCTAAAATACTCAATAAATTCAATGACTTAGTAAATTTAATTCCAAAAGTCACTTGAGGACCACAACCATCATTATAGGTGGTTTTTGGAGGCCTTTTTACAAGTTTGCCGCCAGCAAAGCCTCAATTTGTGGGGCTTCCACTCGGGTCATGAGGTGCTTATATGCCTGGATTGGGTTTTTGCTCGAAAGCGGCGTATTGATATCGCTCCAGGATTGCGGTGGCACCGAGAGGAATTCTTCAACGCCATTCGCAACTTGCGGAATCACTGGCTTGAGATAAAGGCTGAGCATTCTGAAGGCTTCTAATGTGATGCTACAGACACGTTGAAGTTCAGCTTCACGTTCGGGGTCCTTAGCAATTTCCCAGGGCTTGTTTTCATCAACAAAGCCATTGACCTTGTCCGCTAATTCCATGATCGTGCGGAGCGCTTTTGCATACTCGCGACCCTCATACAGCTCGGCAATTTTTTCATTTGAGCTGGCAATTTCTTTGAGCAAGGCATGATCCATCGCTTCATCAGAGACTACGCCGCCAAATCGTTTAACAAGAAAGCCAGCACTACGACTTGCAATATTGATGTACTTACCTAAGAGATCACTATTGACGCGCGCAACAAAGTCTTGCAAATTCAGATCCAAATCTTCCATGCTGTCGTTTAACTTCGTAGCAAAGTAGTAGCGGAACCACTCAGGATTAAAGCCACATTCGATGACGCTATTGGCTGAGATAAGAGTGCCTCGCGACTTACTCATCTTTTCGCCATCCACTGTTAAGAAGCCATGAGCAAAAACATTGCTAGGGGTTCTGTAGCCTGCGAAATGAAGAGTAGCTGGCCAGAAGAGTGTGTGGAAATACAAAATATCTTTACCGATGAAGTGATATTGCTCGGTAGTGGTATCCGGCTTAACCCACTCATCAAAATTCAGACCTTTTGATTGGCAGTAATTCAGGAAGCTGGCATAGTAGCCAATCGGGGCGTCAAGCCATACGTAGAAGTACTTGCCAGGCGCATCGGGGATCTCAAAGCCAAAGTAGGGGGCATCGCGAGAGATGTCCCAGTCACCCAGTTTGCTATCCCCTGGTTGACCAACCCACTCCTTCATTTTGTTACGGGCTTCTGGCTGCAATGGTGTTTTAACTTGCGTCCACTCACGTAAGAATTCTTCGCAACGCGGATCAGATAGCTTAAAGAAGTAGTGATCAGAAATCTTTTTGATTGGTGTTGCGCCGCTAACGACTGAGAATGGATTCTTTAGGTCGGTGGGTGAGTAAGTGGCGCCACATTTTTCACAGTTGTCACCATATTGATCCTTTGCGCCACACTTAGGGCACTCGCCTTTAATAAAGCGATCAGGAAGAAACATTTCCTTCACGGGATCATATGCTTGTTCAATTGCACGCTTTTCAATCAGGCCAGCATCACGTAATTTCAAATAAATACTTTGTGAAAGCTTTTCATTTTCTGGGCTATCAGTGGTGTAGTAGTTATCGAAGGAGATAAGGAAGTTATCAAAGTCGCGCTTATGCTCTTTCCAAACATTAGCAATGAGCTCTTTAGGTGTCAGACCCTCTTTTTCAGCGCGCAACATGATGGGTGTGCCATGGGTATCGTCGGCGCCGACGTAATGCACCTCGTGTCCGCGCATGCGCTGAAAACGTACCCAAATGTCAGTTTGAACATATTCCACCAGATGGCCGATATGAATCTGGCCATTGGCATATGGCAAAGCGGATGTGACAAGAAGGCGACGCTGGGAGTTACTCATGTAATGCGGACTCAAATAAGGGAATTAAATAGGGGCAATGTTCGATTATGCTAGTTGTAATGTATTGATTCAGCACTAATTTTAGTCTGCAGTTAAAGTTATACCCCGTTGCCGATCAATAAAGGCCGATAAACTTCGGTCTGTACCATTTATAGAAAGCGTTTTATGGCAGTTGAGCCCATAATTCAGATGTCAAATGCCTCCGTGCCCGTGGTGCACGAGGTTGAGATATTGGATGAGATGGGGCGCCGTAAGTTAACCCATATCCCTGGGGAGCGTCCGCTGACCATTTACTTGGATAAGCGTGAGATTGTGACCTTGATGACTTTGGGTAGCGCCCCAGAAGCTTTAGTCCTGGGTTATCTGCGAAATCAACGCATGGTTGAGTCTCCTGATGACATTGAGAGCATTCAGGTGGACTGGGAGACGGATTCAGCGGCGGTAAAAACACGGCGCAGTACGGTTGACATTGACGTTCTTACCAGTAAGAGGGTGGTCACCACGGGCTGTGGTCAAGGGACCATGTTTGGCGGTTTGATGGACGAGATGTCGGAGATTCGCTTACCCGATGGCCCGACATTATCCCAAGAGGCAATCATTAGCTTGGTAGATGCTATGCGTACCCATGACACGATCTATAAGAAATCCGGTTCAGTTCACGCTTGCGCTGTCTTTGAGAGGCAAGGAGATGCCGGGGTTCAGCTCTTGCATTTTATTGAGGATGTAGGGCGCCATAATGCGGTTGACTCCATCTCAGGCTTGTTGTGGTTGGCTAATAAGTCTGGAAAGGATTTGATTTTCTTTACAACTGGACGTCTCACCTCCGAAATGATCATCAAGGGTGCTCAAATGGGAATTCCCTTTCTCTTGACCCGCTCTGGCGTGACACTCATGGGTCTGGATTTGGCTCGCAAAACCAACCTCACCATCCTGTCCCGCTGTTCTGGTAAACACTTCGAGATCTACAACGCACCCGAGCGCGTAATTTTTAGTCAAAATACCTCGTTTTTGGCTTCCTAGGCCCTACAAAGTTTGGGCAGTAAGCGGCGAAGGTTTTACAATTCGGCCATGACTATTAAATCTGACCACTGGATCCGCCGCATGGGCGAGCAAGGCATGATCAGCCCATTTGAACCTGGGCAAATCCGCCAAGACGCTGCAGGCAACAAAATCGTAAGTTATGGCACTTCAAGCTATGGCTATGACATTCGTTGCGCTGACGAATTTAAGATCTTCACCAATATCAATAGCACCATCGTTGATCCAAAAAATTTCGATGAACAATCCTTCGTCGACTTCAAGGGTGATGTTTGCATCATTCCACCGAACTCATTTGCTTTAGCAAGAACGGTAGAGTATTTCAAGATTCCTCGCAGCGTACTAACTGTCTGCGTTGGTAAGAGCACCTATGCTCGTTGCGGCATTATTGTGAACGTCACGCCATTCGAACCCGAGTGGGAAGGTTATGTGACCTTGGAGTTTTCTAATACCACGCCATTGCCTGCCAAAATTTATGCAGGTGAAGGCTGTGCGCAAGTACTCTTCTTTGAGAGTGATGAAGTATGCGGAACATCGTATAAGGACCGCGGTGGTAAGTATCAAGGTCAGCGGGGCGTTACCCTGCCGAAGACCTAAGCCATTACGGCAGTGCGTAAATTCCCGTTTAATCGACGTCCAGCCAGGATTAATCTAGAGGAATATCGCGCCTCACTCTCGCGCTCTGAATTAGCGCGTCCTGAAAATAACTTCTATCACTGGCTACTAGGTACCAGCTGGACTAGCTTTTTATTGCTAGTCGTTTTCGTGTACTTGGGGACCAACCTTCTGTTTGCCTTTGGGTATTTAGCTTGTGGAGAAGGTGCTATCACCAACGCCGAGCCAGGCTCATTACTTGACGCCTTTTTCTTTAGTGTTCAGACCATGGCTACCATTGGTTATGGTCGTATGACGCCTGTGGGAAGTTGGCCCAATGCGATTGTGACCTTTGAAGCCTTCTTTGGCATTGTGTACTCGGCGCTAACAACGGGTTTGGCCTTTGCGCGCTTTACGAGGCCTACTGCAGGTGTACGCTTTTCTGAAGTAGCTGTAGTAGGAAGTCATGATGGTGTACAGACCCTGAAGTTCCGTGTGGCCAATGATCGCAGTTCGCATATTGTGGAGGCGCAACTGCGCCTGTGGTTAATTGCCGAGAGCATGACCAGTGAGGGTGAGCGCTATCGCCGCTCAGTTGAACTTCAGCTCCACCGGTCTGAGAGCCCAGTCTTCTCCTTAACGTGGACTGCGATGCATAGCGTGGATGAGAATAGTGCCCTCAAAGAGTATTTAGGTAACCCGGATGTTGAGCAGCAGTGGCATTTGCTCATTACCTTTACTGGTTACCATGAGAGCCTAGCAAACCAGGTTTATGCACGACATGTTTACTTACCAAGGAATGTGCAGGAAAATGCGACCTTCATTGATATAGTCTCAGTTTTGCCGGATGGTGGTCGGGTCATTGACCTCACCAATTTTGATAAGTGGATTCCGAGTACATCGGATAAGTTAGCAGGGGAGTTTTTATGAAATTTCGTTTCCCAATCATCATTATTGATGAGGACTTTCGTTCGGAAAATATTTCGGGTTCTGGCATTCGCGATTTAGCAGAAGCGATTGAAAACGAAGGTATGGAAGTGATTGGTTTAACCAGTTATGGTGACCTCACATCGTTTGCGCAGCAAGCCTCTCGTGCATCCACTTTCATTGTCTCGATCGATGATGAAGAATTTGATTCTGACTCAGAAGATCATGATCTTCCAGCTTTAAATAATTTGCGCGCCTTTATTACTGAAGTGCGTAAACGCAATGAAGATATTCCAATCTTTTTGTATGGCGAGACTCGGACATCTCGTCATATGCCAAATGATATCTTGCGTGAGTTACATGGTTTCATTCACATGAATGAGGACACCCCTGAATTCGTAGCGCGTCATATTATTCGTGAAGCAAAGGTTTATCTTGATTCCTTAGCGCCACCTTTCTTCCGTGCTCTGACAAATTACGCCTCTGAGGGATCGTACTCGTGGCATTGCCCAGGTCACTCTGGTGGCGTTGCTTTCTTAAAGAGTCCAGTGGGTCGTATGTTTCATCAATTCTTTGGTGAAAATATGTTGCGCGCAGACGTTTGTAACGCGGTAGAAGAGCTGGGTCAGCTACTTGACCATACTGGTCCAGTGCTGCAAAGCGAGCGTAATGCTGCCCGTATCTTTAATGCGGATCATTTGTTTTTTGTCACCAATGGAACATCGACCTCAAACAAGATTGTTTGGCACTCTACAGTTGCTCCGGGAGATGTGGTTTTAGTAGATCGCAATTGCCACAAATCAGTGATTCATTCCATCACTATGATGGGCGCGATCCCCATCTTCTTAATGCCAACCCGAAATCACTTAGGGATTATTGGCCCGATTCCGAAAGAAGAGTTCGAGTGGGAAAACATTAAGAAAAAGATTGATGCCAACCCTTTTATTAAGAACAAGAACGTGGTACCTCGTGTGATGACGCTCACGCAAAGTACTTATGACGGTATTGTCTACAACGTTGAGATGATTAAAGAGATGCTTGATGGCAAAGTAGATTCATTGCATTTTGACGAAGCTTGGTTGCCGCATGCTGCTTTCCATCCTTTCTATAAGGATATGCATGCGATTGGATCTGACCGTAAGCGTACCAAGAAGAGTTTGATGTTTGCTACACAGTCGACCCATAAGCTATTAGCTGGCCTATCTCAGGCTTCTCAAGTATTGGTACAGGATGCAGAAGATACTAAGTTAGACCGTGATTGCTTCAATGAAGCGTATTTGATGCATACCTCAACCAGTCCACAGTATGCGATTATTGCCTCTTGCGATGTCTCTGCAGCCATGATGGAGTCTCCTGGGGGTACTACTTTGGTTGAGGAATCGATTGCTGAGGCGATGGACTTCCGTCGCGCTATGCGTGAAGTAGACGAGAAGTTTGGTTCGGAGTGGTGGTTTAAGGTTTGGGGTCCCGATCACCTGGCTGAAGAGGGTATTGGTGAGCGTTCTGATTGGGTGCTGGAGCCATCGGCAGCATGGCATGATTTTGGCAAGCTTGCCAAAGATTTCAATATGCTTGATCCGATTAAGGCCACAGTAGTTACACCGGGCCTGGATATCGAAGGTAACTTCGGCTCAATGGGAATCCCGGCCAGTATTGTGACTAAGTATTTGGCTGAGCATGGTGTGATCGTAGAGAAGTGCGGCCTGTACTCCTTCTTCATTATGTTCACGATCGGCATTACTAAAGGTCGTTGGAATACTCTCGTAACAGAATTGCAGCAATTTAAAGATCACTTTGATAAGAACGCTCCATTGTGGAAGGTATTGCCAGAGTTTGTGGCCAAGCATCCGCGCTATGAGCGTGTGGGCTTGAAAGATATTTGCCAACAGATTCATGAGTTCTATAAGAGCCGCAATGTTGCACGCATGACTACGGAGATGTATACCTCCGATATGGTTCCAGCGATGATGCCCTCAGAGGCTTGGGCCAAGATGGCGCACAAGGAAGTTGATCGCGTGCCTTTAGATCAGCTGGAAGATCGCGTTACTGCCATGCTTGTGACGCCATATCCTCCAGGTATTCCACTCTTGATCCCAGGTGAACGCTTTAATAAGCGGATCGTGGACTATCTTTACTTTGCCCGTGACTTCAATGAGAAGTTTCCTGGCTTTGAAACAGATATTCATGGCTTAGTTAAAGGAGATCTTGATGGGCGCAGTGAGTACTATGTGGATTGCGTCCGGCAGGAGCCTGATATCACCTTATAGCCTGTGCGATCCAGCTTTTACAGAAAATACCCTGCTTTAGCAGGGTATTTTTTTATTTGATCTCACATGCCTCTTCCTATATACTTGTACAATATATTGAACAAGTAGGAGATTGAGATGCGGGTAATCAATTTTTCAGATGCTAGAAATCAATTCAAGCAGGTGATAGATCGGGTTGTTGAGGATTGTGATGTGGCCATTATTTCCCGAAGAGATGCCGAGGATGCAGTTGTCATGTCTCTGAATACCTATAACAGCATGATGGAAACACTCCATTTATTAAAATCTCCAGCTAACGTAAAACACTTGGAGAAATCATTGGCCCAATACCGAAAAGGACAAACAAAGACAAAGGCTCTGCTGGATGTTGAGTAGGTTAGTTTGGACAAATGCAGCTTGGTCTGATTATGTGTATTGGCAAGGGCAGGATAAAAAAACGCTAAAGCGTATTAATAGTCTGATAAAAGATGCACTCAGAAATCCTAAGGATGGAATCGGTAAGCCAGAAGAGCTAAGAGAAAGTCTCTCGGGATGTTGGTCTAGACGAATCGATGATGTTCATAGACTGGTATATGTAATCGAAAAAGACCAGCTTGTGATTGTTAACTGCCGTTATCACTATGGATAACGGCTCATTTCCTTTATCTGCCTGGCTTATCCAGCTGAAAATTCACTGGAGCATCCTCATCTACTTTGCTTGATGGGGATTCCGATTTACTCTCATCGGTCGTGATGAAATTAAATTCCTGGCTTTGGATTACGGCTGCCGGCTTATCTAGGAAGGTGGTCACCAATGCAGGGAAGGCTATTACGAGCACCACCATGATGAGTTGCAGGCCTACCCAAGGTAAGGCTCCCCAATAGATATCACTGCTCTTGACTTCTTTAGGAGCTACACCCCTTAGGTAAAACAAGGCAAATCCAAACGGGGGATGCATGAATGAGGTTTGCATATTGACGCATAACATCACGCCAAACCAAACTAGTGCAGCGCTGGCTGCAGCTTGAGGGTTGCCATTCATGGAATCTAGCAATACCGGGGAGAGAAGCTTCACCGCAACCGGGGCGAGCATCGGCACAACGATGAAGGCAATCTCAAAAAAATCTAAGAAGAAGGCCAAGAAAAAGATAAAGAGGTTTACAACAATGAGAAAGCCAACCCATCCACCTGGTAGATTTGCAAAGAGTTCCTCAACCCAAAGTCCGCCATCCACTCCCTGGAAAACTACCGAGAAGCAGGTAGATCCAATCAGAATAAATACCACCATCGCGGTAATGCGCATGGTGTTTTGGTAGGCTTGTTGTATTAAGCTTTTGAGATTGGGGATGCCAGCTCTTCGCAACCAAGCCAAGAGTAATGCGCCCATCGCACCCATAGCGCCCGACTCTGTTGGGGTAGCAATGCCCGTCATGATCGTACCCAAGACCAAGAAGATCAGTACTGCCGAAGGAATGATGCCCAAGAGACATTTTTTCCAAAGCGCCCATCCTTTAAGCGTGAGTTCGCTCTCAGGAATTGCTGGCAAATAATCTGGACGAATGCGTGCCAAGAAAAAAGTGTAGAGGGCAAAAAGGCCAATTTGCAGGAGTGATGGACCCCAGGCCCCAAGATACATGCTGCCTACGTCAGCACTGCCACTTTGAGTTTTGAGTTGATCAGCTAAAACAATCAATACTAATGAAGGAGGAACTAATTGTGTAATGGTTCCAGAAGCCGCTAGAACCCCTGTGGCATAGCGCATGTTGTAACCGTAACGCATCATTACAGGTAATGAGATCATGGCCATAGCGATCACCTGAGCTGCTACTGTGCCGGTAATTGCGCCAAGAATAAAGCCGACGATGATGACGGAATAGCCGAGTCCTCCACGCACGCGACCAAAGAGTTGCCCCATCGAATCCAGCATTTCTTCTGCAAGGCCGCAGCGCTCAAGAATGGCGCCCATAAAGGTGAAAAAGGGAATCGCAAGGAGTAAATCGTTTGCAAGGACGCTGCCAAAGATACGCTGAGGAATTGCTTGCAAGAATGCCATTCCAAAAAAACCTTCGCTTATCGCAATGATGGAGAAGAAGAGGGCTGCGGCCATCAAAGAAAAAGCAACAGGAAAACCTATCAACATAAAGACGACAAGGCCACCAAACATCAATGGTGGCATCCACTCTAATGGAATCATTGCGTGGGTTTCTCGTAGCGAAGATCTTCGGCTGGCAAACTTACTACACCTTTGAGTGCGCCGATGCGTTTGATGATCTCAGATAGGCCTTGCAAGCTCAGCATAAAGAAGCCAAAGGGCACAACAAACTTAATGGGGTAGCGTGCCATACCGCCTGCATTGAGGGAGTGCTCCATCACTAGCCATGATGGATAAAACAAGGATGTCCAAGATAACCAGGTGAATAAGATGCAAGCTGGCATGAGAAAGAACGCCAGTCCAAATAAATCCACCCAGAGACGACCTCGATCAGAAAGGCGTGAGTAAATTAAATCTACTCGAACATGTTCATTACGTTTAAGGGTGTAGGAAGCGCCCAACATGACTGCTGCGCTAAAAAGATACCACTGCAATTCCAGCGGCCAGTTGTTGCTGATATCTAGGCCGTATCTGAGTAATGCATTGCCTGCAGACACGACACAAGACAATAAAATCATCAGGCTGGCAACGCTGCCCAGCAATTGATTAATGCGATCAATACTAGTGGAGAGCTTAGTCCAGAACCCCATGCACTTTAGAGATCTGCGCGACCTTTTTTGATCGCAGCAAGCACCTGGGCTGGTGCTGTGCCACCAGCATGTTGGCGAGATTGCACTGAGCCATCTACTGTGAGAAGCGTAAACACATCATCGCTAATCAGTTCAGGACGGTTATCTAAACCGCAAGCAAAACGTAACTCTGAAAGACTTAAATCGGTGAGCATGCAGTTTCTGCCAACGCAGGCTTTAACAGCATGAGCTACGGCCTCATGCGCATCACGGAAAGCCAAACCTTTTTTGACTAAGTAGTCAGCTAAATCGGTTGCAGTTGCAAAGCCCTCTTCAGCAGCCTTCTTCATGACATTGGCTTTCACCTCAATATGTGGAACCATGTCAGCAAAAATACGTAAGGTGTCTTGCACGGTATCTACTGCATCAAATAAAGGTTCTTTATCTTCTTGGTTGTCTTTGTTATAGGCAAGCGGTTGACCCTTCATGAGAGTCAATAAAGAAATTAAATCTCCATAGACGCGACCAGTCTTACCGCGCGCTAATTCTGGAACATCAGGGTTCTTCTTCTGCGGCATGATAGAGCTGCCAGTACAAAAGCGATCTGGCAAGTCAATAAAGCCAAAGCGGGGGCTAAGCCACAAAATGAGTTCTTCAGATAAGCGAGAGACATGCATCATGAGAATGGATGCGAAAGCGCAGAACTCAATTGCAAAGTCGCGATCCGACACTGCATCTAAAGAGTTATCACAAATGCCATCAAATCCCAGAATCTTGGCTACTTGTTCACGGTCTATCGGATAGGTGGTGCCTGCTAAAGCTGCGGCACCTAATGGCAGGCGATTAAAACGAGTCCTTAAATCTGCTAGGCGACTCGCATCACGACTGAACATTTCGTAATAGGCCATTAAATGGTGACCAAAAGTAATTGGCTGCGCTACTTGCAAATGCGTATGACCTGGCATGATGGTTGCAGCATGTTTTTCTGCTAAATCCAATAATGCTAGGCGTAAAGTTTTGAGTGTGAGCGCGATGTCATCTACGCTGCCACGCAGCCAAAGACGTAAATCAGTGGCTACTTGGTCATTACGCGAGCGACCAGTATGTAAACGTTTGCCAGCATCGCCAACCAATTGGGTTAGGCGCGCTTCAATATTGAGGTGAACATCCTCAAGGGCTAGTTGCCAGTCAAATTGGCCAGCTTCAATTTCATTTTTAATCTGAGCCATACCCCTTTGAATATCAGCTAAATCCTGCGGACTAATAATTTTTTGAGTAGCCAGCATTTCAGCGTGAGCTAGGGAACCAGCAATATCCACCATCGCAAAGCGTTGATCAAAGCCAATGGAGGCGGTATAGCGCTGAACGAGTTCGTCAACAGGTTCTGCAAAACGGGCCGACCAAGCTTGGGCTTTGTTGGCTAAGGAATTTTTGGATGAGCTCATAAACACAGTATATTGGTGTAGGTCTTTGATTATTTTAAATGTTATGTCCCAAACCCTAAATTCCTCCTCTTCTGCCTCTGCCTTGGCAGCCCCCAAGCGCCTGGTCATTGCCTCCCGAGAAAGTCGCCTAGCCCTATGGCAGGCGCACTATGTCCAAGATTGCCTTAAAAAGTGCTACCCAGACTGTGATGTCCAGATTTTGGGCATGACCACCAGAGGGGACCAGATTTTGGATAAAGCCCTGTCTAAAGTCGGTGGCAAAGGCCTATTTGTCAAAGAGTTAGAGACTGCCCTAGAAGATGGCCGGGCTGATCTGGCAGTGCACTCCTTAAAAGATGTCCCAATGGTGATGCCAGAGGGTTTTGATCTGTCTTGCGTGATGGCCAGAGAAGATGCCAGAGATGCCTTTGTCTCCAATGATTACGCTAGCCTAGAAGATCTACCTGCTGGCGCGATTGTGGGAACTTCGAGCTTGCGACGAGAGTCCGTATTGCGCGCTAAGTTCCCCCATCTGGTGATTGAGCCACTACGCGGTAATTTAGATACCCGCATGGGTAAATTAGATCGCGGTGAGTACCAAGCCATTATTTTGGCCGCTGCTGGTCTCAAGCGCTTAGGTCTAGAGTCCCGCATCCGCGCTTGCCTGCCTTACGATCCCTACACCCCAGCAGCAGGTCAAGGCGCCCTAGGCATTGAGACCCTCACTAGTCATCCGCATATTAAAGAGTGGCTAGCGCCACTCTTAGATTTACCGACCTTGTACGCCGTATCAGCTGAGCGCATGGTCTCTCGGCAATTAGGTGGCTCTTGTGAGGTGCCCCTAGCAGCGTATGCCACTTGGGATCAAAACCAGATGCAGATCCGCTCTTTTGTCGCCAGTACCGATGGTCAAAACATCTGCCTAGCTAAAGGCAGTGGGGCAGTAGCCTCAGTAGCTGATGCAGAAGCCCTAGGATTGGCGGTAGCCCAAGATCTGCTGGCCCAAGGGGCAGCGGAGTTGATACCTCAAATTTCAAAATAAGATTTTGATCTTAAAGCTATGAGCGCTAAAACAATCATTGTGACTAGGCCTAGTGGGCAAGCGCGTCAATTGATTGAGGTGCTCTCTCAAGCCGTTGAAAATAGTGGTGTTGCCAAGCGCGGTTTCCCTGAGATTATTTCATTGCCTTTGTTAACAATCGTACCTAAGGCAGATGCTGCATTGGCCGATCACATTGCATCTGTTTTGCGAGATGCTGACCTTGCAATTTTTGTGAGCCCAAATGCAATCGAGAGTGTGATGCGTTTGTTGGAACGGGATTGGCAAGAGTTTTCTAAAAAGATCATTCCCATCGGAGTGATGGGGGGAAGCAGTCAGCTCGCTTTACAAAATCATGGCATAGGAAATGAATCAAAGCCAACACCGATCATCATCCCGCAACATAATGCCCAGTGGGATTCCGAAGGTTTGTGGCAAGAGTTACAAACACTGGGATGGGATTGGGCAAGCAAGAAGGTGGTGATATTCAAAGGTGATGGCGGACGGGATTGGCTTGCAGACACTTTAAAAAATGCTGGAGCTCATGTTGAGGCCATCTCAACCTATACACGGATACCTTTGGATATTGATAATCCAGCATGGCAAGCGATTCATGACATGGATTTTGCAAAATCACTATGGCTATTAACCTCCTCTGAAGCGGTGCGTTATTTAGGCACTGTCATGAAAGATCAATTTACTCAAGACTTGAGTGCTGCAAGCGCGCTGTGCCCGCATCACAATATTGCAGATGCTGCCGAAATCATTGGTTTTGGTGAAGTGTTTACAACTGAGTCGGGCGATGAGGCCCTGATTAAAGCCAGCTTGGCTTGGTTAACACTTTAGGCTTGCGAATACTTTAGTAATTCAGGCAGGAAAATTTC
Source organism: Polynucleobacter sp. 15G-AUS-farblos (assembly GCF_018882445.1). Taxonomy (GTDB): domain Bacteria; phylum Pseudomonadota; class Gammaproteobacteria; order Burkholderiales; family Burkholderiaceae; genus Polynucleobacter. Next base: position 284,041 of record NZ_JACVOM010000002.1, on the reverse strand, counting down.
ATTCACCAGGATCGGATGGCCCTTGAGGCTATACATTGTGCGCCTTGCCCATAAAGGGGAGTCGAGTCCTGGATAGTAGCGGGCACATTTTTTCCATAGGGCGCTACTTTTATCCAAGCGTGCAATATCACGAGGGGGTTTAGGTTTGGAATGCTTGCGGGTTTTGGCAAAGAGTACTGCGCCAAGAGGCTTTTTACCCAAACGCAAAATAGCATGATTGCTACCACTTGAGCTTAGGGTAGGAATAACGCTATGGGCAATGACCAAGGGGGCATTATTCGCACAAAGAAATACTTCTCGAACGCGACAACGTCGAATGCGGAAATGAAAATAGCGACTTTCATCGCTATTTAAAGATTGAGGGTAGTCGCGCAAAACTTGCACTTCTAGTTTTTGACCAATTGCCTTCTCAATTTTTTGAGTGAGAGAGCCGGTGTCGCTCAACCAAGACTGCCACTTGCGTGGCGCCCGATGAATCTCACCGGAACCGACTCGATTCCATGCAGAACGGAGACGATTACGGCGATTCATTTTTAGCTACCGCTAAAGTTTCTACGTTGGCCACCAGACTTAGGCTTTGCAAAACGTGGGCCACCAGCTGGACGTGAATCAGCAGAACGCGCAGGACGTGAATCTGCAGAACGTGCCGGACGCGAGTCAGCTGAGCGAGCTGGACGTGAATCGGATGAACGACCACCACCAGCGTTGCCACCGCCACCACCACCAAAGCGTGACTCAGAGCGAGCTCCAGAGCCATAACGACCACCACCGCCACCTGAGCGATTACCGCCAAAGCCGCCGCCAGAGCGACCACCAGGACGACCGCCGCCACCACCAAAGCTAGGTTTAGCTTGGGGCTCTAGGCCAGCGATCACCGATGCCACGATATCTTGCTGTGTAAAGCGCTCGATATTACGGATCTTGGCACGATCACGATGTTCAACCAAAGTAATAGCTACACCATTGCGACCAGCACGACCTGTACGACCAATGCGGTGCGTATAGTCCTCTGGTTTCATTGGCAAGCCAAAGTTAATCACGTGACTAATGCGTGGTACATCGATACCACGAGCCGCTACGTCAGTCGCTACCAAAATCTTGGTGTGACCCTTCCGTAAGGACTCAAGGCGGCGCATACGCACAGCTTGAGGCATTGCACCGTGAAGTGCACTTGCTTCGTAGCCATTAGCACGCAATGTATCGGCGATCTTTTCGCTTTCTACTTGGGTGCTAGCAAAAACAACTGCTTGATCCAAAGTGGCATCAGCCAAAATGTGCTCGAGCAATTTATGCTTATGTGACATGCTGTCAGCCCAATGTAACTTCTGTTCAATGTTGGCGTGTTTTTCACCTGCATGAGCAAGCTCAATACGCTTTGCATCTGTAGTTAATGCATTAGCCAAAGACATAATCTTTGGTGCAAATGTTGCAGAGAACATCAAAGTTTGGTTACGACCTGCGCAACGCTTATCAATAGCCTCGAGATCATCAGCAAATCCCATGTCGAGCATGCGATCTGCTTCGTCGATAACGAGTTGTTTAACATCATCTAAGCGAATTGCTTTGCTATCGCACAAGTCGAGTAAACGACCTGGAGTTGCAACAACTAACAATGCACCTTTCAATGCTTGGATTTGTTTACCGTAAGGCATACCACCCATAACAGTGGCAATGCGGATACCTTTCATGCCACGCACTAAGTTCACTGCATCAGCGGCAACCTGTTGAGCCAATTCACGAGTAGGGCAGAGCACTAACACTTTAGGTTGTGCGCGACCTGGTACTGGTGAGTTGTTCGGGTTGTCTTCGATGAGTTGATTAATCAAAGGCAATAAAAAGGCTGCGGTTTTACCGCTACCGGTTTGGCTGCTGACCAATAAGTCACCACCAGCTAAAGCAGCAGGAATAACCTGAGCTTGAACAGGAGTGGCTTGGGTAAAACCCAGCTCAGCAACGTTTTTAAGAAGTGGCGCCGCAAGGGCGAAAGACTGGAAAGTACTTCCAGCGTGCTTTGAGTCTTGCGACTCGTTTTTAGTTTCTTTAGAAAAAGTCATGCTATTACACATCCCCTCTAAGGGATGTCTCCGTATGTTGCACCCAAGGTTTGTGTAGGGTGCGATGGTCAAAGGCATCGACCATCAGACAGGCGGCAGCGCGTTTTTTGAACTTCGGTGTTTATAACTTCTAAACGGTACGCTGAAATATAGCTGGGGGGCGATGAATCAAATTGCTTTAAAAGCCTCCTATTATGACAGTTTGAGCGCTTGATTACAAGGGTTTTCCCGAATTAATTCAGATTACTTCATAAAGCGTAATAAACGCTCTACTCCCTTGCCATAGGGTGGCCTCGCAAGCTTGCTGCCTTTCCATAAATTGAGACCCAAGAAACCTCGTGCACGTAAAACGGATTTACGGTGACTAAAGGTATCAAATCCTGCCTTGCCATGATAGGTGCCAAAACCACTTGAGCCGGTGCCACCAAAAGGCAGTGTCTCTACTGTGATGTGTAATAAAGTTTCATTCAACGTTACACCGCCTGATCTAGTTTCCGCCAAGACCTTTTGCATATTCTTTTTGTCTTTACCAAACCAATACAGTGCAAGAGGATGTGGCTTTTGATTAACTACTTGAATGGCAGCTTCGGTATTAGCGATTGTCACAATCGGCAATATAGGTCCAAAAATTTCCTCATGAAGTACACGCGCTTCTGCCGGTACATTAATAAGTGCAACAGGTTCAAATCTTCTGGCACCCGCTGAAGGATTGTTTAACAAAGGAAAAGCCTGCGCCCCCCGATCTAGTGCATCGGCAAGGAGGTGTTGCCAAGATTGCAATTGCGCATCATCAATTGGGCCTGTTAATTCATCTGGATGCGAAAACTGTTCTTGTGCGGCGGTCTTGAGTTCTTTGATAAAGCTCTCTAGGTTTACTTGATCAATCAGGATGTAGTCTGGTGCTACACAGGTTTGGCCACTATTGAGTAATTTTCCATAAATGATGCTCGCTGCTGCATCTTTGAGATTGGCTGTTGGATCAATGATGACGGGAGACTTTCCTCCTAACTCTAGTGTCAGCGGGGTGAGATGCTCTGCAGCCGCGCGCATCACTTTTTTGCCATGGATTTCTGAGCCAGTAAAGAAGAGGTGGTCAAAGGGCAGCGCTGAAAATTGTTCCGCAACATCTACACTGCCAGTGGTGACGCAAAATTCTGTCGGATGAAAATATTCCTGTATCAAGTTAGCTAAAAATCCTGAAGTACGAGAACAACGTTCTGAAGGTTTAAGCCATACCCGATTACCAGCAGCAAAGGCTGCAATCGCAGGAATGAGTGCAAGTTGTACTGGATAGTTCCAAGGGCTCATGATGCCAACTACGCCGAGCGCCTGATTTTGAATCCAGGCTTCTGAGGCTCCTAAGGTGATGGGCGTATCCACTTGTTGGGGCTTCATCCATTCTTTGAGGTGCTTTTGAGTGAAGAGACACGCTTGATAAATCATCTGGAATTCAGCAAGCCGCGTTTCAATGGAATGTCGAACACCAAAATCAGCCGAGACTACCTTGCAAATTTTTTCTTCATTGGCTCGAATCATTTTTTCAATTCGGGCGATGCGGTCAAGGCGAACCTCAAGAGTAGGGTTGGGTTCTGCAGCAAAAGCTGCCTTAATTTCATCTAGTTGGAGCGTAAAGCGATTCATGGTGATTTAATAGTTGGCAGACATTGAAATAAGGCATTAGGATAAAGCTATGAACGAAAACTCAAACAAAACTGCAATCGATTTAGAGCGGGCCACCCTGGGCGGTGGTTGCTTTTGGTGCCTTGAGGCTGTTTATCAGCAAATTCAAGGGGTTCACTCAGTTGTCTCTGGATATGCTGGAGGGGCTCGCCCTAATCCAAGCTATGAGTCAGTTTGTACAGGCGCTACAGGCCATGCTGAAATTGTAGATATCTTATTTGATCCTCAAGTGGTTTCGTTTCGAGATCTTCTAGAGATCTTCTTTGTGATTCATGATCCTACGACCTTAAATTATCAAGGGAATGATCATGGCACCCAATATCGGTCCGTTATCTTTACTCACAGTGCCGAGCAAAATCAGATTGCACATGAGGTGGTGAAAGAGTTGGAGGATGCAAAGATTTATTCGGCTTCAGTGGTGACGCAGATTGAAGCGGCTCCGATCATTTACCCTGCAGAGGAATACCACCAGAATTATTTTCAGCAGCATCCCAATCAAGGGTATTGCATGGCGGTGGTTGCGCCAAAGCTGGCTAAATTTAGGGCAAAATTTAAAGCGCTGATTGCGCCAAATTACGCTTAGGGGGCTAAGCGCTCAATCTTCCAGCCAGATCCCTCTAGCTTGTAATGAATCCGATCGTGGAGTCGGGAAGGGCGTCCTTGCCAAAACTCTATTTCAGTTGGCTGAAGGCGATAACCTCCCCAATGATCTGGACGCGGTGGAGTGTCTCCAAACTCAGCCTGAAAGCGGGTTTCAGCTTCCTCTAAAAACTCACGATTTGGAATCGCAGAACTTTGGGGGGAGGCCCAGGCGCCTATTCTGGAGGCTGCAGGTCGAGAATGAAAATATTCATCACTTTCGGCTGGGCTGACACGCTCTACGGTTCCCTTAATCCGAATTTGACGCTCTAGCTCATGCCAGTGGAAAAGCAGGGCGGCTTGTGGGCGCAAAGCTAATTCACGCCCTTTTTGACTCTGATAATTAGTAAAGAAGGTGAAGCCATTCTGATCAGCTCCTTTTAGTAAGACAATACGGGCTGATGGATTTCCTGCTTGATCTGCCGTAGCCAGAGTCATGGAATTTGGTTCTGGACACTGCGCTTGAACAGCTTGGTCAAACCAGAGCTGAAATAGCGGAATGGGATCGCGCGGTACCTCGGTTTCAGAGAGCTGGCCAAAGGTATAGTTTTTGCGAAGTTGTGCAATGGAGTCCATTTGTTCAGTATAAAGAGAAGCTATGGCAGAAGACAAGGTTGAAGACACTTTAGAAAGTCGGCGTTTTGGTGGGGTTTCCAGGCTCTACGGGGCAGACCTACGCGCGCGTTTTCAGCAAGCAACAGTCGTCGTGGCTGGTTTAGGTGGTGTCGGTTCTTGGGCTGCTGAAGCTTTGGCTCGGACCGGTGTCGGGCATTTGATCTTGGTTGATTTTGATCATATTGCTGAGAGCAATACGAATCGACAATTGCATGCCCTGGAGGGGCAGTATGGCAAAGCAAAAGTCCAGGCCATGAGTGAACGTATTCGACAAATTAATCCCGATATTCATTTAACTGTTTGTGATGCATTTTTAGAGCCAGAGAATCTGGATACCTTGATACCTCAAGATGCCTTAGTTTTAGATGCTACTGATTCTGTGCAAACCAAAATCGCACTGGTGATTTGGGCTACTCAAAACAACCGCGCTTTAGTGATGTGCGGCGCAGCTGGTGGCAAGACTGATCCAACCTCGGTGCGTTGTGATGATCTCTCTCGAACTGAGCAAGATGCCTTGCTAGCAAAGGTTCGTCAGGGATTGAGACAAGATCATGGTTTTTCCAGAAATCTCAAAAAGAAAATGGGGGTACGTGCCATTTATTCTCAGGAGCCTCGCGCTGGCGCATCTAGTGGCGGTTTGGCTTGCTCGGGCTACGGCTCAACGGTGATGGTGACTGCAGCTTGTGGCTTGGCTGCAGCAGCTGAGATTCTGAATCTCATCGCCATTCCTCCTTCAAGCACCACTCTAGAAAAATAAGCGCTAATTCCTTAAGGGGATTCCCTGTAGGAAATTACTGATTCTTTTGCAGTCAATAAGAAAATATTTTTTTACTCAGCCCTTGCTTGTAGGGCAATCCAATTTTTAGCAACTTAATTTTGTTCAATTAAGCACTTTAGATATTTTTTGACCCTAGTACTTACACAAACTCCTCCCTAGACTTTGCTTCGTTGGTAAACCGCCAATGACAAATCGAAAGGAGGTCTCTTTTGCAGACTGAACAAAATGGCTTAAAACGCCACCTCAAAGTACGGCACATTCGCTTGATGGCTTTAGGTTCAACGATAGGTGTTGGCTTGTTTTTAGGATCGGCGAGTGCAATCAAAATCGCTGGACCATCCATTCTCTTGGGTTACCTATTGGCAGGCATTGTGGCATTCGTTGTGCTTCGCACCTTAGGGGAGATGGCAGTCCATGAGCCAGTAGCTGGATCATTTGCAGCCTATGCCAATACCTATGTCGGCCCACTTGCCGGATATATGGTTGGATGGGGTTATTGGACTTACTGGATTGTGGTTGGCATCGCAGAAGTGACTGCCGTTGGAATTTATATGGGAATTTGGTTCCCAGAAATACCTCAATGGATCTGGGCACTGTCATCGATTGTGCTGATGGGATTAATTAATCTTATTGCTGTCAAAGTGTTTGGTGAGTTTGAGTTTTGGTTTGCCTTAATTAAGGTGGTGGCTATTGTTGCCATGATTGCCTTAGGTGGCTCCGTCATTCTCTTTGGATTTACCAATGACTGGCAACCGATTGGTTTGAGCAATTTATGGCAGCACGGCGGCTTTTTCCCGAATGGCATTGGCGGGATGTTGTTGTCATTGCAAATGGTTTTATTTGCTTATGTCGGCATTGAAATGATTGGCCTGTCAGCTGGTGAGGCAGAGAATCCACGCAAAACCATTCCCATGGCGATTGATTCCTTGGCTTGGCGCATTCTCATTTTCTATATGGGTGCCATCCTGGTTATCTTGGCCATCTTTCCATGGAATGAAGTAGGGCAGCAAGGCAGTCCATTTGTAGTGATGTTTGAACGCATTGGTTTGAGAGAAGCTGCAGGACTCATTAATTTTGTGGTCATTACTGCTGCACTCTCATCTTGTAATGCGGGGCTATTTAGTGGGGGTAGGTTGCTCTATGCCCTATCAGTAAATGGCTATGCACCCGCACCATTTGCCAAGCTCTCCCGATATGGTGTTCCTCATCGTGCAGTCATTGCTACGGTTGCAGTTTGTATGACTGGCGTTGTGCTGAACTACTTTGTTCCTGATAAAGCATTTCAATACATCATGGCAGCAGTCACTTTTGTTGGCTTGATGGTTTGGATTGCCATCTTATTCACTCAAATGAAGTTTCGTCGCTCATTAACTAAAGCCCAGGTAGCCGAGCTGAGTTATCGAGCACCTTGGTGGCCCTATTCCTCATGGTTCGCACTGGCATTTATTGGATTAGTTGTTGTGCTAATGGGTTTTCATGAGGATGCGCGGATCGCTCTGATATTAGGTCCGTGTTTATTGGCCGTGTATCTCGTGATGTTCTACATCGTGGGCTTGCATCGCAAAACCAAAATCCATCATGAATTTAAATAATAGGAGATTGAAATGATTATTGGCGTACCTCAAGAAGTAAAAAATAATGAGTTTCGAGTCGGTCTAACACCCGGTAATGTGAGTGGCTTATGCAAACAAGGTCACTCTGTATTGGTACAACGCGGGGCGGGTGAGCAGATTGGCTTAAGTGATGAGTCTTATCAGGATGCAGGGGCTACTTTAATCAATAGCGCGGCTGAGGTATTTCACAAGGCCGAGATGATTGTCAAAGTAAAAGAGCCTCAGGCACAAGAATGTGCCATGTTGCATGAAGATCAAATCTTGTTTACTTATCTTCATTTAGCCCCAGATCCAAAACAAACTAGGGCTTTAATGGATTCTGGTGCCACCTGTATTGCCTATGAGACAGTGACGTCTATCCAGGGAGCCCTGCCTTTGTTGGCTCCGATGAGTGAGGTCGCCGGTCGAATGTCAATTCAAGCAGCTGCATCCCATTTAGAAAAGACCAATGGTGGGTTAGGAGTATTGATGGCGGGCGTGCCTGGGGTATCTCCTGCGAAGATTGTGATCTTGGGTGCAGGCGTAGTGGGGAGAAATGCTTTACAGATGGCGGTAGGCATGGGCGCAGATATTTGTATCTTTGATCGTGATATTGATCGTTTAAGACAAATTGATTTGCTTTATGGCAATCGTGTAAGAACTTTCTATTCAGATAGTTTGTTGATTGAGCAAGAGGTAGCAGAGGCAGATGTGGTGATCGGTGCAGTTCTGTTGCCTGGGGCTGCAGCACCTCAATTAGTTACTCGAGATATGGTGAAGAAAATGAAGGTAGGGGCAGTGGTGGTTGACGTCGCTATTGATCAAGGAGGATGTTTTGAAACATCCAAACCGACTACGCATGCAGATCCTACATTTGTCTTGGAGGGTGTAGTGCACTATTGCGTTGCGAATATGCCAGGGGCTGTTGCGAGAACCTCAACCTTTGCACTAACAAATGCGACCTATCCCTTCGTTGAGGCCCTAGCGAATCGGGGTGCATTGAAAGCTTTGAGCATTGATCACCACTTGCGTAATGGACTCAACGTCCATAAAGGAGTATTAACTTCGCGGCCTGTAGCGCAAGCGCAAAAGTTAGACTTTATGTTGGCAGAGGAATTTTTTGCGGCCTAAGATGTAATAAAGTATTGATGAAGCAAAGTAGGGCGGGCTTCATGCTCGCCCTCTCATTTGTTATCTCAAGGCTTCTTCAAATGCGGATGATGAATGTGGCTTAATAGATGGGTAAACTGATACATCATTTCAACCCCCATCTTGATCGCTGACTGAATGGACTATTCCGCTTTATTGCTTTCTACCGGCGTTGTTGCCTTGGCGGAAATGGGCGATAAAACCCAACTTTTATCACTTATGTTGGCAGCGCGCTATCCCAGGCAAGCTTTAGCTATTATTGCGGGCATTTTTATTGCCACGATTGCAAATCATGCTTGCGCCGCTTTGCTTGGTCATTGGTTAACAACCCTGCTATCCCCAGATGTGATGCGCTGGATCTTGGGCTTAAGCTTTTTAGGAATTGGTTTGTGGTTGTTGGTTCCCGACCATATAGATGATGCCGCTGGTTCTAAAGTGGCGGATAAGGCATTACAAGTCTTTTTATTAACTGTGGGCTTATTCTTTTTAGCTGAAATGGGAGATAAGACTCAAATCGCTACGATTGCTCTAGGGGCTCGATATACAGATGTGTTTTCTGTAACGGTAGGCACCACATTGGGGATGATGCTGGCAAATGCTCCTGCGGTTTGGATAGGTCAGAAATTTACTAAGCGCATGCCGATTAAGTGGGTACATGCTGTTGCTGCAGTGACCTTCATTGCCATTGGTATTGCAACCTTGGTCTGGGCTTAATGCGCCTTGCGAATACAGCAGTAAGACTTAAAATAAAACCATGAAAACTGATCTGCCCCTGAGCTTTCGAAGGCTCGAGTATCTACCCCCTGTTTATACCTTTGAGCAAGTCGAGCTCGACATTGCCCTAGACCCTGCTCGTACGATTGTGAAAAGTCGGCTTGAGCTAGTGCCTGCTAAAGGTTTTGTGCCCGACGCCCCTTTGGTATTGATGGGTCAAGAACTTGAGTTTGTCAGCCTTCGCATTAATGGCGAGGCGCATCGTCATTTTGAGCTCACTCCAGAAACCTTAACAATTCATCAATTGCCTAATCAAGGTAGAGAAAAATGCATTGTGGAGATTATTTCTATCTGTGTTCCAGAAAAAAATACTTCATTGATGGGCTTGTATGTTTCAAATGGAAATTTCTTCACCCAATGTGAAGCAGAGGGTTTTAGAAAAATTGCCTATTTTTTAGATCGTCCCGATGTGATGGCACGATATCGCGTCACATTAAGGGCGCGTGAAGTGGAGTGTCCTGTTCTATTGTCGAATGGCAATTTACTCAATACTGAAAAGTTGCCCAATGGTTGGCATAGCGCTACTTGGGAAGATCCATTTCCTAAGCCATCCTATTTATTTGCTTTGGTTGCAGGCAAATTGGCATGCATTGAAGAAACGATCACCACCAGTAGTGGTGCAAAAAAATTGCTCCAAATTTGGGTTGAGCCACACGATCTCCCTAAGACTCGACATGCCATGGATTCTTTAATTGCATCTATCCATTGGGATGAGAAGCGATTTGGTTTGGAATTAGATCTTGAGCGTTTCATGATTGTCGCGGTCAGTGACTTCAATATGGGCGCAATGGAAAACAAGGGCTTAAATATTTTCAATACCAAGTTCGTTTTAGCTCAACCAGAAACCGCAACCGATGCAGACTTTGCCAATATTGAGAGCGTTGTAGCGCATGAGTATTTTCATAACTGGACCGGCAATCGTGTGACATGCCAGGACTGGTTTCAGCTATCACTCAAGGAAGGTCTAACAGTCTTTCGGGATCAAGAATTTTCTGCTGACCAAATGGGTAGCGAGTCTGGCAGGGCGGTCAAGCGCATTGAAGACGTTAGATTATTGCGTCAACTGCAATTTCCAGAAGATGCAGGTCCCATGGCTCATCCAATCCGTCCAAATGAGTATCAAGAAATCAATAATTTCTATACCGTGACGGTATATGAAAAGGGTTCAGAAGTAGTGCGGATGTATCAAACCCTGCTGGGTCGAGATGGGTTCCGCAAGGGTATGGACCTCTACTTTAAGCGCCATGATGGACAAGCGGTAACCTGCGATGATTTTCTAGCTGCTATGGCAGATGCAAATGGTCGAGATCTGACGCAGTTTCAAAATTGGTATAGCCAAGCAGGAACTCCGCGAGTCAAGGTCGAAGAGCGATATGACGCTGCTCAACAGCAATTTCACCTGACTTTGACGCAAAGCTGTGCACCAAGTCCTGGTCAGTCGGATAAAAAACCTTTTCATATTCCCTTGAGAATGCGTTTGATTACCTCGGATAACAAACACGAGGAGATAATGCTTGAGCTAACCGAGCCAAAGCAATCATGGACCTTCGAGCATGTTGCAGAGCGTCCAGTACTTTCGATTAATCGGGATTTTTCTGCTCCAGTTCATTTGGATTTTGAGCAGAGTGAGGCTGATCTATTGACCTTATTTACTGGTGATGACGATCCCTTTAATCGCTGGGAAGCGGGTCAAAAATTAGCGATGCAAATGATCTTGAATCATCGTTTGCCAGATGCCAAGTTAATAGAGGCTTATCGTAATATCCTTCTTGACCCTGATTTGGATCCAGCATTTAAGGAGCTCGCATTAACATTGCCGGCAGAGTCTTACCTTTACGAGCAATGCGCCTCAGTAGATCCACAGCAAATTTTTACTGCGCGTCGCGCTTTCCGAAGAGAAATTGCCAAACAATTACAGCTCGAGTGGGCGGCTCTGTATCAACAGATGCAGACTCCAGGGCCATTTAAACCGGATGCAGTCAGCGCAGGTAAGCGCGCTCTTAAGAATTTAGCCTTAAGCATGTTGTTAGAGGCGGATACAGCTACTTGGACCCCAATGGCAGTCAATCAGTATCGGGTGGCTGACAATATGACGGATCGCTATGCTGCATTAGCGGCTTTAGTAATGCATGGATCCAAAGCCGCTAGTGAATGCTTGACAGACTTTTTTAGTCGCTTTGCTAATGATGCGCTGGTAATTGATAAATGGTTTGCCTTGCAGTCCAGTCGCCCACCAGTGGATGGCTTAGAGCCCACTTTGAATGATGTTAAACGCTTGCGTGAGCATCCGGCTTTCAAGCTCAATAATCCGAATCGGGTGCGCAGCGTGATTCATGCGTTTTGCTCTAATAATCCAGCCAGCTTTCATCAGCAAGACGGTAGTGGCTATGAATTCTGGGCTGATAGCGTGCTGGCATTAGATCCGGTGAATCCTCAGATTGCAGCGCGCTTAGCTAGAGCATTGGATCGCTGGCGTTCATTCGCTCAACCCTACCAAAATCTCATGAAAGCCGCTTTGGAGAGGGTGGCAGCATGCCAAACCCTGTCACCAGATGTGCGTGAGGTGGTTGGTAAAGCGCTTGGTGCTCAGTGAAGCTGGGAGTTATAAGATATTCCTAGTGGATGTGCGAGGCTGTCTAATTGCTTATCCAGAGTCCATAACAATGTGTTCTCTGAGATCAAGCTTGATGCTAGTAAAGAAATATCAACAGCCCCGCAGCCTGAATCAAACAACCGATTCTTTTCAATGAATTCTAAGATTTCAGTTGGTGTCGCCACCTTGGCTTGTTGAAGACCTTTCAGATAGTAGAGGGTCTTTGCTCTAGGTGAGGGCGGACTTCCACATGCTATTTCCAGTATGACTAAAGGATGGCAAATAATTTGATCATTCAGTAGCAGTGTTTCAAGAACTGGATTAGCTTTTCTAAAGTGGGCCACCCATACAGAGGTGTCCGCTAATACCATTGTCATGATTAAAGTCCGCTTTGTGGTTTGCGTCGCGGAATACTTTTCATTTGGGGCGCCTTTCCTCCAAGAGCTGCCAAACGTTTGCCCATCTGAATTCTGACAAAGACATTCATTGCTTCACGAAATAAATCAGCCTTATCCATCCCTGGGTCTGCAAGCTCTAAGCCCTGCTGATATAGCTCATCATCAATGGTTACGGTTGTCCTCATTTTCTATCCTTTTCATCAATATTGATGCATTTATACATCAATATTAACATCAAACGAACCATCATGCTTTTAAATGGAGATTCGTGGAGGCCGAGCCGGAACAAGGCAAAATAGAGCCTATCGACTATTTTGGAATCCAAACGGAGAAATACTCTTGTCCACAAGCAATAGCATCAATTTCAAGCAATATTTAGCAACGGCAAAGCCTCTCGGCGCTGCAGTTCCTTCGGGCCTTCAAGACTTATTGATTGCTGTGGTCAATACTTGCTCCACTTTGAGTCATGAAGTTGCACAGGGGGCCTTGATCGGTTTGTTGGGATCTGCTGGCACGGGTAACGTGCAAGGCGAGGTTCAGCAAAAGCTCGACATCATTGCAAATGATTTATTGATCGAGGGTGTGCAAGCATGTAAATCACTTGCCGGGCTAGCTTCTGAAGAAATGGAGTTACCAGTTCCGGTGCAAGGTACAGGTGATTACCTCCTATTGTTTGATCCGTTAGATGGCTCTTCCAATATTGATGTGAATGTATCGATCGGTACCATTTTCTCGGTGCTCAAGAAACAAAATCCTAGCGCACCTTTAGAGACAAATGATTTCTTATTATCGGGACGTCACCAGGCTGCCGCCGGCTATGTTGTTTATGGCCCTCAAACAACCATGGCCTTAACTTTGGGTGATGGCGTGGTGATGTTTACCTTAAATAAAGTCACCGGAGAATTTTTGCTGATTAAGGATGCGGTGGTGATTGCGCACTCCACAAAAGAGTTTGCGATCAACATGTCCAATATGCGTCATTGGGCCGATCCTGTTCGCCGTTATGTAGAAGAGTGTCTTGCGGGCACAAGCGGCGCTCGAGATAAAGATTTCAATATGCGCTGGATTGCCTCGATGGTGGCTGACGTACATCGCGTATTGTCTCGTGGTGGTGTTTTCATGTACCCATGGGATCAACGTGAGCCGCATAAGCCAGGTAAGTTGCGTTTAATGTATGAAGCCAATCCCATGAGCTTCTTGGTTGAGCAGGCTGGTGGAGCATCTACCAATGGTACGCAACAGATTATGGATTTACAGCCAACGGATTTACATGAGCGTGTATCGGTCATGTTGGGTTCTAAAGAAGAAATTGATCGCTTGCAGCATTACCACTCGTAATGCATAGTTTCTGCTGCTGAATAAAAAACCCAATCGCTTGATTGGGTTTTTTGTTTGTAGGAGACGCCATTTCTAAGGTCTGACTTGCTGCTTGAGATAAGCCAACGATTCCTCTACTTGATCAATCAGAATGAGGCAGATTTCTCCGGCTGAAAGATCATTCAATGCGGTATCAATAGCCACAAACTCCCCATGAATCTCTTTAATGTTCTTTGCCTTTGTAGCTCCTACGAGACCTTCTTGTAAAAGCTTCAACACTTCACCATCTTCGCGGCCGCGTTGGCATGCATCTTGATACAAGATGACGTTATCAAATGAGTTACCCAGAATGCGAGTGAGATCGCGAATATCTTCATCGCGTCGGTCGCCTGCGCCACTAATCACCACGTGGCTCTTCTTGGGTTTCATAGCTTCAATGGCACTTGCTAAAGCACGCATAGCATCGGGGTTGTGTCCATAATCCGCAATGACGGTGGCACCCTTATGCTGGAACTGATTAAACCGTCCCGGTACAGAGTTAGGGCTGCTTTCAAAGCTATGCAAGCCTCTAGCAATCTTTTCTGCATCTAAGCCTAAAGCCCATGCCGCTCCAATTGCTGCCATGGCATTTTCAATCTGAAATCCTAAAACGCCATTTTGAGTCAGTGGAATTTCGCTGACAGGGAAGCGATACATTACACGTGAACCTTTGGATGCAACGATATAAGTGCCGTCAAAGTAGATCACTTTTTTATTCTTGGCACGATGTGCAGCAATCACAGGGTGATGCTGGTTCTGAGCGAAGAAGATCACGCGTCCAGCACATTTATCTCCCATTTTTGCCACTATCGGATCCGCTGCATTGAGAACGGCAGCGCCCGTAGGTGCTACGTTTTGCACAATCACGCGCTTGAGAATCGCCAAGTCTTCAACGCTGGTAATGTAATTTAGCCCTAAGTGATCACCTTCGCCGATATTGGTGACGACAGCCACTTCGCAGCGATCAAAGCCAAGACCTTCACGTAACATACCGCCACGTGCAGTTTCAAGAACGGCAGCATCAACATCTGGGTGCATCAATACATTACGCGCACTCTTAGGCCCACTACAATCACCAGTGTCAATCAAGCGATGATTAATGTAAACGCCATCAGTGCCAGTCATGCCCACGCGAAGGCCGGTCTCGCTGAGTAGGTGTGAAATCAAGCGGACGGTAGTCGTTTTGCCATTAGTGCCTGTAACTGCTACTACGGGAATGCGTCCATCTTCACCTGGAGGGAACATCATATTGATGATGTCTTCCCCAACTGGACGACTCTTGCCGTAAGACGGCTTTAAATGCATGCGTAGACCAGGAGCAGCATTGACTTCAACAATGCCACCGCCTTGTTGTTCTAGCGGCTTATAAATCGCTTCACACAGAATATCAACGCCAGCAATATCTAAACCAATCATCTGAGCGGCAGCAACAGCGCTTGCAGCAACATCTGGATGAACGTCATCTGTCACATCCGTTGCGGTACCGCCTGTACTGAGATTTGCGTTATTACGCAAGAGTACACGTTCACCAGTTTTAGGAACGTACTGTGGGCTCAAGCCTGAGCTAGCGAGGTGGGCTAAAGCAACATCATCAAACTGAATCTTGGTAAGTGCTGTAGCGTGTCCATCTCCACGTAATGGATTTTTGTTTTCGATTTCAACAAGCTCTGCAACCGTGTGGATACTGTCACCAACAACTTGTGCTGGTTCACGACGTGCAGCTGCAGAGAGCCGATTGCCAACTACCAATAAGCGATAGTCAGCACCAGGGAGGTAGCGTTCAACAATCGTTTCACGGCCAAAGGTCTGGGTAACTGCAAAACCTGCTCTTACTTTATCTTCGGTTTGGATGTTTGCTACCACCCCTTTGCCTTGATTGCCATCTTTGGGCTTGAGAACAATCGGACCACCAATTCTTTGGGCGGCACGCCAAGCATCATCAGCATTGGTAACTACTTCACCGATAGGAACCGATACACCAGCAGCTGCTAATAAATTTTTAGTGAGCTCTTTATCCTGAGCAATGGCTTCAGCAATCGCACTGGTATCGCTGGTTTCAGCAGCTTGTATGCGTTTTTGCTTACTACCCCAACCAAATTGCACCATGCTGCCCTCGGTCATGCGGCGGTAGGGGATGTTGCGTTGAACAGCCGCATCCACAATTGATCCTGTGCTAGGTCCAAGTCGGACATCTTCATACAGCGCTTCTAATTCTGAGAGGGCGGCTACCAAATCAAAAGGAGCATCATTAAGAGTTGATTGAATCAATGCGAACCCAAAGTCAAATGCCATGCGGCCAACTACCTCTTCTGTGTACTCCACTACCACTTGATGAACACCAACGTCTACGGTTTGCAAAGTGCGACTAAATGTCACTGGGCAACCCGCTTGTGCTTGCAATCCAAGTGCCGCATGTTCTAGAGCATGTGCAAGTGATAGCACTTCATTTTGTCCACCACGGCGCATGCTACCCAGCTGTGGAAAGCGTTCCCGAATTTTGTTTTCAAACTGGGGAATAGAGTCGATTGAGCGCTCTGACTCATCGCAGAAAACAATGGCTTCTAGGGCGGTATGGCGGCTCCATAAATTGGGTCCGCGCAACATACGAATACGGGTGATTTCCAATTAAGCCCCTGTTGCAGTGATGGTGTCGGTGACAAATGTTTCTACACCAGCTTCAATGACGTCAAATGGTATCTCAAGAGCCCAGGCTGTAGCAATGGCAGCTCCTAAATTTATTGTTTTCCAAGGATACGTTGCGGTGGCTTCTGAGTGATGTGGAACAGGGATGTTTTTCTGTTCAAGCTTGCCAGATTTGAGGGTGATTTGCTGTTTACCAATCAAGACTGCGCGACCACCATTTTGAGTATGGGTTTTAACAATATCCGATTCAGGATTTTCGCTAAAGAAGATCACCTCACCATCGCACAAATCAGCCATTTGCACGACCATTGGATCATCTGCATTTAATACGCCTACACCGGTGGGTAGTACTACGTCGATTTGCGTACGAACAATGCTAAAGACTTGATCTTCATCGTAGATGGCATATTGAGGAAAGTTTGCTTTGGGATCGACATTCAAAACAACGCCAACTTGGCAACGATCGTAGGCAAGTCCTTCAATTAACATTGAAAGGTGATTATTTTCAATCACAGCCGCTTCGACTGCGCGGTTCAATAAGGTGCGACGAGCATTTTCCCAATTAGATACATTGGTATTGGGGATGGCACGAGATCCAAAATACAGGCCTTTGCTACACGAGAGGCCAACGTACACATTGGTCAAGCGCAAAAAGTGCGCAACCATTTCAGCTACTGGTGTTTTACCTTTTTCGCCACAAATGCCAACAACCGGTATGCGGAATTCTGCCCCCGGTGGGAAAAGGTGGTTAGCAATTTCTTTACCAACAGGCTGGGCTTTGCCGCTGGCTGGTTTTAAGTGGAAGATTAAGCTAGGACCTGCATTGACCTCTACGATGGCTGCATTTTGTTCGGCCATCGGTTTACTAATGTCTTGAGCAACCAAATCAATGCCGGCAATATCCAGGCCAACAACTCGGGCTGCGAGTGCTACCTGACTAGCCACATCAGGATGTACTAGGTCAGTGACATCGAATGCAACATTGCCATTGCTTTGAATCAGCACCTTTTGATCAACAATCGGAATACTATCTCCAGTGAGTTTTTGCCGTGCAAGCTCCAACTCAACCGCAGAATCAATTCTCGCAGGATTGAGGGGGTGCTCTTCGGATGTACCGCGACGTGGGTCGGAATTAATTTGAAGATCAATTAATTCGCGCACGGAATGTTTGCCATCGCCAGTAATCCAAACACTTTCACCTTTAGCTGCAGCAACTACTTTGTTACCAACTACCAATATCCGATGCTCATCACCAACAATGTGACGCTCAACCAAAACCTCACTACCTTCATCGATAGCTACTGCATAAGCGGCTTCAATTTCTTGTTGAGTGTAGAGATTGATAAAGACGCCACGACCGTGATTACCATCAATGGGTTTAACGACTACAGGCAGACCGATCTCTTGGGCGGCATCCCATGCATCTTCAGGGCTGGTAACTGTTCTGCCTTCTGGAATAGGAACACCGGCGCTTGCAAGCAAGCTCTTCGTAAGATCTTTATCACGTGAAATTGTTTCTGAAATAGCACTAGTGTTATCGGTTTCGGCTGTCCAAATGCGGCGCTGTTTGGCGCCATAACCTAGTTGGACCAGATTTCCCTCAGAGAGTCGAATCGACGGAATGCCACGCTCTTCTGCCGCATTCACAATACAAGCAGTACTTGGGCCTAGTAGTAAATCATCTCCTAAGTCGCGCAGTTTTTCTACGATGTCATCTACTAGCGCTTGAGGTTCATGTGTATCTTGAGCTAAAGCCAAATAAAGGTCCCGTGCATATTTGAGGGCAGTGAGTGTGACCTCTTCATTATTTGCACTCACCATTACTTTGTAAACGCCACGACGATCACCATCGCGGGCTTTACCAAAGCCACCAGGAATACCGGCTAAGTTTTGTAACTCTAAGGTGAGATGTTCAAGAATATGTGCTGGCCATGTGCCTTCTTCAACACGCTTTAGAAATCCGCCTGCCTCTCCATAGCTGCAGCGATGTTCTTGAAGGCTGGGCAGCGCCTTTACTAAGCGATCGTAAAACCCTGGAATGAGATTCGAGGGATAGTCCTCCAGGTCACCGATATCGAGCCAAACTTCAATAACGGGATAGTAGGTCCACATATTAGGACCGCGCAGGTGCTTAACACTCAGAATCTCAATCGATTTATCTAGTAATTGGGGCATGGAATGAATTGCGGGGGTCGACGCCTTATTTGGCGATGACGCTTCGGACAGTCTCTCTGTTTCTAGTTGTTATTGAAAATCCATAAAATTAGCAAAAATACATAAAAAGCCCTACTTAGTTAATTTAACGTCTCCTCACCTCCTAAAGTTGACAGAGAGAATAAATCTAAAAAACCTAGCTCCCACTATACTTTTAGTGTCAATGAAGCCAGAAATCCTACCTTTTGCCCCTGTATTGCCCCTGTATTGGCAAACAGCATTGGCTACCTTGAAATCCTTAGTTCCTAGTCTAGAGGCACCATTAGCCTGGGTGGAATTGGATTTGGATGCGGATTTGCGTTTTGTAAAGAGTGTGCTTGTAATAACCGATCAAGGCTTAGTTTGGACCGATGGCGATAAAAGTGAGGTCTGGTCAATTGATCAGGGTGAGCGACTCCTTCATGGTGATCATGCAGGAGTAGGGCATCTCAAACTCGAGTCCTCTGATCGTTTGCTGAGGATTTGGTATTTCACCTTAGCGGTGAACCCACAAGTCCTACGCTTGCAATCCAGCTTTAAACAATTAAGCAAAGGAAACAAAGGCCAACAAGAAGAACAACTTGAGGTGAGTGAATACGATAAGCAAGTCTGCCCAGCCTGTTTGAGCCCCAAACCTGCTAATTCTGAGTCTTGTCCAACCTGTGATCCTGAGGACGACGTTCCTCCATCTACTTGGACTTTGTTTAAGTTATGGCGTTTTGCCCGTCCTTATAAAAAGCAACTTTTACTTGGTTTTGTATTAACGCTCCTCTCAACGGGCGCCACACTCATACCGCCTTATCTCACGATGCCTTTAATGGATCATGTACTCATTCCCTATGAGCGTGGCAATCCGATTGATTTTCATTTGGCAAGCATGTACTTATTTGCTTTATTTGGGGCTGCCATTGTTGCCTGGGGCTTAGGCTGGTGGAAAACCTATTTACTGGCTTTGGTTAGCGAACGAATTGGGGCTGATTTACGCAATACCACTTTTGAACATTTACTGAAGTTGTCGCTTGAGTATTTTGGCGGAAAACGTACAGGAGATTTAATTGCCCGTATTGGCGCTGAGACCGATCGCATCTGTGTTTTCTTATCTCTTTACGCTCTAGATTTTGCTACCGATGTATTGATGATTACGATGACGGCAGCGATCTTGTTTTCAATAGACCCGCTCTTAGCTCTGGTCACCTTGGCACCGTTGCCATTCATAGTCTGGATGATTCATATAGTACGGGATAAATTGCGTTTTGGTTTTGAAAAGATTGATCGTATTTGGTCAGAGGTCACCAATATCTTGGCTGATACGATTCCGGGCATTCGTGTTGTTAAAGCATTTGCTCAAGAAGATCGAGAACTAAAACGTTTTGTAGATTCGAATAAACACAATCTCCAAATCAATGACCGCGTCAATCGGGTTTGGGGTTTGTTCTCGCCTACAGTAACCCTGTTAACGGAAACAGGGTTGTTGGTAGTTTGGGGATTTGGTATTTGGCAGGTTGCGCATCAGAAGGTGACGGTAGGTGTGTTGATTGCCTTCCTCGCCTATATTGGTCGCTTCTATGTGCGCTTAGATTCTATGAGCCGAATTGTTTCGCATACTCAAAAAGCTGCTGCTGGGGCTAAACGTATTTTTGACATTCTGGATCATGTCTCCAGCGTTCCCGAACCAATCAATCCAGCGCCATTAGGCAAGGTGGAAGGTCGTATCTCTTTGCGTGGAGTTGGCTTTCGTTATGGCAACCGGTCAGTAACTAAAGGTATTGACTTAAATATCGCCCCAGGCGAAATGATTGGCTTAGTGGGTCATAGTGGATCAGGCAAGAGCACTCTGGTGAACCTGATATGTCGCTTCTACGATGTCAGCGCAGGATCTATATCCTTAGATGGGCGCGACATTCGCAGTATTGGAATTGCGGATTATCGTAAATGTATTGGTTTGGTATTGCAGGAGCCATTCTTATTCTTTGGCACGATTGCAGAAAACATTGCTTACGGTAAGCCGGATGCGAGTCGTGAAGAAATTATTGAGGCTGCGAGAGCTGCCCATGCGCATGAGTTTATTTTGAGACTTCCTCTGGGCTATGACTCCTTGGTGGGTGAACGTGGTCAATCCCTATCTGGTGGTGAGCGTCAACGAATCTCTATTGCCAGGGCGCTGCTCATTAATCCAAGCATCTTAATTTTGGACGAGGCGACTTCCTCAGTTGATACAACAACAGAAAAAGAAATCCAACGTGCCCTGGACAATTTAGTTAAAGGGCGCACTACCATTGCGATTGCGCATCGCTTGTCAACTCTTAGAAAAGCTGACCGATTGGTCGTTTTAGATAAAGGTGAGATTGTCGAGATTGGTTCGCATGAGCAGTTGATGGAAGCACAAGGTGCTTATTACACGCTATACCAAGCGCAGTTGCGGCATGCTGCAGAGTTGGTTGAGGGCGGTGCAATTGGTGAAAGTCTGGATGAGCGTGAAGAAGAAAAGCTTCAAGTGGTCGCTAAAACTATTGGGGGAGGCGTATGAGCAAACCTCATCAACTAGAGCGCGATGCATTAGGCCGATTGGTATTGATAGATAGCAACGGGTTGCGTCACGTGGGGATTCATCCTGTGCGGGCTTTTCCAATTACAGCCCCTGGCGCAGGTATTGGCATCATGAATCAAGAGGGTAAAGAGCTTTACTGGTACCCAGATATTGCCGCCATTCCTGAAGCCGAGTTAGGCTTAATAGAGGAGGAGTTGGCCGCTCGAGAGTTTATGCCCGTGATAGAAAAAATTACGCGTGTATCGACTTACGCAACGCCAAGTATTTGGGATATTGAAACGGATCGCGGCCCAACCCGCATTCGTCTTAAAGGCGAGGAAGATATTCGCAGAATTGCTGGCAATACTCTATTAATAGCGGATTCCAATGGCATGCAGTTCTTAATCAAAGACGCTACCGAGTTAGATAAAGTAAGTAAGAAACTCTTAGATCGTTTCCGCTAGAATTTACTCCTAGCTGCCGCTTTAGCTCAGTTGGTAGAGCAGTTCATTCGTAATGAAAAGGTCGCCAGTTCGATTCCGGCAAGCGGCACCAGAACTCAGTTACTTAAGGGGAAACCCTTACTACTTCACTCTCAATTTTTGATTGAATCTGAATAAATCCATTGCAACTCAAATGGTTATTTTCAGTGCATTAAATACAGTTTTAAATTGCAGATGAAGATACACTATCCCTTGTCTTTGGCTTGATTTATGGGGGTTTCTACTAGGTTGTAGAAGCGCTTGAGAAGCGATTTTGAAATTATTGATGTCAGTCAAGTTCTACTTTGACATCTTGTTTAAAAATCACTCTCACATTAGAAGAGCCAAAGTTAAATTGGCAAACCACTTTAGGAGGCATTTTTATGAAGATGAAGTTAAAAGGGGCATTGATTTCTACCGCCTTAGCCCTAGGAGTTACAGGAGCTGCTCCAGCATTTGCTGCATGGGAGCCAACTAAACCTGTTGAATTTATTATTCCTGCGGGCCCTGGTGGTGGTGCTGACCAGATGGCTCGAATGATTCAGGGAATTATTACTAAAAATAATTTAATGAAGCAAGCTGTTATCCCAGTTAACAAGGGAGCAGGTGCTGGCGCTGAAGGTTTCTTGGCAATGAAAGAAGCTAAAGGCGATCCAAATAAAATTGTGATTACGCTTTCTAACTTATTCACCACTCCTTTGGCGACTGGCGTTCCATTTAACTGGCAAGACATCACGCCAGTAGCGATGTTGGCTTTGGATCAATTCGTTTTGTGGGATAACACAGATAAACCTTACAAAACAGCTAAGGAATATATTGATGCTGCTAAAGCAGCTGGTCCAGGTAAATTCAAAATGGGCGGTACAGGCTCTAAATCTGAAGACCAAATCATTACTGTAGCGATTGAAAAGGCAACTGGTGCTAAGTTTACTTACATCCCATTTAAAGGGGGTGGCGACGTAGCGGTTCAGCTGGTTGGTAATCACATTGACTCTTCAGTGAACAATCCAATTGAAGCGGTTGCACAGTGGCGTGCCAATAAGTTGCGTGCATTGTGTGTGTTTGATGACACTCGTATGCCTTACAAAGAAAAGATCACTGATACGCAATCTTGGTATGACGTGCCAACCTGCAAGGAAGCTGGCGTGCCAACAGACTATGTCATGTTGCGCGGTATCTTCATGGCGCCAGGTGTGACTCAAGAGCAAGTTGATTTTTATATCGATTTGTTCAAAAAAGTACGTGCTACACCAGAGTGGAAAAAGTTCATGGCTGATGGCGCATTTAATCAGACATTCATGACTGGTAAAGAGTTCAGAAACTGGCTCACATTAAATGAAGCTTTGCATAAGCAGTTAATGACTGAAGCTGGTTTCTTGGCTAAGTAATTAGTGGGAAGTAATATAGGACCTCCAATTGGGGGTCCTATTTTTTAGGTAAGTGTATTAACAACTTTTATTAGCGAATAAAGCAAATGTCTGAACATACAAATAACTCAAATCAAGATTCAGCAATCAGTGTTAGAGCAATGGACATCATCACTGCGATTTTGTTCCTTGCGTTTGGCATCACCGTGATGGTGGGTAGCCTGAAGTTAGGTGCCAGTTGGGGTGCTGACGGCCCTGAAGCGGGATATTTCCCTTTTTATATTAGCTTGATCATTCTGCTTTCAAGCACAGTAACTCTCTATCAGGCTGCAATCGTTAACAAGAAAAAGAAAACAGAATCGTTTGTTGAGAGAGAGCCCTTGAAACAGGTGATGGCGGTATTGCTCCCGGCTATCGTGTTTGTTCTGGGTGTGCAATTAATTGGTATTTATGTTTCTTCAGCCCTTTACATTGCGATCTTTATGGTGTGGTTAGGAAAGTACGCTATTTGGAAGGCAGTAGCTGTATCTATTGGCGTCAGCATAGCCCTTTACCTCATGTTCGAATTCTGGTTCCAGGTTCCATTGCCACATGGCTCATGGATTAACCCGCTTGAGTTCATAGGCTTGAACTAAAAATATAACTATTAAAAAAGATTAGAAAAGAAGGAGTCTAAGTTGGAAGAAATTAACGCTCTATTCGGCGGCTTTGCCGTCGCAATGACACCCTTTAATTTATTGTTGATGATTGTTGGAGTAACACTAGGTGTCATCATCGGCGTTCTCCCGGGTCTTGGTGGTGCAAACGGAATTGCGATTTTGTTGCCATTAACCTTTACGATGCCACCGACTTCGGCCATCATCATGCTCTCTTGTATCTATTGGGGTGCTTTGTTTGGTGGTGCGATTACATCTATTCTCTTTAACATTCCAGGTGAACCCTGGTCTGTTGCGACCACCTTTGATGGCTATCCAATGGCCCGTAACGGTAAAGCAGGGGAGGCATTAACTGCCGCATTTACATCATCTTTCGTAGGCGCTTTCTTTGCGATTGTGATGATTACTTTCTTGGCGCCATTGGTTGCGAAGTTCGCACTTCAATTTGGCCCGCCCGAATTCTTCTCGGTCTACCTGCTGACCTTCTGTAGTTTTGTGGGTATGAATAAGGGATCGCCATTTAAGACTATCTCCGCCATGATGTTGGGCTTTGGCTTGGCTACTGTTGGTATGGATACAGTGACAGGTCAATTGCGCTTGACATTCGGTAACCCTGAATTAATGCGTGGCTTTGACTTCTTGATCGCGGTGATCGGTTTATTCGGTATCGGCGAGATTCTCTTGTCTATGGAAGAGGGCTTGGCTTTCCAAGGTGCTGC
This sequence comes from Polynucleobacter sp. 15G-AUS-farblos, assembly GCF_018882445.1. Taxonomy (GTDB): domain Bacteria; phylum Pseudomonadota; class Gammaproteobacteria; order Burkholderiales; family Burkholderiaceae; genus Polynucleobacter. Next base: position 259,826 of record NZ_JACVOM010000002.1, on the reverse strand, counting down.
AGCGAAGATTCGCGGCAAAGTAGTTTGGGAAACTTGGAAGCAGTTACCTAAGTACTGGGCTACTTCATTACGCAGCTGCTTGATTGGTTGCTGGATGGGTATTACTCCAGGCGGTGCGACACCTGCATCTTTTATGGCGTATGGCGTAGCAAAACGTGTTTCCAATGAAGGTGACAAGTTTGGTACCGGCAAAATGGAAGGTATCGTTGCTCCAGAAACAGCAGCTCATGCTGCTGGTACTGCAGCGCTTCTGCCAATGTTGTCCTTAGGCATTCCTGGTTCACCAACTGCAGCCGTATTGCTCGGTGGCTTGTTGATCTGGGGTCTGCAACCTGGTCCTTTGCTTTTCGTAGAAAAGCCAGACTTTGTTTGGGGCTTGATCGCAAGTATGTACTTGGGTAACTTGGCCGGCTTGTTTGTTGTTTTAACTTGCGTGCCACTGTTTGCCTCAATCTTGAGAATTCCGTTCTCCATCATTGCACCAGTCATTATTGTGATTTGTGCGGTAGGTGCATACACCGTTCACAATGCCATGTTTGACGTTTGGTTGATGTTGGGCTTCGGGGTTTTGGGTTACATCTTCAAGAAACTCGACTACCCTATGGCACCAATGGTATTAGCCTTGGTATTGGGTGACCGTGCAGAAGATTCTTTCCGTCAATCCATGTTGTTCTCACAGGGAAGCTTAGATATCTTCTTCTCTAACCCATTGGTAGGCGGTATTACCTCTCTTGCATTGTTATTGCTCTTCTGGCCAATCATTGGCAAGGTGATCGGCAAGAAAAAGGTTGAAGCAGCATAAGTACATCGCTAGAAATAGTGATTTCACAGGAAAAGGGGGCGTAAGCCCCTTTTTTCATGCAAAAGTGAAAATTCCGATAAAATTCCCCAATCATGAATTTCCATAAAAATCGCCTCATTCACTGGATTGCTGCATTTGCAATTGCGATGAGTGCGCTTGCCCCTGCAGTTTCTCAGGCGGTCTCGCTTGCACAGCATGGCCAAGGTTTTGCGATGGAGATTTGTGCGGTTGATGGCAGCAAGTTGCAAATCAATGTGCAGAGTGATGAGCAGGAAGTGGCGGAGCAAGCTCAGCCATGTCCATATTGCGTAGCTCAAAATAGCATCACACCAGCCTTTAATACCAATCTAAAATTTGGGGCGCCGCAATCTTTTGCGCTCTTACCTCAGCTTTTTTATCAATCACCCAAGCCACTCGCTGTTTGGGTAACACCTCCTTCCGCAGCACCTCCAGCACAAGCCTAAAACGCGTTTAGGTCATCGCTTTGCGATGTAGTCGGCAACTTTGCTTGCCTGAATTTAATTGGAGCATTTCATGTCGTTTAAGCAAAAGAAAATCAGTGCCTGTATTGGCATATTGTTTGGGTCGCTTTGCATTGGAGCACAAGCTCAAATTGCGCCACCACCAGATTATGATCAGAAACTAAAAAGTGTGACCGTTTCGGCGACCCGTTCAGGCACACCTTTAGATGAAATTCCACTGAACACTACCATCCTCACTAAAGAAGCATTGGAAGTTTCACCTGATCAAACCATTGATCAGATACTGAAGAATGTGCCAGGCGTCATTCTGAATGACACGCCTTATTATCAAAAGGATCCAACGGGACAAAGCATTAACGTGCGGGGCTTGGGTAATGCCAGAACGTTAGTCTTAATTGATGGCTTGCCTGCCAATGATGCATTTTATGGAACAGTGCAGTGGAATTTAGTTCCAATGTCTGCGATTGATTCAGTAGAGTTTATTAGGGGTGGTGTATCCAGTCTGTGGGGCAACTACAGCATGGGAGGCGTTATCAATATCAAGACTAAAACCCCCGTCAATAGTCAGCAAGAAGCCTCTGCAAGTATAGGTTCATTTGGGACATACAACGTGGCCGCATCTAAAGATATTATTGCATCGGACAATCTTCAATTGAGACTCTCTGCGGACTATTTCAATACTGATGGTTATCAAAATATTTCCACTATTTCACCTGCGGCATCTAACAGCATTAGGAATGGTCAGGGTCCCGCTAGCTCTCACAATTCTAATTTCAGATTGCAGGGCTACTTCAAGGCAACTCAAGATACCAGCGGCTTCTTCCGTGCCGGCTATCACACCATGTCAGATTTATCCTCAGGCTATGCATTTGCTACTAATCTCAAACAAGATACCGATATTGCAGCCGGAACTACAACTAGGTTAGAGGATCGAGCCAGGTTAGATGCCAATCTCTTTTATTCAAATACTAATTTCAATAAGCAGAATGGCTCTACCACCAATACTAGATCTAATAACATTGCCGCAAATACTCCTTATATTAGTGCGAACTATAAAGATCCCTACAACACCGTAGGTGCATCAGCTCAGTACACCAAAGAGTTGACGGGGGTGATTAATCAATACCTGATTGGAGTTGATGCGAGAAATATTGCTGGATCTAATTTGACCAATAACTTAAACAACAATGGAACGGTATCCAATATAAATTACAGCGAGGGTCAACAAACATTTTTAGGATTAATGGGGCAAGTTAAGGCCAGGGCATCATCTATTCCTTTGGAAACAACTCTTGCCGCACGTGTTGATCAATGGAGCAGTCAAACACCGACAGCCTACAATACCGGGCCGAATGGCGCCAATCCTACATACCAAAATATCCCCAATCAAAGTAAAACTCAGTTAAGTCCTACCTTGGGATTTTTATACAAAGCCACAAGTAATTGGGATTTGAGGACTGCTGCCTATCAGGCTTTTCGTGCACCAGGGTTAAATAACACGCTGCGTTCATTCGGATCATCAAGCGGCTTCAGTTTTGCCAATCCAAATTTAACCCCTGAGACGATGATTGGTTACGAAGTTGGTACAGATTACCGCTGGAAGGGTGGTTTTGCTCAAGTAACTGCATTCAATAACTATATTCAAAATGCTGTTGCGACTTACAGCTTATCCGCACGAAGTTCTACAGATGTGGCCCTAGCAAAAAGCCTGTGTGGAGCTACTGGTAATCCATTGACTGGTACTGGTAATCGTGGCATTTGTAATTCCACCAATATTAGTTACTACACCAATAATCAAAACTTATTAAGCCAAGGTTTGGAGTTTCAGTTTCATCACGACATTAATTCAAAATGGGCGACGGATGCAAACTATGCATTCACTAGTACCAAGTTAACGATGAGCGCAACTAGCGATCCCACTGGTAAGCAGGTTGGTGGTGTGCCACAAAATATTTTGGGTGGCGGCATCACTTACTATCCCATTCCTGATGCAAGTTTTACGGCTACAGTGAGGTATGTGGGAAGTTCTTGGTTAAATACAGCGAATACACTGCCGGTTGCATCTTATGCAGTTGTGGGTTTACGTGCCAACTATCAAGCATCTAAAAACACCACTATTTATGCCTCAGCAGTGAACTTATTTAATCGCCAGTACAACACCTTTGGTACGGGTGGTAGCAATACCAGCTATGTTGTTGGCTCTCCACAGGCAATCAACGTAGGAGCACGTATCATCTTCTAATGATGCAGACACTCAATTCATTTCCTTTGATATCTTTAGTATCTAAAACCCTCTTGCTGGGGGTTTTAGGCGTTTGTCTCAATGCTTATGCGCAAATGGGTCACTCGAATCATTCAGAGAAAAGTGCGCCTACCAAGCTAAGCGCTACATGCCAAGGAACTGGGCTGGAGTGCGCTAATGCAGCTACTCCATTTTTGACTGCTGATGGCAAATTGCTATTGGCTTGGACGGCTAGTGGCGTTGTTTCTATTGCGAAATCTATAGATATGGGCAAATCCTTTGCTCCGGCTATCAGTATTGCGGAACATGGCAAAGCGCTGGATACAGGAAGTGATGCACGCCCACAAATTGTCTCTGACTCTAAAGGCAATGTCTTCTTAGCCTATGCTTTTTTTAAAGACTCACATTGGAATGCCCAAATTAACACTGCACGCTCTAGTGATGGAGGAAATACCTTTAGTACTCCGCAATCATTGGTACAGGATGGATCGAGTCAACGTTTTCCATCGGTATTGATAAAGTCTGATGATTCCATTTTTATTTCTTGGATTGATAAGCGTTTAGTCGCCGCAGCAAAACAAAAAGGCACACCTCGTCTTGGGGGATCGATTGCGTATTCCTCATCGTATGATGGGGGTAAAACTTTTCAGACTGAAAAATTTGCTAATGAGAGTAGTTGTGAATGTTGCCGAATTGGCGCTAGTCTGGATCCCAAAAATCAAGCAGTCATTGCCTATCGTGCAATTTTTCCTGGGGGCATTCGGGATCAGGCGACTCAATTGATCACCTCCAAAGGTGCTGAACCGATTCGCCGTGTTGCCGATGATGATTGGAAGACCGATGCTTGCCCTCATCATGGGCCTGCTATTGCCGTTTCTGGGTCTGGCAAATTCCATGTGGCATGGTTTACTCAGGGCACAAAGCGAGCTGGGGTGTTTTATGCCAATTCAAGCAATCAGGGTGTGAATTATTCGAATCCAGTTCGAATTGGTGCGGAGGGGGTTAGTGTTGCAAGACCTTATCTCTTGGCAATCGATCGTCAGGTTTGGTTAGTGTGGAAAGAATTTGATGGCACCGCTTCCTCGGTTTATCTTAAACACTCTCGGGATGATGGCATGAGTTGGACTGAGCCTAAGGTTCTTGCAAAGACGACAGCATATAGTGATCATCCTTTGTTGCTTCGTCAAGATCAAACGGTCTATTTATCCTGGCTTACCCGTGCAGATGGCTATCAACTTCTTAAAGTAGGACATTAGCGATGAATATATTCAAAAAATATTGCTTAGTCTGCGTACTAATGTTTATCACAGGCATTGCCGGGGCAGCTACGGCGACTTTAAAGCCTTATCAATCTGGTGATTGGTCGCGTTTAATCAAGACGGGAAATGGAGCGCCGATGGCAATTCATTTTTGGGGCGTCACTTGTCCAGCTTGCGTTAAGGAGATGCCCCAATGGGGGGCTTTTGTAAAGCGTAATCCTAATGCAAAGATTATCTTTATTCAGGTTGATGATGTGTCACCTGAGATGATGCAAAAGATGTTGAAGAAAGCCGGTCTAGAGAAGGCGAATAACTACTACATTGCATCCTCTTTTGATGAGCGTTTACGGTATGAAATAGACCCTCAGTGGTATGGAGAAACGCCTACAACTATATTCATTGATAAAAATGGTAGGGCGAGTCGAATATCAGGCCTAATCAATTTTCAAGATTTAGCAAATAAACTTTAAACTGACCCAAGATAAACCAAAGGAGTGACGATATGAAATCCAATGTACTGGTAACACTTTATGCCGCAATTGGTATTGCATTTAGTGGGGCAGCCTTAGCTCAAACTGCGGCTGCTGGAGCAATCAAAATTGAAAATGCCTACACCCGTGCTACGGTGCCTGGACAGCAAGTTGCTGGTGGGTTCATGAAGATTGAAAATAAAGGCGCTGCTGATCAATTGGTATCCGCAAGCTCACCAGCAGCAGGTGAAGTTCAGCTTCATGAGATGGCGATGGAAGGTAATGTGATGAAAATGCGCCAGGTGAAAGATATTGCAGTCCCAGCAGGAGGCGCAGTGGAATTAAAGCCAGGTGGATTGCATTTAATGTTTATGAATATCAAAGCACCTTTGGCTGCAGGTCAAACTGTGCCAGTGAAACTCAAGTTTGCCAAAGCGGGTGAAGTTGAAGTGAAGATGCCCGTGAATGCAATGGGTGGTCAGGGCGCTGGTCATGGTGCTGGTCATGGTGGAGCCATGAAGCACTAAGATTTGGATTTAGATTCAGCAGTAATACTGAGGTAATAAAAAAGCCCCTAATTTTACTTAGGGGCTTTTTCTTTGGCTAAACAACTTAGATTTTTAAATCTAAATCAGTAACCGCACCTTTGCTGGCGCTACTTGCAAGACTTGCGTATTTAGCAAGCAAGCCGCGGGTGTAGCGTGGCTTAGGTTGCACCCAAGCTGCGCGACGCTTGGCAATTTCTGCTTCATCCACGTTGAGTTGAATGAGAAGCTTGTGCGCATCGATCGTGACGGAGTCACCTTCATTAATGAGACCAATCACACCGCCTACATAAGCTTCAGGAGCGACGTGGCCAACCACCATGCCCCATGTGCCACCTGAGAAGCGACCATCCGTAATCAGGCCTACTGTCTCACCGAGACCCTGTCCTACTAGAGCAGAGGTAGGCGCAAGCATCTCGCGCATTCCAGGGCCACCTTTAGGGCCTTCATAACGAATCACCACGATGTCGCCATCCTTAATCTTCTGAGCCATGATCGCAGCCATCGCGTCATCTTCGGAATCAAATACGCGCGCTGGGCCAGTGATGGATGGGTTCTTGAGGCCGGTAATTTTGGCTACACATCCCTCAGGAGAGATATTGCCCTTCAAAATAGCTAAGTGACCTTGCTTATAGAGCGGGTTGTCCAAAGTACGAATCACTTTCTGATCTGCGCGTGGCACAGATGGGACATCTTTTAATACTTCGGCAATCGTTTTGCCAGTGATGGTCATGCAATCACCATGCAAGAGTCCGCCATCTAACAAAATCTTCATCACTTGTGGGATCCCACCAGCTTGATGAAGGTCAGTTGCAAGGTAAGTACCAGATGGTTTCATATCCACGATCACTGGTACGCGTTTACGAATGCGCTCAAAATCATCAATCGTCCAGTCGATTTCTGCAGCGCTTGTGATTGCCAAGAAATGCAATACGGCATTGGTAGATCCGCCAACTGCCATGATCACACTCACTGCATTCTCAATGGATTTCTTGGTAATGATGTCACGTGGACGCAAATTCTTTTTAATGGCTTCAACTAAGACGCGCGCTGATTCAGCAGCGCTAGCGACTTTCTCTGCATCTTCGTTTGCCATCGTAGAAGAGTAAGGCAGACTCATGCCTAAAGCCTCAAATGATGAGCTCATGGTGTTAGCTGTATACATGCCGCCACAAGAACCGCTGCCTGGGCAAGCGTGTTGCTCAACGCCCTTGAGATCTTCTTCACTCAGGCGTCCTGAAGTAAATTCTCCAACCGCTTCGAAAGCGGAAACAATATTGAGTTCTTTGCCTTTGTAGTGGCCCGGTTTAATCGTACCGCCGTAAACATAAATGCCTGGCACATTGGTGCGCGCTAATGCCATCATGCCACCTGGCATATTTTTGTCGCATCCACCGATTACCACTACACCGTCTTGCCAGAGTCCGTTAACGCAAACTTCAATACTATCGGCAATGACTTCGCGAGAGACGAGAGAGTATTTCATGCCCTCTGTACCCATGCCGATACCATCAGAAACAGTTGGCGTTCCAAATAATTGTGCTTTTGCGCCAGCTTCCTCCAATGCGCTTACAGCTGCATCAGCTAATTTCTGCAAGCCACTATTACAAGGAGTAATAGTGGAATGACCATTCGCAACACCAACCATTGGCTTAGAAAAGTCAGCCTCCTGATATCCCATGGCGTAATACATCGAGCGATTGGGAGCGCGAGCCACCCCTTCGGTGACCATGCGTGAGCGTTCATTGAGGCGTTTCATGCTTATTACTCCAGAAAAGATTTATTTCGAAAAGCTCTATTGTGCCGTGAGATCCTATAAAGAGATTGTTCTCTTGCGGGGATCACATTGCCCATAAGTTTTGTTGCATCGCAATATAAATAATGGTGAATTTGTTAATTTAACGGTTAACTATTAGCTTCCCAGCTAATAGCCTAGGCAATAGTACTGCAGTACATTAGTTCATCCATTACTTTTTCCTTTAAATTCAATGACTAAAGCTGGGCACTTATACCTAATTGATGATGATGACTCAATGCGTGCATCCCTCACCAGAATGCTGCGCGAAGTCGGTTATATAGTCGATGATTATGCTTCTGCCCTAGATTTCTTAGAGAAATCTGTTCCTGTATCTCCAGCTGTGATTTTGTTAGATATGCAAATGCCCGATATGACGGGCATCGATTTGCAAGAAAAGCTGATTCAACTGGGTCGAAAAACCCCAATTGTGTTTGTCAGTGGGCAAAGCCACCCTCATCAGATAGTGCAGGGCCTTAAAAAAGGGGCTGTGGACTTTTTATTCAAGCCTTTTAATCTAGAGGACATGCTTAAAGCGGTTGCTGATGCGATTGAGTTTGATCGACGGCAGCTAAAGCGCGTTTCAGTAGATATTGAGACCAAGCGGGAATACGAAAGCTTGACCCCCAGGGAGCGCGAGGTATGCACCTGGTTGGTTGAGGGCTTACTCAATAAAGATATAGCTGTTAAATTGGGAACTACTGACGCTACTATTAAAGTGCATAAAGCTCGCGTTATGAGCAAAATGCATGTAGATTCTGTACAGTCCTTGGTGAAAAAGTATCTAGAGTCAGATTTGGCTAATCACCCTTTAAATTGTTAGCTGCAAGGCCAATTACGTATGTACCATCTAGGAATTAATATCGATTCGGTGATTTTTCTCAAAACAAATTAAGCGCTCAGTGACTCAAGCCAACAAACTTCCTGATATTCGCAAAGAAGCTTTTAAAAAAGCCAGGGAAAGTGCTGGGCTGAGTACTCAAGAATTAGCATTGAAAGCATGTCTATCAAATCGTCAAATAGAGCAGCTTGAAAATGGTGAAATAGCTTCCTTTTATGGAGCTCAGATTAAATACACGGCTGCAAAAAAAGTAGCGGCATTACTCAAGCTCTCAGAAAAAGAGGCGTTTGATTTTGGTAGTGAGCCAACAGCGATAGACAAAGTTGCAATGGTGGAGGAGACGCCGCCAGTTGAAATCAATAAAACAAAAACAAATGCAGTAGAAACAAATGCAGTAGAAACAAATAAAGCAGATGTAGCTAAGGTAGAAGCAGTAAAGGTAGATAAACCAAAGGTAGAGTCAGCCCCTGTTATTTCCAAGCGAGATTTGGAGCTCGAGCTTCAGGATGTAGTAGTTGAGAAGAGCGTTGCAAAGCAAAGCACTGACTCAGGATCTCAAAAGAAATGGTTCTTGATACTGAGCTTGATCGCAGCAGTCATTTTCTCAATCGTTAATTTGCGCCCATTGTTTTCTCCTGAGGCAGCCAAGGAGGAGGTGGCTGTAACCACTCCATTGCCAGTAGACCCTGCGCCTGCTAACCCAGATCCTGCACCAGAAGAAAAAGCGAACGCTGCTGTTCCGGTAATGCCGCCAGTGGCTAGCGCAGCAGCGCCCTCATCAACGGATTGTCCTGCGATGGATTCAGCACCAGCGACCTACAGACCGGACGCTCCGAAAAAGGCGGCAGATATGGTTTATATGCAATCCAAGTCTGCGCAAATGGTGTGCGTCATTGATGCTTTAGGTAAGGTTCAGAATAAACAGCTCGAGCCCGGTGTTGGTGTGAGTGTTTACGGCAAGGCACCACTCAAGGTGTTAACTTCTGGCTTAGATCAGGTCGACTTGTACTTCCAGGGTGCCAAGGTGCGCCCAGCAAGTCTCAGTGGTAAAACGATTGTTTTGGAGGCGGCTGAATTGCCTCAGCCGCTTATCCCTACAGACTCTGGGTTACGTTAATAGATTAAACGGCCGATTCGTTCGTTTCGCCAGTGCGAATACGAATAACTTGCTCTACTGCAGTAACGAAAATCTTTCCGTCACCAATTTTTCCAGTGCGCGCAGCTTTGGTAATCGCTTCAATAGCGGCTTCCACACGGTCGCTAGGAACCACTGCTTCCACTTTGACCTTGGGTAAAAAGTCGACTACATACTCGGCACCGCGATAGAGTTCAGTGTGGCCTTTTTGACGACCGAAACCTTTAACTTCGGTTACGGTTAAGCCGGTAACGCCCACTTCAGCTAGTGCTTCACGAACTTCGTCAAGCTTGAACGGTTTAATGATTGATGTAATTAATTTCATTTATTCCCCCTAATACAGTAATCATACCTAGAACTGGATTTACTTTCCAAACTTGCTTATTTTGGGTTTTTAGGCCCTAAATTGCGAAGTGATCGGGTAACGCCAGTCGCGGCCAAAAGCCCTAGTGGTAACGCGTACCCCAGGAGGGGCCTGGCGCCGCTTATATTCATTGAGTTTAATCAGGCGTGTGACTTTTTCAACGCTTTCTGGATCGTATCCAGCCGCAATAATTTGGGCAATGGATTGGTTTTGCTCCATATAGCGTTCCACAATCCCATCCAACACCTCATAAGAAGGCAGACTGTCCTGATCGGTTTGATCGGGTCTGAGTTCAGCTGAAGGGGCGCGGGTCAAAATTCGTTCTGGAATGACGGGTGCAATTTGATTGCGATAGGCACACAAGCGGTAGACCAGGGTTTTTGCAATATCTTTAATCACAGCAAAACCACCGGCCATGTCTCCGTACAAGGTGCAGTAGCCCACAGCCATTTCACTTTTATTACCCGTAGTTAAAACCAATCGACCTGTTTTATTGGATAGGGCCATTAATAAAGTGCCCCGAACCCGCGCCTGAATATTTTCTTCGGTGGCATCTAGCTTTAAGCCTTTAAATTGTTCCGCTAAAGATTCTTCTAAAGCATCGACTGGGCCGCTAATCGGAATTTCATCGTATTGAACGCCTAGGTTTTGAGCGAGCTCGCGCGCATCAATCCAAGAAATATCAGCGGTATATCTTGAAGCCATCATCACCGCTCGTACCTTGTCGGCCCCAAGGGCATCGACAGCAATTGCGAGTACTAAAGCAGAATCAACACCGCCGGATAGACCAATAATGACTCCAGGAAAGCGATTTTTATTCACGTAATCTCGTACACCCAGGACCAGTGCTTGATAGGCCTGCGCCTCAACACTTTGGGGTGGAGTTATTAAACCTTTTTCTAATTGCCCGGATGCATCCATGCCAACAATGCCGAGTCCCACTTCAAACTGGGGCATGGCCATAACGACTTTGCCAAGACTGTTGAGTGCAAATGAGCCGCCATCAAAAACCAATTCATCTTGTCCGCCTACTGGATTGACATAGACCAAAGGCATCTTGGTGAGTGCAATGTGTTGGCGAAGGACTTCAATGCGTAAAGTCTCTTTTTTAAGATGGTAGGGTGAGGCATTGGGTACGAGTAGTACTTGAGCACCAGCAGCATGTGCTTGTGTTGCTGGCCCAGTATGCCAAGCATCCTCACACAAAATGAGGCCATAACGAATGCCTTCACATTCAAAAACACAAGCTTGATTGCCTGGTACAAAGTAGCGCACTTCATCAAAGACTTCGTGATTTGGCAATTCTTGTTTTGCATAAGCTGCAATGACTTTGCCACCACGCAATACGGAGGCATAGTTTTGCAAGCCGGCTGAAGTTTTCTTGGGATGACCCACAATGACAGTGAGATCTGCATGAGGCGCCAACTGCTGCATGAGTAAGGCAAGTTCTTGCTCGGCTGCCTCAATAAAAGCAGGGCGCAGCAATAAATCTTCTGGTGGGTAGCCTGTGAGCGAGAGCTCTGGCGTAATAACTAGCTTAGCGCCTTGAGAATAGGCGTCTAGCGCGGCCTTGTGAATGAGTTGCGCGTTTCCTGACAAATCCCCCAAGAGTGGGTTGATTTGGGCTAGGGCAATTTTTTGTGCGCTCACTCCGATTCACAATGCCTTTATTAACTAAAACGAATGCTCAATAAATTAAGCATGCTCTTTGTTGTAGCGCTCAATACCTTCCATGATTTCCTTATGAGCATCAGCAACGCCACCCCAACCGCTGACCTTCACCCATTTTCCTGGCTCGAGATCTTTGTAGTGCTCGAAGAAGTGTTGGATTTGGTTTAAGCGTAATGGGTTGATATCTTCTGGTTTTTGCCAGTGTGTATAGATTGGCAGAATCTTATCTTCAGGAACTGCCAACAACTTCGCATCTTGTCCGCCTTCATCTTCCATTTGCAGAACGCCAATAGCACGGCAACTCACTACAACACCTGGAATCAATGGGAATGGGGTAATCACGAGTACGTCAACGGGATCTCCGTCACCAGCGATCGTTTTATTGATATAGCCATAGTTACAGGGATAGTGCATCGCAGTACCCATAAATCGGTCAACGAAAATTGCGCCACTTTCTTTATCCACTTCATATTTGATTGGATCCGCATTCATTGGGATTTCAATAATGACGTTAAAGCTCTCTGGGATCTTTTTACCTGGCTTGACGTTGTCGAGACTCATAAATACTCCGATTAGTGATTAGTAAATACCCTGATCCTTACTAAGGGGCTCAGGGGTGATTCTGTTACATACTGATAAAGCTTAAAGACCCTAGTTTAAAGCTTTCGAAAACCGGGTCGACCTAAGCGCAATATAAACAAAACAAAAAAGATCAACTTTAGGGAGTTCAAGCATGAGTAATGTGACTTTAGGCTTGTATTTTGCCTTAGCCTGCGGTGTCCTGGCCGTGATTTACGGTTTTGTGATGCGCGGCTGGATTTTGAAGCAAAGTACTGGAAACGCCAAGATGCAAGAAATTGCAGAGGCTATTCAACAGGGGGCAGCGGCCTACCTATCTCGTCAATATAAAACCATCGCTATAGTCGGCGTCGTACTGACTATTTTGATGGCACTCTTTTTGGACTTTGCAACCGCCCTTGGGTTTGTAGTGGGCGCAGTGTTATCAGGTGCTTGTGGTTTTATTGGGATGAACGTGTCAGTTCGTGCCAATGTGCGCACTGCTGAAGCGGCCACTAAAGGTATGAACGAAGCATTGAACGTGGCCTTTAAAGGTGGCGCGATTACCGGCATGTTGGTAGTTGGCTTAGGGCTCCTTGGTGTTGGCTTGTTCTTTATGTTCCTGGTATCGATTGGTGCAGGTCAGGATCTTTCTGCCGTATTGCATCCCTTAATCGGTTTGGCTTTTGGTTCCTCATTGATTTCTATCTTTGCGCGTTTAGGTGGCGGTATCTTCACTAAAGGCGCTGATGTTGGTGCTGACTTAGTAGGTAAGGTTGAAGCCGGAATTCCGGAAGATGATCCACGCAATCCAGCAGTGATCGCAGACAACGTTGGCGATAACGTAGGCGACTGTGCTGGTATGGCGGCAGACTTATTTGAAACCTATGCTGTGACTTTGATTGCCACCATGGTGCTTGGCTCCTTGATGGTGACTGGTGCTCCAGTAGCGGCGATTGTTTATCCATTGGTACTGGGCGGTGTTTCTATTATTGCCTCCATCATTGGTTGCTCATTTGTTAAGGCAACACCAGGCATGAGAAACGTTATGCCAGCCTTGTATAAAGGTTTGATCATTGCAGGTGGTTTGTCATTGATTGCCTTCTACTTTGTGACCAACTTCATCATGCCTGATGATGCATTGGGTATTCCTGGAAGTCAGTGGCGCTTATTCGGATCCACAGTGGTTGGTCTCTTGCTGACTGCTGCTTTGGTATGGATTACGGAGTACTACACCGGTACCCAGTTCAAGCCAGTGCAACACATTGCTGAGGCTTCTACTAAAGGCCACGGCACTAACATCATTGCGGGCTTAGGTATTTCAATGAAGTCCACTGCTTATCCAGTGCTCTTTGTATGTGCCGCTATTTTTGCTGCTTACTGGTTAGCAGGTTTGTACGGTATTGCAATTGCAGCGACTGCTATGTTGTCCATGGCAGGTATCGTGGTTGCTTTAGATGCCTATGGCCCGATCACTGATAATGCAGGCGGTATTGCCGAGATGGCTGGCTTGCCACAATCTGTACGCGATATCACCGATCCTTTGGATGCAGTGGGCAATACAACTAAAGCAGTGACTAAAGGTTATGCAATTGGTTCTGCGGGTCTTGCATCCTTAGTGCTGTTTGCTGACTACACCCACGCATTAGAAGGCATTGGCCAACAAGTGTCCTTTGATCTCTCCAATCACATGGTGATCATTGGTCTATTTATCGGCGGCATGATTCCTTACTTGTTTGGTGCGATGGCAATGGAAGCGGTTGGTCGTTGTGCTGGCGCAGTAGTAGAAGAAGTGCGTCGTCAGTTCCGCGACATTCCAGGAATCATGGAAGGTACTGCGAAGCCTGAGTACGGCAAAGCAGTTGACATGCTGACATCGGCAGCCATTAAAGAAATGATCGTTCCATCACTTCTGCCTGTAGTTGCTCCGATCGTAGTTGGTCTTTTGTTAGGGCCTGCTGCATTGGGCGGCTTGTTAATGGGTACGATCGTGACCGGCTTGTTTGTAGCGATTTCGATGTGTACAGGTGGCGGTGCTTGGGATAACGCCAAGAAATATATCGAAGAAGGTAACTTCGGTGGCAAAGGTTCTGAAGCGCATAAAGCAGCAGTGACAGGTGACACTGTAGGCGACCCCTACAAAGATACCGCTGGTCCTGCAGTAAACCCACTCATTAAAATCATTAATATTGTGGCGCTGTTGATCGTGCCACTCTTGCCAGTGGTAAGTGGTTAAGAATTAACTGCATCAAATAAAAAGCCTAGTAATGCTAGGCTTTTTATTTACGGGTCTGAGATGGGCTCCAATGAGAGGATTATTATTTAGGTACGAGTGAAATTGAAATCATAAAATTCAGGTCGACCCAAGCAATACAACAACATTCCCCAAGTGGTTTGATAATAAATTTAAATTAGATGCAATTACTGAAGAGCAAATTGTGCAGCAAGAAAAGCAAGATGATCTGGAGTGGGAATGCTTCATTAATAATGCCTCCTAAATATGGATGCTGAGAGGGTTACTTTTTGGGGCTTGCATAGACATTTAATGCAATATACAATTGCTATATACACTGGGAGATGAATGATTATGGCTATTTCAACTGTTTTTACAAACAACCGGACTCAAGCCGTGAGATTGCCTGCTGAAATGCGGCTGCCAGAAAATGTTCGCAAGGTTAATGTTCGTGCAAAGGGTCGGGAGCGAATAATTGCCCCAATTGAAAACGTGTGGGACAACTATTTTTTGGGCGACGCTCGTGTAAGTGATGATTTTATGAATGAAAGAGGCCCTCAAGAGCAAAGTGATAGAGAGTCTCTCTAATGCTTAAGTACTTGCTAGATACTAATATTGTTATTTATGTAATGAAGCGAAAGCCGCTAGAAGTGCTTAAGGTCTTCAATAAAAACGCAAACCGAATGGCTATATCAACAATTACGTTGGCGGAGTTGATATATGGCGCAGAAAAGAGTCAGCAGGTTGAAAGTAATCTTAATAATATTGAAGACTTTGTAAGTCACTTAGAAGTTTTATCGTATGACATAAATGCAAGCCAGCATTATGGTCAAATCAAAGCATTCTTAGAGAGTAAAGGTAGGTCTATTGGAGTAAATGATATTCATATTGCGGCTCATGCCAGAAGTCATGGTTTAACCCTCGTAACAAATAATCTATCTGAATTTAAAAGAGTCCCTAATCTTGCTCTTGAAAATTGGGTTTAGAAAAAATTCCCTAATAAAAAAGCCTAGCATTGCTAGGCTTTTTTATTATTAAGAATTTAGAAAATTTAATCTAAAGTTTCTAAATAACGCTGCGCATCTAGTGCAGCCATACAGCCGGTGCCTGCACTAGTAATGGCTTGACGGTAAATATGGTCTTGCACATCACCAGCAGCAAATACGCCCTGAATGTTAGTGGCAGTCGCATTGCCCTCTAGGCCAGAATGCGTTTTGATGTAGCCGTTGTTCATATCAAGCTGACCAACAAAGAGTTCGGTATTCGGTTTGTGGCCAATAGCAATAAATGCGCCAGTCACTGCGATTTCTTCTGTGCTGCCATCTTGTTTCTTAATACGCACACCAGTCACACCTTTTTCATCGCCCAGTACTTCATCGAGTGTGGAATTGAGTTTGAGCTCTACTTTTCCTTCGGCTACTTTTGCCATGAGGCGATCATTCAAAATCGGCTCTGCGCGGAACTTATCGCGACGATGAATGACGGTTACCTTTTTTGCAATGCCGGTGAGATAGAGTGCCTCTTCAACTGCCGTGTTACCACCACCTACTACGCACACATCTTGATTGCGATAAAAGAAGCCATCGCATGTGGCGCAACCAGAAACCCCGCGACCCATGAAAGCTTCTTCACTTGGGAGGCCAATATATTGAGCAGAAGCGCCTGTAGAAATAATCAGGGCATCACAGGTGTAAGTGCCAGAGTCGCCAACTAAGCGAATCGGCTTTTCTGTGAGGGCTGCCGTATGAATATGGTCAAAAATGATTTCGGTATTAAATCGCTCAGCATGCTTCAAAAAGCGGTCCATGAGCTCTGGGCCTTGGACGCCATCTGGGTCAGCCGGCCAGTTTTCGACGTCAGTTGTGGTCATTAATTGACCGCCCTGAGCCAGGCCGGTGATGAGAGTCGGGTTTAAATTGGCCCTGGCCGCATAAACCGCTGCTGTATAGCCAGCAGGGCCAGAACCGAGGATTAGTACTTTAGAGTGTTTAGGAGTATTTGTAGTCATACCCAAATTATAGGATTGCTTGTTTACAATCGGTAGAACATGGCAAGAACTGTATATCCGAAGTCCAAAATCCCCCAGCCCCCCGAGAGTTCCGGGCAGGGTAGGATGCCCCGCCTTCTACTAGAGGCCCGTTGGTTTATCTCCTTGGGCTTATGCCTAGGATTATTTGCCATTCTTTTGACCTATTCCAAGGCAGATCCTGCTTGGTCGCATGCCAGTTTTGAGTCTCCCAAGAACCTGGGAGGCCGTTTTGGTGCTTATTTTGCGGATTTATTACTCTATATCTTTGGTGTTTCAGCATTTTGGTGGGTAGCCCTATTTGGGCGTCGCGTACTTCAGGGCTGGCGTGAGCTATGGAGCATTCCTTTGCCACCCGATCCGAATGCCAAGCCAGAGTCCTTGATAGTGCGTTGGCTGGGCTTTGGGCTTACTTTAATTTGCAGCATGGGTCTCGAGTCCATCCGCCTGCATTCACTAGCCTGGGAGCTTCCAAGGCCACCTGGCGGTATTCTGGGTGAGTTGATTGGCGATCCCCTACAGATGTCTCTTGGTTTTACCGGTGCAACCATAGTTCTCCTATTTGGCTTATGTGCTGGCCTTTCCTTATTTCTCCATTTTTCTTGGATGGATGTTGCAGAGAAAGTAGGGCGATTCTTAGAAGTTTCTTTTCACCGTATTCGGGAGCGTCGCGATAGTGAAGCCGATCGCAAGTTGGGTGAGGCAGCTGCTGAAGAGCGTGAAGAGTTTGTCGAAGAGTTCCGTGGGCGCGTAGAAGTGGCTGCCCCAGTTCAGATTGTTCGTGCTCCAGTGGAAATTCCGAAGAGCGCTCGTGTCGAACGCGAAAAGCAACAACCCCTGTTTGTGGATATTCCAGATTCAGAATTGCCACCGTTGGCATTGCTGGATCCTGTGCCCGAAGCAAAAGAAACCATTTCTGCAGAAGTATTGGAATTCACATCTCGCTTGATCGAACGAAAGCTTGCTGAGTTTGGTGTGCAGGTTACGGTGATTGCTGCTTATCCAGGCCCAGTAGTAACACGCTACGAAATCGATCCTGCAGTTGGCGTAAAAGGTAGTCAGATTGTGAATCTCTCACGTGACTTAGCGCGTGCGCTTGGCGTGGTCAGTATGCGTGTTGTAGAAACCATTCCTGGCAAGACCTGCATGGCTTTGGAATTACCAAACCCAACACGTCAATCAGTCTATCTTTCTGAGATTCTGACTTCACAGGTTTATAACGACAATCATTCATTACTCACCCTGGCTTTGGGTAAAGATATTGCTGGTAGCCCAATGGTGGCTGACTTGGCTAAGATGCCGCACTGTTTAGTAGCGGGTACGACTGGTGCTGGTAAGTCAGTTGGTATTAATGCCATGATTCTCTCGCTACTCTTTAAGGCGAAGCCCGATGAGGTCAGACTCATCATGATTGATCCGAAGATGCTTGAGATGGCAATGTATGACAAGATTCCGCATCTCTTATGTCCTGTAGTGACCGATATGAAGCAGGCGTACAACGCGCTGAATTGGGCAGTCAATGAGATGGAGCGTCGCTACAAACTGATGAGTAAGTTTGGAGTGCGTAATTTAGCGGGCTTTAATAAGAAAATCTTAGAGGCTGAAGAAAAAGGCGAGAAGCTTACCAATCCATTTAGCTTAACTCCAGAAGATCCAGAGCCAATCTACAAAGCGCCAGTTATTGTCATCGTGATTGATGAGTTGGCTGACTTGATGATGGTATCGGGCAAGAAGATCGAAGAGCTCATTGCACGTATCGCACAGAAAGCCCGTGCTGCTGGCATTCATTTGGTATTGGCAACACAACGTCCGAGCGTGGATGTGATTACTGGTTTGATTAAGGCTAACGTACCAACCCGTATCTCATTCCAAGTGAGCAGCAAGATTGATAGCCGTACGATTTTGGATCAGCAGGGTGCAGAAGCACTTCTCGGTATGGGTGACATGCTTTACATGGCGCCTGGCACAGGCTTGCCAGTGCGCGTTCATGGTGCTTTCGTATCCGATGATGAAGTGCATCGTGTGGTCGAGTGGTTGAAAGAAAAAGGTGAAGCCAATTACATCGACGGCGTACTTGAGGGTGCTGATGAATCCAATATAGATGCATTGACAGGTGAGGGCGGTGGTGAAGCAGATCCGCTCTACGATCAAGCAGTCGCCATTGTTCTCGAAAACAAGCGCCCATCGATCTCTTTAGTGCAACGGCATTTGCGTATCGGATATAACCGCGCCGCCCGTTTGTTAGAGGATATGGAAAAGGCAGGACTCGTATCGAAGATGGGTAATGGCGGCAATCGCGAAATCCTCCATCGTCCTTCCGAATAAGGTCGTGATTTTGCAAATATTCATTAAAAAGGCTGCAACTTCCTTAGCGGTCTTGTTCGCAACACTGTTCTTGATTAATCCAGCTCTCTCTCAAAGCGAGAGTGGGGTAGAGCAGTTACGCCAATTTGTTCGTAACTCTAAAACCGCTGAAGGAGATTTTGTACAGCAGCAGTTACGTGCACCCAGAGCAAATGAATCACAAGAAAAAGGTTTAAAGGTAGTTCGCGAGACACGTGGCCATTTTGTTTTTCAGCGTCCGGGTCGTTTTATTTGGGATACGCAAAAACCGTTTGAGCAAAAACTCATTACTGATGGCAAACAACTGATCTTGTGGGACAAAGATTTAAATCAGGCTACTTTCAGGCCAGCAGGACAAGTGCTTGCTACAACGCCAGCCGCCATTTTGTTTGGGGAATCTTCGCTTGATCAGAATTTTGATCTAGTAGAGGGAGAGGAGCGCTTGGGCATGAAGTGGGTTGCATTAGCACCCAAGAAGAATCCCAACGCGAAGAGTGACGTTCCATATACAAAAATCTCAGTCGGTATGGCGAATGGCTTGCCTAAGGCCCTTGAGTTGATTGATGGCTTGGGAAGCGTTGTTCTAGTGACCTTAGACAGAATCCAGTTGAATATCAATTTGCCCGCAAATCGTTTTACCTTTACTCCGCCAGCAGGCGCTGAAGTCTTGCGCTTAAACTAGAGGCTATCTAGTCCGAACGACCCTAAACCAGTAGAGCATTACATGATTGATCCGCAATTACTCCGTAAAGATATCGCCGCAGTTCAGGCGCGTTTAGCTACACGTAAATTCCAGTTGGATGTTGAGAAATTCAACACCTTGGAAGCGGAGCGTAAGTCTCTTCAAACCCGTACTGAAGAATTGCAGGCCAAGCGTAATCAATTGGCAAAAGCCATTGGCATGAAAAAAGGTAAGGGCGAGGATGCCGCTGCAGAAATGGCAGAGGCAAGTCAGATTAATGTGGATATGGAGTCTGGTGCTGCACGTTTATCTATTTTGCAGGCTGAGATTGCTGATTTCTTAATGGGAATTCCAAATCTTCCAGATGCATCCGTGCCTACCGGTAAAGATGAAACTGAAAATCAAGAAGTTAAGCGCTGGGGCGATCAACCCATATTTGATTTTGAGATTAAAGATCACGTTGATCTTGGTGGCCCACTAGGATTGGATTTTGAAGTAGCGGCTAAGATTAGCGGCTCACGCTTTGTGGTTCTTAAGGGACCGATTGCAAGATTGCATCGTGCGCTTGCGCAGTTCATGCTCGATACCCATACGACTCACCACGATTACCAAGAAGTGTATGCACCTTATATGGTGAATGCTGCTTCGATGCGCGGCACTGGTCAGTTACCGAAGTTTGAAGAGGATCTATTTAAAGTTCCTCGCCAAATGGGTGGCGAAGATGGCGAAGACAAAACAGAAAACTTCTATCTCATTCCAACGGCAGAAGTACCAGTTACCAACTTAGTTAGAGACGAGATTGTGAATGCTGACAATCTTCCTCTGAAATTTGTTGCACATACACCATGCTTTCGTTCTGAAGCAGGTAGTTATGGACGCGATGTACGCGGCATGATTCGTCAGCATCAGTTTGACAAAGTGGAGTTGGTGCAAATCACTAAACCTGAAGATTCCATGCAGGCTTTAGAAGACCTCACTGGTCATGCAGAAAGAATCTTAGAGCTCCTAGAGTTGCCATACAGAAAAGTATTGTTGTGTACCGGCGATATGGGATTTGGCAGTACTAAGACTTATGACCTAGAAGTGTGGGTCCCTTCACAAAAAGCCTATCGTGAAATCAGCTCTTGTTCAAGCATGGGTGACTTTCAGGCAAGACGTATGCAAGCCAGATTCAAAGCAGGCCAAGGTAAGCCAGAATTACTGCACACCTTAAATGGTTCAGGCCTTGCTGTGGGAAGAGCATTGGTTGCGCTACTAGAGAATAAGCAACAAGTCGATGGCAGCATTGCTATTCCGAAAGCATTGCAGCCCTACTTGGGTGGGCTGACTGTGCTTGCACCAATGACTAAGTAAGTCACGAAAAGCGAGCTCCAAAGATATAATTGCTCTTCGGTTCGGAGAGGTGGCAGAGTGGTCGAATGTACCTGACTCGAAATCAGGCGTACTGTCAAAGGTACCGAGGGTTCGAATCCCTCCCTCTCCGCCAGATTGCCAATAGATAAAAGGCTTTACCAGTCTAACTATCTTTTTCCCCCGCAGTTTTCCCAGCACTCATTCTTCAAGCCAGGTAGCACTAGTCAATACACCACCTACAAGATAGGTCTGAGTTATAACTTTTAACCTGTAGGCAACTTCATTCTTAAGTTGCTTTGCTAAAGATGGTTTAATTGAGTGATGAGCTTTATCCGTAATTTCACGTTCCTAGCTTTTACTATTTTCTATTCTTGCTCTGCATATGCTCAAGAATCCTATAGTTGGCTTCAGATCATCGAGCCACAATCTAAAAGTGAGCTTTGGGTCAATCCCGGAATGTATTCATACCATTTCCAAAAAGACCAAAACTTAAATAACAATAACTGGGGAATCGGACTTGAGTATCGTTTTAATACGGTAGCTTCTGCGACTTTCGGAAATTATAGAAATAGTGATAATGACCGCTCAAGCTATTTGGGCATCTACTACCAGCCAATTGCAGTAGGTCCAGTAAAGCTGGGTGTTGTTGCTGGTGGGTTTAATGGTTATCAATCTACTAATAATGGAGGTTGGTTTCCAGCAGTTTTACCAGCGCTGACTATTGAAGAGGGTAGATTTGGTGCCAATATATTTTTTATTCCTACGGTTGGAGATCGAGTACATGGCGCAATCTCATTACAGTTGAAATTCAGAATATTTGATGGAAGTTAATTTTAATTCATCTAACTAACGTAATAAAGTAGGGGTAGGCATCAAAGAATGGGGTTCTACTCGATCGTCAGGTCATTCAAGATAATTGCTATGGATTTGCTGAAGTCAACTACTCCAGCTATGGCAATCAAAAATATTGCTGCAAACGGATTTGGAACAGCCAGCTTTAAAGTTACTATTACATTGCTAGGTGTTGATTATCGGTTTTAGGTCAATGGGATTCATGCGACTAGATAGTTCTTAGCCTTAGCTTGATCCTAATCCTGCATAAGGTTGCAATCTGTAGCGATTATTTCCAAGGTCCGTAAGCTTTAAGCCTAAGGATTGGGCTTTGGCAATGATGTCGGCTGAACTAAGTACGTCGCCACCATGCTTAAATTCAAAATCAATTCGATAGCCGTCATAATCCATTTTTTCGATAGACCCTTTTCCAAGGGCTACCTTGAGTTGTTGTAGTTTGCCTGCCATTGCGGTGAAATCAGCATCAGTAGGGAGGCCTTTAAGACGCGCTTCATTAGTTGATTGCTTCGTAAATGCTTGCGTAATTGATTCAGTATTTTTATTTTGAGCAATTAAGTTAATTGTTTCTGGTGTCAGAAACTGTGCTGCAGAGATCTCCATATTACGACCCCAGCGCCAATTATCAATGGCGAGCCATGAAGTATAAATACCCACACCTAAAATCATGCTACCCATTGCATATTGGGCCCAACGAATGGGTTTGACCCATAAGCCATGATCTAACCATGAAACAGTATTGCTGATTGGATTTTGTGAATCATTCTCTGAATGAGCAAACCAAGGTAAAGCAGATTTCTTGGAGGACTTACGTGCCAGATTATCAGCAAGCAATAGGTTTAAGCTTGCGCTTGCAATCTCTTTATTGCGACTAAAGGCAAATGCTCGGGAGGCCATCCAATCCCAAGACCACTCTATTGGTTGAATATCTTCTAATTGACTGGGTAGCATTATTGCTTCTGAATCGTCTATCCACGCGACTCCAATTTGATCAGCTTGATGCCATGTATAAATGATAGAGGCATCATTTCTTTGAAACGCAAGGCAAGAGCTTGGAGATGCTGGTTGAATGAAGGTCGCATTTTGTAAGGGCAGAATCAGACAATCGGGAATCATCCGAACCCGCGGACTCAGAAGGCTATCTAGTTCTTTTGCGAGCCATCTAAACCATGACCGGTTCATGACGGCCAAGGTTCTTTCTGATCCTGATTTACCAGCCAATGGAGGAAGGGCATAGATAAGGGCGTTATCAGTCCCACCTAGCAATTCATCTTCAATTAAGCTGGGCAAGACCTGTTGTAATTTTTTTACCTTTACTAGGGGAACCTTTTTTTCTATCAAGCGAACATCTAGCGTTTGCATTAATACCAAAGCTTCATCGGCATACGGCATCGACTCAATAGGCCCTGTACCTGTGGATTGGATAGTGGCATGCAATGTGCTGGTTTCACATAAACACCACTCAAAAGCTTCTTTCTGAGAATTGAAGCCGCCATCAGTGCCAACTTCTTCAAAAAGTGGTCTGACTGGACAATGAATAATTAGTAGGCTCATTCTGACAATATTCTGCTGGTTCTATTCCATATCACTTGAGTATAGTTGCCCAAAGCCATGGGGCTCAATGATCTCTGAATTAAGCTCGAATTTCTAAAAATACCGCTTCCCAGCTTCACTTCGGAGGATGCAAGCCAATATTGGGAGTTGACGTTCACTAGACTTGGATCCACCGTAACGTTTGTTCCAGCGCCTGAGCGCATTAAAAGCTGATTGATTTCTTCTAAACTTTTAGCAGGTGCACTCGATCGATTTTGCACAATAGTATTTGCAGATGAGCGGGATAAACTTGCAAATGCAGACATTAATACTTCAGCAGAGGCAGTATTGATATTGATTGTGGTGGGGATGGGTAATACAGTTACATAAGAACGCAGTTTTTGAATCATTGCTTCGGTATAGCCAGGAACCCCAATTAAGTCGCTGACATCATTAAACGCCATTTGATTATCTTGTGCTACTTGAGCCGTTTGCTGAGCTAAATTTGGATTAATGCCTAAAGCAGTAAGTAGTCGCGAATAAGCCAGTACTCCATTGGCGTTAATTTGGTAATTACCATTCCAAAGATTGGTGAGATTAAATAAGCTTTGGGCATCTGTTATTCCGCCATTGACTGTAACTGCTTGAAGTTCATCTGGGATATCTACATTCTTTAAAAAATCGGCTACCTTGCTGTCGCTCAGGGGGAGGGACCAGGATTCGGCTAGGTGATCAACTTGGCTAACACGCAAATCTTGGGCTAATACAAGCCTTGCAAAATCAATCATGCCGTGTTGTAGCCATTGGGCCTGGGTTTTATCCCGTATCGTTTCAATATTACGAATTTGGATTTGTTGGCGCCATATGAGACTAGCAATCACAATCGATGCGACGCCAACCACAATCAACGCTGTAACGGTAGCCGATCCTTGCTCAGCTTTCATTCGCTTTGTTCGATTGAAAATGTTCATTCTATAAGCTCGTACCAGCCAAACACGATCTGGTAATCGGGAAGGGCGTATTTTTAAGTCCCCACCGTATATTGAATCCTGCTAACAAGGGGGTGTCATTACCTTTTCCGACAGCTGGCATATTGGTAATGACATTGGCTTGCTGGGTAATAATTTCTGGAATCTCGAGAGATACTTTCATGTCGCTTGAAGCGAGATCAGGATCTCTTACCAATGGCTGCCATACTGCTAAAGCATCTGATTGATTGTTCAGAGGCCGACTGATCCATCTCTGCAGGCCGGTTGGCGTGATTCCATAGCCGACAACTATCCAGCTGGTTAGTTTTGTCTCAGAATTTCGTCTAAGCCACCAGATATTCTTGGTCCCTGCTGAATATGGTGGGACGGTTAATTGAGTACCTGTAATCATTTCTTGGCAATCGCGTTCGAATTGACGCGCTAACTGAAAATAAATTGCATCTTGTTTGGCTCGTGCTTCGATGTTTTCTTTGCTTCTGAGCATGACATCCATACCTCGCCACGCTAAAAGACCCACCACGGCCATCACGATCATAGCCACCATCACCTCCATGAGAGTAAAGCCAGCATCTGAAGCAATCTTTTGCTTCATAGCGCTCCTGAATTCAGGTTGGGCACTACTGTCACAAGCCATGCTAGTCGGGATCCATTTACTTGAGTGCTATTGGCTTCATTAGCAAGAAACACGGTGACTTCAACTCGTCTGAAAGAAGGGTTGGGCATAGCACTGACCTTGCGTTGACAAACTAATATCAAGGTTGCTTGAGGGCAGCTGAAGGTGCTAGTACCTATTTCTGGCCAAACTCGATTCATTCGAATTTCATTGAGGGCATTATCTGCACTCCAGAGTGCCATCGTCCGCTGAGTTACAGCGAATTGTGTATCTGTACTTAAAGCTACAGCTCGAAATGCAGCTATGAGTGCAATACTCAGAACTACTAAACCGACTAAGACCTCAATGAGCGCAAATCCATTTTTCGCTTTGAATTTCTGCTTGTTCATGGAGAAGCCCAACTGAAGTGACCATCGTTGGAGCGTATTAAGGTCGCAGTACGTTTTTCTTGTTCTATGGTGGTACGCAAAACTTCAGAGACATATTCAGCCCCCAAGTTCAATTGCAGAGGATCCATGATCACAGGTTTTGACCAAGTCTGGGCTTTATAAGCATCGGGAATAAAAGTAGCCGGCTGATTGGAGTCTCTGGTTTGCGCTAGAGGATCCGATTTACTAAAGCGCCATCCTGATTCGCCAATCTCTGCACGCATTGGAATACCTGTCATTTGACTTTCATCCTGGGCGGCATTGAGTGAGCTTACTAACTGGTCTAAATTATTTCGCCAATTACGCTCATCATGATTGGGGATAGTTAAGACTGCAACAGTTAATAAGATTGCCACTATGCTTAGTACTAGCAACATCTCAATGAGAGTGAAGCCACCCTCTAGAGGGGTATTTGAAAGGGGATTGGCTTTCCCTTTATTAGATACCGACATCCGCATCTGCACCAGTACCGCCTGGCTTCTTATCTGCCCCGTAACTATAAATATCAATTTCGCCTTTAGTGCCTGGATTGGCATACTGATAAGGATGCCCCCAAGGATCATTCGGCAGAGAGTCTAAGTAGCCACCTATTTTCCAATTTTGCGGAACTGGCTCTGCACTTGGTCTAGTGACCAGAGCACTAAGCCCTTGTTCGGTAGTGGGGTAGCGACCGATATCTAAGCGATATAACTTCAGCGCTTGATTTAATGTGCCAATATCATGTTTTGCAGCAGTAACGCGAGCCTCATCTGGGCGTCCCATGATGCGTGGAACAATTAAAGTCGCCAAGATGCCAATGATGGCAATCACCACCATGATTTCAATCAGAGTAAATCCAGCTTCATTATTCTGAAAACGGGTTTTAGTCTTCATACGAAGACGATATAGGATATTAGTCATTGGAAAGAGGCCTCATTACATTCTAGTTTCTAGCTTTTTTGATTTCAGAGCTTCGGCTTGAGGGAGCGCTATCTTTTTTACTCTTTTGAACAGAAAAGCCCATTTCTTTTCCTTGATACAGCAAGGTAGCCGTCTCTGTATCAATTGATTTTAATGTCATTCCTCTATCAATCGTTTCGCCAACAGCAATAGCACCGCTTGGCTTTCCATCGATATCAAAGAGCGCAAAGCCCTGATATACCCCACTCGAGGTTTTTTCAGTAACGACTACTCCGCGCAAAATAATATTGTCTGTGGCTAAAGGTTTGCTGCCAAAAAGAGGGTAGCTTGCGCTCAGATCTTGATTTATATAGAGGGATGTGCCCTTTGAGCTCTTCAATAGAGTGTCTTCAGGTGCTGGGATTTGTATGACATGCATTAACCAAAAGGTTGATGCGGCTGCAGTAAAGCAGATCAGCAGATAACTTAGTGACTGACTAAACCGGATTGGAGTAAGAAAGCTTGAGGCAAGTTTATTCCCCCTCAGCGCGCTTCTGGATTGACGAAAACGCAAATCAAGCTGGGCTGTAGTATCAATATACTTGCTGAGAATGAATGCTTGCAACCGTTTCAAGGAATCTTTCTTTAATCAATGGTGCTTTGAACTATTTAGAATTATCAGCCAAATCATAACTAAATAGGTATGCTTTTCCTCAAAATGTGAACACTTTTGAGGGTCTAATCCCTCTCAGAGCCCTAATGTAGCTGTATCCTATTAAACTTGGATTTACAAAAGGGTCAGGAAATATCAGTTCGTCAGTATATGAAGTTTTACTCTAAATTACATCTAATAGATCTGGCTAAGCGCGCCACTCGCTGGGGTGATGCCAGACCAACTTCTTGGTATCAGTCTATTAGCAAGCACTTTACATGGCTTGAGGGTCGCCGCCTCTACAGGAAGCCTCATCCTATTCTCGGAGTGATGGTAGCTGGATTGCTTTTGTGGATAAGTTTGGATTTTTGGGTCTTGCCCTATATGCGTCAGTTGGAGGGCGCTATAAGTTTGCGTCCAGCACAATGGTCGCAAATGGAAAATCTCGTGAAATTATCTAAAACTGCTCCCGCACAACAGATCACGATTGAGCCAATAGATGAAGCTGAGTTACAAAAAATTCGTATGACTCTAATAGCAAAAAAAATTAAGCCTAGCGTATTGAGATTAAGTCTTGAAAATCCTCCTCGCATTGAGTTCCAAGCAAGTGATGTTTTATTTTCGAGCGTGGTTGATGTATTGGAAGAATTAAGAGCTACTTGGCATTTATACCCAGAGCGAGTTGAGGTAAGTGCTACTTCAAAAATGGCAATAGTCAATGTTAGTGCAGCACTAATTCAAACTAGTAATTCGAATGCTGGATCCAATTTTTCTGCATTGAATAATGGGACTTCAAGATGAAGATCTCCCTAAATACATCCTCTACAAAATCGCACAAGACATTTTTACTGATCCTATTGATCTTATTGATTGGTATCGTCATTAGGCAAATGCCAATTGGGGTGGTTGCCAATCTATTGGGAAACCAATCTGCCTGTCGCGTTACCCTACATCAGCCTACAGGCACTATATGGAATGGCAGTGCTGCCTTTGGTTTTTCGGAGCCAAACCTAACGGATGGGGCTTGTCGGCCGGCGTCTGCGATCACTGAAAGATTTTCCTGGAAATCACAATGCAGCTTGATGCAGGGTATGTGCCAAGTGGATGTGAATTTTGTGGGGCTAGATAAACCCTTATTGATTTCAGTTTCCGCCAGCCAGATTAAGGTTGCTAGCGGGGAAATTGATTTACCAGCCACTATTCTTGAGGCCTTTGGCAGTCCCTGGAATACGCTTCGCCCCCGTGGTCAATTAACAGCGCATTGGAGTGAGATTAAAAAGGGGGTAGATACCTCTGGATCAGTGCGAATCAATATCAACAACCTTTCTAGCCCGATTAGTAATGTGAAACCCTTAGGTAGTTATGAAATTAAGGCTAATTTAGAACAGACTGGCACTTCATTTCAGATTGACACTATTGCCGGACCGCTGTTATTGAAGGGCAAGGGATCTTCAGATTCTAAGGCTGGTCCTGGCTTACACTTTGCAGGTGGGGCTTGGGCCGCACCCGAGGCAGAAGATTCCTTAATTGGTTTACTGTCTTTATTGGGCAGGAAAGATGGCGATACCTATCGCATGCAATATTAGAGGAAGAAATGATCAGCATGCAGCATTCTAAAAATACTCATAGTAAATCGCATTATGCATTGCGATTTCTTCTCTGCTGTCTCATTAATCAGTTTGTTTTCTTGCCAGGAGTCATGGCGCAAAATCTAACAAACATCAATGCAGGACCAGCAATTGAGCAAGCCACCGTCTCGCTATCTTTTAATAATGCTGATATTGAATCTGTTGCCAGTGTGGTTGCAAAGGCAACTGGACAAACCATCTTGGTTGATCCACAAGTCAAAGGCACAATTACTCTCATTACTAATAGACCCGTTACAAAATCAAAGGCTTTAGACTCATTTTCAACTGCTCTTCGTACTGCAGGTTTTGCTTTAGTCGAAACCAACGGCATGTATCGGGTAGTTACGCAAGCGGATGCCAAGCTCGTGAGCACCTCAGTTACTACTGGTAAAGGCAAGCAAGAGGGCGACCAAATTATTACCCGTGTTTTTAAGTTGAATTATGAGTCAGCTAATAATTTATTGCCTGTCTTGCGCCCATTGGTTTCGCCAAATAATACGATTAATGCCTATCCTGGAAACAACACGATTGTTGTGACGGACTACGCCAGCAATATTCAGAGAATTGCTGCCTTAATTGAGTCGATTGATGCTCCTACCTCAACTGAAGTACAAACTATTAAATTGCAATATGCCTTTTCAAGTGATGTTGCAGCGATCCTAAATAAAGTGTTGGATACAGGCACTGCTGGCGCTGCAGATCCTGCTTTAAAGACCATGATTTTGTCTGAGCCGCGTACAAATTCAATCTTGATTCGCAGTTCAAGTGCAGAACGAGTTCGGCAGGTGCGTATTTTGGTAGCTAGATTAGATGCGCCAGGTAATAAGAACGGCAATATTTGGGTAGTGCCATTAAAAAATGCCGAGGCAAGTAAATTGGCCGTTACTTTACGAGCTTTAGTTGCAGCAGATGCTGCCTTATCAGCTCAAGTTGCTAGTTCAAGCAATGCCCCTCCTGCTTTAGCAAGTAATACCCAGCAAAATCCAGGTGCTACAACTCAGCCCCCCGGCCAGGCGGCAGGGGCTGGTGCTAACTTGGCCACCTCTGCTTTAACAAGTTCTAGCAACCCTAACATTGGCGGCTTTATTCAAGCAGAGCCTGCAACCAATTCCATTCTCATTACTGGTAGCGAGCCCTTGTATCGTAGCCTTAGGCAAGTGATTGAGCAGTTAGATTTAAGGCGTAATCAAGTCTATATTGAATCGCTCATTGTTGAAGTGAGTAATGAAACTGCTGCAGAGCTAGGAATTCAATGGAACTTCTTAGTCGGATCTGGCAATCAAAACGTCGGCTTTGGTAGTACGAATTTTGGAACGCCTGGGCAAAATCAAGGTGCTGGCGGGAATATTTTCGGATTGAATCAAAACGTAAATACGATTGCCAATGGTGGTGCAAATACTGGCGCTGTTCCAGTAGCTCCTGCACCTGGTTTGAATTTGGGTTTAATTAGCCGTTTCAATGGTGTTTATGCAATGTCTGCCTTGGTGAGGGCACTACAAACAGCGTCTGGCACGAATATTCTCTCTACACCTAATTTGATTACTTTAGACAATGAAGAGGCGCGCATTATTGTGGGTCAAAATGTCCCGATCCTAACGGGCTCATATTCAACCACAGGATCTACTTCAACAGTCACCCCGTTCCAGACTTATGTTCGTCAAGACGTAGGTATTTTGTTGAGAGTGAAGCCACAGATTTCTGATAACGGCATTGTCAAAATGCAGATCTATCAAGAGGTATCTTCAGTTGCTGCGCAAACCCAATCGGGTGTGGTGCTGAACAAGCGTAATATTGAATCGAATGTTTTGGTGGATGATGGTCAGATGGTCGTTTTGGGTGGTCTGATTTCTGATGAGTACTCCGATGGGACTAGCGGAATTCCATTTTTAAGCAGCATTCCGTTAATTGGCCAATTATTTCGCTATGACAACAAGAATCGCGTAAAAAGAAATCTCTTGGTCTTCATGCGTCCCTATGTATTACGGGATAAAAATCAAACAGATGAAATTACCAATAATCGCTTAAGCGTTATGCAAGGTAAGGAAGATCAATTTAAGCAATTACCTATGTTATTGCCTAAGGAGACTGACTTACCTAATGTTAGTAATTCTGAGCCCCCATTGATCCCGCCAAGATTACCGGCTAGTACGATTAACACCAATCCACCACTTTCTCGTCCACCGGTGCCAGGATCTCCTAGTCCTGCTTCAAGTGGTGTAGCGACTCAGTAATGATGCTGCGTATTCCATTTGCTTACGCTAGAGATCATCAGGTCTTACTAAAGAGGCAGACCAGCAACGATATTGCTGGTCAGGAAAAGGACGTCTTTACTTTAATTCACAGCCCAGCGACCGATTTATCAGTCCTCCATGAAATTTGTCGAATAGTCGGTTCTGTGAAGCGTATCGAGAAGTCTACTGATGAGGTAATGGAGGCTATTAATTCCACTTATTCGCAGGGCGACTTAGATGCGTCCCAAGTTATTGATGAAGTAGAGGATACGGTTGATCTGTCTCGCTTATTGCAAGAGATGCCAGTCTCCATGGATTTACTAGAGGCGAATGACGATGCTCCAGTTATCCGAATGATTAACAGCATTTTGAAGCAAGCAATTCATGCTGAGGCGTCAGATGTGCATCTAGAAGCCTTTGAACGTAAGTCTGTAGTGCGCTTTAGGGTAGATGGCAATCTGCGTGATGTGGTCGATATGCGTAGAGATTTACATGCGGCTTTGGTGTCTCGTATCAAAATCATGGCTTCTTTGGATATTGCTGAAAAGCGCATGCCGCAGGATGGGCGAATCTCGCTGCGTATTGGCGGTAAAGCGATTGATATTCGAGTATCTACCTTGCCCACCTCCCATGGCGAACGTGTTGTAATGCGTTTACTAGAAAAGAGCTACGAACGTTTAGATTTAAAAACTCTGGGAATGGCTGAGGATACTTTTACAAGTTTTGATCAGCTCATTCATCGGCCGCATGGGATTGTTTTAGTGACTGGCCCCACCGGTAGTGGAAAAACGACCACTCTATATGGAGCCTTATTGCGACTGCGCAATAAAACCAACAACATCATGACAGTGGAAGATCCCATTGAGTACAACTTAGATGGTATTGGTCAAACGCAGGTGAATTCTCGTATCGATATGAGTTTTGCTAGAGCATTAAGAGCCATCTTGCGTCAAGACCCCGATATTGTGATGATAGGGGAGATCCGAGATATTGAAACTGCTCAGATTGCTGTCCAAGCTTCTTTAACTGGTCATTTAGTTTTAGCAACCCTGCACACCAATGATGCGCCTTCAGCTGTAACCCGTTTAATTGACATGGGGATTGAACCCTTTTTGTTGTCATCCACATTGCTCGGTGTTTTAGGCCAGAGGTTAATTCGCCTGAAGTGCCAGGCCTGTCAAGGTGCCGGTTGCACTATCTGTGGTCAATCTGGTTATAGCGGTAGAGCAGGCATATATGAGTTGATGATTACAAATGAAAAGACTAAAGAGCTGATTCATAACCGCGCTGCTGAAAGTGAAATTCGTAAGCAAGCGACTGCTAATGGCATGAGAAGTCTTGCTGAAGATTGTCAAAGATGGGTTGATTCTGGGCAATCAACGGTGGAAGAGATGTTGCGCGTTACGGGCAGTGTTGAATTAGATTAGATGAATTCATATGCCACGCTATCGCTTTGAAGCCCTAACCTACGCCGGTAAAAGTGAGCGGGGAACCGCAGAAGGTGAAAGCGTACGTGCTATTCGGCAACAATTACTATTAAAGCAATTGGTTCCTGTCAGTATTGAGCCAGAAACACGCTGGGGCAAAACCTACTTTTGGCAACAACTCTTCTCTGAAAATAAGCCGCTGACCCGGAATGAACTGTCCCTCATCACCAAGCAGTTTGCTTTACTAGTTCGCTCTGGTGTTCAGATTGATGAAGCTCTCACGATCCTCTCTGATGAAAGCTCAAAAAAGCATATTAAAAATGTATTGCAATCAGTTGTCCTAGAGTTGCGCTCTGGTTTATCTCTATCTCAAGCGATTGCTACTCAAGAGCAAAGTTTCGACCCCCTCTATCAGGGTGTAGTTGCAGCTGCAGAACAGTCTGGAATGATGGGTAAGGTACTGACTCAACTTTCAGAGTTTTTAGAAAAGCGCCAAGCTCTAAAACAGAAAGCTTTAGCTGCTTTAGCCTATCCTGCTATGTTGACAGGGGTTTCCTTCATGGTCATATTGTTTCTGATGACCTATGTAGTTCCACAAATTGCAAGAGTCTTTCAGAGTACCAAGCAGACTCTGCCTTTCACCACCCGATTTGTTTTGGGATTTTCTAATTTCTTAGTGGATTGGGGATGGTTACTGCTGATTGCTATTGTGACCAGCATTTATTTATTAAGACGGGCGCTTCAGCGGGCAGACATTCGTTTGCGTTTTGATCGTTTTATTCTGAACCTCCCTGTTTTAGGCCCATTAATTTTAGGATTTGAAACGGCTAGATTTGCCAACACAATGGCAATGCTGGTAACGGCCAATGTGCCTATTTTGGCGGCTCTCAGAAGTGGCCGTAATACTTTAAGTAATCATGTCTTGCGTGAGGCAGTCGACTCTACTGAGGTGCGGCTTCGTGAGGGCGCAAGTCTATCGCGTGCTCTTGGAAGCCAGGGTGTCTTTTCGCCAATTTTGATTCACCTGATTCGATCTGGAGAAGCATCGGGTCAGCTGGGTGAGATGCTGAAGTACAGCGCAGAAAATGCGGAGTTAGAAGCGGAGCAAAAGACCAAAATATTTACGAGTCTTTTAGAGCCAATTCTCATTTTGCTAATGGGTCTTTTAGTTTTGGGGATTGTGATGGCAGTAATGCAACCGATTTTAGAAATGAATTCGTCGATCCGTTGATCGAGAAAAGAGGTAATGATGCAAATACTATTAATGACTAGCTCAAATGCTCCTGTGAGAGAGTTTGATTTCACAAGGCGACAGATCATCATTGGCTTGATCTCCTTGCTATTAATCCTGACGGGTGTGAATTGGATGATTATCTCCGCTATCAATAAAGCACGCGATACCGTAATCGCCATCAATCAATCCAATAACTGGGATGCAAAAACGTCCCATCTCAAAGATTCTGATTACGAGCGTAAGTTACATGAACTGCAGGCACGCTTAGATGAAGCGCAGATTAATCTCAATCAGCTGGCAGCTTTAAAAGAAAAACTCAATCAATTTACAAGTCCGGTCAATACTTCTGGGGGATTTGATTTACCCACTGCTCAGGGCGGCCCACTAAGGATAAGCAGGCAATTAGATGTTGAGCAAGATTCTTATGGGGTGAGACTGGACCGTACCATTGAGCAGTCGATTGGCCTAAGTTCTCAAGTTCAGGATTTACGTAAAGCCTTTGCGCAAACTCAAGTTGCCTTAAAAAGTGCGCCATCTGGTTTGCCTTTACCATTTCAAGCAACTCCCTCTAGCGGCTTAGGTTATCGCATTGATCCCTTTACGAATCAGATTGCTTGGCATGATGGTACGGATTTCCCAGCGCCTATCGGTACGCCCATTCTGGCAACTGCCAATGGCATTGTAGTTAAAGCAGGGTGGGGCGGTGATTATGGAAATATGGTGGAGCTACGACATCCGAATGGCTTCATTACGCGTTACGCACACGCGCAAGAAATATTAGTACAAGTAGGGCAGGCTGTTAAAAAATCTCAGGTGATTGGAAAATCAGGATCAACAGGTCGCTCGACAGGTCCACACTTGCACTACGAGATTGTCCGTCAGGGGGCATCGGCTGGCTAGAGTTTTGCTGCACTTTAGGCCAATTGTGATGACATCTATTGCTTTTATATTAGGCGTAATGCCTCTGATAATTTCAGGTGGTGCTGGAGCTGCAGCTAGAATTTCACTCAGCATTACCGTATTTAGTGGCATGATCGCCTCTACCTGTTTAGCGGTTGCATTAGTGCCTGTTTTTTATGTAGAGATTGAAGAGT
This sequence comes from Polynucleobacter sp. 15G-AUS-farblos, assembly GCF_018882445.1. Lineage (GTDB taxonomy): Bacteria > Pseudomonadota > Gammaproteobacteria > Burkholderiales > Burkholderiaceae > Polynucleobacter. The sequence goes on along the minus strand of NZ_JACVOM010000002.1, from coordinate 225,468 downwards.
TCTTCAATCGCCGCGCGAAGAAACAAGGTTAATATCTGATGCAGTTTATCTTCTTGATGATCTTAATCATATGAGCTGGAATATGGATATAGGCTTAGCTGGCGCTTAGCCTATCGATCATCGCTAAATTGCTCGTTGAGTATTTCATAGACTTCTTCAAGCGGCATTTTGGATACTTGTAACAAGCCACTGTAATGATTAACGTTTAGAACTAATGGTGTTATCACCGAAATGATCAGGGCTGTAGTAATACCCATAGACAGAATCATTGCTCTTCTGGGGCCACTAAGGTGGACGGCAGCAACTGAAATCTGGAGTAAGAAAGCAACCATAAATAACACTCCCCAGCGCAGATGTTCAACGTGTTTCCAGCGATAAGATAGGCGTTTCGCTCTAGCTTCGTACCAAGAGTCTAAGGTCTTCGCAAGCTCTCTACCAGCTTGGGTGCCCTCAAGGACTGGAGCAACCTTAAGCGTTTTTAAGATAATTTCTTGAAATAGTTCCCCTGTACGCCTCGAAATTTTTTCATGTTCTAACAGCGGCCACTCTTCATCTAAGGCTGACTGCAAATAATTTTTGACTTGGTGTTGTAAGTTTTGATTCGCTAATGGTGGGGTATTGTTAATGAAATCTACATATAGCATTAGGGCAGTGCGCTCGTGGTTAATTGATTCTGTATGCGCATTAAAACTGCTAACAAGTGAAGCTCCCATAAATGCCGCTAACAGAGCAAACATAGTCGCTGCTGGACTATAAAAAGTTCCATGAATTCCGTTGAAGCTAGAAAAGAAGCCTCTCAATCGAGGTGTATAAACAATTAGGACAATAAATAATGCAATAGCAACATAGACTCCAAATATACCCAGGAATATATTTAAGTCAGGAGAATAAAAAAAGGTATTTAAAAAAGACTTGAAATGCATAGTGTATTGGCTAAGATCAGATTGACTACCTTGATGCTATCAGAAGAGTGTGACCAATCTTAGTTTGGGCTAAATAAGCAGCTTTTCAACTGTAATGAATTTGAAAATGTGGACAGTAAAGTCAATGACTTTTGAGGCGTTGTGAGCCCCAAATAATATATGGGGTTTAGCGAAAGTGCTTACCCGCCAAATGTGAACGCAACATCAGGTGTATTTAGTAGTTTTGGATGTTAGCCTGACTTCCAATAATCAAAATAACAATATTTAAGAAGTTGCCACGCAAACGAAAAATAATCAGATAAAAATGTTTTTGAATGGAGCTACTTCACAGCTACTGAAAACGACTAACCTCAAACTGGGCTTAGCTCTTTTATCAACAGCTATGTTGGCAGCATGTGGTGGTGGAGATAGCTCCTCATCAACCTCGCCCGGCCCTCTGACATTAAATTTAAATTCAGCATGGGAGAAACATGTTGTAGGAGGTAGCTCAGTAACAGGTGCGATTAGCGGTTACTGCCAAGGCACCAGAGTATGGACTTTGACTTCTACCTACTCAGGAACTACTCTTGACGGCAAACCGGCAATTATTTCCAACGAATATGAGACCGATTTCATGGCTGCAGACTCTAATCAATTTTGTACGACATATTTATATAACAGCAATGATGGTGGTAAGGTGTATCAAAGTTATTATGATCCCAAGACCTATGTCCCTATCAGTAGCGGCAGCAATCCTCCTACTACCGTTTACTTAAACCAAGTTCCCTTCCCAAATTCAGTTTCTGCTGGATCATCAGGCATCTGGCATAACACCGTTACCTATGAAAACTCGGTACCTGTAGCTTCAGGTATTCAGACCTGGTCAGTTACGGCAGATACTCCAACTACCCTGATGCTTATTACGAACGATAAAGCATATACGTATGTTGGCAAACAATTGCTTTATAACCAAACCAACTATTACCGTCTTAATGCCGACAACACACTAACGAATTTACGTAAAAATATACAGCCAACCGCATTACTTACAGGTAACGGCGATCAGAATATTGATGAGGTCTATCAGCAACCATGATATGAGCTCAAAGCGAGTCATCTAACGATTACAAAAAAATATCGCCTTCTTAAAAGTAAGCATATTAACGAACAATAATAGGGTAAAAAAATGTTTTTGAATGGAGCTACTTCACAGCTACGCAAAACGACTAACCTCAAACTGGTCTTAGCTCTTCTATCAACTGTTATGTTGGCAGCATGTGGTGGTGGAGATAGCTCTTCATCTTACTCAAGTCCAACCTTAAACTTAAATGCTGCTGAGAGATCCTATGTTACAGGGGGTTACTCGACAAATGCGGTCATTAGTGGCGATTGCCAAGGCACTAAATTACAAAATACTTCAGCGACATATTCAGGTACGACCTATGCTGGTCTTCCGACTTTAATTGGTAATGAAACGGAAATAGATTTTCTTGTTCCTAATTCATCTCCATTTTGTAGTGCTTTCTACAACAGTAATGGTGGGCAAGGTCAAGTTGAAAAGATTTTTTGGGATCCTACAACTATCAATCTGATGACTGATGGGGCTAATCCACCGAATTACGTCTATTCAAATCTACAATCCTTTCCAAGTGCGGTAACTGCTGGAAGTCAGGGCACCGCCTCTACATACATAAACTATTATGGAACTTCGAAGCCCGTGACGACAGGTGCGTTAACTTGGTCGGTCGTTGCAGATACGCCTTCCACCCTCCTATGGGTTACCGTTGATGAAGCAACACTCATTGCAACGGGTAAGCTTGCTTATACCAGCACTACAACATATCGTATCAATGCTAACAATACGCTCACGGCCCTGTTTAAAGTCATCGAGTTATATAGTGGATTTACTGGGGGTGCAGGGGATTTCACTATTAATGAAACATATCAATAATGAAAGTAATCAGTATCATGATCTATGAATAAGTTTAATTGACCATATACAGTGAATAAAAGACTCTCAATTAGCCTAATTTTTTTTATATGTTCATTCGCTTTTAATTTTGCATATGGGGCTCAAATTATTTGTGATACAGACGTCAGCAATTCTCAATCTCAATTACGCATTGAGTCCAATGATGATACTTATGCCGTTTCAAAAATTGACCTTCCGGGTGGTTTTAGATTGGCTGGACAATATTTGCCAAGTCGGACTAAATTCAAGCTTTATGTTTATATCAATTCAAAAGACCGGTATGTTCTCCTAAGCGCTCAAGAGTTTATTGTTAACCCTAAGGCTTGCTCTCGTAGCTTTGGTGATAACCTAGTTTATGGTGAGCCCTATGAAAGAGATCTTTTCTTTCAATGTCGTCAAATTTGTAAAGATTGATGGTAAATATGAAAAAATATTTAGCCATCCTTTCCTCCCTCATCCTTTATGCATCCGGATCTTATGCCCAAAGTCAGGATATCAAATTGACTTTCGTGGGTGACATCATGCTAGATGGCTTACCTGGCAAGTACATTAAGGCAGGGAAAGATCCATTTTTAAGTTTTGCATCATTATTTAAACAGTCTGATAAGACAATTGGAAATTTAGAGTGCGTGGTGGGGACTACAGGAAAGGCAGAGATTAAGCCCTTTGTATTAAGGGCAAACCCAAGAGTATTGCCCTTAATTAAAAAATACTTTAGTGCTGTATCGCTTGCTAATAATCATACTGGCGATTATGGACCGCAAGCCTTCTCAAAGATGATTGATTTACTAGATAAGGCTGGAATTGCTTATTTTGGGGGCGGCAAAGATATACGTTCTGCTCACGAACCTATTATTTTTAACGTTAAAGGTAAACGTATTGCTGTCTTGGGATATAACATTTTTTTGCCAAGAAGCTTTGAGGCCTTAGATGATAGACCCGGAAATGCTTGGGGAGAGCCTGACTATCTTGCTGCAGATATTAAAAAAGCAAAAGACTTTTATGGTGCAGATATTGTCATTACATACCCACATTGGGGTTGGGAGGGCGATAAGATAGCCTCGGCAAGGCAACAGTTTTTAGCACACTTAATGATTGATAGTGGCGCTGACGCTGTGGTGGGAGGTCATCCCCATGTCACTCAAAATATTGAAATATATAAGGGCAAACCAATCTTTTATAGCTTAGGAAACTTTGTCTTTGATGGTTTTGATACTGTTGATACGAATACTGGCTGGGCACTTGAGATGACCATCAATCAAGATAATAAAATTACTTGGCAGATATATGAAGCTAAGTTAGATAAGAATGGTATTCCAAAAAACAAAGGTGTGATTAAAGGACCTCTTTAGACGCTGATGGGATCAATTTAGCGCCGATATAAATAAGAGATTGTTTGCTGAGGCTTTAAAAGATATTGCCAGGCGTTACTTTACTGCTGTCACAGCTTATACATCGAGCACATTTTTGCGGGCCAAACTCAATGACACGCTCAGAATGCATGCTATTGATCTTTCGCTATATGACACCTTAAATGAGGCTCAAGAACATTTAGCTCCTATTGCAAAAAAGCCTTAATATCCTCAATTAAACAAATCTGCAGATAGACGCTGAGTATTTGCCAATGCTAATTGTGCTTCACCACTAATACTGCTGGCTCGAGCGAGATCTACAGGTTTAAACTGAACTAAAAAGTAATTCTGCCTCTGTGGAAAGGGATTGGCTCATTTAGCAAGCAACCTTATCAAATTTTCAACTACTATTTGGCGATGCTGTTCAGTTCCCGCTATAGGATCATCATTTGCAAATGGTCTCTCCCCTAACATTAGTACACATTTAAAAATAAGTCTCGCCTCTTCTAATGAAAGAACTCTGAAAGTATTCGTTTCATTCTTTTGGCATAGCTCAAGATATGGCTCAATTAATACATCAATGTAGTCAAAGTAATCGGTAGTTAGACCATGCTTTAGAGTGAATCGCTGATCATAATAGCGCATGACTTTTGAGGTAACTGCATTCATATTGCCAAAAGCGATGTCAACATACTTGTCTATAAAAACCTGAATTGGTAATTGAGCATCAAATTGCTCCATAGCATTGATAAAGGCATTTAATTTACTCTTCCTGCCTCTCTGAATTGCCCAGAAAAATACATCTTCTACCGATCCCAATCGTTGGCTTAAGGTGCCAAGCGAGTAGCCAGATTTAGAGGCTAGAGTTCTACTTGTAAATTTAGCAGTATCAGCAGACTCAACAATCTCATAGGCAGCCTCAAGGAGATCATCTAGAGTTTTTTTCGACCGATCTTGCTTGGGATCTGAAAAGTTAATTTCAAGGTTTTTATGCATGATGAAATATGAACAGTAAAAAAATAATCTTAAGAGGTCTCTTAAACCCAATCAGTATTTGGCTTCTAGGATAACTTGCTTTATCAAAAATATGGACAATATTTTTTATATCAAAATGATACGATACAACTAAATTTTTTGAATTCAATCTAGAGCAAATATGGCCTTCCTATTAACGAAAAATAAGCTTTCCTTGATACTACTATCTACCATAGTGGCTGCGGGCTTATTTTCCTGTGGAGGCAGCAGTTCTGATGGAGGTAGCTCATCCAGCTCAGGATCTGACCCCAATACAGTAACTACTTTAGTGACCACAGCCAATGGCGCCAGTAATGCTATTTGTGGCAAAAATCTCCAATGTATTGCCCCTGAATTCAAAGTTTTGGGTGACGTACCCAATACCATGAGTCTTGCTGCAACACCATGGACAGATACTAAAACTAGCATTATTGATGTTTCAAAAATTGTTTATGTAGACGGATCTAATAGCGCCACTGCCTTTGATCCTTCTGGCAGCGTTTTTTCTATGACTGTAGATGCTACGGCAACTATTCCTGGCTACCCTACGCCAGGCATGCGCAAGTTTTCAGGTAATGGCTTACCCACTACTCCAATGGGTAACTTCCCAGTGCTGCCTACACAAGCCGCTTACCCTTACTATGCCGCTTTGCCAGGGGGTGCTAATCCAGCAACTGGACAGGTCTACTCTAGCGCAGCGGCGATTGGCATTTCTCCTTACCCACTCGTCAGCAGTATCCCCTTAATTCCAGTGGCAACTGGGACGTATCAGATTAATTCATTAATTGTTGGCATTATGTTGACTGGAGCACCTCTCCATGTTGAGAAGGCGAATGATTCAAGTGGAAACTTTTACGAACCCATTAATGCCCTTCCGAACGATCAATGTTTTGGACACCCCTACAATGCGCAATATCACTACCATGCTTGGTCGTGGAAATGTTTTGATCAAGGTGGCTCTGGCCAGTCTCCTGTTTATGGTTTTGCACTAGATGGCTTTCCGATCACCGGTCCTCGCGGAGCGGATGGACGTAATCTAACTAATGCAGAGTTAGATGAGTGTCACGGCACTACCTCAGTAATTACTATGCCTGATGGAACATTAAAAGAGACTTATCACTACGTCTTGAATAGAGAGTATCCCCATTCAATTGGCTGCTTTAGGGGTAAGGTTAATTATGACCAGGCACTTGGGCCTCCAGGACCCAATAACTACATGAAAGAAGGCGCACCCTATCTGAATAGTCTTTACCCACCTGGGTCTTAAAGAATATTAACCAAGCAATTCCTTTGTGATCTATAGTTGATTTCCATAGAGAAAAAAGTTTCTATTTGCTTGCCCTTTTTCTTTGAAGGGATTGAAATAGAATTTCGTAACTAAATACTTTCATTCGCTAGGGTAGTCACCTTCTAAATACTGCATGGGAACCCCTAAAAAAGATCTTTATGAAATTAACGCCATTTCTGCAGGTAAGAATCAAACCCTAGCAGTATTAAAGTCAGGCAAGGTTCTTGGGTGGGGTGGTGCAGGAAGCGGTCGGATCACCGTTGGATATGTAGATATCTGCGGTAGTAGAGCGCCCTCTAAGGAGCCTGTTTACATTGCAAAGCCCTCACTGTATTCAAACGTTAGCGCTGGAAATGGTGTCAGCTTGGGAGTTTCTAATCAGCAGCCATACATATGGGGCTTTTGCCAAATAGGGATTGGTGACAAAGAGGCATTCACTGAGGCGCCCACTCTTATTGAAGGTATTCCTCAAGCATCTAAAGTTGCAGCTGGGCAATTTATTTATGCTGCCATCGATCAGCTTGGAAGTGTTTATACCTGGGGGCTTAATAGCGAAGGTGTATTAGGGCGCACCGCTACTCAACTTAATGTCTTGCCTGAAAAAATTACCGATATTCCGCCAATGCAAGAGGTGGTGATTGGCGATAACTTCATGCTGTCATTAAGTAAAGATCATAGGGTCTATGCATGGGGAAGTAATTCAGCTGGGCAATTAGGTTTAGGCCACCTTCAGACAATCTCAAAGCCAGAGCCAGTAGCGCTTCTAGTTCCCATTACTTCAATTGCTGTTGGTTCAACCCATGTTTTAGCACTTACATCTGATGGCAAGGTATATGGATGGGGTAGTAATCATATTGGTCAGCTCGGAAATGTGAAGCAGTCTTATTTTGATAGCCCAATACCCATTGCCTTTCCAGAAAAGATCGCAGCAGTTGCTGCTGGTATGCATTATTCACTTGCCCTAGCATCTTCAGGAAAAGTCTACGCTTGGGGATGGAATGGATTTGGTCAGCTTGGATTGGGTGATCTTCAATCTCGTCATACACCCACACTGATTCGTTCTCTTTCTGGTGTGCGTTCTATCGCTGCAGGCGAGTCACATTCTTTAGCAATCACCAAGAACCAATTCTTGGGCTGGGGTTGCAATGAATCTGGCCAGCTTGGTAAAGCAGCGCTTAGGCAGATGACGCCAAATATCTTTTTTGATATTGCTTGAGATCAATATGTCAAAGAATAACGATCTAATCAATAATCGACGTGATTTTCTGCGAATGGGGGTGACGCTCGCATCTGGAATTGTGGTGCCAGCAGGCCTTACTGCATGCGGAAGAGAGGGCGAAGGAAAAGCAGCAGTTCCATTGCAAACTTTTGTGCAGCCTACGATGTTGGGGGCAAAAAATGGTGTGCTTGATGTGACGCTGACTGCATCATATTGTGAAGGCAAACTTTCTGGAGTAGATTCAGAACAACAGCAGCCTGTTTCTTTGAGGGCCTATGCTTACAACAATGTTGGACCCAGTTACTCAGGCCCTACATTAGTTGTGCGAGGTGGTGATCAATTACGGATTAAGTTAGTGAATAACTTACCTGTTAATCCACCCTTTGTAGCATTTCGGGATCCAACTAACTATATCAAGCCTAATACTACAAATTTACACACGCATGGCTTGCATGTATTTCCAGGAATCTATCCAGACAAGAAAGAAGCTGAATACGGTGATTATGTAGTGGACCCTAATACTGGGGGCGTTATTCCGCAAGGTGATACACGCCAGTATGTATATAACTTGCCCAAGGATCATCCTGCCGGACCTTTTTACTATCACCCCCAATACCATGGTTCTAGCGCAATACAAGTTGCAAGCTTAATGCAGGGAGCCATCATGGTTCGTGGACCTGTAGATGATTTGCCTGAGATGTCACAAGCAAAAGAGCTGATCTTTTTATTCCAGGCGCCTTATTTTGCGCAAGATGGTATTGAAAAGAACTATGGCGCCAAGAAGGGTAGTTTAGAGAAGTTTGCACAGGTAGCCAATCATCCAACTGGGCACGGAATAAATAAATCTAAGGGCTATATTGATGCTCAGCCAGTATTGATTAATGGTGTGCGTCAGCCCACCATTGTGATGGAGAGCGGGGAAGTGCAACGTTGGCGTTTCATCAACACTCAAGTATTTAACTACCTCAACCTTAATTTAGATGAACATATTCTCTATCAATACACAACAGATGGTTGGGGTAGTAGTCTGTATCAAGAATTTCCGGATAGCCGTCAAAAAGATGGCAGGGGAGTGGTATTAGCAGCAGGCAATCGATCTTCAGTAATTGTGAAGGCGGGCAAGCCCGGCACCTATTTATTAAGATCTTTGCCTATCAAAATCAGCCAAGGAAATAGTCCCATCGTCTTGCCCGGGGATGTATTGGCTAAAGTGATTGTGGTGGAGACAAAAAAAGTAGAAGCAACAGTATTAGCAACTTCTATTCCTCCAACGCCACTACCTCTATCGGATTATTTAAAACCAATTAGTGATGAGGAGTTTGCTAGCGCAGGCGGCAAAAAGCGCAACATTATCTTCAATATGATTGGCAACGAAGTGGGACAACAAGACGATAGCGTATTCTCAGCATGGAATAAAGTTTTTAGCAGCCTCTCCGAGACGGTATCTGATACTCTGGAATCCATTAAGAAAAATACTGCTAAGGCAAAACAGGAAGTAGCAAAGATTACCGGTAGACCCGTGGAAGGTTCAGTTTATATTGCGCCTCATCCTGTACCAAAATACGATTATGAGTTGCAGCCCTCAAATACGATGATTCAAAATGTCATGCTGGGAGATGTCGAAGAATGGACTATTTATAACTGCAATAACCTATCTCACGTCTTTCATCTTCATGTTAATCCGATGATGATTACCAAAATCAACGGAGTACCAGTAAAGCCTTATTGGTGTGACACGGTGGCGCTACCTGCTGGTGGAAGCTCATCAGAGCCAAAATCGATTACTTTCAGAATGCGCTTTAATGATTTCACAGGCCCTTTCATCATGCACTGTCAAATGCTCGCACATTCTGATCTTGGCATGATTCAGCGGGTAACCGTAGTGCCGCAATAGCGGCACTGATAGCTTTAAATGCCAGTATTCTGCTGGCGCCACTCCTTCAAAGAATTTGGTAGTATTCAACATATACTTATCCACTTGATAAATCCCGTCAATCTAGATGAAGTGAGATTTACAGATGAAAAAGACTTTATTAATAGCTTTATATGTTTGTATTGGTGCCAGCTTGGTTTCTTGTGGGGATAGCGGATCAAGTTCATCAACATCATCCAGTACTTCGGGGACATTTACTGCAACTGGCATGATGTCATCCCCTCGCTCTATGCCAACTGCAAACTTATTGACTGATGGCAGGGTGCTTGTTGCAGGTGGTGTTGGCTCGGGAGCTAGCGCTGTTGCTTCGGCTGATCTCTATGATCCAATATCAAGGACATTTACCCCCACTGGATCTATGTCGAATCCTCGCTATGCAGCATCCTCTGTACGACTTTTAGATGGGCGTATTTTTGTGGCTGGGGGTGAAGGTACATCCGGAACTGGGATTGATTCTGTTGAAATTTACAATCCTGCATCCGGAACTTGGCAGGTAACAGCCAGTATGAGTACTCCACGTGTAAATCCAACAGCAACATTGCTGAATAGCGGAAAAGTATTGGTTGTGGGCGGCTATTCCTACGATAGCTATTGCTGTGCCCTTTCTAGCGCTGAAATTTATGACCCTGCTACCGGAAGCTTTTCGCCTACTGGATCTATGTCTACTGCACGTCGAAACTCAACGGCAACCCTTCTCGAAAATGGTACAGTATTAATAGCAGGTGGCTACAATGGAAGCAATCTAGATGCGCCAGAAATTTACGATCCTGTGACTGGGAGATTTAGCGTAACAGGCTCAATGGGGACACCTCGACGCTTTCCAACGGCCAACCTTTTGTTAGATGGAAAAGTACTAATTGTGGGTGGATATGGTGCTGAGAATGTCGTTCTTGCATCTGCTAGTTTATATAACATGCAAACTGGCACTTTTTCTTATTCGGGGTCATTGAATACTCCAACTGGCCGACAAACATCCACGCTATTGATTGATGGCAAGGTTCTGATTGCTGGTGGATACAATCCGGGAGCGGATCAAGTGTTATCTTCTGCAGAACTTTATGACCCCATTACCGCTACCTTTTCCGTTACTGGCTCGATGACGGTACCTCGCTGGCGTCATGCTGAAGCGCGTTTATTAAATGGCGATGTCTTGATAGTGGGCGGCACAAGCGTAGGCGGAAACGGCGACAACGCAATTGCATCGGCAGAGACCTATTCAAGAAAATAAATCACCCCTTCAGGTGGATGGATCCTTTAGGGTAAACGAGAGTTTAATTGCTTCAATATAGTACTTAAGAAGGTTATATTTAATATAAATATATTCCTGGAATTCGCTTTGGCTAAGATTAAAATCCTAATGCATTTTGGTTTTGTAGTAATGCTATCTGCTTGTGGCGGCGGTGGCGATTCATCAAGTTCTTCATCTAGCTCAACCCCTGCATCAACCATAAGCCTAGCAACGCCAGCAGGAACTATGTGCGCTAATGACTTTGGCAATACAGATGCTTTTGGGAATATTACTTTTTCAGTGTCGCAGCCTATCAATGCCTCATCCTGGGGTTGCTTGGTGGTTGATAAAGCCAATAATCAACCCGTCTACTCGGGTTCTCAATCAGTTCGCTTTGAGGTAAGGCCTGGAGACTGTAACGCAAGCTCCACTTTCAATGATTGCGTAAATGATCGGAGTCGTTGGGAGATATTTCAGAATAGGGGTAAATCTACTCAGGGTGAAATTATCACCTATGAATATGCCATCTACGTACCATCACAGCCACTGATTCAGCCTCCCCCTACAAGTGGACCAGGCTCAAAACCACTAACAGTGCTCACGCAAATTAACTGGCAATGCTCATCTAGCAACCCCTGCTCTAGTCTAGGTAGTGGCGGCTATGGTGCTTTGGCATTTCTAAAAATTGACTATACGGGCGCACTTTACCTGCAAACACATCTGGATTTCACATGGGTTCCCAATCAGACGGTTTTAGTAGATTCTAATTCCTACAATAAGTGGATCAAAATGAGGTATGTGATTAAATCTACTGCCGCTTCAGATGGCTATATACAGATATACGCAAATGACAAATTGCTCATCAATGAAACAAGAGCAACATTACCTAATTCCAATGCTTCAGATACCCTGAAATTAGGCATCTATAACTCTTCTCTGTCCTCGGCTTCACAGGCATGGCAGACTCAAGTGGTGTACTTTGATGGATTTGGAATAGGGATTACTAATTTTTAGTAAGCAGGGTTGGCTAATTGAAATATTACCTTACAACTTTGACTTTTATTGCATTAGTGTCCTGTGGTGGCGGTGGTGATTCCTCAAGCTCATCATCCAGCTCGACGCCAGCTTCGACCATAAGCCTGGCCACTCCAGCAGGAACTCAATGCGCTAATGATTTTAGTAATACAGATGCTTTTGGGAATATTCCTTTTGTAGTAAAGCTTCCGATTAATGCTTCATCATGGGGTTGCTTGGTAGTTGATAAAGCCAATAATCAACCCGTTTATTCTGGTTCTCAATCTGTGCGATTTGAAGTAAGGCCTGGAGACTGCAGCGCAGCTGCCTCATTTAATGATTGCGTCAATGATCGTAGCCGCTGGGAAATATTTCAAAATAGGAATACATCAACAGCAGGTCAAATTATTACTTATGAATATGCTATTTACATACCAGCACAAACACAGATACAGCCAACGCCAAAAAATGGCGGTTACCCACAAACGATATTAACGCAGGTTACCTGGGAGTGTCTTACTAGGAACCAATGTTCTGGCCTGGGTACTGATGGTTTTGGTGGCCTAGCATTTCTCAAAATTGATTACACGGGTACGCTGTCTCTAGAAACATTTAAAGACTTTAATTGGACTGCTAACCCACGCTTAGTCATCGATACAAATCCATACAATAAGTGGATCAAGTTTAGATATGTGATTAAATCCACCACCGCCTCTGATGGCTATATACAGATTTATGTTAACGACAAATTAGTGATCAATGAAACTAGGGCTACATTGCCCAATTCCAATGCCTTTGATACCTTAGCAGTTGGGATCTACAACTCCAACATCTCTTTTGCTGCCCAACCATGGCAAACTCAAGTGGTTTACTTTGATGGTTTTAGCACTTCGGTGACTGGTTTTTAGCAATTGGACGACGCTATTCTCTGAAGTATTTTTATTGCTTACTAAATGTACTATGTCCGAGTAAAATTACCGTATCCGACTTACGGAAGCTATTTTATGAAGTGTTAACTTTTTTAATAAAGAGTAAATCCAAGAGCAGATTTCTGCTCCGCCAAGTCAATGAGCGCAATTCGTATCCTTTGTCTGATTACAACGCGGTTTATATAAAAGAAAGCTTTGGAAATGAGTAATTTGTCTATCGAGCAAATTCATAAGCAAAAAACAGGGAAGGTAAGCGACAAGTGGTCTTCATATCTCCCCTTTTATGATGAACTCTTTCAAAAATACCGCACACAAAAAATTAATCTACTTGAAATCGGCGTTCAAAATGGTGGATCACTAGAAACTTGGAAAACCTTTTTTGGCGACGCCAATGTATTGATTGGTTGTGATATTGATGAACGTTGTTCTCAATTGCAATACGATGATCCACGTGTTCATGTAGTGGTAGGCGATGCAAATCAGCCAGAAACCTATGAGCGCATCACCGCCATTAGCAAAGAATTTGATATTGTGATTGATGATGGTTCACATCTTTCTAATGATATTTTGAATAGTTTCATGATCTATTTTCCTCTTGTAAAGCCTGGAGGCATATTCGTGGTTGAGGATGCACACACACTCTACTTAAATGAGTGGGGTGGAGGTGTATTAAATGAATTTTCTGCTTATGGCTTCTTTAAAAAGTTAGTCGATGTCATTAGTATTCAATTTTGGGGGAGTGAGCTCCCAATCGACGTTTATTTCAGAACCTTTTTTCCTTTGGGGCAGATGCCTGCTTTTATTCAGGAGGGCTGGGTTGAATCCATTGAGTTTAGAAACTCCGTGATAGTGATTAAAAAGTCATTGGTAGCAAGTCATGAGAAGCTTGGGGAGCGGGTCATTAGTGGATCTGAGGCAATTGTGAATAGCGATATTTTGCAGCTACGAAAATAATGAAAAACTTTAAAGTATTGGCCATTGCAGTTTTTGTCTATTTTGCTCATAGCCTAGCATTTGCAACAAGTAGCCAATAACATAGTAAAAGAGTATCAAAAGCGCTAAACATTCTTGTGAGATAGGAGACTCATATCATGATGACGCCTGACGAGATTGAAAAGTTAATACCGGCAGAAAATGCACGATTTCGCTCGCCTATTCCTACACAAGCGATCTCCAGTGATGAATTCATGCCAGGCGTACAAACGCCCAAGCAAAAAGAGTTTGAGAAACGCGTTAAAGAAATCGGTACAAGACTAGCAAAGCATCAGGGCGTTTCTCGTCGGAGATTCTTCCAGGGGGCTACGGGCATGGCAGCAGCCTTCGTGGCTATGAATGACACCTTTGGCCCATTGTATGGAGTCAGTCATGCGGAGGCGGCCACCCCAGAGATGGCCAATGAGCGCGCTGCATTACTCAAGAATCAATTCATCATGGATATGCACACCCATTTCTTGCGAGACGATACTCGTTTAGAGGGTTTTGTTAGGTCTCGTGAGGCCGTAGGGAGAGCTGCTTGGAATCCTGCTCTAGCTGGTAAGCCGCAGACCTTAGATGATCTCAAGTTTGCTAATTACTTTAAAGAGATTTATTTAGATAGCGATACCAAGGTTGCTTTGATTTCTGGATCGGGCTCAGAAGACCCTCGAGATTGGTTTTTAACCAATGAGATGAAAGCGCAGGCACGCAAGACCGTAAATCAAGAGTCTGGCACTAAGCGCATGTTCTCTCATGCCATTTTCATGCCTGGGACTCCAGGCTGGCTTGAAAAAGCAGAGGCTGATTATGAGAATCTGAAACCAGATTCCTTTAAGGGCTACACCATTGGAGACAACACCAATAAACAATTATCAAAGCATCCATGGCGTCTTGATGATGAAAAGTTGGTCTATCCCTTTTATGAAAAGTTATCAAAGTGGAGCAAAACACAGCCGAGCTTAGCCAATGTCTGCGTACACAAAGGTTTATATCCGCCATCTGTAACAAAGCAGTATCCACATCTTTTGCCGTATGCCAATGTAGATGACGTTGCCAAAGCAGCCAAGGATTGGCCGCAACTCAATTTCGTGATTTATCACTCAGGATTTCGGTATACCGGTGGGACGTGGGAAGAAGGTTGGCAGCAATTTATGCGTACGGGTCGGATTGATTGGGTCACTGACTTAGCACAAATCCCTCAAAAAGCAGGCGTCAACAATGTCTATGGTGACTTGGGGCAAATCTTTGCTCAAAGTACTATTGCAGAGCCAAGGCTCTGTGCTGCCATGTTGGGTCAACTCATTCAAGGTCTTGGATCTGATCATGTCGTGTGGGGAACGGATGCGATTTGGACCGGATCACCTCAATGGCAAATAGAAGCTCTACGTCGTTTAGAAATCCCGGAAGATATGCAAAAGAAATATGGCTTTGCACCATTAGGTGCGGCTGATGGACCTGTTAAGCAAGCCATCTTTGGTAATAATTCAGCACGGATCTACAACTTTACTCAAGCTCAGCGTGCTGCCTTAGCGAATGACAAGGTCGCTTTAGCTAAACTCCATTATGACGAGTTTGGTGATGGTAGAACCAATCTTCGTTACGGATATATGCAGGTATAGACCATGATGAATCGTTTTACAATTTTACTAATGCGTTGCTTATGGCTTAGTACAAGCCTGTTTCTGCTGGCTTGCTCAACGCCAGTAAGTGACTTTCGGGTATACAAACAGTCTGATGGCACGGTAGGAGTGCATGCTCCTAAGACGGCTAAGGATTCTGAAATACAGGAAGTTGCTGTAGGTGAATGTAATAAGTTAGGAAAGCGGACCGCTACTTTGGTTGATAACCGTAAGACTGGTAATGACCGCTTTCCTATGTCGTATACCTACTTATGTAGGTAATAACTTGGTTCACTGATTAGCTCAGCAACCACTTCTTGATGGATTTATTGACGCACATTGCATCCAAAGCAAGACCAAAGAACTCTGATCCGTTGGTTACCATGCTCTCAATCGCTTCAACCTTGCCTGATTTAATGCCACGCAGATAGGTTGCGGCACGATAACGCAAAAAGTGCTCAGTTTGACCTTCTTCATTCTCGGTCGAGCACAACTCTAGGCTGCCATAACGGGTTTCAGGATTGATATTGAGGATAGATAGGCTTAATGCGCCCACTAATTTCTCTGGTACTGGGATTGGCACATAGGAGTAGAGAGAAATTAGCATCTCTTCTTCATCGACTTCAATGATGTGATCAATATCCAAGACATCTTTTTCAGTAAGTTCAGTTTCACCTGAATCACCACCACCAAAAGTGGACTCAAACTGCAACATCGCAGTATTGCTTCCTTTGGAAATTTCGATCATGTCAGGGTAGCCAAGCAAGCCTTTCCACCAATACATCAATGTGAAGGTACAAGGCTTCACTTCAACCAAACCTTTTTTGGTTGATTTTGCGAAGTAGAGGCCGTAGAACTCATCATCTTGCTCAAGGCCATATTGATCAACTTTCGGTGATTTAGCGGAAGTCTTTTTAACTACCTTCTTACTCACCTTTTTAGCCGCTGGTTTTTTAGCAGCAGGTTTTTTGGCAACGGTTTTCTTAGAGGCGACTTTTTTAACTGCCGCTTTCTTAGCTGCCGGTTTTTTCACTACTTTTTTCACTGTCTTTTTACTTGCTACTTTCTTAGCAGGTACTTTTTTAACAGCTTTCTTTGCAGGGGCTTTTGTTACCACCTTGGTAGCTACTTTCTTTTTTGCTGGAGACTTCTTTGTAGCCATGGTTTATTACCCTTCTTTTGATTTAGTAGTGCTGTATGCACTTGTAGATATTACTGCAGTTTCTATCAAGAAAACCTCATTCCTATATGGGGTTTTTCCTGCATAAATCAAGGGAAGAAGGGGAAAATTAAATTAATCCGAGCCCCATTGTTCTCTTTGAGGAGGATTGCTAAACTGAATACGCGTAGTTTTGATTAACCAAAGTGAAAAGAGCAGCTATGTTTCCTGAATATCGCGAACTCATTACCCAGTTAAAAACAACAGATCGTCATTTTTCTCATTTATTCGATAAACATAATCAGTTAGATCAACGCATTATTCGCATGGAGGCGCATTCTGAGCCAAGTACTCCAGAGCAAATTGAAACCCTCAAGAAGGAAAAGCTCTTATTGAAGGATCAAATCTATGCCGTATTGAAAAAGGCTAGTAATTAGGGAGGGGCGCTTATGCCTTTTTAAGGAAGCAGGCTTTGAGCAACATACTGCCTGCTTCAGTTTTGCAATCCACTTCGTGATCGCCTGAAACGAGGCGGATACCTTTAATCTTGGTTCCCACTTTGAGGGTAGTAGATGATCCTTTTACCTTAAGGTCTTTAATTAAAGTCACCGTATCGCCATCAGCGAGCAAATTGCCGTTGGCATCCTTCACGATTAATCCTAGCTCTTCCTCAGCTGCTGCTTCAGCGATGGGCCATTCATGGCCACATTGCGGACAAACATAGTTGCTGCCATCGGGATAGGTCATATCCTCCTGGCAGGCAGGGCACTTTGGAAGAGTGTCGCTCATCTCTTATTTAGGCAATTAAGTTGATGATGAAAAGGCTAAATAGAGAAATAAAGATGCTGGCAAAGAAGGCTGTCCAGAAGCTAGAGATCGTAAAGCCGCTCACCACTGCTGATACCAGCATTAATACCAAGGCATTAATGACTAATAAAAATATGCCCATTGTGAGTACAGTGAGTGGCAGTGTAAACAGAATCAGCAAAGGTTTGACAATCGCATTGGCAAAACCTAATAGCAGTGCCGCAATGATGAGCGAGCCGGCATCAGCAAAGCGCAGGCCACTAAAAATATAGCTGGCTACCCAGAGGGATAAAGAAGTTAAGCCCCACTGAACAATAAATGGTGTTAGGTTGCCCATGATTTGGTCCTTTAGGTGAAGTAAAAAGTATTACTAACGATGCTATCCATCTTATCAGTCGCTCAATAGTGTGGCGGAATTTCATCTTTGAGGCTTGAGCCACCAGGGCCGCCACTGCTTGCTTGCTCTTTGATGGCCTTGAGTTCGCGGTACAAAAATTCAATTTGTTGCTGTTGCTTATAGACGGTCTCATTGAGCTTTTCAATCAAATCCTCAGTAAAGCTGAGTTTGATTTCTAAATTAGTGATGCGTTCATCTGCAGTAGTTTGAGTCATGAATTCTTCCTCTCATTGGGTCTCATTAGATCTTTTGGGTCTTTATTGTTCAATGAGCTCAAAACGCCCATCTTCCATTTCCGCTTGGGGTCTTACCCAGAAATCATGAGACTGTAGGGATTCATAAACGTAAGCAGGCTCAAGCGTTGCTTCAATATTCGCTAGCAGAAGCACTTTATAGAAACCACCAGTCTTAATATGTTTTAGTTTGGCGCCCGGTTTAAAGAGTCCGGCATCAGGGTCTGCCATTTTGGGTTTGCTCATGTTAAGTAGCGACTTTCTCAGTATGATCTAGTGATGGCCAATCCCATCCCATACTCCATTCTAGATATATCTCCGATCCCACAGGGATTTACTGCTGGTGATGCATTGCGTAACTCATTGGATGCGGCTCAGCATGCTGAGAAGTGGGGCTACACACGCTATTGGGTAGCCGAGCATCACAATATGACAGGCAATGCGAGCTCAGCGACAGCAGTACTCATAGGCTATCTGGCGGCGGGCACTCAAACGATACGTCTTGGGTCTGGTGGAGTCATGTTGCCCAATCATGCGCCCTTAGTCATTGCGGAGCAGTTTGGCACCTTAGCTTCCATCTATCCGGGCAGGATTGAGCTGGGTTTGGGCCGCGCGCCTGGAACAGATCAAATGACTGCAAGGGCACTGCGTAGGGATTTATTAGGTGGCGAGGATCGTTTTCCTCAGGATGTTCGGGAGTTGCAGCATTACTTTGGCCCGATTCAGGAGGGGCAGGCTGTCAAGGCAATACCTGGTGCCGATACTGAAGTCCCTATTTGGATTTTAGGTTCTAGTCTCTACGGCGCTCAACTTGCTGCCCACTTTGGCTTACCTTATGCCTTTGCTTCTCACTTTGCTCCTGATCAGTTATTGGATGCAATGAAGATCTATCGCGAATTATTTAAACCCTCCGATAAATTGGATAAGCCGTATTCAGCTTTTGTGATGAATGTCGTTGCGGCAGATACGGATGAAGAGGCACAACACCTCTTTACCACCTTACAGCAAAACGTGATTAGGATGCGTCGTAATACGCGTGGTCAACTACCTCCGCCAATTGCTGATTTAGATGATTTTTGTGAGCCTCACGAAAAAATGACAGCAGCCCATACTCTGCAAGTATCAGCAGTGGGCTCACTAGAGACTGTGCAAAAAACCATGCGTCATTGGTTGGATCTCACTGGAGCCGATGAATTAATTATGACAGGGCAAATCTTTGATCACCAAGCGCGCCTCAAGTCTTTTGAAATCGCTGCACAAGCAGCGCAAGCTTTATAGATCTGAATCGATTACGTTGTAATCAGCAGTGATCAGAACACCAGCCGGAGCGGCTTTACTGGCTAACTTGAGGATCTCATTGTCTTTGCTGATTAGCACGCAAGGCTTTGCTGTAAACGCAAGATCTAAAAATATTTGATCATCACTATCGCGACATTCCCAAGGCGCCTTGAGTAAGCTGTGGTCTTCTAAGATGCGCGCATGACTTTTCCACTGCTGGAAGATTGTTTTTTGGGTATCAGGCTCTAGGGCAAACAAAGGCCGAGCAATCACATCTGCAAATTCTTCTAGGGTAGTGGGGCTAGCAAGTGCATCTATTTTTTGATCTAGCAATGCTTGCTTTAGATGAGTCGCTCTGAAGTCATTAAAAACAAATAAATCTAGCAAGACATTGGTATCGAAAATAACGATCTTCATAAGAAGTGTATTCCGGAGTCTTGCTATTGATTAGTGCGCCAGACCTCAGGCGTAATCGTCACTTGACCTTGGTCTGAAGAAACATACGCTTCACTATCTTGTACATTGACATGAAGCACCATGCTGCGCTCTACGAGTCGCAGTAGTTCATGTGACTGCTCAGCGGGAATGGATACCACCTGCAGGTTGCGAGCCCTGGTTAATTTATTGGCAATACCATCCCACCAGATTTTGCTGGTGTGCCCGCCATAGCAATAGACCATGACTTGGTCAGATCTGCCGCAGGCTTTCAGAATGCGCCGCTCATCGGGTTGACCGATTTCAATCCAGAGTTTGATGGAGTCGGTGAGATCTTTAATCCATAAATCGGGTTCATCGGTATCGCTTAAGCCTTTGGTAAAAGCCAAATCTTCATGGGCCTGTAAGGCAAAAGCAATGATTCGGATCATCATGCGCTCATCCGTCTCGGACGGGTGTTTGGCAATCGTTAAAGAGTGGCTGCCATAGTAATGGCGGTCAGAATCAGCGACATGGAGGTCTGCTTTGTGGATAGTTGCGCGTAGAGCCATGGCGCATTATCGCCTTTTACGGTAAATACACCGCGAATTGAGATATTCCCAGTATCATTTTGGGAATTTGTTCAATTTAATGGAGCCCGCCATGAAGCCCAGTTTTGATAAAAAAATACGCTTAGCTGCCAACCTTTTAGGAGGTCTGTTTTTAGCCTCCTTGATGCATTTATCTGCGCATGCTGCTCCATGGCCAACTAAGCCGATTAAGATCATCGTGCCGTTCTCTCCAGGAAGCGTTCAAGATGCCTTAGCACGCTCATTTTCAAATGAATTGGGTGTTGCACTAGGTGAAACTGTCTTGGTTGAAAACAAAGCTGGGGCAGGCGGTACTGTCGGTACTGGCATTGTGGCCAAGTCTGCACCAGATGGTTATACCCTCGTGATGGCAGCAGCTAGTCACAACATCAATGGCACCTTATTTCCTAAGCTGAGTTTTGATCCGCAAAAGGATTTCACAGCTGCCGCCTATATTGGTACTAGTAGCTATGTGATGATGACGAATTCTGAATTCCCAGCAAAGACAGTTGCAGAATTTATTGCGCTAGCAAAAGCCAAGCCTGGACAGTACAACTATGCAAGCGCCGGCAACGGCAGTGCCTCTCATTTAGCCATGGCCTACTTTGACAGCATGGCAGGCATTGATTTGGTCCACATCCCAACCAAGGGAACGGGTGATGCCATTACAGAATTGTTAGCGGGGCGCGCTCAAGCAGTCATTGCTGCCAATGTGGCTGCATTGCCATTCATGAATGATTCACGCATTCGTTTCTTGGGCGTTTCCTCTGAGAAACCATCTCCTTTTGTTCCAGGTATTCCGCCGATTGCCAACACGGTTAAGGGTTATGCATTTGATAGTTGGTTTGGTTTGCTTGCTCCTGCTGGCACACCTAGAGAAGTGATCAATAAGATCTCCGCTGAAATGACCAAGCTCTTGAAGCAGCCCGATATTATCGAGCGCATGCGTCGACAAGGGATTGAGATTGGCAATATGAACCCAACTGAATTTAATCAGTTGCTCGCAAAAGATTTTGATCGGATGGCGACTGTCGTGAAAAGCTCAGGAGCAAAAGCTGAGTAAGTCGTATTCATGATTCGCATTACTGAACTTCGTTTACCTATCAGCCATCCTCCGGAGGCTATTGAGGAGGCGATTCTCAAGCGTTTACAGTTATCTAGCAAAGATCTCATCTCATTTGAGGTCTTTAAGCGTAGCTATGACGCTAGAAAGAATGTTGCGCTAGCCTTCATCTACACCGTAGATTGTTCTGTTAAAGATGAGGATGGCTTACTCAAGAAGTTCTCTAATGACATTCATATTCGGCCATCACCCGACACCAGTTATCACTTTATAGCCAAGGCGCCAGAATCGATTGCAAGCGGAGCAGCATTACGACCTGTTGTGATTGGATTTGGACCTTGCGGAATTTTTGCCGCATTGCTATTAGCGCAAATGGGATTTAAGCCGATTGTTTTAGAGCGTGGCAAGCCAGTACGTGAGCGCACTCAAGATACCTGGGGCTTGTGGCGTAAAAATGTTCTCAATCCAGAGTCGAATGTTCAATTCGGAGAGGGCGGCGCTGGCACCTTCTCAGATGGCAAGCTCTACAGCCAAATCAAAGACCCGAAGTTTTATGGACGCAAGGTCATTGCGGAGTTTATTAAAGCAGGCGCGCCAGAAGAGATTCGTTATGTTGCCAAGCCTCATATAGGCACCTTCCGTTTAGTCGGCGTAGTTGAAAAAATACGTCAACACATCATCGAGCTTGGTGGTGAAATTCGCTTTAATCAAAAAGTAATCGGGTTTGATATTCAGAATGATCAAATCACGGGTATCAAAATTGAGAATCATCCAGATCTGGCGGCCAATCATGTGATATTGGCCTTGGGTCATAGCGCACGGGATACTTTTCAGGCCTTGCATGATGCAGGAGTATTTATGGAGGCCAAGCCATTTTCAGTTGGTTTCCGAATTGAGCATCCACAGTCATTAATTGATCGGGCAAGGTTGGGTCCGCATGCAGGCAATGAGTTGATCGGTGCAGCAGATTACAAATTAGTTCATCACGCCCAGAACGGCCGCTCTGTATATAGCTTCTGTATGTGTCCCGGCGGCACTGTCGTTGCTGCCACCTCAGAGCCTAATAGGGTGGTGACTAATGGCATGAGTCAATACAGTCGTAATGAGCGTAACGCCAACGCGGGAATCGTCGTGGGCATTACTCCTGAAGATTATCCGGGCGGTCCATTAGCCGGTATTGAGTTTCAGCGCGCCATTGAATCAAAGGCTTATGAATTAGGTGGGCGAACTTATGAAGCCCCTGGTCAATTGGTGGGTGACTTTTTGGCAGGTAAGCCTTCTACAGAATTTGGTAGCGTGCTGCCATCGTATAAGCCTGGGGTACATCTGACGGATTTAGCAGAAAGTTTGCCGGCGTATGCCATCGAAGCTATTCGTGAGGCTATTCCTGCCTTTGAGAAACAGATCAAAGGTTTTTCAATGAAGGATGCGGTATTAACCGGGGTAGAGACCCGAACCTCTTCGCCTTTACGTATTACCCGGGGTCATAATTTCCAGAGTTTAAATATCAAAGGTCTTTATCCTGCGGGCGAAGGAGCGGGGTATGCTGGTGGAATCTTGTCTGCTGGGGTGGATGGGATTAAAGTAGCAGAAGCAGTAGCTTTAGATTATCTAGCTTAATAATGAATAGTAAGCAGGCATTTGATTTATTTAATCAAATCATCAACCAATTTGTTAAATAGCTCTTCATCAAAATGAAGGTTATCAAAGCGTTTGATTGCGGTATGTTGCGGTGGATCGATTCGGCGACCCACATATTGATCCCAGTGCGCTAGCTTCCACTCATCCCGAGAGTCGGCACGTTTTTCCATTCGTCGCTTTGCCTCATTCTCTGCTAAATCAATCCACGCGATCTGAATGCGAGTTTGCGGTGGTATGCCCAGGGCTAAAGGGTCAAACATTTGCCCACTCTGAATTTCCTTAGAGAAGGGGCCAACTAAAATGACGTTCACACCGAGTAAAAGATTCTCTTTGGCGACCTCGATGAGGCCTCGGTATTCCCAGTCTCGGAGATTTTCAAGATAGAAGGGACTATCTCGATCATTTGCATTATGAGTGGTGAGTTCCATCACATGGGCACTAAAGGCGCCATAGACGGTGTCTTTATCTAAAAAGAAAAAATCTTCCCCTGTCTTTTCAATAATGAGGGGCAGGGCTCGTTTAGCCAGTGTTGATTTTCCAGTGCCAGCATGGCCGGCAAAGAGGATGAGGCGGGGTGCGGAGGGACTTAGTTTGCAGATCATTTGATACTAGTCTCGCAGAAATTGACCGAAATATCCCAACTTTTCCTTTAGTGACGATAATGTCGCCATGGCTTTAATCGTACTTACTGATGCAAAACTGGCTTTTGGCCACGTTGACCTCCTCGCTAACACCGCTTTTTCACTGGAATCTGGTGAACGTGTTGGCTTAATTGGCCGTAATGGCACTGGCAAATCTTCCTTATTAAAGATCCTGGCCGGCATTGAAAAAATGGATGATGGGCTATTGCAATATCAGCAAGGATTGCGGATAGCGTATGTGCCACAAGAGCCTATTTTTGAAGCTGAGGAAACTGTTTTTGATGCCGTCTCGAAAGGGGTGGCGCAAGCTAAGGCTTTGCGTGAGGAGTATGAGGCCTTAAGTGTTGGCGAATGGGATGACGCTTCCCATCATCGTCTAGATGAAGTGCAGTCTCAGCTTGAAGCTCTCAGTGGCTGGAATTGGGAGCAACGCGTTTATGAAACACTCGATCGTTTGCATTTAGAAGCCGATGTCAAAATTAATACCTTATCAGGGGGTACTAAAAAGCGAGTGGCATTAGCCCGCGCTTTAGTGGAAATGCCTGATGTACTGTTATTAGATGAGCCTACCAATCACTTAGATTTAGATTCGATCGCTTGGTTAGAAGAGCTTCTCAAAGAATATCAAGGCTCCGTCATCTTGATTACCCATGATCGCGCCTTCTTGGATAACGTTTGTACTCAGATTGTGGAGTTAGATCGCGGTATTTTGCGCTCTTACCCTGGAAACTTTTCTGCGTATGAAGTTCTTAAGGATCAAGAACTCAATTCAGAATCTTTGGCAAATGCAAGAGCAGATAAATTGCTGGCACAAGAAGAGGTATGGATACGTAAAGGGGTAGAAGCCCGCCGCACCAGAAGCGTGGCCCGTATAGCTCGCCTAGAAAATCTCCGCGCCAGTCGTGCGCAACGTAGAGATGCCATTGGTCAGGTGAAGCTGGCAGTCTCTGCTGGTGATCGCAGTGGCAAGATTGTTGCCGACTTACAAAATGTTTCTAAGTCATACGATCGCCCGATTGTGCAAGACTTCACGGCAACCATTTTGCGTGGAGATAAGGTCGGTTTACTTGGCCCTAACGGCGCTGGTAAAACAACCTTGTTAAAACTGATTTTAGGAACCATCGCACCAGACTCCGGTACCGCGACGATGGGTACCCGAATTGAAGTGGCTTATTTTGATCAAATGCGCGAAGGCCTTGATCTCAATGCTTCATTAGAAGATTACATTAGCCCAGGTAGTGAATGGATTGAAATCAATGGCAATAAAAAGCACGTGAAGAGCTACTTAAGTGATTTTTTATTTGCACCTGAAAGAACAAACTCTCCAGTAAGCACCTTATCCGGCGGTGAGCGCAATCGTTTATTGTTAGCACGCCTTTTTGCAAGACCGGCAAATGTCTTGGTATTGGATGAGCCAACAAACGACTTGGATATTGACACCTTAGATCTACTTGAGCAATTACTGCAGGATTACAAAGGCACCGTCTTCTTAGTCAGTCATGACCGCTACTTCTTGGACAACGTCGTCACCAGCATTATTGCCAATGAAGGCGATGGATTTTGGCGAGAGTATGAAGGGGGTTATGAGGATTGGAAGATCCAGAAAGCCCGCTCAGACAAGATTCGTGCAGCTAATGCAAGTAGCTCTGAAAAAACTTCACCTAAAGCCGAGGCTAAAACTGAAGCTAAGGTTGAAGTGAAGCCAGAAGTGAAGGCTGCAAAGAGTGGAGTACAAAAACTCAATGGTAAGGAGCGTCAGGAGTTAGAGGCGCTGCCACTGCAGATTGAGGAGCTTGAAACGGAGCAGGCTGAAATTGGGATTGCTATGAGCAACCCTGATTTGTATAAAAATGAACCTGAGTTGGCTGCTAGTATGCAGGCCAGATTAACGGAAATTACAGAACAACTGGATCAAAAACTGCAGCGCTGGGAGCAGCTCTTAAGCCGCTCCGAGTCTTAAGCGTTTTTAATTACCAATCTGTAGACGGGCGCGCAGTTGGGCGATTTCTTCTAAGAGATCTATTGCCAAGGCAACGCCTGGAACATTGAGTTCAAGATCATGTGTCAGGTGAGCCGCAGTCTTTGCTCTACGTAGCGAGTCTCCACTAAAACGCCAATCTTGTGGTGATGATCCTGTTGGGCTCAGTACGCCTTCAGATACCCATGACATGATGAGATCTTCAGGAGTGCGTGAAGCATGGGATAGTTCCACAATGCTCATATGCACTTCATTTTCTACAACGCTACCTTCAATCCAGGTGATATTAGTTTGTGTCATCTTCATCATCCCTTCAAGTGTGTTCTTGGGTTGAAATCAAAAGCCTTCTCAAATTGTTGATACGCTTCTTTTTCTGCGTCTGTTTGAGCAGGCGGTAATGCGATGGTTGGAATTACATAAAGATCACCAGCTTCAGCACTTGGAATACCTTTACCTTTGAGTCGCATCTTGCGACCGGCTACAGTGCCCGCTGGAATTTTGAGTTCCAAAGTTGATCCCGCAGGGGTAGGTACATTAACCGTAGTGCCCAGCGCCGCTTCCCATGGTGCCAAAGGGATATCAACATAAACATCTTTGCCTTCTACACGATAGATAGCACTTGGATGAAAGTCAATTTCTAAATAGAGATCGCCGGGGCCGCCTTCGCCCATGCCGGGACCACCCTGACCAGAGAGACGTAGATTTTGTCCGGCTTTAATTCCTTTTGGAATGCTGACATCTAACTTCCGCTCTTGCGTGCTGACGTGACCTTGCGCATCTTGAGTAGGCATGTGTAATGCAATGGTACGTTTAGCACCGTTGTAGGCATCTGCTAAATCAATCAAGATTTTGGCGTGATGATCTTGGCCCTTAAAGTTCATGCCTTGACGGGCATTGCCACCACGTCCACCTTGACGATGTCGGCCTCTGCCAAAAAGAGATTCAAAGAATTCACTTTGATCACCATCAAAGCCGCCGCCATAGCCACCATGGCCACCACCATCAGCGTACTCAAAACCCTCATTCCAATTTGGAGGCGGGGTAAAGTCTTGACCATTTTTCCAGTTTTCGCCAAAGCGATCATAGGCAGCTCGCTTCTCAGTATCTTTGAGAACTGCGTATGCCTCACCAATCGCTTTGAACTGCTCTTCAGCCCCAGACTCTTTATTCACATCCGGGTGATATTTGCGAGCTAATTTTCGGTAGGCTGATTTGATCTCAGCCTCGGTAGCGGAACGCGCTACCCCCAAGGTTTCGTAGTAATCCCTAAATTTCATAAGTCTTATAAATTTCGATTAAGTCTCGTTTGAACTTCAAGGATTAATTCTACCGTCCTATTAGCTCATTACGCCGATTTGCCATGGAACAAATTCATAATCGCCCAGGCCAAGGAGCTCGCTTTTGGATGGCTCTCCAGAGGCGGTGCGTAAAAAAAGCTCAAAAATGCGCTGGCCCATTTCTTGAACAGAGACGGTACCATCGAGGATTTCACCGCAATTGATATCCATATCTTCGGTCAAGCGCTCATACATTGGGGTATTAGTGGCTAATTTGATGCATGGCGCTGGCTTAGAGCCAAACATGGATCCACGGCCAGTAGTAAATGCGACTAGGTTGGCGCCACCTGCAATTTGACCGGTAGCCGAGACCGGGTCAAATCCTGGGGTATCCATAAAGACGAAGCCTTTAGCAGTGACAGGCTCAGCATATTTATAGACTTCCATCAAAGGACCTGTGCCTCCCTTCATGGAGGAGCCTAGCGATTTTTCAAAGATGTTGGCTAGGCCACCAATTTGATTGCCCGGGCTGACTTTGCCGTTGATCTGCACATCTCTACCTACTGAGTATTCATCTTTCCACCAGCGGATGCGTTGAATCAATTTCTCACCAATGGCTTGGTTCGCTGCTCTGCGAGTGAGGGTATGCTCAACACCATAGATCTCTGGCGTCTCGGACAAAATACCCGTACCGCCATGGCGCGACAAAATATCGATTGCTGCACCTAATGCTGGGTTTGCGGTAATGGAAGAGAAACCATCTGAACCACCGCATTGCAAACCAACGGTGAGGTGACTCGCTGATACCGTCTCACGCCTTACTTTATTAGCCTCGGGCAGTAATGCTTTTACAGCTTCGATACCTGCTTCGATAGTCTTACGGGTACCGCCTGACTCTTGCATGATGAAGGTGTGGAGGTTGTGACCTTCTTTCAGATCTTCTTGCTCCATTAAGCCTTTGAGTTGATTACGTTCGCAACCCAGACCAACAATGAGTGCTGCTGCTAGATTTGGGTGACGTGCATAACCTGCCATGGTGCGACGGAGTAATTGCATCGGCTCGCCACTCATTTCCATGCCGCAACCAATGTCATGGCTGAATGCAACAACGCCATCCACGTTTGGATAATCTTTTAAGCGTTCTGGCGTAAACCAATCGGCAATTCGATTGACAACCGTTGCTGAACAATTGACGGTTGACAGGATACCAATGAAATTACGCGTTCCTACTTTGCCATTGGCACGGACATAACCTTGAAAGGTGGCGCGCTCAGACTCTGGCAGCATATCCGTAGGCTTATATTCGCTGGCATAAGCATAGTCACGATCGAATTCACGAAACTCAGTGTTGTGACTGTGCACCATGGTGCCTGGTTCAATATCGACATTCGCAAAACCCACTGTCACGTTGTATTTCAGAATGGGTTCGCCTTTAAGAATTTTCTTAGTAGCAATTTTGTAGCCTGCTGGAACTTGACTGCGGCTTGTGAAGTGCTCACTCGGTACTTCAGTACCAATGCCAACATCTACGCGGGCCACCACAATATTGTCGTTCGGGTGCAGGCGAATAATAGGGCCGGCTAATTTTTTTCCAGTAGTTTCGATCATGTCAGTCTTTCAGTTACGTAAATTGGTTTCTTGTAAATCGTCTCATTATTCGTTTTAATGCAATTCAAGGCCTTATTAGGGCGCGTATATTCCTTAGCATATCGGAAGAATGGCTTCTTGCAAAAGGAATGTCAAAATACTCAATCTCATGTAAGGTTCTACCAATGAAAATTACTCAAGCGACCATCTATCCGCTCTCTATACCGCTCATTGAGCCGATTAAGATGGCGCGAGAATTCGTGCGAGATGCCAAAACGGTTCTTCTCTGCCTAAGGGATGAAGAGGGGCGAACAGGTTGGGGCGAGGCCTCGGTGGCGCCACTCATGACCGGTGAAACCTTGGACAGTCTTTTGGGCAGCGTGAAGTATCTTGTAGAGGGCGCCAAGTCTTGCGAGTGGGGTGACCCACAAGATTTTGCTGATAACTTTTCCAGCATTTTGTATGGCAATGCCTCTGCTAAATCCTGTGTGGAGATGGCTTTATTAGATCTGTTTACCAAAAGAGCATCCATCCCTTTATGGAAATACTTGCGCGCAGAAAACAATCTCTCCCATCTGGCTGATCCCAAGCCCATTCCATTGCTACGAATGCTTGGCGGCTCGCCTGAGAAAGAGGTGGCAGATGCTAAGGAATACCGAGCCCAAGGCTTTAAACATTGGAAGATCAAGATAGGTTCACTATCTTTAGGCGAAGATCTCAAAAGGGTTGCCATGCTATCCGATTTACTAGCGGGTGATGTGATTTCAGTGGATGCTAACTGCGCTCTGAATTTGGAAGATGCCATTCGTTTTTGCGAATCAGACGAAGTCAGTAAATTAAGTTTTGCAGAGCAGTTGATTCCTGCTGACTTAGCTTTAGAAGATTTTGTTTTACTAAAACAAAAATCCCGCATTCCGATTGGTTTAGATGAATCTATCCATGGCATGTCTGAGATCGAAGAATTCATTGTGGCTAAAGCGTTTGACGGGGCTAGCTTAAAGCTCATCAAGACTGGAGGTGTTCTCCAGGGTTTTGAGGCGGCACAAGTATTAAGCGCGAATAATCTCAAACTCAATTTGGCATGCAAAATCGCTGAGACTTCTCTCTCTGGTGCTGCAACCGCCGCCATTGGCTTTGCGCTCGGTGAAGTTCCATGGGGATTTAGCATGTCAAATCAGTACTTGCAGTTTGATATTTGTGACCAAGCCTTAAAAGCAAATCGGGGACACTTGGATTTTGCTCAATTGGCCGGCAGCGGCATTGGAATTGCGCCGAATGAGTCCAGAGTAAAAGAAGCGCTTGCCAAAGGCTACTCGCTTATTCAATGTTAAGAACATCAAAGGCTGCTTTTAATCTTCTGGAGTAAGAGTCAGATACCTTGCTGATTTCTTCAGGCGTCCACTTTCTAAAGCCTTCTCCAGCTTTCATTCCCGTTTTACCTTCTTTCATCAATTGCTCAACTTTAGGAGGAAGCGTGGAGGTATTAGAGAGGGAGGGGTAAATTTCTCGAGCGGCATTGGCCATGCCATCCCACCCAGAAATTTCCTTTTGAGTCATGGGCCCAACGGCGGCATAGCGAAAGCCAAAGCTGTATCTCACAGCATCATCAATATCGTCGGGTGTGGCAATTCCTTCTTGCACCAAAGAGAGCGCCTCTCTCATCAGGGCATGTTGAATGCGGTTAGCCAAGAAGCCAGGAATATCTTTCTTAACGAGTACCGGTTTTTTGCTAATACTTTTGTAAAGCTCGCAAGCTTGCTGAGCATATGACAGATTTGTTTTTTGTCCCATCACAATTTCTACTAAAGGCACAACCTCAGCAGGCATAAAGTAGTGAGCACCCATCATACGATCAGCTGTTTTAAGTCCTTCAGCAATTTTGCTAATTGGAAATCCAGAGCTATTGCTGCCAATCGGGATTTGTGGCGGAACTACGCCATCTAAGTATTGAAATACCTGTTGCTTGAGCGCAAGGTTTTCTGCAACGGTTTCAATGACCCATAAACACTGATCCCAGTCAGACCAGTCTTCTAGGATGTCGGTTGATTGTTCGGCCTTGAGGGTGGATGCATCCTTTTGGGTATTGGGGTCTGCCAAGCCAATTTTGTTTGCTAGTAAGAGGGCTTTATCTAAGCACGCATCTGCTTTTTCTTTTGATCTACCCAAAATGACAACAGGAATACTTTGAGCAATGAATCCTGCGGCAATACCTGCAGCCATGATTCCGGTACCAATAACGGCTACGTAGTTCTTCATCTTTATACCTATACGAATAAGTTAAAATCGATTTATAGATTGCACATCAATATTTACCTAAGACTATCATTAATCGTGGTTTAATAGTTGAACAATAATAATAACTTATACGGATAACTTTAATAGGAGCCTTCATTCATGACGATGCACAACCCTTTCCAGCCTGTTGAGAAAATCAAAGCTGAAGTATTCATGTCGATGCCAGATAAATTTAGGAAAAAATCTCGCACCGGCTGGTCCGATCCCAACCGCCAAGGCGCAGAAGTAGAGTGCTTTTTGGAGGGGCCTTCTTTTGATCGTGAGGGCAATTTATGGTTTGTCGATATTCCGTTTGGCCGCATTTTCAGAATTTCACCAAAAGGAGATTGGGAACTCATCACTCAATACGACGGCTGGCCTAATGGTTTGAAGTTCCATAAAGATGGTCGCGCATTTATCTGTGACTACAAAATGGGCTTGATTGCCTTAGATACAAAAACCGGAAAAATTGAAACGGTCTTAGGTTCTATGTATAGCGAGAACTTTAAAGGTCTCAATGATTTGCATTTCGCATCTAATGGCGATTTATATTTTACTGATCAAGGTCAAACTGGTATCGCAGATCCGACTGGTCGTGTATTTAGATTGCGTGCAAATGGTCAGCTAGATCGTTTGGCTTTAAATGTACCAAGTCCAAATGGCATTACTTTGAATACGCAAGAAAAGCATGTATTCGTTGCCGCTACTCGTTCACAGCAAATCTGGAGATTGCCATTGATGGCTGACGGTTCAGTTTCTAAAACTGGCGTTGCGATTCAATTGACAGGTGGTGTTGCTGGTCCCGATGGTATTGAGATGGACTCTGAGAATGGTTTGTTGGTATGCCATTTGGGAATTGGTATCTGGAGATTTGATAGCAATATGTTGCCAACCCATTTGATCTACTCAGATAACCCACATCATCACCATTTGGCCAATATGTGTTTCGGTGGTCCGGATGGCAAAGATCTGTACATCACGGAATCTTTATCAGGCGATATCTTAAAAGCACGTCTGCCAGTTGCCGGTAAGAAGATGTTTGGATTGTCCTAAATTGATTGAGCGCCTACCGTTATACAAGTCTTTAGCCAATACGCTAGAGCAACGCATTTATAACGGCGATTGGCCGGTGGGGTCTGCCTTGCCTACTGAGGCAGACCTGTGTCACAATTTTCAGGCAAGCCGCCATACTTTGCGTCATGCTTTGCAAATTCTCGAGACAAATGGTCTGATTTTTCGACGTCAAGGTGCACCAACTCAGATTATTTCTAGACAGAAATTAAGGCGCTTTACTCAAAGCTTTAATTCTCCAGTCGATATTTTGAGTTATCCGCGTGATACCTACAGAGAGAATTTGGTAGAGGAGTACATTGAGTTAGATCAAGCGCAAAGTGCGATGATTGGCGGCCCAGTAGGTTCCTCTTGGTATCACATTGGCGGTATACGTAAGCGTCGTGACCCTGAAGAAATCATTGCCTGGTCTGATATTTATATTCTGCCGCAGTTTGCTTCGCTCACTACGGATCCTGAGCATCCTCAAGTGATGGTCTTTGAGCAGATCGAGAAAAAGTATGGTGCTAGGATTGCACGCGCAGAGTTAGATGTCTATACCTTGGGCGCCACCCCGGGGATTGCCGAGCACTTAAAACTCAAGACTGGTGATCCTTGTCTTGTCATTATTCGGCGTTACTTTGATGATCAAGATCGACTCTTTGAGGTGACGGTAACCTATCATCCTGAAGGCAAGTACACCTATAGTATGGAATTTAGATCGAGTACGGAGGTTTAGGGTCAGATGGGTAATCTTCAATACTTATCGATTAGCGCTGCTGAAAATTTCATTGCCCAGGCTCTGATCTCAGTACAAGTGCCCGCAGCTGATGCCAAGTTGATTGGGCAGCTGATGGTGAAGTCCGATTTGGTTGGTGCTGATGGTCATGGCATTTTTCGTTTGCCGGCTTATTTAAAGCGGATTCGCGCTGGCGGTGTAAACCTCAAGCCGAATATTCACATTGAGCGTGAAAAGGGTGCAACGGCATTAATCAATGGTGACAATGGCTTAGGTCATCTAGTGATGAATAAGGCAGTCGAAGTCGCGATCCAGAAAGTGAAAGAGCATAGCGTCTGCTGGGTGGGAAGCCATTACGGCAATCACTCTGGCGCGGCATCGGTATATGTCCGTAAATTAGCCGAGCAAGGTTACATCGGTATTTATATGGCGGTTGGAAATGCCAATCACATGGCTCCCTGGGGCGGTATTGATTTACTCTTATCTACCAACCCAATCGCGATTGCTGTACCTGCTGGCGACCATCCCATGGTCCTGCTTGATATTGCGACTACGGTTGCAGCATATGGCAAGGTGAAGCTAGCCGCGCAAAAAGGAGAAACCATGCCTGATGATTGGATGATTGATCGTCAGGGTAAACCCATTACCGATCCCAAGAAATCGGGCGAAGGCTCTTTATTGCCCATCGGCGGCTATAAGGGATATGGCTTGGCGGTCATGATTGGGCTACTTGCTGGGGCACTGAACAATGCGGCAGTAGGTAAGGGTACTATTGACTTTAATGCCCATCATGATTTGATTACCAATACTGGGCAAACCATTATTGCTGTAGACCCTAGCGCATTTGGCGATCGAGAAGAATTTATTCAGCGTGTGATTGCTTTAGTAGATGACTTGAAGAGTTCATCTACTTTGCCTGGGGTAAAAGAAATACGCGTACCAGGAGAAGGTGCTGCAAAAGTAATGGCAGAAAGAATGCGTCAAGGAATTCCTTTAACTCCCGAGTTATTGGATTCTTTAAATATCTGTGCCAAAGAGTGTGGGATTGCATCATTAAGTATTTAAATTTGTGGAGGAGACAATATGTTTAAGAAAATAATAAAAAACATTGCTTTAAGCGTAGTGGTATTACCAGTTGTCTTGGGGTCAGCTGCACAGGCCTATCCAGATAAGCCAATCAAGATGATGATTGGTTATGCACCAGGAAGTTCTACCGATATTGTGGGCAGAATGATCGCGAATGATCTCAGTCTCGCTCTCAAGCAACCGGTGATTGTGGAAAACAGAGGTGGGGCAGCTGGTAGTTTGGCGGCTGATGCAGTGGCTAAAAGTGCTCCAGATGGTTACACCATTTTGTTTGCACAAAACGGCCTTGCCATTAATGTTGCAGCAAACCCTAAGCTGCCATTTAATGGTCAGAAGGATTTATTGCCGGTAGTAGGTGTTGCTGCTACTCCTCATATCTTGATTGTGGGTAACAATTCCAAGGCAAAAAGTGTTGCTGATTTGATGGCGATGCTTAAAGCAGATCCAGGGAAGTTGAGCTTTGGCTCTTCCGGCATTGGTAACTCTGATCACATGGCTGGAGAATTATTTTTAGCTACGACTGGTCTACAAGCGATTCATATTCCCTATAAAGGCGGTGCACCGGCGGCAACTGATTTAGTTGGTGGTCAAATTGACTTCTACTTTGCTGGCATGCCTGTTGGTCTCCCTTTGTACAAGGGTGAAAAAGCCCGCGCCCTAGCCGTGACTAGTAAGACTCGCTTTAGTGGTGCTCCAGAGTTAGCGACACTTCAAGAGGCTGGTGTGAAGGGTTATGAGATGTCCTTATGGCAGGGTGTATTTGTGCCTGCTGGTACACCATCAAGTATTGTGCAAACCCTCAACACCACGATCTTAAAGATTTTAGAGACACCAGAAATGAAAGATCGCTTTGTTAAAGCAGGCGTGCAGATTGCTCCGCTGAACACACAGCAATTTACTGACCTGTATAACTCGGATATTGCACGCTGGAAAGTAGTAATTGAAAAAGCAAAGATTAAGTTAGATTAATCTAGTCGCTTTCATGATGCGCTGAGGTCAAAAACTAAGACCTCAGCGTCTTTTCCTTCGCTGATCGATAGATTGCTCTCATTCTCCAGAAAGAGGGCATCACCTCCAGATAGCACCTGTCCATTGACGGTCAGTGAACCACGAATCATATGAACATAAGCTTTGCGCTTTGGGTCAAGAGTCAGTTCTGCAGTCTGCGTACCATCAAATAATCCAGCATACAACTTAGCATCAGCATGAATTTTGACTGAATGATCCAGGCCGCTTGGGGAGGCGACTAAACATAATTTACCTTGCTTACTTTCTAAGGGAATTGTTTTTTGTTCGTAACTCGGCTGTACTTCAAGCTCATTTGGTTCAATCCAAATTTGTAAGAAGTGGGTCGTTTGATCTTTTGCGTGATTGAACTCACTATGCACTACGCCGGTACCGGCACTCATGCGCTGAACATCACCGGGTGGAATACCTTTGATATTGCCGATGCTGTCTTCGTGAGCTAGTTCACCAGATAGGACGTAGCTGATAATCTCCATATTGCGATGACCATGCTTACCGAAGCCCTTGCCAGCAGCAACGCGGTCTTCATTAATGACTCTAAGATTGCCCCAACCCATAAAACGGGGGTCATGATAGCCAGCAAAAGAGAAAGAGTGAAAGCTTTTGAGCCAACCATGGTCAGCATATCCTCGCTCTGGAGATTTTCTGAGAAATTGCATAATGTATAGGGCTTAAATTACTCGTTTTCGCCCGCTTTACTGGGGTACTTAGATGAGGCATAACGAACAACTGCATTAGCTAGGGCAAGAATCAGGATGGTCAAGCCCATATATAAAATTGGCAAATCTGCTTCATGCTTTGTGTTCACAAGATCAATAATGAGACGTGTTACCGCGGTAATGGCAACATAGATCAAAAAGCGAACCGGCATATGGTTGGTCTTAAAGTAGATCCCCACCATTGCGCCAATCTCGAGGTATATGAAGAGCAATAAAAGATCTTCAATAGAAGCTGATCCCTTAGCCATCATCCCCATGAATGCAACTGCTGCAGACCAAACGGTAGCAGCCCCAATTCCAAATAAAGCGATACGATGAAAAAGAGAGACAAAGAGGTTGCCGATAGGTACAGTCCACTTTTCAACAATGGCTTCAATCTTTGAGGCGTCTTTTGGTGTGGTTGGTGGCAATGTCATGATGTCTCCAGCAAGTCTAAGGGTTTTTCTCAGTATATTTCTCTCTGGCTATATTGCAACAAAAAAGAGGCGCGAAGGCCTCTTTTTTGTCTGAACCTTGAGTTTGATCAAGCCAAGCTATCTGCCCAAATATTATGAGCCCAGCCCCAGGCATAAACCCCTTCTAGAGTTGAGGGGGCAGGAGATAGGCCACCAGACCCCGGAACGGTTTTAAAGGTTTTTTCTGCAGCGCTGTATTGATGCACGCTTGCTACGTGAACTACTTCTTTGTCATTTACAAAGCTGTAGCAAGTATTGGTGAGAACGGGGGCAGGATTCACTTCCCAGCCATTGAGCTCAGCCACAATTGCGGCAGCAGCCACTTTGGCGTGTTGGTTAGCCATGTGACCAGACTTAGGCATGGCCGGAGCAATCTGAATCGAGTCACCTAGAACGTGGATATCCTTTTGTGCAGTAGATTCAAAATTAATGAAGTTCACGTTAACCCAGCGACCATTGGAGTTTGCCAAACCTGTTTTAACGGCAATTTCTCCTGCACTCATTGCTGGCAAGATATTGAGCACGTCACCTTTAATGTCATCTTGGACTTCTAGTTTGACTGTTTTGGTTTTCGCATCTACCCCGGTCACATTATGTTTTGGCAGGTACTCGATGATTCCGGCGTACTGCTCAGCCCACACCTTTTTAAAGAGTGCGCCTTTTGATGTGACATCTTGGTTGGCATCCAAAATCAATACTTTTGATTTTGGTTTGTTTTGCTTCAGATAATTTGCCACTTGGCATGCACGCTCGTAAGGGCCAGGAGGGCAGCGATAAGGTGCTTCAGGAATGCTGAGAACAAATGTTCCGCCATCTCGCATGGAGGCAATTTGTTTATGAAGAGCTACTGTCTCGGCTCCTGCTTTCCATGCCTGCAGGGTAACTCCCGCTTTATTGGCTTGCGCTAAACCCTCAACGGTATTCATCATCAGGGTAACGCCTGGAGAAACAACAGCCTTGTCATAGCGTAGTGTCTTACCGGATGCCAGTTTGACGGTCTTCTTATCGGCATCCATACTGACAACGCTATCTTGAATCATTTTGATTCCATGGCGCTTGCTGAGGTTGTCGTAAGAAGTTGTGATTTCAGACAGCTTGCGTGAACCCCCAACCACCAGGTTAGACATGGGGCAGGAAATGAAAGAAGCATTGGGTTCGATTAAGGTTACTTTGGCTGTGTTGTTGGAAAACAGTCGCAGATATTTAGCGACAGTAGCTCCACCATATCCACCACCGATGACCAGTATTTCTGCTTTTTGTAAATTAGCCTGAGCCTGGGTTGAGAAACCAGTTACAAGGCCAAGTGCCGCAGCACTTTGACCAATAAAATGTCGACGATTCATAGAGGGCTCCTGATTATTTTTTGCCAAGCTGATTAGCGATAGTTTCGAGTTGCTCATCTGTATAGCCTTTGGCTAGTTGAGGCATGATGGTGCCTTCGCGCGCACCAGATTTATATGCCTTGAGCGTGGCCAGCATTTGTTCGCTAGTGAGGCCATTGATGAGGGGCATGCCGCCATCCAATACGCCTTTACCATCGGTACCGTGACAGTTGGCACAAGTAGCGGCTAAGCCTCGCTTGTAAAGATCATTAGCAGCCGCGTTTTGCGCAAGGGCAGAACTGCTCCAGTGCCCAAGACCAATCATGGCCGAGGCTATTAGTACCGTTTTAAGGTGTTTTACTCGCATAGGAACAATCTCCATTTTATTTTTCAGTATTTAATGCCAGTGAAATTCACTTAGCCATATCTTAAACAAGAACTTGAGAGAAATGAGAATGGACTCAGATTCATTTCTTATAAGCTCATGAGAAAAAGCACCTGACCTTGGTTTTTCACAGCTTGCTTCTAAGCCCTATAAACTAGAGCTATGCGAGGTCCATTTTCATACCGTTCAGGACTCTTAATACTCCTTTTAGGTGTATTTACCTACCTTTACGCGCTAGATAGTCGGTTTGCACCTAAAAATGGTGACGAATATCCCTATATGCACATTGTGCGTATGACAGCCACAACCGGGGAATGGCTGCCTCTTCAGTCAGAAATGGAGGGGCTGAAGAACACCAAGCCCCCATTGATTTTCTGGCAAGGCATCGCTAGTAGCGATTGGGCGGAACAATGGTCACTATTTAACTTACGTTGGCCCAGTGTGCTCTATACCGGCTTGACTGCTTTATGTCTGTTTTTGGCTGTGCGTCGTTTTTCTGGCAATACTAAAACCGGTTTGTTAGCTAGTTTGGTATGGCTCTCCTTTTTTGCTACCTATCGCTATGGGCGTCCGTTTTTAACTGACCCTCCTGAAGTCTTTTGGATTAGCTTGCCGTTTATGGCCCTCTTATATTGGGGCAAATCAGCCTTCAATTCCAAAATGATTTTTCCGCTCTTTGCAGGGCTATCTTTAGGATTAGCACTGCTTGCTAAATCCTTTGCTTACGTTGTGCCTGCCAGCTTTGCTCTGGGCTTGTATTACTGGCGATGGCGTGACTGGAGTATTTCTAAAACACTGATCTTGGACCTATATAAGGTCTGCCTGATCGCCATTCTGGCCTTAGGTGTTTTTGCGCTTTGGTTTGCTTTAGACCCATATCCTGCTGATGTGTGGAAAGAGTTTGTACTTGGTGAGAATGCAGGTAAGTTTGATGCGCGTACGAGCAACTATCTAGTGGACTTGCTGAGTGGGGGTGACAGTATTTGGATGTTGATGCTGACCTCACTTGCCAATGCTGGTTTATTTACTCTAGTACTCTTGTCGACACTGATTCAATGCTGGCGTGAACGGCGCTTCTTGTCATTCGAAGAAAGTTTATTACTGCTACTCGTGTTGGCATTTTTCATTGTGTTCAGTTTGCCTAGTCAACGATCTGGTCGCTATCTTTTGCCTGTCATGCCTGCTTTTGCTGCATTGATTGCTTTGCATTGGCAGCGTTTACCAATGTGGGGTTTCCGAGTCGCTTTAATACTTCAGGCCATTGTTTTTTCTGCCTTGATTTGGATTGGCAGTCAATTACAGCAATCGACTTTTCAAGGCGATGTAGGTATATGGACTTATTCCTATGGACATTGGGCATTTATGCTCATCAGTCTGGGTTTGGTGATCTTTGGCATATTTAAAAAAGAGGACACCAAAACGATTGCCCTTGCCGCTTGCTTTTTGACCTATCTCGGATTGGCTAGCAGTTTGTCGCCTTTGGAGGGTAGGCTGGGCCGCTTTACGCCAGAAGTCATTGCTCAAGTCCAGGATAAGGATCTATGGGTGCCTTGTGACTACCGCGCTAAAGATGAGGAGTTTCGCTTACTTTTGCCATCGAGCCGTTTGCATGGATACTTGGCATCAGAGGCGGGGGAGCTTAGCAAATTAACTAGCAGCTATTCTTTGGTATTGGTACAAACTCCATTAGGTATAAAGCCAGAATTATGTGATTCCTGTCAGATTATTGGTCGCAGAATGGAAATGCGGGCGCGACACTCGAATGAAGAAATTATAGAAATGTTAAAAGGCCACTTTGGGCAATATCTCTTTGTGAATGAATATCTTATTGCAACACCAGTTGTGAGCTCTGCAGCCATGTTGTCAGCAAAGGATGCTTGTAGATGAGTCGTGTGATTGCACTTTGCTTTTTATTGCTCGCCTCCGTGCTTGGTTTTTTGCATTTAGATAGTCGACCCACGTGGGCGCCATTTGTAACAGAACCTGTAGTTGCACTTGAAGAGCAAGTCGAGCAAGCGCCTGCAATGACGTCGACGACTAAGCAAGCACAAAATAAAGTAATTAGTCAGCCTACTGTGGCTAATCCACGCGCTACTTGGTTGCCAGACACTGGCGCTCCTTCAGTGCATGCTGCTTCGCTGATTGCACTAAATGATGGCGCTCTTCGGGCATTTTGGTTTGCTGGTAGTCGGGAGGGTGCGCCTGATGTAGTCATTAATAGTGCAGTATTTGATCCGCATTCTGGATTATGGACTGCGCCTACGGTTGTCATTGATCGAGTGGGCGCCGAAAAGGGATTACAACGCTACATTGCCAAGTTGGGTAATCCTGTTCCCAGCAGAATGGCTGATGGTCGGCTGCAATTATTTTTTGTTACGGTTTCTATTGGGGGTTGGGCAGGCAGTTCGATTTCTACGCTGATTTCAGATGATGAGGGTCTTACTTGGAGTCGCCCACAACGTTTGATCAGCTCGCCATTATTGAACTTAAGTACCTTGGTGAAGTCACCCGCTTTGCACTTTAGTGATGGCCGTCTAGGTTTGCCTGCTTACCATGAGTGGATTGGACGATTTGGTGAGTTCTTGAGGGTGGAGGGAAATCAAGTTATTGATAAGCGCAGAATGAGTTCTGGACGCAGCGCAATCCAGCCCGTGATATTCGTGAATGATCCACAAGCTGCTGCAGCACTCTTTCGACAAACCCGAAGTTCAGGGCTCCCAAAAAATATACCGGTCAGTCTGACGCAGGATGCCGGACAATCCTGGCAGCCGTCTGAAGATCTCCCGATTGCCAATCCAAATTCAGCACTTGCTGGCTTAACTTTAAAGAATGGCATTCGTTTATTGGTACTGAATAATATTGAGGTGGGGCGCCATCGTCTTGTCATGCTCATGAAGCAGCCGCAATCCGATCAGTGGCAGGTAATTCAGGTGCTTGAAGATGATGAGGCTTTGCCTAATGATCAACGCAAAGAGTTCTCATATCCTTATCTTGTGAGTACCGATGGTCAGGATGCGCATCTTGTTTACACGTGGAATCGAAAAAAGATTCGTCATATGCATTTTTCATCAGCGTGGCTAACACGCGCTTATAAGCAATTGCCGGTTTCATCTGCCCCAGTTCCAGAGTCTCAAACTAAAGAGGTGCAACCATGATGCAGTGGATGCAAACTTTTGCCTTAGTAGAGCTATCTATCACTTGCGCAGTTGTCATTGTCTGGCTAGTGCAAACAATGATGAGCAAGCCATTGGCAATGCCAATCAAATGGTTCTCGGTATTGCTTTTGACTAATCCCTTCTTCTGGCCAATTGGCTTATCGCTTGAACTTCCCTTGGTGGCATATGTTCGCGGAGTGACTGGCGATCTGAGTGTGGTCTTGACTCTCTTGCTTTGGAGCTCAGTCTTGCTTCCAAGTCGTCCTGTGCCTCTTGCGTTTCGTATTGCGCTTTCGATCATTGCCATTCTTTTCTATCCCTTGGCCTTAGGTCTTGGAATGTTGGATCCCTATGTCTGGGGCTATGGCTCTTTAGGCTTATTGATTGCGATTACTACGTTTGCTTTGGTGTGCGGCTTATTGGGATGGACTAAAGGGGTTTGGATTATTGCAATTGCAATAGTGGCTTGGGCAGGGCATTGGCATGAATCGACGAATCTTTGGGATTACGTCTTAGATCCGTTGTTGTGCTTATGGGCGCTAATCTCCTGTATTCATGTGGTGTATCGAAAGCGTCGCGACAAAGCCCGATCAGGTTATTTGTTTAGACCGGGTTAAGACATTTCTTGTAATTAGCGATAGAAGATCTTGGAGTATTTATGAAAATGAGAATGAGAAAGCAAGTGCGAATTAGTCTCGTAGGCTGCTCTCTTCTTTTGGGTGTAGTTTCTTGTAGCAATAACTACAAACCGTATTCGCAATACGCTTACCCACCGACCTATATGCAAAGTGCTTCGTATAGTGGTGCTCCGCAGACGCTCACAAATGCCCAATTGGAGTCTTTAGTTTCTCCGATCGCCTTGTATCCCGACTCTTTATTATCTTTAATGCTCTTGGCCTCTACATACCCATTAGAAATTGCAGAAGCTTACAACTGGAGAGCAAGTAATGCGGCAATCCAGGGAGTCGATTTGCAAAATGCACTGAAGGCGCAGTCATGGAATGACAGTGTTAAATCATTGATCTCATTTCCGCAGGCATTCAATATGATGGGTTCGAAGTTGCAATGGACTCAGAACCTCGGTAATGCCTATAAGCTACAACCCGCGGATACGCTCAAGGCGGTGCAGTCCCTCAGAAAGCGCGCAATCCAAGCTGGCACCCTAAAGACATCTCCGCAGATGACGGTGACTACCGATGCTGCTGGCAATATTTTGATTGGGCCGAGCAATGCCCAGACAGTGTATGTCCCGACTTATAACCCAACGATGGTTTATGGCGCATGGCCTTATCCAGACTATCCACCATATCCTGCCTATAACCCAGCATGGGGCGCAATGGGATTTGGTTTAGGTCTAGCTGTGGGCGACGCATTCTGGGCAACACCAGCTTGGTCTGATGGCACGATTAACGTGAACAACGCCAACAATCCTTCACGTGGCTTAATCGGCCCGAGCAATGTTCAGAACCAGCAAAGACTGCTTAATGATTGGCGGAGTAATGCCACACCTCAAGATCGTCAGGACCTTAGGAACACTGCGCAAAGAGCTGATAATACTTTTCAGAGAGATGCTAGCCCGCAAGAGCGAGCACAGGCTGATCGCCTGAATCAGGAATCGCGCAACGCGTATCAACAAGATCGAGCGAACCCAAATGCCTATCGTGAGGCTGCGCAAGAAAATGCCTTCCGTGAACAAGCCCGTTTTGATGCTAACCAAGATCGTTTTGGAGGAGGCCGAGCTGGCGGAGGCTTCGGTGGCGGCGGCGGATTTGGTGGCGGTCATATGGGCGGGTTTAGACGTTAATCTATTGAAAGCATTCAAATGAATACATTAAAAAAGATCTCATTATTTTTGGTCGGCTATTGTTTTTGTCAGCAACTAGCGCTCGCGCAGCCTAATATGCCAGCGAATGATGCTTCCACTGCAGCTTTAGTCGAGTTGTGTCAAAACCAGCAGGATCAAGATGCCCAGAACTTTTGTTTTGGTTTTGGCGAGGGTGTCTACCAAGCTTATCTCGCCAATCGTTCGCCTAATGCAAAGCCTGCTATTTGTTTTTCAAAGCAGGGCAGTACTCGCGAAATGATTTTGCAAGAGTTCTTGAAATGGAATCGCGCTAACCCCCAATTTAATCAAGAGCGTGCTGCTAAGACGCTCATCCGGTTCTTTATGCACAGCTATCCCTGTAAGTGATAGAGTGATAGAGTAATAGGGTGATATATCTTTTTTATGGAATGAAATCATGATGCTCAAGACTAAAGTCCTCACATTTGCCGCAACAATATTCGCTTTTTCATCACTTGCTTATGCGCAATCGGGTGAGAGTACTTATAAACAAGTCTGTGCTAGTTGCCATGGTGCAGGAGTGTTGAATGCCCCCAAGTTGGGTGACAAAGCAAAGTGGGCGCCCTTGATTGCTGAAGGGCAAGTCATTTTGACTGCGCATGGATATGTTGGCGTAAGAGCGATGCCAGCCAAAGGTGGCAGTCCCAATTTATCAGTCGAAGGCTTTGCAGACGCCCTAGTTTATATAGTGAATAACTCTGGCGGCAAATGGACTGCGCCCGATGCCAAGACCGTGGTCGCTATTAATAAAGAAATAGAAGCCCGCAAAGCGGGATTAAATAAGAAATAAATACTTAATCTGCTTTGATGTTGGCGTCTTTGATCACCTTATCCCACATCGTCAGTTCACGCTTGATCCGCTTAGCTGAAATTGGGAAGTGTAGCTAATTACAATGGCTAGATGAACCTTCAGGCCCATGAAATCGAGATCATTGGATATTGCGCTGCATTTTTAACCACGGTCGCCTTTTTGCCTCAGGCTATCCACTCTTGGCGTACTCGTAACCTTTCAGGGGTTTCCTTGGGGATGTACTCTTTATTTACTGTTGGAGTGGGTCTGTGGCTGATTTATGGGCTCATTATTGAAAAGTGGCCCCTCATTCTGGCTAATGCAATTACTTTTGCTTTAGCGCTTAGCATCTTGATATTGAAATTGCGTCATACTTCCAAAGACCAGAAATAAACTTCATCCTATTGCATTCACCAGAAAGGTTAGTCATGAGTTCTTCATTTGTTATTGAGCCACCAGTAGTTACTTCATTGCCTGTTACAGGTGACACCCGACGCTTTGCTGTAAACCGTATTTATTGTGTGGGTCGTAACTATGCGGATCATGCGCGTGAGATGGGACATGACCCTGATCGTGAGCCACCATTTTTCTTTATGAAGCCCGCAAATTCGATTGTGACTGACGGCAAGGATATGGCCTATCCCCAACTTTCAAATGATGTGCATCATGAGATTGAAATGGTGGTAGCTATTGGTAAGGGTGGCGCAAATATTCCAGCTGATAAAGCACTCGAGCATGTCTATGGTTATGGGGTAGGTTTGGATATGACTCGCCGTGATTTGCAGGGTGAGGCTAAAAAGATGGGGCGGCCTTGGGATACTGGTAAAGCTTTTGATCAATCCGCACCTTGCGGTGAAATCACACCGGTTAGTAAATGCGGGCATCCTAGCAAGGGTTCTGTGAAATTATTAGTCAATGGAGAAGTTCGCCAAGAGGGTGATCTCAATCAGTTGATTTGGAACGTTCCCGATACGATTGCCTACCTCTCAACCTTATTTACGCTTGAGGCAGGTGATTTGATTTATTCCGGTACGCCTGCAGGCGTAGGTCCCGTGAAAAAAGGGGATGTCCTCGAGGGTAGTGTTGAGGGCTTAGTTAATTTAAAAACCAAGATTGTTTAATCATGATGAATTCTTTACACAAAACCCTTGTCTTAGCAATCGCAGTTCCTGTACTTTTAGTAGCTTGTGCTACTACTGAAAATGTCCCTCCAGCAAAGGTAAGCGCAAGCCCTGCACCGGCTAGCTTATATGCCAATGCAGCACCTTTGGATTTACGCTTAAGTACCTGGCCTTATCCTTATCCAGTTAAAGAATTTAAGACCAGCCTGCAAGGGCAGCCTGCGAGCATGATGTATATGGATGTGCCGGCGGTTGGTAAGCAAAAAGGGGCAGTAGTGCTATTTCATGGCAAGAACTTTTCAAGCGATTATTGGGCACCAACGATTGCCGGTTTAACTCAGGCGGGTTACCGTGTGATTGCACCTGACCAAGTAGGCTTTGGTAAGTCATCTAAGCCGGATGTGGCTTATCACTTTGATGATTTGGCTGCCAATACCCAGGCATTGTTGAAGTCATTAAAGATCAATCAGGTTTCCGTGATCGCAAATTC
The DNA here is from genome assembly GCF_018882445.1 of Polynucleobacter sp. 15G-AUS-farblos. GTDB lineage: Bacteria > Pseudomonadota > Gammaproteobacteria > Burkholderiales > Burkholderiaceae > Polynucleobacter. The sequence goes on along the minus strand of NZ_JACVOM010000002.1, from coordinate 180,503 downwards.
CATGGGTGGAATGGTAGGTATTCGTTTTTCACGTTTATATCCCAAAACCGTTCAAAAGTTAGTTTTAGAAAACCCACTTGGACTTGAAGATTACAGCAAGGATGTTCCGCCACAACAGAACGATACTTTGTTAAAGCTAGAAATGGCGCAAACAGAAATGAGCTACCGTAATTTTCTGAAGAGCTACTTTCCGGTCTGGCAGCCTACATTCGAGCAGTTTGTTGAAGTCTACGTACGTATACAAAAAGGACCTGATTACCCAGCCTATGCAAGAACTTCTGTTCTGACTTATCAAATGATTGCTGAAAAACCAGTCGTCAATGATTTGCCGCAGTTAAAGATGCCAGTCTTATTGGTCATTGGGCAAAAGGATCGTACCGTATTTGGCCGTCGCTTCGCACCTCCAGAGGCGGTAAAGTCTTTGGGCAACTTTCCAGAGTTAGGTCGTAAGGCCCAAGCTGCTATTCCGAATGCTAAGCTGGTGCCGCTAGACAATGTAGGCCATATTCCTCACATTGAGGTGCCTGACGTCTTTGTTAAAACAGTAGTGGAATTCTTAAACGCTAAGAACTAATTACCGGCCCGTCCACTTCGGTGGACGTCCTTCCAGAAATGCATTGACGCCTTCTCGGAAGTCTTGGCTGTTATAGGTCTCGCGCATGAGATCGGTGCAATCTGGGAGGTTGTGACGTAATAGGCGTGCAATTCCCAGCTTGCTCGACTTTTGGGTGATAGGTGCGAGTACCGCCATCTTCGTCGCCAAGGCGTTTGCGGCTTCAGTAATTTCAGATGCATCAACTGTCTGGTACAGAAAGCCAGATGCTAATAATTCAGGCGCCTTTACTAACTCAGCAGTCAGTAACATTTTTTTCACCATCGGAATACCAAGGTGAGCACAGATCCAATTGAGATTGCTTGGTGAGAGACAGTTGCCTAAAGTCTTTGCTACAGGAATACCAAAGCGCGCCTCTGGAGTGGAGATACGAAAATCGCAAGCCGTTGCCATCAACAGTCCACTTCCAACTGCTAAACCTTCGATCACCGCAATGGTGGGCATGGGTAACTCTTGAAGTGAAACAAAAATTTGGTCGACTGCTTTCTCATAAGCCTCATCTTTTTTCAGGCTGACAAATTGTTCAATGTCGCTACCTGAAACAAATGCTTTGTCACCAGCACCCCTAAAAATGACCACCCGAATTTCTGGATTCTGAGCTAGTTCATCACAAATACTTTTCAGCTCTTCATACATGGGCCAAGTCATGGCATTGCGGGCAGCAGGATTATTAAAGGTAATCCGTGCAATATTCCCATCAATCATCAAGTCTAAGCAGGGTGGAGTCGATTTTGTGCTCATGCAGGCATTCTAAACAAAAGACCTGCAGAAAACTGTGTAATTAGCCAATTCGCCTGTAGCCAAGAGATCCTGCGATAAAATTCATGTATGTATATGTTCTTGCCTTTTCTGACAGCCTTGATCGGACTGATCTTAGTCTGGTTTGAGAAGCGCTTTGCGGGCTTGATTTTGCTAGCGATTACGGTAGTCACCTTGATGGTTTGGTTCCGCTTCCATGCAACTGATCATTTGAATCTCAGCCTGTGAGCAAGCATTCCTTCCCCTCACTTGCGGCACTAGGTAATCAGCTTGCCTTACTAGCGGTGGTTGGCGTTCTTGCCTACGCTTTTGTAGACCAACTCTATTTTGGCGAACTGCCTTGCCCGCTCTGTCTGATGCAGCGCATGGGATTTGTGATTATTGGTTTTGCTTTGGTTCTCAATATTCGCTGTGGTGCACATTCGGCTCATTATGGTTGGGGAATCATCGGTGGTTTAGTGGGGATGACGGTTTCCTTACGGCAAATTTTCTTGCATATCTTGCCTGGCGATAAGGGGTTTGGCGCTACATTTTTAGAACTCCATTTTTATACCTGGGCCTTCGTTGGGTATATAGGCCTCCTAGCAGGACAAGCAATTTTATTGATGCTACCCAATCGTGACGTTCGATCACGTTCTTGGTTTGCCAATACGGTTGTTATCTTATTTATTTTCTTGGTCTTGGCTAATCTACTTTCTACTTTGCTCGAGTGTGGCCTTGGTCCTTGTCCAGATGATCCAGTAGTCTATACAGGTTGGATATGGTTGCGTGGCAAGTTTGGTTTTTAAGTGCTGCAATCCAACTGCGTTTTAACTTAAATTCATGATGCAATTTTTTAAAGTAGTGAGAGTATTCAAGCAGCTCTTTGCCACTCTTGTAGTTTTAGCTATCTCCGTCAACCCAGTATCTGCAGAGACTGTATGGCCTAAACAGGCTATTCGGATTATTGTTACCTTTACTCCCGGTGGTGCACCCGATATTCTGGCGCGCGTACTGGCAGAGTATTGGCAAAAATCACTAGGTGTTCCTGTGCTGGTGGAGAATCGCCCTGGAGTCGGTGGCAATATCGGCGCAGATGTGGTGGCTAAAAGTGAAGCAGATGGTTACACCTTGCTTATCGGTACTGTCGGTATACATGCTATCAATGGCGCTCTGTATGACAAACTGCCATTTGATCCGGTGAAGGATTTCACGCCCATTAGTTTTTTGGCTAGCACCCCGAATGTATTGATTGTGAATAAGCAATTGGGTATCACTAACTTGAGTGAGTTGATTGACCTGGCAAAAAGTAAACCCAATCAATTAACCTTCGGATCTTCTGGGGTTGGCACATCGCTTCATATGTCGGGTGAGCTCTTTAAAGAAATGACAGGTGTGCAAATCCGTCATATTCCCTACAAAGGTCGCGCACAATCTTTGCCCGATTTAGTGAGTGGGCGTATCACCATGTTGTTTGATAACTTATCTTCATCACTGCCTTTAATTAAAGCGGGTGAAGTGCAGGCTTTGGGTGTGACCTCCCTCAAGCGTTCTCCTGCAGCTCCAGAAATCCCGACTATGGCCGAGCAGGGCTTGCCTGGTTTTGAAGCCATCTCTTGGTTCTCTTTGATGGCACCCGCACAATTACCGTCAAGCATTCAGATGCGCCTGAATCGATTAACGCGCCAAGCCCTTACTAATCCTGAAGTTAAGGCTAAGTTATTGGCTGGCGGTCTTGATCCAGCACCTGGCAGCCCTCAGGATCTCTCAAAGCTGATTGCTGCTGAGTCCAATAAATGGGCTAGAGTTGTCATCAAATCTGGCGCAAAATTAGATCAATAAATTCTGTAAATTGTGTCAGCTTGCTTCAGTCTGGGGCGTTATAGAAGGAAGAGGCCAGAAATCTGTTTTGAGGACAGGCCAAGAGACCAATCAGAGGGGTCGACTATGAAAATGAATTATCTATACCTGGCTTTAGGGATTGCATTAGCGGGCTTGCTCAGCTTGAGCCCCTTGGCTGCTAACGCAGGTAATGTTGCCTGGAATGTCAGTGTTGGCGGGGGTTATGCCAACGGATATGGTTATGGCGGTGGCTGGCGTCCAGCTGCATATGGTCCAGGCTGGGGTCGCGGCTATGGCTATGGCTATGGAGGCGGGTGGCGCGGTAATTGGGCTGGCGCTGGATATTATGGCTTTCCTCCTCCGGCTTACTACGCACCGCCAGTAGCTTATGCGCCTCCGGTAGTTGCTTATGTCACACCACCACAACCCATGGTTTTAGCTTCTCAGCCGCAAGCACCAGTTTGGTATTACTGTGAAGCAAGTGGTAAATATTTTCCTTATGCGCAAGAGTGCCCTACAGGTTGGCAAACACAAGCTGCTGCGCCACCCACTAGTGGAGTACCACCTCTCAGACGAGCGCCTTAGCAAAAGACAATAGGCAATTAAAATAGGGTGATAGATAGGCGTTATGCAATTGGGTATTGAAAAAATTATTTAAAGGTATGAGATGAAACGATTTACATTATTGACAACACTGAGTTTGGTTTTAGTGGCCTCTTTGACGGCTTGTGTCTCTGCACCAACAGGCCCAACAGTTGCAGTCATGCCGCGCGAAGGCAAGCCGTTTGACCTATTTCAGCAGGAGGATTTGTTTTGTCGTAACTTTGCTGCAAATTCTGTGAGAGATACTAGTAGTGCTGCCCTGAAGGAGGGTGCAACCAGTGCTGCAGTTGGCGCAGCACTAGGTGCAGTTGCTGGTGCTGTGATTCAAGGCGGTAATCATGCCAACGTCGGTACCGGTGCTGGTGTTGGACTGTTAGGCGGAGCTGCGATGGGCGCCATGAATTCTTCTGGCAAACAAAATCAAGCCCAAGCACAATACAACATTGCTTATCAACAGTGCATGTACTCTAAAGGCAATCAAGTACCAAGCTATCGTTAAGAGAGAAGTTCTCTAGACCTCAAGCGGCGGATGCGTTTTTTCAAAGCGCGCCGCCGTTTTTCTAAATAGATAAAGCAGTAGGCAGGCAGCTAGTCCGAGACTGATGCTATTGGCGGCCCAAAAGCCATTGGCGCCCTGTAAAAAGGCCGGCGTGTTACCTAAGACATCAAATCCCAATAGATAACCTCCACCTAGGCCAACACCCCAGAGTGAGCCGGCATAAATCACCATAGGCCAAAAGGCTACACGATAAGCACGCAGAATAAATGCCGCAGTCACTTGTAGTGCATCAAATACTTGATAAAAGGCGATGAATAAAAAGAGGGGTATGGAAAATACCTTAACTGCATTAGGTGGATCATAAAGATCTAATAAAGGCATTCGCATGACCCAAACACCAATGCCAATTGCAATACAAAGAACAGTCGTAAAAAAGACAGAAGACCAACCAATTTCTTCGGCGCGTTCAGGTTTATTTGCGCCAATCGATTGAGATACTAAAGTCATCGTAGCGATGGATAAAGAAAGCGGCACCATATAAATGACGGTGCCCATATTCGCAATGATCTGATGCCCTGCTAAAGCGGTTGTTCCTAGGCGCGCAATAAATAAAGACATGAAGGTAAATGAGGTGACCTCTATTAAATAACTAAAGCCTATAGGGGTGCCTAGCTTCAGTAAGGTCCAAATACGATGCCAATTGGGAGGGCTAAAGCGACTGAAAATTTTGAAAGGTTGATAAAAGCGATCAAACACAACAAAGCTCAGCGTGCTGATGAGCCAGAACCAGCTGATGATGGCGGTAGCGACAGCGCAGCCTGGACCACCCATGCCCTCTATGCCCAAGCCGCCATAGATAAAGAGCAGATTGAGTGGTAGCTTTAATCCCAAACCAATAAGTTGCACAATCGTAATAACGGCTGGTCTGGATACCGCATTGTGTAACGCCATTAGTACGCGCATTCCCATACTCGCTGGCAGACCAATCGCTAGGATGTTGAGATATAACCTCGCTTTACCCTCGATGTCAGCGCTAAGGTGTGAGATCGCTAGCAGATGATCTGCGTTCATGAGTACTGCGCAACCGACGATAGCGAGCCCTAAAGCTAGCCAAGTGGCCTGACGCACTTCTTCACCAATTTCATCAAAGCGTTTTGCGCCAAAGAGTTGGCCAGCAATCGGGGCTAATGCAGAGATTACTCCAGTCAAGCCAACATAGATGCTGATAAAGATTGCAGAGGCCATAGCCAGTGCAGCCAGATCTTCTGCGGAGTAGCGTGCGGTCATCGCAGTATCTAGTACGCCAAAGGCAATGACAGCCAATTGACCTACCAGTAGTGGACCGGCTAATTTTAGTAGGGCAGGAATATCCTCGCGCAAGCGCGATAATTTAAAGTGCAGCACGCCTTATTCCGGAATGACTTCGTATAAACGCAAGCGTTCGTCGCGGTCAGAAGCGCGTCGATCTTCCCATAATAGTGTGAGCTTTTTATTATTGAGTCTGGCGTAAGCTGAGGCCTCAGACTGACTATGGGTGAGAAGCCAAGGGCAGCTAGGATCATCCTGTAAGTTCAGTTTGGTGAAGTAGTTAAAAGAGGCGAGCTGAGCATAGCCCAGATTGCTAGTATCAATGCAGCCAACATTTGGAACGGCTTGCACCAAGCGTGCAGAAACATGCCGATAGGTTTTTGCATAATTGATGGTAGGTAACCATAAGGTCATCAACAAGACCCACATTAAGGTAGTGCCGGAGGCGGAGATAATCAGACAGCGCCAAATTTCTTTGGGAGCGCGCGAGGTTCTCCAGCGCACAATTGCTAGCCATAGGCCGGTAATCACTACAGCCACAATGAATGCCAAGGGATTGAATTGGCTTTCATAGCCAGGTATAAAGCGCGCTACATTGTTAGCAATTTGTTCTGGATAACCGGTGACCATGGCAAGCCAGATAATCCAAATAGCTAAAGCAATCACCGTAAAGCTGAACATCGCAAACCAGTCGATGAAGCTAATAAAGCTGCGCCTGAGAATAGGAAGGCTAAAGGCTGCAATAATTGATAGACCTGGAATCAAAATCATGAGGTCATGTTCATTAGCCTGACTACGGAACAAAACATAAATAAAGCAGCCGATAAATAAACACAAGGGAATGCAAAGGTGAGGGGCGCGCCACGCACCAGATTCCTTGGTTTGCCCCCAATGCACTAAAGAGATGATGGCTAAAGGCCAAACTGGCCAGGCGTACGCCCAGAAGTTCACGCCTAAAAATTCGAGAGATTCAAATGAAGGGAGAAGACGCATTTCAGGGGTATTGCGCCAACCCTCTTGTGCAATATGGCGCCACTCTGGTGAGATATCAGCGATGTACCAAAGCGCTGGCCAAATTAATACACCCACAATGCCAAAGAAAGTGCTGGTGATAGTCCAGCGATAACGCAATCGAGCATTACTCGCAATCACCGCAATGATGGTTGAAGTAATGACAATCAAGCTTAAGGTCAGATTACTGGAGAGCGCAACGATGGTCACGCCAAGTCCGGTCCATAAACCGCCTTGCCAAGGCTTATCTAGTCCGCGCACTGTGCCATACAAAACGATACTGATGCCCATGAGTTGCGCCATCATCGGAGTTGTTTCATGGGCGCGCTGTGCAAGACCAACGCAAGCTAAGAAGATGAGGAGGGCGCCATCAGCCAATGTCATACCATAGCTTTTGAGGTCAGGCTGACCACCAACAGCTAATGCAATGGGTTGAACTTCACGACGACGACCTAGAAGATAGGTGGCATACCAAATAGCAATTGCCGCAGCAAAAAAACAAATCGCTGAATAGAGGCGGGCAGCATTCGCAGCACCAATCCAAGGACCAAATAATTCGATGAGGGTGGCCCCCATCCAGTAAGGAAGTGGGGCGCCAAGAGAAATATCGCGCCCAGCTAAATGCGGAACAATCCAATCAAGAGAGTCGCCGCGAAATAAAGCCCACATTCCACCAAAGCCAATCGCATCTTCATTCTTCCAAGGATCACGGAAGAAGAGGCCAGAAAATCCATAAACCAATGTCAACGCAAAAATAATGATGCGCGGAATTGATTTAGTAGCGGCGGCAGTAAGTTTGACCATGTACTTTATAAAGGGTGCAACTAAAGGTAAAACAAAAAATAAAAAAGGCAGCAAACGCTGCCTTGATTATCTCGCAGAGGAGGCTAAAGCCATATCCTGCGATTAGAAGGGAATTAAGCCTTCTTCTTAGCTGTCTTTTCAGCAGCTTTAGCTTCTGCAGCAGCAGCTTTTTTCTCAGCTGTTTTAGCAGCGCCATCACCGGTAGCTTTAGCAACCGCTTTAGTACCGAATTTCTGACGGAATTTCTCAACACGACCAGCGGTATCCATGATTTTTTGGGTACCAGTGTAGAAAGGGTGTGATTCAGATGAAGTCTCGATCTTGGCCAATGGATATTCATTGCCATCTTCCCACTTAATCGTCTCTTTAGTAGACATTGTGGAGCGAGTCTTGAAGCTGAAGTTATTGGAAACGTCTACAAAGACGATTTCACGATATTCGGGGTGAATGCCAGGTTTCATTTTGAGTCCTATGAGCGGGTAGCCGTTTTGGTTAAATTAAACTTCACAACCTAAATACTTTCCCAGGTTTTAAAAGCAGTAAAGGCGAAATTATGCCATGAAATCAACAACAAAGCGCTGTTTAGGTAGGCAAAAGGGGCTAAAACAGCCCCTTTTGTGTCTGAAACAGCCTTCACGGGGCTAAATTAGCCGCCGCGACGCATTAGGTCGAAGAATTCACCGTTGTTTTTGGTGGATTTGAGCTTATCCACAATGAAATTCATTGCCTCAATATCATCCATATCTGCCAGTAATTTACGCAACACCCAGATCTTCTGGAGGTTTTCGGCTTTAACCAGCAATTCCTCACGACGGGTGCCGGACTTATTGAGGTTAATAGAAGGGTAAACGCGGCGTTCAGCCAAGCGACGTTCAAGGTGTACTTCCATATTGCCGGTACCTTTGAATTCCTCATAAATGAGGTCATCCATACGGCTACCAGTTTCAATCAGGGCAGTAGCGATGATGGTGAGTGAACCACCTTCTTCAATATTACGAGCAGCTCCAAAGAAACGTTTTGGACGTTGTAAGGCGTTGGCATCCACACCACCAGAGAGTACTTTTCCGGATGAAGGAACTACTGTGTTGTAAGCACGTGCAAGACGGGTAATCGAATCAAGCAAGATGATGACATCTTTACCCATCTCTACTAAGCGTTTCGCTTTTTCAATCACCATCTCGGCAACTTGAACGTGACGAACTGCTGGTTCATCAAAGGTAGAGGCAACCACTTCACCGCGCACGGAGCGCTGCATTTCAGTAACTTCTTCAGGGCGCTCATCAACGAGCAAGACAATCAGAATCGCTTCGGGATTGTTAGCAGCAATTGCGTGTGCAATGTGTTGCATCATCACGGTCTTACCAGACTTTGGTGAGGCCACGATCAAACCACGTTGACCGTAACCAATTGGGGAGATCATGTCGATGATGCGACCAGTTAGATTCTCTTCAGCCTTGATATCACGCTCAAGTGAGATCACGCGATTTGGATGCAGTGGCGTTAAGTTCTCGAACATGATGCGGTTCTTGAGGGCTTCAGGAGCCAGACCGTTGATCTTGTCGACCTTTACTAGGGCAAAGTAACGTTCGCCATCTTTTGGTGTGCGAACTTCACCCTCTACGCTATCGCCAGTATGGAGATTAAAGCGACGAATTTGCGCAGGAGAAATATAGATGTCATCAGGTGAAGCCATATAAGAGGCTTCAGGAGAGCGCAAGAAGCCAAAGCCATCAGGCAATACCTCTAAGGTGCCGTCACCAAAAACAGTCTCTCCGGCCTTCGCACGTTTTTTCAGAATCGCAAACATCAATTCTTGTTTGCGCATCCGTTGGGTATTTTCAATCTCCAGGCCAGCTGCCATTTCAAGCAGGGCGGATACGTGGAGGACTTTGAGTTCAGTTAATTGCATGTGGTTCTCGGGTTTTGATAAAGAGGGAAAAGATTCAATAAAAATGTGTTTTGGGATATCGCCGTCTTGATGGATATCAGACAGATGTGGACAAACAGGATTTGGGGAGTTTTGCTAAAAGAAGGGGGAGATAGTTTGCTGAAATTCGGAGCACTGATTAGTGCGTTCGAGTAATACTACACTAAAAATAGGGTATGGCAAGGCTTACAGCAGGAAAACCACAGGCTCACCTAGTGAACCCGTGGTGTCAGACACTTTACAGATGACTATCAATAAAAGCAGTCAACTGGGATTTAGCCAAAGCGCCTACTTTTTGAGCGGCAACAGTACCGTTTTTAAAGAGGATCAAGGTAGGAATGCCGCGAATGTTGAATTGGGCGGGAACGCCCTGGTTCTCATCCACATTCATTTTGGCAATCTGTAATTTGTCACCGTATTCACCGGAGAGCTCTTCCAGGATTGGACCAATCATTTTGCAAGGACCGCACCATTCAGCCCAGAAATCGAGCAAAACGGGTTTATCGGACTTGAGGACGTCTTGTTCGAAAGAGGCGTCAGTTACATATTTAATGCCGGCACTCATGAAAATTCCTTATTTAGACTTATTTAGCGAGTTGTTTAATTGTGGCGTTACAACGCTTATATTAGCAATAAGCCAAAGATTGTGCCGAAAATTCAAAATTAGCCCCAAAACGAGAGTTCTTCAAAGTTCTTAATGTCAGCCGCATTTCCCACTATTTCTGAGCAAAAGCAGCCTTATGCATGGACGATTGCGCCCAATGCCCAGGCTCTCAAGACCTTAGCGGAAGGTATTTGGAATTGTGCAAAACAAACCCAGCAGCGCCCTTTAGTGGTGCTGAGTACTGCAGGACCCCTCATCGGCCTTAGGGCTGCGCTCGAAGATACCCGCCCGGATGACCTATCCAATCAAATAGCCTTCTTGCCACAAGTTATCAGCTTTACTGATTGGCTAGAGGCGGCACCAAACGCATGGAAGTTTCCAAAGAAACAGACGGATTTAGAGCGTTGGTTGGGTGTCTATGCCACATTACGTGAGCATCGCGATTTGCAAGCGCGATTTAAAGCTGAAACTGAGGCGGGTGCCTGGGGTTTAGCTCAAGCCATCATCGAAGCATGTGACACTTTATCTAAGGCAGTATTACCCCAACTACAAAAACAAATTTATGCACAGATAGAAGCGGCCAATGGAAAGCAAATTTCGATTGGTCAAGCATGGATTGATCAAGTCACTACCTTTTTAGACAAACTGATTAACGAAGTCTATCCAGAGCTATCTCGCAAAGTAGTCGACCAAGAAGCATTTGTGCTACTCACATTTTGGCGTTATATCACCAGTGCAAGTGACCCCGTGTTTCGCGAACAGCTTGCGATGGCATCGCATCTAGAAGCAATTGAGCAAGCTAAAAAGCATCATCAAGAAAGGCCCTTAATCTGGGTTAAAACAGCTGACCCTAAGCCAATAGATAAAGAAATCTTCAACACCTTTCTTGATCAGTATGCTCATCACACACCCGTCATCGAAGTCACAATGGATTGGCAAACAGTTGGTTTGTGGGCTGAAGCAGTCGGGGGCGATGACGCGCATTATCAAGCTCTAGAAAATATTCGTCATAGCCATTCTGAAAACTGGCAACTCATGGGTGTTAAGCGATTTGAAGAGCTGGCATGGTTAACTGCAAAAACGATTGAGCAATATGTGATTGCAGATAAAAAGAAGATTGCGCTAGTTGCTCAAGACCGTTTGGTGGCTAGAAGAGCGCGTGCTTTACTCACCCGCTTAGGGCCATCGTTAAATATTCGAGATGAGACTGGTTGGAAGCTATCAACAACGCGTGCCGCTGCCGCATTTAATAGTTGGCTAGAGCTCATTAGGGCGCCCAAGGATGGGCCTAGTGCAAAAGTACTTTTAGAGTTTTTGCAAAATCCGTTTATAGCAATCAATAACCCTCAGTGGCTCAATTGTGACAAAGACTTATGCGTAGGACTCGTTGCAGAACTCGAAGATATTTTGATTTCAAGTAAAGCGGAAACAGGTTGGAAGACCTTTCACTTGGCGATTGAAGGGGCTACAGCAAGTGCAGAGAAAAGATCTTCAGTACAGCCAAATCCCGCCTTATTTAAGCTCTTGCAATTTTTAAGAGAGCGTCACTATGAATGGCAAAACTTAAAAGTAGATTGTCATCAGGCATATAGCTTGTTGCAGCAGAACCTAAAGGCCACTGGCATGGCCAGCAAACTAGCGCAAGACTCGGCTGGTAAGCAATTGTTAGAAGTGATTAAATCATTCGATTTGCATGGCTCCGCACATCAGCAAGTGAAGATGCGTTTAAGCGACTGGTTAAGTCTAGTGAAGACAGTAATTGAGGGCGCAAGCTATCAGGAGGAGGGTAAAGAGGCTCTCGCGACTTTAAGCATTCTTCCCTTGAGCTCTACTCGCCTCAGAAAATTTGATGCGGTAGTGATGGTTGGTTGTGATGAGCAGCAATTACCTGCATATGCAGAGCCGCCTTTATTTTTCTCAGACGCCTTAAATCAGCTTTTAAAGACATCAACAATTGCTTTGCAATTTCAACAGCAGGCACGTGATTTATCGCAATTGCTTGCGTCAGCTGACAAAGTAGATTTTCTCTGGCAAAGCAATAGCAAAAGTGGCGAACCTTTGCGTCCATCTGCCTGGATTCAGCGTTTGCAAAGTGCACTCAAGTGGAGTCCACTACAAGTTAAGCCTGAGCAGCGACCAGTTCAAATCCATCCCCTATCAAGATCAGTCGCTCATCTTGAGGATGATTTGCCGATGCCTTTATCAATGAGCCCAAGTGCTTATAAGGCATTGCGAGATTGTCCATATCGCTATTACGTTCGCAGTTTATTGGGATTGCGAAAAATGAAGGGATTTGATGAAGGTTTTGATGCATCTTTGGCTGGTCAAACCTTACATGCCATCCTCAGAATCTTCTATCACGCATTAAAAACAGAGGCACATAACAATTCTGAGCTCAAGGTTGATACTCAGTTGCGACGTGAGTGGATGGAAAAGCGCTTATCTGCTATTTCTGAACAAGAGTTTAAGGAATTAATAGAGGGCGATGCCCGTGTGATGGGAACCTTGCGTGATTGGCAAAAGCAAATTCCAAGTTTTATTACTTGGCAATTGGGGCGTGAGCAAGAAGGCTGGGAGTATTTTGATGGCGAAGCAAAGGTTGGATTTGAACTACCAATCATGGGTCCTGATGGCGAGCTACGCCAAATTCGTATCGAAGGTTACGCGGATCGTTTTGATGTACACGCTAGCAATCCAAAAGTAGCTTCCGTTATTGATTACAAGCATCAAAGTTATAAAAAGGTTCAAGATCGAGCGGAACATATTTTGGATGATCCGCAGTTGCTGATATACGCGCGAGCCGCTAATGAGGGTCAAGAGAATCATAAAATTGTTGGACATCAAGTGCGAGAGGCTGAGTGGGTATCCCTCAAGGCCGACATTGGTAAAGATGTACAAAATGCGCCGCGCTCTCAGGAGGTGAGCCCATTTCCTCAGTTGATGAAGCAATTTTCCGAGCAGATTACCCAAGACCTTGAAGGTTTATGGTCTAAAAAACCCATGGAGGCATTTGCTCCTGATGGTGTTTGTCGGTATTGCGAGGCGCGTGGCATATGTCGAAAGGGGGTATGGTGAGTCAACCCATAGACCTTAATTCCATAAAAATGTCCGATGGTGTGCCGGTGACTCAGTTTTCAAAAGAGCTTGCTTGCGATCCACAAAAGTCTGTTGTGGTCTCTGCTTGTGCGGGCAGTGGCAAGACTTGGTTATTGGTAGCGCGTATGGTGCGTTTATTGCTAGATGATGTAAAACCCCAGCAAATTCTCGCCCTCACTTTTACGCGCAAGGCTGCTCAGGAGATGCGTGATCGTTTGTATAGTTTGTTGCAAGAATTTTCTACAGGCGATGATGAGATGGTAACTCATGCCTTAATTGAGAGGGGCTTAGATGCATCTCAAATGGGCATCTATTTGCCCAAAGCTAAAGCACTCTATTCTCAAGTCTTGGCTAATCCACAGCCGATTGTGATTGACACATTTCACGGTTGGTTTGGAAGGTTACTGGGGGCAGCGCCAGTCTCTCTAGGTATCCAGCCAGGATTTACATTGCGCGAGGATGCGAAGCGTTTGCAAGAGGAGTGTTTGCAGGATTGGTGGGGCGGAATGAGCGCCGATCTCAAGGCTCAGTACGATGTTTTATTAAAACACTTAGGCTCCTACAATGCCTTGCAATTACTGATGGGTAAAGCAAGTCTTCTCAAGCAAAGAGGAGCCTGGACGTTTTTTGCTAAAGCCTGCAGAGAAAAAAATATTAGCCCCGCAGATCTTCTAAAGAATTCACTTCCTCAGCTCAAGGAAACTAATCCACTACTTTCTTTATGGAATGCCCCTGACGCACTAAAAAACTTAGAGTTTGTAGCGTATTGTTTTGAGCATAGCGGCGCTCAAGATCAAGGGTTGCTGGAGTATTTATTGCCTGCCATTGCCTGTAAGAAGCGCGGTGGTGATGTGATGGATGTGGTGCAAGTATTTCAAGATACTTTTTTAACTCTCGATAAGCTTGAATATCGCACCTGGAATGACCGCTTAGTTGGTGATCTTAAGACCTTCTTAAAGAATGAAGGTCTGGCTACTCGCTGTGATGAATACCTCAATATTAAAAAAGAGTGGGGCAATGCTTTTGTCAAGTACATCGCTTGGCAAGCAGAGCAAGATATCTACGCCATTAATCAGGCCTGGTTTGCATTAAATGAATCTATGATGGCGCATGCTGAGGATAGAAAAGACAGCATGCGGGTCCGTGATTTTGACGATTTAGAAATCGGCGTCAGTCTTTTGATGGCAGATTCTGCCCATGCAGCTTATCTGCAATCACGCCTAGATGCTCGGTATACACAAATCTTAGTAGATGAGTTTCAAGACACCAATCCTTTGCAATGGCAGATTTTGCGTTCGTGGTTAGAAGGATATGGAAACAGCTCAGAAAAGCCTAAGATTTTTATTGTGGGTGACCCAAAGCAATCTATTTACCGTTTTCGACGTGCAGACCCCCGTTTATTTGTCAGTGCTAAACAGTTTTTGCATTCAGCATGGAAGGCGATATACATGGAGCAAGGCGTTACACGCCGCAATGCTCCTCAAATTAATGAGACCGTTAATAAAATCTTTATGGGTCCTCAGATTCCTGATGACTATCCTTACTCAGAGCAAAAGACGCATTGGCGCGCTTCTGATGAAAATCGACCCACTCAAGAATATGCACAGCAAGGTGAGGCTCATCTTTTAGCATTGGTGCCTTATGAAGCCAAGAGTAGTGAGCCACGCGAGGGCAGCGCATTTGATAGCGCCATTATGGATCCCTATGAAACTGTGAATGTGGCGCAGCGTCATGCAGAGGGTTTAATGGTTGGCAAGCTGATTAACCATTTGATCGCTACCCGAAAAGTGGCTGACAAAGATGGCGATCAAGATATCTGGCGTGATGCTAGGGCAAGCGATTTTTTACTGTTGGTAAAGCGTCGCCAATTCTTGCCTCAGTACGAGAGGGCTCTACGAGATATGGGGCTGGTCTATGACAGCTCTCGCTTAGGAGGACTCTTAAATACCTTAGAGGTAGATGATCTGATTGCGCTGTTAAGTGTGCTGGTGACGCCGCGCCATGATTTGTTATTAGCACAGGTGCTCAGAAGTCCTATTTTTAGTTTTACTGAACAGGAAATGCAAAAACTGGCTATTGCTAAAACACCAGAGGCTTACCGCTCTTGGTGGGATGCCTTGCAAGATAGCGTAGATGCAAATCTGCAAAAAGCAGCTCGATTCTTAAAGCACTGGCATCAGTTAAGTGAGCGATTACCGGTACATGATTTGCTAGATCGCATTTATCAAGAGGGTAGTGTCCGTGCACGTTATGCCTCTGTTTGCCAGGATCGAGATCGTGCTCAAGTATTGGCCAATTTAGACGCCTTCTTAATGCTGTCTTTAGATCAAGACGGTGGTCAATACCCCAGTTTGAGTCGTTTTATTCAAGAAATAAATGCCAAGCGTCGTGGCGATGATGATGAAACGCCAGATGAGGGTGATATTGATGCTGCCAGTGATGATAATTTAGTAGAAGTGGATCCAGAGAGTGATATGTCTGCTGAAGATCTGCATTTACGGGTGCGACTGATGACTATTCATGGTGCCAAAGGATTGGAGTCTCCATTTGTCATCATCTTAGATGCCAATAATACAAAGCCAAATCCTGACAAGATGGGTGTTCTGATGGATTGGCCGCCACAAGAGACGGGGCCTTTGCACCTGTCTGCATTTAATACCAAAACATTGACAAGTCCACGTAAAGAAATCAATGAAGCTGAAAAAGCGATTGGGATAAATGAAAACTGGAATTTGTTTTATGTTGCAATGACTCGTGCCAGACAGGGTTTGTGGATTAGTGGTGACGCTCAAAAACCTACCCCCAAAAATCCTACTGGTTTGAACCAGGAATCTTGGTACGGTAAAGCTAGTGCGGCAGGTTTGTTGCCGTATCTGCTGCCAGAAAGCATCTTAGAAAATACTCAAAAAGCTCCGATAGTCCCCCAAGCTGAGGATAAGACTATCTCTCTTGATGACTTTGTACTTAAATGGCCGCATGCAATCCATTATCAAACGCAATTACTGAGCGACATTGAGAGCGGTATTACGGTAGAGGTGTTTGCTGGTGAGGATGAAGCCATTACTGAGCCCGACCCTGAAGTGTTACAAGAGGGCACAAACTTTCATAAGCTACTTGAGTTCTTGACGCCAGATTCTGGTAATCAGAATAAGCCACCAATACTAAGCGAACAAGAGCTCATGAATTGGTTGGGCATTGATCAAGATAGTGCTAAGAAGTTATTAGATCAAGTCAAAACGGTATTAGAGACACCCAAACTCAAACGCTACTTAACTTCTGGGGAGTGGGTTGCTGCTTGGAATGAGTTAGATCTGGTAACTGAGGGGGGTAAGAGCTATCGCATAGATCGCTTGGTGGAGCTAGATGACCATTTGGCCATCATTGATTACAAGCTCACGATTCCGGCCCTAGGAAGTGAAAAGTATGAAAAATACCGTAAGCAATTACAGGCTTATCAAGCGGGATTAAAGCCCATTCGGAAGGATAAAAAGATCAAAACCTTCTTAATTTCTGCTCTGGGTGAGCTCCACGAGGTAGTTTAGCCAAACCCCCTTGAATTCCCCTACTTAGACCGCATATATTGTCGAGGTAACAAAAATCCCTAAAGTAGGGATAATGCATTTGATCGTTTATCCGTAAACGACTAAGCCATAAAGGAGTGTCTATGAAAATGCGTAAGGTAATGAATCTCTTCCTCAGTCTTTTCGCAGCAATGACCTTGCTAGCGAGTAATGCCGCTTTTGCTGAAGCAACTCTGCCTGAGGTCTATCAAGCAGTGCAAGCGGGGCAGTTGGCTAAAGCAGATGTGATGATGAAAGAAGTTTTGAAAAATCATCCTAATAGCGCTAAGGCACACTATGTTGCTGCTGAGCTTTATGTAAAAGAAGGCAAATTGGAAACAGCCCGTAGTCACTTTTTGAAAGCGGAAAGCTTGGCTCCTGGTTTGCCTTTTGCTCAGGCTGATTCGGTACAGAAATTGCAAATGCAATTAGCGACTTCAGCAGGTGTTCCAGCTGCGGGTGCCACATCTATTTTTAGTAGCCCCTTGTTCTGGGGTTTGATTGCCATTCTTGTGATTGGCACCATCATCGTTCTCAAGCGCCGCAAGCGTGATGCTGTTGAGGTATATAACGCACCATCTGCTGGTTATCCAGGTACTCCTGGTGGACCTGCTCCTTATCCTGGTGGCCCCGGTGCTCCTGGCGGCCCTGGCTATCCAGGCGCACCTGGTGGCGCTGGTAGTGGCTTAATGGGTAGCTTAGCAACTGGCGCAGCTTTAGGTGCTGGTATGTATGCTGGTCAAGCATTAGCTAGTCATCTGATGGGTGGCAATGCAAACAATGCAAACAATCCAGGTAACTTTGGCAATAACCCCAATATGAACCAAGTGAGTGGACCTGCGTTAGATGATCCTAATTTTGGCGTGCGCGATGCAAGCTCTTGGGATGATGGCGGTGCTAGCAGTTGGGATGACAGTGGCGGCGGTGGTGGCGACTTCATGAATGATGTCTAATACATCGCTCCTGAGTATCAAGCAAAGCAAGTAGTTCAATGAAAAAAAACCACCGAGTCAATTCGGTGGTTTTTTCTTGTCCAGGAAATAATCCGGGAAGATCTATTTGATCATTCCGGCACTCTTGGCATCTTCCATAGCTTGTGCAGTTTTCTCTTTTATAAATGCTGGCATTTTTGCCAAAGGTACATCCACTATCACAAATCCGGAGTCCTCAAGTTTCTTTTTGGTTTCTGGATCTGCGTTTAGTTGTGCAAAGTAGTCAGATAACTTTTGTTGCAGCACAAGTGGAGTAGCTTTAGGGACTGCGACACCGCGATAGGCTCCGTCTACCCAATTGAGACCCAGCTCTTTAAAGGTCGGCACATCCGGTAGGGCGGGATTGCGTTTCTCGGTGGCGATAGCCAGGGTGCGCACTTTTCCTTTTTGCTGAATGGCTAGTGGCAAATAGCCCATTGCTCCGTCTACGTGCATTCCAATTAAGGCAGTAATCAAATCACCTGTACCTTTGAATGGCACGTAATTGATTTTCACCCCAGCCAATTTATTTAAACGCTCTACAGCCATATGGTTGGCTGAGAATTGTGCTGAGCCTGCTAAAGAGAGTTTGCCTGGATCCTTTTTGGCTGCTGCAATAAATTCTTGATAGGTTTTGTAAGGGCTATCAGCAGAAACCATCAAAGCATCTGGGGTGAAGTGATAGTAGTAGATCGCATTAATATCGTCAGTCTTATATTGAATGCCCTCTTGCAAGGGTTGCAACATAGTATGCGGAATGTTGATACCGACTACTGTAGTTCCATCAGCAGGATAAGTATTGAGAGCGCTCCAGACAAGTGCGCCACCAGCGCCAGCGCGATTAATGACCACCATAGGCTGCTTAAATTTTTTGGCAGAGATATCCGCCTGGTAGCGCGCCACTAAATCAGACTCTCCAGCTGCAGGAAAGGGGATGATGTACTGAATGGTTTTATCTGGAAAGGGTTGGGCATGAGCGCCTGATAGCAAGCCGAACGAAATCAAGCAAGCACTTAGTAATCCACTTAGTAGTTTCAATAGCTTCATTTGGAGATCTCCTCAATAACTGCATTAGTAACGTCACGCATCATGGCTGTACCACCTAAATCGCGTGTGTGTAGTTTTGGATTGGCAGTGACTTTTTCAATAGCTGCCATTAACTTTGCTCCTAGAGCCTTTTCGCCCAAGAAGTCGAGCATCATGACGGCCGACCAGAATGTGCCAATCGGGTTGGCCAGCCCTTTACCCATGATGTCAAAAGCAGAGCCGTGAATCGGTTCAAACATCGATGGATAGCGACGCTCTGGATCCAGGTTAGCCGTTGGTGCGATACCTAAGCTACCAGCGAGTGCAGCCGCTAAATCACTGAGTACATCCGCATGTAAGTTCGTTGCAACAATGGTGTCTAAAGACTCAGGACGATTGACCATACGTGCAGTAGCGGCATCAACTAACTCCTTATCCCAAGTAACATCTGGAAAGTCTTTAGCAACGATATTGGCGATTTCATCCCACATCACCATGCCATGGCGCTGCGCATTGGATTTAGTGATTACGGTGAGATGCTTGCGGGGGCGTGATTGCGCTAACTTAAAGGCAAAGCGCTGTACGCGCTCAACGCCAACGCGAGTCATGATGCTCATGTCAGAAGCAACCTCAATAGGATGACCTTGATGTGCTCTACCGCCTACGCCGGAGTATTCACCTTCGGAGTTCTCGCGCACTATCACCCAATCGAGTTGATTGGGTTTGCAGTGACGTAAAGGCGTTTCGATCCCGGGCAGAATTCTGGTGGGGCGTACATTGGCATACTGATCAAAGCCTTGGCATATTTTGAGACGTAAGCCCCACAAAGTAATGTGATCCGGAATCTTAGGGTCACCGGCTGAGCCGAACAAAATGGCATCTTTAGGGCGTAAGGGTTCAAGACCATCATCGGGCATCATGATGCCGTGTTTACGGTAGTAATCGCCACCCCAATCGAAGTGTTCGAATTCAAAAGCAAGTTCAGGATGTTTTTTGCTTAAGGCATTTAATACCTTTTCGCATTCGGGAATGACTTCTTTGCCAATTCCATCGCCTGGAATGGACGCAATTTTGTACGTCTTCATTTGTCTCCTACTATTTTGTATATGAGTTACTTAAGAGGTAACTTCTAGGACCATTATGCAATTCCTTCGCCTCAATACAAGCATGGGGTACTTGGGGTTTATGGCTAGAAAAAGAGGGGTGGAGGGGTATCCATAGCCCTAAAACAACAAAAATCCCCTCATTTTTGCGGTTTTTACATATACTGTATAAACATACAGTATATTAATCACTATGACGCAGCAAATGAACTCCGCAAAAGTAACCCTCAGCCAGGCTCCACAAGCCATGGCGGCCCATTTTGTCGCCCATGAGACCACACTCTTAAGTCATCGGATTTCAGCTGGATTCCCTAGTCCAGCAGCCGATTACGCCGAAGAGGGCCTAGATCTCAATCATTACTTAGTGCAGAACAAGCCAGCCACTTTCATGTTCACCGTCAAAGGGGATTCGATGATGGGCGCCGGCATTTGTGATGGTGACAAGGTGGTGGTTGATAAAGCCCTCAAGCCAAAACACAAAGACATCGTTGTGGCTGTCGTGAATGGTGAATACACCATCAAGCGCCTATATCAATTACGCGGCCGCATTGAACTTCAACCAGAAAACCCAAGTTATCAACCGATTACTTTTACCGAGGGCAGTGAGCTACAGATTTGGGGTGTCGTAGTCGGTGTTGTTCGTAAGTACAGCCATTACAGCGGCCGGGGCAGTAAGTGAGATGCGCACTCAGATGAAGACCCAGATAAATACCCAAGGCAACACAGCCAACCCCCTATTTGCATTGGTTGATGTGAACAACTTTTATGTTTCCTGTGAGCGCGTGTTTGCACCTAAGTTGGAAGACGTGCCGATGGTGGTGCTCTCGAATAACGATGGTTGTGCAGTAGCGCGTAGTGCTGAAGTAAAAGCATTAGGCGTGAAGATGGGCACACCTTGGTTTCAGATGCAAGATTTAGCCAAGAAGCATGGCATACAAGCGTATTCATCAAATTACACGCTGTATGGCGATATGAGTAATCGTGTAGTGCAAGTGCTTAGAAAATTTACACCAAACTTAGAGGTGTACAGCATCGATGAAAGTTTCCTGCAAATTGAAACGGTTTTAAAGCAATACCCCGATACCATCGTCTTGGGACAGACTATCAAGCAGCAGGTAAAAGACACCACTGGTTTACCTGTGTGTGTTGGTATAGGAGCTAGTAAAACGCTCGCAAAATTTGCAAATCATTTAGCCAAAAAGCACCAACAGTTTTTAGGCGTCTGTGATGTCGAGGCGATGCCCAAGCCTGAGCTCTATCAGTGGATGACAGAAACCTCAGCGGCTGAAGTCTGGGGCATTGGGCGCCAACTGGCCAAGAAGCTAAAGGCTTTAGAAATTCATACGGTATTTGATTTATTGCAGGCCTCACCACAGGCGATGCGTCAGCAGTTTGGGGTGGTGATGGAGAGGCTTTGCTATGAGCTACGCGGTACCTCTTGTTTGAAGTTGGAAGAGGTTGCACCAGCTAAGCAGCAAATCATTGCTTCACGTAGTTTTGGTAAGTTGGTGACCAAGCAGGAAGAGCTTGCACAGTCGGTTGCCACACATGCTGCTCGAGCAGCAGAAAAATTACGCAGTCAAGATTCGGTAACTGGTGCCATTACGGTCTTTATTCAGACCAATCCATTTAAGCAAAATGAGCCACAGCATCATCAAAGCATCACGATTCCACTAGTGGACCCTAGCGATAACACAGTGACACTCACGAATGCTGCACTCAAAGGTCTTCAACAAATTTATCAAAGTGGCTTTCGTTATAAAAAAGCTGGCGTCATTCTGAATCTGATTGCAGACAAGCCCACGATCCAACAATCTTTATTCGAAGATATGGAAAGCAAAGGGAAGTCAGCTGACCTCATGCAAGCCATGGATGCGATTAACTCTCGCTTTGGTAATGCCGTCATTCGTTTGGCAGCATCAGGCACCAAGCAGGAGTGGCAGATGCGATCAAACAATAGGTCACCGAACTACACCACTCAGTGGGATGAGCTGCCGGTAGCTCGATAAACAATTTCAATCGTTAATTATTCATCAAGGAGAAATACATGGACTTACTCAATAACTTCAACGGCATTTCATTGGCAATCATCATGGTTCTGTCCTACTGCGCAGTATTGAAAAATACCCAGCGTGACCAGAGTCTAAAAGGGGCTATTAAGTCACTTTTAAGTTTCTAAGAAGGGCGGTCATTCTGGGGGGGATATTGTGCCTAAAAAATAGGCAATACCCCTAGAACCCCTGTTTAAAAGGGTGAAATTTGCAGGTTTTTGAAAAAACTCAAATATGTCATGCAAATTTCATAATTATTCTTGTAAAATGTTGCGATGCAGTAATTGCAGTGCAACATTAATAAGTATCAGTAAATACCCTTACAGGAGAATGACCATGTTTCAAAACACACTAAACACTACATTGACAAATGCTCAAGCTAAAGCTCTTGAGTCAGCACAAACTATCGCTACATTAACTGTACAAAGTGCAGAAGCCATCGCAGAGATTAACTATGACGTAGCTAAAGAAGTGGTATCAGCTGCTCAAGCTAGCTCAGCAAAATTGATTCAATTAAAAGATCCAAAAGATGCTTTGCAAATGTTTGATGCTGAAACAGCTAAAGAAGCTGCTGCTCAAGTTGTTGGCTATCAGAATAAAGTGAACAAAGTATTGCGTAAGAACAGCAAAGAAGTTGCTAGCTTAGTTGACTCAGCAATTGATGATTCCAAGGCTGACTTGGAGAAATTTGTTAAAGAAGCTACTGCACAAGCTCCTGCTGGTTCAGAGGCATTTGTATCTGCATTTAACAGTGTATTCGAAGCAACTTTGAAGGGCTTTGATCAAGTACGTGCTTCTTCACATGATGCATATGCAAATTTTGAAAAGACTATGGATTCCGCAATGAGCTCTTTCCAAGGTCAAGTTGCTCCAGCTGCTAAGTCACGTAAGCAAATCGCTGCTTAATTAGTAAACGCTTTACTAAAAAAGCCCCATTGATTGGGGCTTTTTTATTGCCTGAACAAAAGCATCAAAGCCAGCCTGCTTGATGAATGGATTCCTCGATTAAACAAAAAGCTTGCGCGGCAGTTTGTGCGCCCTGGATACAATAGCGGAAAACTCTTTTTGATACTGCAGTGCCGCATAAGAAATAGAGATAAATCCTATGTAGCTGCGGGGAATAAGGGCGTAAGATCAATTGAAAACCAAGCGCAAAACGCTCATATACCAATAGATCCTAAAGGAAGGCCTCAAATGACCACTTATCCGATTGCCATTGAGTTAACCGCCTGGGTAGAGCTTGGTCTGAATCAATATGAGCTCACCCTTGAAAAGGTGTCCCGGCTTACCGTCAAAAGAACCGACGATGTGCTGCACACTAGAGAGCTCACATCCTCTGAAGTAGATTCATTGTTAAAGGCAATAACAGGAATATCTGTACCTCTAGCAGAAGATGTTCCAGCAAACCCAAACCATAAGCCAGTTTCTAGCTATGAACTCATTATTGAATCAGCCCATTTTTCCTTGGAGTACAACTGGGAAGATATTGATGCACAAACATCTAATACATTTGACTCAGTAAGTCACCTTGCTAAGTTGATTGAGAAGATAGGGCATTTTGAGTAGCCCCAATAGTCATCCTACAAGTAAATCAATAATCACGTCTTTCGTGACCAATTAAAAAACTCTACGCTGGCTCTTTGATATTGAAGAGGTATGACGTGCGACTATCTATAGAGTGTTCCCACAAACAGTTACAGCTATTTAGAATTTCTGTTGACGCAAGAACCGTACTGATCTTGCTGATTATTTGGATCATTTGGGGGCTTTTCAGAATTCTGAAGATATCCTGAGCCACCCCATTTAAGAAGGAGGGGGGTGGACGAGCCCGACCCCCGGCACTGGCAGAAATTGGGTTTGGCTGCTTCGTTCCCGACCTGACCAGGTTATCCAACCCACCATGCGGGGAGGCCCGTCCGATTCCATTTTAGCTTGTTAGAATGGATGACATGACAGCACTTGCTTTAGCCCGTTCCTGGCGCCCCAAAACTTTCTCTGAATTAGTCGGTCAAGATCATGTGGTTAAGGCTTTAACCCATGCTTTAGATCAGGGTCGACTACATCATGCGTGGTTATTTACTGGCACCCGCGGAGTAGGTAAGACGACCATTGCCCGAATTATGGCCAAAGCGCTCAATTGCACTGGAGTCGATGGACAAGGCAAGATGACCTCTGAACCTTGCGGCAAATGTCCTGCCTGTTTAGAAATTGATGCTGGCCGTTTTGTTGATTACATCGAAATGGATGCTGCAAGTAATCGCGGTGTTGACGATATTGCATCGCTCCTAGAAAAAGCAGCCTACGCACCTAGCAATGGTCGTTATAAGGTCTACATGATTGACGAGGTGCATATGCTCACCAATCATGCCTTTAATGCGATGCTTAAAACTTTAGAAGAGCCGCCAGAGCATGTGAAATTTATTCTGGCAACGACTGACCCTCAAAAGATTCCAGTGACGATTTTGTCCCGTTGCTTACAGTTCAATCTCAAGCAAATGCCAGTTCCGCTTATCGTCGAGCACCTTGAAAAGGTGCTTGCAGCAGAAAAGGTTGAGAACGAAGTCAATGCGCTGCGTGTTTTGGCAAAAGCAGCGCAAGGCTCCATGCGCGATGCCCTGTCCTTAACCGATCAAGCGATTGCCTACGCTGCAGGAAAAGTGACCGAAGAATCCGTCCGCGGCATGCTCGGTACTTTAGATGATGCGTATCTGGTTCGTATTTTGGATTGTTTGATTACAAAAGACGGCGCTAGTCTTTTAGCGGTTGCCAATGAGATGGGCGAGCGCAGTATGTCTTTCTCATTAGCACTACAAGATCTCTCGAGCTTATTGCAAAAGATTGCAGCAGCCCAAGTAGTTCCTGAATCCATACTAGAAGATTGGCCAGAGGCGAGTGAGATTCGTCGCCTGGCAACACAGCTCACTAAAGAAGAAGCGCAACTCTTCTATCAAATCACAATTACGAGTCGCCCCGATTTATCGCTTGCCCCTGATGAGCAAACTGGTTTTGCCATGACGCTCTTGCGTATGTTGGCATTTCGTCCGGGTGGAGCAGGGGGTTCAGCACCATCAGCACCACCGGTAGCAAGCGCTAGACCATCTTCAGCTCCAGCACCTAAAGTTACTCCATCGGCACCTGCTGCTAAAGCAGCACCTACACCTGTTGCGCCTTCAGCCCCAGCAAGTTCAGTCGGACCGGCAGAGCGCCCAGATTGGCATGCATTAATGCGTCAGTTACCAGTAAAAGGTTTAGTTCAGCAGTTGGCATTTCAGACAGAGTTACAAGATTGGGTAGATTCAGCTGCGGGAGTCAAAGCCACTATCGTGACCCCAATGCCGCAATTGGCATCAGAGGCATCAGTAGCTCGCTTGGCGGATGCGCTCACTACACATTTTGGTAAGCCGATCAAGATTCTGATTGAAAAAGGTGAAGTCGAAGGCAAGACCGTCGCAAAAGTGGATGCCCAGATTCATCAAGAAAAGCGTATGAATGCTGAGCAAATGATTGCGGCTGATCCCTTTATTCAACAGTTACAAAAAGAGTTTGGTGCCACGGTAGTTGGTGGCTCTGTTAAACCGCTCTAATTGATATTTGTCTTTTATTAAAACATTTCAACTAACTCATAGTCATTAAGGAAAAAATACGATGATGAAAGGTGGACTTGCTGGTCTCATGAAACAGGCTCAGCAGATGCAAGAGAAAATGAAAGTGGCCCAAGAGCAGTTAGCCGCATTAGAAGTCACAGGCCAAGCTGCAGGCGGCTTAGTGAAAGTCACTATCTCTGGTAAATACGAACTCAAGCGTGTACAGATTGATCCAGGTGCAATGGATGATCGTGAAATGTTAGAAGATCTGATTGTGACTGCCTACACAGAAGCATTTAAACAAGTCGAAGCAGCTAGTGGACAGTTAATGTCTGGCGCTACTGCTGGTATGCCAATGCCTCCTGGCTTTAAGTTGCCTTTTTAAGAACTTGATTATTTAATGGCTATTTAATGGCACGTCATGAAGCGCCTCAAGATGCACTCGGTCGATTGATCGAGGCATTACGTGTTCTACCAGGAGTAGGCCCTAAGTCTGCTCAACGTATGGCTTTCTATTTATTGCAGCATGATCGTAATGGCGCAGCCGTATTGGCGCAGTCCTTAGGTGAGGCTGTCGAAACAGTTGGGCACTGTGCTCGTTGCAACACTTTTTCTGAAACGCAAATCTGCAGCACTTGTGCTGATGAGCGCCGTGATCCATCTCTACTTTGTATTGTGGAAACGCCAGCCGATCAAGTGATGGTTGAGCAAACCTTAAGTTTCAAAGGTAATTACTTTGTATTGATGGGCCGCATCTCTCCCCTAGATGGCATGGGCCCTAATGAAATTCATTTTGATCGACTGCTAGCCCGTATTGAAGCTCCTGATACAGGAGTGCCTATTCGGGAAGTGGTGCTGGCCACCAACTTCACGAGTGAAGGTGAGGCTACTGCCCATTACATCGGTGAAGTACTCAAGATTAAAGGCATCAAAGTCACCAGAATTGCCAGAGGTATTCCGGTTGGTGGTGAGCTTGAATATGTTGATGCCGGTACTTTGGCCAGAGCGCTGATGGATCGCCGCTAGATTGTGTCTAAGCCTATTAAGCTATCTGATTTTTTAGTGAAGGATGCAAAGTCCTGCGCGCAGGCTATGAACCGGTCTATTCCCGAGCAGATTGAATACTGGGCTCGTTTGGGTAAGGCTGCAGAGGAGAATCCTGATTTGCCAGTTCAACTACTTCGGGATGTATTAGCAAGCATTGAAGAAGTTCAGGAAAGAAAACTTACTCCATTCAAATTTGGATGATCTTATAAGTATTCTCTTAGCCCGAGCGTTAATGGATCGCCGCTAACCTAACTATGGACTACTGCTGATTCAGTAAAAAGGGGCTATTGAGCCCCTTTTTTATTGCCCGTATTATGTTAAAATGTAGTCTCAATGTGACTACATTTTTAAGGATTAATTGGAGAATAGTGATGACTATTTCAGATACCTATGTACGCGCCAGGATTGATATGGCTACTAAAAATAGAGCTTCGGATGCCCTTGAGGCGATGGGTTTATCTATTTCGGATGCGATAAGAATGCTGATGTTGCGAATTGCGGATGAGAAGCAACTGCCCTTTACAGTAAAGGTGCCTAATTCCACCACTAAAAAAGCAATTGCCGAGCTCGAATCTGGAAGGGGCAAGCGTTTTAAAACAAGTAAAGCATTAATGGCGGATTTGAATGCGGGTGATTGAAAGATCATCCATATTTAAAAGGGACTTCAAGCGTATTCATGCAAACTCAAGACATAAAAAAGATTTAGAGAGGCTTCTGCTGAATGTCATAGATCTCTTAATAATGGATATTTTGTTGCCCAATAAGTTGAGAGATCATGATTTGATTGGAAATTGGGCTGGGCATCGCGAATGTCATATCAAGCCTGATGTCCTCCTGATCTATAAGAAGCCTAATCCAGAAATTTTGCGTCTTGCCAGACTTGGTAGTCATAGTGATTTATTTGGTTAAGTTGTTTTGAGACAATCTTCCACTCAATACGTCACTCAATCGTCATAAAGACTAGGTAAATTGCTTCTTTTTGGGGATAATTTGGTCTGTGCCACCCTTGGGCTTCAATCCCAAGCCGTGAGCTGCCAGTTTTCTCTATCGGCCTGTTGTCATTCGATGGTGTTGACAACCCAATCTGAAATTGTGAATGACCCGCAAGGTTTATCTAACTCTCCTACTGAGTATTATTTGCACTTTTTTGAGTGCCTATGCCTACGCGCAGAAGGCCGGATCGGGTGCCGATCAAATTGCCAGCTTTGCTGAAGATATTCATTGGTTACCTACGGAGGGCGAATTGTTTGGTTTGCCAGTCAACTTTCACGGTCAATCCACTTACATTAATCAGCGCTACAACAATTTCAATGCATCCTATTCTGGTCAGAACAGCTTAGATCCCCTGAAGTCCATGAGCTATTCTTGGTCAGGCACTTTATTTTTTGGTGCGCGGATAGCATCAAACACCGATGTGTATTTCAATCCTGAGGTGATATCAGGAGTGGCATTTTCCGACTTGGTAGGCTTGGGTGGATTTCCTAATGGTGAAGGAAATAAAGCGAGTGGCTCGCAAGCCAAGTTTTATTCAGCTCGTGCCTTCTTGCGTCAAACGATTAATCAAGAGGGTGACAAAGTCCGTTTAGAGGATGATGCCAATCAAATTGCACAAACAGTCAGTAGCAACCGCGTGGTAATCACTGCCGGTCAATTTTCAACACTCGATATCTTTGATGACAGTCGTTACGCTAAAGATCCCCGAATTCAATTTATGAACTGGGGCAATATGACTTACCTTGCCTATGACTATGCTGCCGATGCGCGCGGGTACAGCTGGGGCTTAGCAGGGGAGTGGTATGTAGATAATTGGGTCTTGCGTGCGTCACGGATGATTGCGCCTAAGACGCCTAATGGCCGCGATCTCAATTGGCAGATCTTTAACGCCTATGGTGATCAAGTCGAAATTGAGCGCCAGCATCATATTGCCGATCTACCAGGCAAGGTCAGTGTGCTTGCCTCTCGCAACAAAATGATTTTGGCTCGCTTTCAGGATGCAACCAATTACATTAATGCCAATAATGCACAAGGTACACAGGCAATTAATAATGTACGCAATAACTACCAATATAAAACCGGTATCGGTATTCATGGTGAGCAGGCCTTAACGAAAGACTTAGGTGTCTATGCTCGCGCTTATACTTCTGATGGCAATACCGAAACAATGTCATTTACTGAAGCTGATAACTCCATGTCGATTGGCATGGGCATGAATGGTACAAGCTGGAATCGTCCAAGTGACAGCCTTGGTATTTCAGTAATGCAAAATGGTTTATCTAATAATCGTAAAAATTACTTACAGGCTGGAGGCATCTCTTATTTCCTTGGAGATTACGCTGGGCCAGGTAAGACGATTAGTTATCGTCCTGAGCGAATTGCTGAGCTTTACTACAACGCCCTAGTGGTTAAGAATGTCTTAGCCGGGGTGAACTTTCAGTACATCAGTAATCCAGCCTATAACTCTGCTCGCGGGCCAGTAAGCATTCTCTCTTTTAGGGTGCATGCCGAGTTTTAAGTCATCTCGCGACTCTAAAATTCATTATTGTCTTTAGAATCAATAAGATAGCTATTGTTAATCTTTTGGCCTGGCTCTTTTGTACCCTATAATCTCTTAATCCCTAATGGATGCTGGGTTATCTCATTCAAAACAGCATCTGAGGCTATAAAAACAGCATTTTCTGATTTTGAGGCAGCGGCATTTGTTGATTCTAGGTCCAAGCAAAACTAGTGAAGCACGACCCTTCAAAAGGATAGCCAAACTGGCGATCACTACTTTTGCTGTGAGTGCCGTATCTATTTCAGCATTTGCTCAAATTGGAGAAATTGGAGCGACCTCGGGCTCTGTCTTGGTTCAGATTGATCAAGGTAATACTTTGGGAATGCCTCCGCCGATTGCCCCGCAAGCCCTCCCCAAAGAGCAGGCTCCAAGGCGGATGGATTCATTGCTACCGGCCAATCCTGCTAACGTACCAAAAATTTATACCAAACCTACTTCATCAGATCCTGCGGAGATGGATTTACGTCAACTCTGGGCTGAACTCAAACTCAATAATCCGCAGTTGACTTCATTACGCGAGTCTTACATGTCTGCGAAAGCAACTGTGCCTCAGATTGCTGCTCCTGCAAACCCTCAAGTCGGCTTGGTGTGGTCAGGCATGCCATCGAATTCTCCATTTGCATTAGGCGGCGCTAACGCGCCAACTGCACAGAATCCAAGTGGCATTAGTAGCAATAATTCCATTTCAATTGCGCAACCATTTCAGTTCCCTGGCAAAAAGAGCCTAGCATCCGATATCGCCAATACCAACGCTGAAGCACTGCTTGCGCAGAGCGAAGCAACGTATCTTCAATTGGGCGCACAGTTATCATCCTTATTCTTTAATGCGCTAGCTTCTCAAAAGCAGTTACAAGTCTTAAGGGAGTCGGTAGTGCGCTTGGAGATGATTAAGAACGTCGCTAAAGCACGGTATTCCAATAATTCTGCTGCTTATGTTGAATACCTCAATGCTCAAGTTGCACAAAGTGCTGCACAAGCTGATCAATTCAATGCTGAGCGCCAACTCGATGTAGCGATTAAAAGTATTAATACTCTAGTGGGGCGTCATGCACGAGAAAAATTAATACTGCGTGCAGATGTGCGTCGCGCCTTAAACAATGTGCCTACCTTGGTAGAGCTAGAGGATTATGCTGAGACTAGTCACCCATCACTCAAGAGTTCATCTTTGCAATTAGAGGCTGCACGTAAGGGTGTTGACTTGGCTAAGAAGGCCTATCTTCCAGACTTCCAAGTGATTGGCTCCTCCTTTACGCCTCGCGGCCCATTTGCTGCCAATAACGGCACGATGTTTTATCAGCTGGAGTTAGATTTAGTGATTCCTCTGTATTTCTTTACTAAAGAGCGATTCGGAGTAGAGCAAGCACAACGGACCCAGGCGGCAGCAGAGGCAGGTAATATTTCGAATCGCCAGCAAATCGTTTTGGGTGTGAATACTGCCTATGCTGTATACGATCAGGCTAAGAATCAAACCCAATTTTTGAGAGATCGCCAAGTCCCTCAGGCAGATGCAGCCTATAAAGTAGGGCTAACTCAATACTCCAATAATGGCCAAGGATTTAATGATTTATTGACTGCTCAGTCGCAATTGCGTAATTTAGAGATTGCCTTAGCGCAAGCTGAGAGTAACCTGATGCAGGCGCAAGCGGTTTTATATGTTTCCTCTGGTAAAGAACCTTTTTAAGGAGCAGTGTTGATCAAGCAGATTCTCTCGCGTATCAAAAACCTTTATGAAAAGCTTATGCCGCATTTTCATAAGGGAGTGCATCATGGTTCTCATCATGCGCAAGTTGCTTTTGCAGGTTTAGCAGGCCTGTATTGGAATCTCAGTCCAACGAATCGCTATCGTGTGCGTTTGGCTGCTTTTGCTTTTGCCATTCTGTCGCTGGGCATTGTGCTTGGTCGCGTGACTAATGTAAATCGTATCGTCAAGATAGAGGCTTCTGATAAAGCATTGAAAGTAGAAAAGAGCGGCATTCTTGAGCTCAAGCTTCCTGGTATCAAACTAAACCCAGAGATCTATATCTTTCAGACCGCTGAAAAAGTACAAGTACCAGTCGATATTAAAGTTCCTGGGCGCCTCGCTTTTAATGCCGAAAGATCTAAAGTGTTGTCAGCACGCGCACCAGGTAGGGTAGAGCGTATTTATGCATTTGATGGTGCACAGGTAAACGTAGGCTCACCCATCTTGGAGCTATATAGCCCAGACTTTATTTCTGCTCAACAGGAATTTATGCTCTCATCCAAAATCTCCAAAGTTTTGGTGGCGAATAAAACCATGGGTGATTTATTGGAGGATGCCCGTTTCACACAAGAAGCTGCTGCTAACCGTATGAGAAATCTGGGTGCGGGCGATGGTGATATTAAGAGCATCGAGACAACCGGCAGGACGCAAACGAATTTGATTATGCGTTCCCCTTTACAAGGAGTGGTGGTTAAGCGAAATGTAGAGCCAGGCGCAGCAGTCGCTGCAGGGGATGTGATGGCTACCTTAGCGGATCCAAAGCATCTCTGGTTTTTAGGTAACGTATTTGAGCAAGATTTCCGGATGGTAAAGCCGGGCCAGAAAATCATTTTGCGACTTGAGGCTTATCCAGATAAAGAGTTTGTTGCTTACGCTAATTACATTGCACCTGCTGTTGATCCTCAAACCCGTGCTTTATTAATTCGTGCCGATGTAGAAAACACCGATGATCTTTTACGTCCAGATATGTTTGCCTCAGGCCTGTTAACTACAGGCAATGCGGATGCTATCGTGGTACCACAGACTGCAATTGTGCGGATCCGTGAAGCCCGATACGCCATTATCCGAGTTGGACCAGAAACCTTCCGTCGTGTGCCAGTCAAAGGATATGACCTCAATAGTAAGTCTTTTGCTATCACAGAAGGTGTTGAGCAGGGCTGGCAAATTTTGGCTGAAGGTGCTGTCTTGTTAAATGATCGCTTTGCTAAGCAGGAGGACTAAGTGAGCGTTTTCACGTCCTTTATTCGAGGGGTCGTTGAGAAGCGAGTGCTTGTCATTGTTGCATCCATTGTTTTACTGGGCCTGGGAATGTTCAGTCTCAGCAAGTTACCAATCCAGCCTTACCCTGGAGTAGCGCCTTTAACGATTCAGGCTATTTCACAATGGCCTGGTCGAAGTACGACTGAGGTAGAGCAACAGGTCACTATTCCAGTAGAAAATGCCCTAGCGGGTATTCCTGGTTTGCAGGCTTTCCGTTCCGTCTCTTTATTTGGCTTATCTGTTGTCACATTAAAATTTAATGACACGACTGATCCTTTTAAAGCGCGTCAAATATTTATTTCTAATTTAGGCAAGGTGGATTTTCCGCCTGGCGTGAATTCCAGTATTAGTCCAGACTCTGATGCTACTGGCGAGATCATGCGCTATGAAGTACGCTCAGACTACGCATCATCAACCCAGCTGAAAACCCTGCAAAGCTACGAGATTTATAAAGAGCTTAAGCAAACTCCAGGGGTAGCCGATGTTTCCTCGTTTGGGGGCAAGGTTCGTCAATACCAAGTCATAGTGAGCCCTGAAAGTCTTCAGGCGAAAGGTGTCACTGTTAATCAAATGATTGCTGCTTTAACCAGTGCCAATAGCAATACCGGCGGTGGACTCCTACCAAGTGGTGAGCAGCAGTTCGTGGTGCGTGGTGTTGGACTCTTAAAGAATATTGAAGATATCAAGCAAGTAGTGATTACCTTGAATAACGGTGTTCCTATTCGGGTAGGTGATGTCGCTAAAGTTCAAATTGGAAATGCACCGCGTCTAGGGATGTTCCAATTTAATAACAATCCTGATTCGGTTGAGGGAATTGTCTATCTACGTCGCGGTGAAAATGCATCCGAGGTCTTAGCTCGAGTCCATAACACCGTCAACAATATTAATAAGCATGTGCTCCCACCTGGAATCGAGGTCAAGCCTTTTTATGATCGCCAAGTTTTGCTGGATATCACCGTGGGTACGGTCAAGCACACCTTGTTTTTTGGGATCTCTTTAGTTCTTGGAGTGTTGTTTATCTTCTTAGGAAATTTGAGAGCAGCTGCAGTAGTGGCTGCAGTGATTCCTTTGGCGCTTTGCGTTTCTTTTATTCAGATGCATTTATGGAGCGTGCCAGCGAATTTAATTTCATTGGGTGCAATTGACTTTGGTGTGATTGTGGACTCGGCAGTGATCTTGACGGAGAACGTCATGCGTCACTTAGAGGAGGGTGGCAAGCGCCTGAATCAAAGTATTGTGCTGGCCACCAGTGAAGTACAGCGTGCCATGATTTATTCGACCGGCATCATTATCGTGGCTTACTCCCCATTGTTTTTTATGGGTGGTGTAGAGGGGATCATCTTTAAGCCCATGGCTTTCACTATGGGCTTTGCCTTGATTGCTGCAATGATCTTAAGCCTTACTTTTTTGCCAGCAATGGTTTCATTAGTCTTTGGTGAGAATCTGACTCATAAGCCACCTTCTTTTATTACGAAGATATTAAATAGCTATAAGCCATTGCTCAGAAGATTGATGGATCGTCCTTTGACGATTTTTTCTGTAGCCGTGTTCGTGCTGGGATTGACGTTATTGAGTATGACTCGCCTAGGTACAGCATTCTTGCCAACCTTGGAAGAGAACAATATTTGGTTGCGCGTCACTTTGCCTAATACCGTAGATCTAGACTACTCCGTGAAGGTAGCGGATCAATTACGTGAAACCTTTATGAAGCAACCTGAAATCGATAAGGTGGCTGTACAAATTGGACGACCAGATGATGGTACCGACTCCACCGGTGTATTCAATCAAGAATACGGCCTTTATCTTAAGACCCCAGATAAGATGCCTTCAGGCTCCACCAAAAAAGATTTGATTGCCCATCTTGAGAAGGAGCTCGATAGGGTTCCTGGAATTAGCTATAGCTTCTCACAATACATTCAAGATAACGTCAATGAGGCGCTCTCGGGTGTGAAGGGTGAAAATTCTGTCAAGATTTACGGCACTGATCTAGAGGTGCTTGATCAAAAAGCCCATGAGGTGATTAACCAACTTAAAAAAGTTCGGGGAGTTGCTGATGAAGGGATTTTGAAAGAGTTGGGTCAACCTACCTTAAATATTCAAATTGATCGTGACCGAGCTGCACGCTACGGCATCAATGTGAATGACATACAGACCTTAGTTGCTAATGCAATTGGCGGCACTTCTGTCACGAGCTTACTTGAGGATGAAAAGACCTTTGGTATTGCGATTCGCTTAAACGAGGGAAGTCGCAATGACGTGGCTGACATTAGCCGCTTGCTGGTCGACTCACCAGATGGCAAGGCAATTCCTTTGTCGATGGTGGCAACTGTGCGACTGACCGATGGTCCTTTTTTCATTTATCGTGAAGCAGGCAAACGTTATATTGCGATTAAGTTTAGCGTGCGCAATCGCGATTTAGGCAGTGCTGTTGAGGATGCTCAATTCCTGGTTGAGAAAAATATTACTCTACCTCCCAATTATTCGATCAGCTGGGATGGTCAGTTCAATCAGATGAAGCAAGCCCAGAAGAAACTGATGCTGATCGTACCTTTAGCATTGTTAGGTATCTTCTTATTACTAGTGAGCGCATTTGGTAATTTCCGTGATGCCTTTATCGTGATGATTAATGTACCATTTGCGGCAATTGGCGGAGTCATTGCCTTGCATTTGGCGGGGGAAACTTTAAGCATCTCCGCATTCTTTGGTTTCTTATCGCTCTTTGGTATTGCGATTCAAGATGGGGTGATTCTCATCTCTTTTATTAATAAGACAACAGCGGCTGAGCATAGTGAGATGAAAGATGTCATGGTGGAGGGTGCTGCCTTGCGTGTTCGCCCTGTGCTGATGACGGCGATGCTTTCCGGATTAGGTCTTTTACCAGCTGCTTTGTCCCAGTCAATTGGTTCTGAAGCACAGCGCCCATTGGCACTTGTCATTGTGGGCGGTATGGTCACTACAACCATTTTGACCCTCTTGGTCTTACCGGTGATTTACGGTTGGTTTAGAGGACGCGCATTAACTCCTGCAAGTAATATTTAATTACCCGAAAGAACATTTCCGTTATGAGCAATCATCAGCCCCATATTTTAGTTTCGAATGATGATGGTTATCTGGCCCCCGGTCTACTTGCATTAGTGAATGCGGTTCGTCCTTTGGGTCGAATTACGGTGATTGCGCCTGAGCAAAATCACAGTGGAGCCTCGAATTCATTAACGCTCTCAAGGCCACTCTCAATTCACCGCGTTGCTGGTGGTGAGCGTGATGGCTTCATCTTTATCAATGGAACGCCAACGGATTGTGTTCACGTTGCCATGACTGGCTTCCTAGAACAAAAACCAGACTTAGTGATCTCCGGTATTAATCAAGGGGAGAATATGGGTGAAGACGTTCTCTATTCAGGCACTGTGGCAGCTGCAGTTGAAGGGGTGATGTTTGGTGTTCCTGGAATTGCGTTTTCGCAAATTGATCGTGGTTGGAATCGCATTGATGATGCTGCTAAAGCAGCGCATGATATTGTTGCCCAAATGCTAGTTTCAAATCTGGCTAGCCCACAATTGGCTCGACAGGATGGCGCAGCCACTTTGTTAAACGTCAATATTCCCAATCGCCCCTATGCCGACTTATATCGTTGGCGAGTGACCCGCTTGGGTAATCGACATCATTCACAACCTGTAGTAGTGCAAGATAGTCCTCGTGGTGAAAAGATTTATTGGATTGGTGCAGCAGGGGATGTCAAAGACAATTCTGAGGGCACTGACTTTCATGCGGTAGATGATGGTTGTATCTCGATTACACCCATGCAATTAGATCTCACACATCATGCTCGCTTAGCAGCGATGCGTGCCAATGGTTGGGATCGCGGTTGAAAGCTCCCACAGAACGCTTCGCAGCCTATCGTCAGGCGCTAGCAGCTAAAGTACACGCTGGCGGTATTAAGCATGGCAAAACTTTAGAGGCGCTTGCCACTGTGCCGCGTCATGCATTCATGGATGCGGGCTTGCATGCTCAAGCTTACGAAGATTCAGCTCTACCCATTGGTCATCAACAAACTATCTCAAAACCATCTGTAGTAGCGCGCATGATCGAGTTGCTTCATAAGCCGAGACAACCATTGGGTAAGGTTCTCGAAATTGGTACGGGCTGCGGATATCAAGCGGCAGTGTTGAGCTTACTCGCTGAGGAAGTCTATTCAATTGAGCGGATTCGCCCGCTACATGATATGGCGCGTTCAAAATTACGACCTTTTAGAATTAAGAATCTACGATTAATTTATGGCGATGGCATCTTGGGTTTGCCACAGGCAGCCCCATTTGATGGAATTATTCTGGCTGCTGCTGGATTGGGTATTCCAGACGCTCTATTAGATCAATTGGCAATTGGAGGGCGTTTAGTCGCCCCAGTTGCCAGAAATGAAAAAGAACAACAGTTGGTGCTAGTGGAAAGAATGAGCTCTCAGCGCTATCAAAGAACTGTGCTGGACGAGGTCTTTTTTGTCCCCTTACAATCAGGGGTAGTATGAAACCTCTATTTCCGTTTATGTCTAACTCTCTCAGTAAAGCCTCTTTCTTGGTCCTGTTATGCGCTGCAATGGCTCTGACAGTTGGCTGCACTAGCACTCGTACTAAGCCTGCAAGCGTCACTGATCGTAGTGCAGGCTCAAGCAGTTCTTCTGAGTCAACCCCTCCTGGCTATTATCGGGTAAAGAAGGGCGATACCTTAGCTCGTATTGCTTTGGATAACGGTCAAGCACCGCGTGATGTGGCGCAGTGGAATACCGCTGCTAACCCTAATTTCAATCCAAACCTTATTGAAGTGGGTGACTTGATTATTGTGAAGCCGCCTGCAGGTGCGAGAACTAGCAAGCCTTTGGAAGTGAAGGCTGTTGCTCCAGATAGAGCAGATAGTGTAAAAGCCGATGCGCCAAAAGCGCCCCCTACTAAAGCGGAAGTGGTTGCTGAACCAGGCATTCGTTTATCTTGGCCTGCAAAAGGGAAGGTCACTGAAGAGTTCAACGATAAAAACAAAGGGATTGATATTGCCGGTAAAGTTGGCGAAGCGGTGCAAGCTGCTTCTGATGGCAATGTGGTCTACGCTGGTAATAGTCTGAGAGGTTATGGCAATTTAGTCATCATCAAGCATGACAATACCTATCTCACCGCTTACGCCCACAACAGCAAGCTCTTAGTCAAAGAGGGTGAGAATGTCCGTAAAGGGCAAAAGATTGCTGAAATGGGTGATACTGATACCAATTCACCCAAATTACACTTTGAGTTACGTGTAAACGGTAAGCCAGTAAATCCAACACCTTACTTGCAGTAAATCCCATGGCAACCGTGCTCGTTTTTGATATCGAGACCATTCCGGATGTAGCGGGTCTTCGCCGTCTAGAAGACTATCCTGCCGCTATGAGTGATGCCGAGGTTGCAGCAAAGGCTATGGCTGAGCGAGCCGCCAAAACAGGAAGTGAATTTCTGCCATTGTTTTTGCAAAAGATTGTGGCGATCTCCTGTGTGATTCGCAGAACGACTAAAGAGGGAACGCCGCAAATTAAGGTCGGTACTTTAGGCACAGTACAAGACGATGAAAAAGTCTTGGTGCAAGCCTTCTTTGATTTGATCGAAAAATACACTCCTCAGTTGGTTTCATGGAATGGTAGTGGATTTGATTTACCAGTCCTGCACTATCGTGCCCTAGCAAATCACATTCAGGCTCCGCGTTACTGGGAGATGGGTGATAGCCAAG
The DNA here is from genome assembly GCF_018882445.1 of Polynucleobacter sp. 15G-AUS-farblos. GTDB lineage: Bacteria > Pseudomonadota > Gammaproteobacteria > Burkholderiales > Burkholderiaceae > Polynucleobacter. The sequence goes on along the minus strand of NZ_JACVOM010000002.1, from coordinate 142,819 downwards.
AGGCTGATAGTCGTGATTTCAAATGGAATAACTACATTAGTCGTTATCACATGCGCCATCTCGATATGATGGATCTCTTGGCAAAATTTAATGGCAGAGCCAATGCGCCACTAGATGGTTTGGCTAAGCTGTGCGGCTTTCCTGGGAAGATGGGCATGGATGGCAGTCAAGTCTGGCCTGCCTACCAAGAAGGCAAGATTAATGACATTCGACGCTATTGCGAAACGGATGTGGTGAATACTTATCTGATGTATTGCCGCTTTCAACTGCTGCGCGGTGGCTTTTCTTTAGAAGAGTATCAAGAAGAAATTGCTTTTGTAAAAGCCTATCTTGAGAAAGAAGCCAAAGAGCCTAATGGTGGTCAGTGGCAAGAATATCTCCAAGGTTTCTCTGCGGATGCGTAGAGGGGAGAAGCCAGTCAGCATTGTGGTGACTGAGGCGGTACAAGTTGAATCGCTGGATCTAGACGCTCAAGGCATCGCTCGACTACAGCCCAATGTAGAAGAAGTAGCTCAAGGCCAAAGTGGCAAAGTTATCTTTATTCAAGGTGCACTTCCAACTGAGCGCGTGACCTACATCATTACCCAAGATAAAGCCCGGTTTAGTAAAGCCAAGGTTTTAGACATCATCAAGCCAGCAGTATTTAGAGCGCAGCCTAAATGTAAGGCGTTTGGTGTGTGTGGCGGCTGTACGATGCAGCACCTAGATATTCGCGCACAGATTGCGATGAAGCAACGCGTGCTAGAAGATGATTTACAGCACATAGCCAAACTCAAGCCCCAAGAAATTCTTAGGCCAATGGGCGGCCCAGCATGGGAGTATCGTCATCGTGCACGTTTAAGCGCAGTGAATCGCTCCATTAAAAAAGGTACAGTACTCATCGGATTTCATGAGGGTAAGAGTTCTTACGTGGCCGACATGACTGCATGCGAAATTTTGCCCAAGCATGTCTCTGATCTTCTTCCTAAAATGCGCCAGCTGGTCATGGGACTCTCGATTGTGGATCGTATGCCCCAAATTGAAGTAGCTGTTGGAGAGCCGGAAGATCCCTTATCAGATGATCCGAAGAAAAATAAGCCGGTGACAGCATTGGTATTTCGTAATTTAAAGCCGCTGACAAGTGCTGATGAGCAACTATTGCGAGAGTTTGCAGATGCGCATCAAGTGTGGATTTGGTTGCAGCCCAAGGGAATAGAAACCGTAGCACCGTTTTATCCAGAGACTGGCAAGCTTTGTTATCGATTGCCAGAATTTGAAATTGAAATGCCGTTTAAGCCAGCTGATTTCACGCAAGTGAATCATATGATGAATCGCAGTTTAGTGAGTAGGGCGATCCGGCTTTTAGAAGTCAAAGAAACTGATCGCGTACTAGATCTCTTTTGCGGTATCGGAAACTTCACACTGCCCCTCGCAAGAAGGGCAAAACAAGTCTTAGGAATTGAGGGTTTGGCATCCCTGACAACGCGTGCCCAAGAAAATGCTCGGCACAACGGCCTGATAGACAAAGCCAGTTTTATGCAAAGCGATCTTTTTTTAGTGAGTACTGAGACCATTGCAAGTTGGGGAAAAGCTGAACGCTGGTTAATGGATCCTCCACGTGAAGGCGCCATGGAAATTTGTAAGGCGCTTGCAGATCTCCATGCGCAATCAAGTCAGTTATTACCTGAGCGCATTGTTTATGTTTCATGCAACCCAAAAACCTTAGCCCGAGATGCGGAGATATTGTGTCATCAGGCTGCTTATGTCCTTAGTGCTGCAGGCATCGTCAATATGTTCCCTCATACCTCCCACGTAGAATCCATGGCCGTTTTTGACCTACAAAAGCCCCAAACTCAGATTAATTAAGGTTAAATCCCCAGATTTAATGCACTGGATTAGTGCCAGTTCCCATGAAGTGCCTCAATTCAGTGCCCAGCATCCCGGTTGATATGGGCATGAAGAGTAGATTGAAGTAGTCGGCGTACTAAGCTGACATTGCTCTAATTCAATACGGGGAGGGTGTTATGAAGGCCTCAGATAGCTTTGCCATTATTTTGATTTTATTTGCGCTGTCTTATGCGGTGAGCATGTTCGTAGCTAATTAAGTCATCAAGTTTTAAGCGCTGACCCAGTTGTGTGATAAAAATCGTCTATCCGTTTTTCAATTTCACACAAAGGTACTTTATGAAAGCAATAATTGGTCTTGCAATAGGACTGGGGATGAGCGCCCTTGTCAACGCCCAGGGTATTCCAACCCTAGCAAAAGTCTACTCTGGTAATACAACTGAAACATCGATTAACGCTTCCAAGAAGAATCCGAAGACGCAAACTCAAAATGTCACGGCGACTTTAACAATCATCAAGCAAGATGGTCCTCATGTTGAGTTTACTTATGAGAATCCCAACTACAAAGCGTATGAGATTGGCACCATCTCTCCTGATGGAAAGAAGCTGCAAATTGCTTATAAGGGTGGTTCAGGCGTGTATGAGATCAGCGGCAATAAGTTAGTTGGCTGTGGCTCAGGTCGCGTGAACGAAGGACCATTTGGTCAGTGGATTAATACCTATTACGCTTGGTGCGATGATTTAAGTGCTAAGTAATCTATACGAAGAAAAAAAGTAGTAAAGAAAAAAGGCGCCTAGGGCGCCTTTTGTTCTTGAATCAAACTGATGTTGACACTACGTCGATACAGCACAGATACAACTTACTCTTTATTGCCGCCAAAGATGCCTAAGAGGGCGAGCAGGTTAGTAAAGACGTTGTATACATCAAGGTAGATAGCTAGAGTGGCCATAATGTAGTTGGTCTCACCGCCATGTACCACTCGCTGCACATCCACCAGGATGAAAGCTGAGAAGATCGCAATGGCCAAAACCATGACTGTTAGCATCAGGGCAGGTAGTTGCAACCAGATATTAGCTAAAGAGGCAACGATCAGAAGTAGAACTCCCACCATCAACCATTTACCCATTCCGGAAAAGTCACTCTTGCTGACGGTGGCGATAGTTGCCATGGTGGCAAAAATAGCAGCTGTACCGCCGAATGAGAGCATGACTAATGCAGCGCCATTGCTATAGCTATTCAAGGTGTAACCAACTAAACGGGATAACATCAGCCCCATAAAGAAGGTGAAGCCTAAAAGGAGGACAACTCCAAGACCCGTATCTTTGTTCTTCTCAATTGCCCAGAAGAAGCCAAAGGCGACTGCCATAAACACCACAAATCCCAGGAATGGGCTTTGTGCCAGGAAGTTGAATCCCATAGCAATGCCAAGCCATGCACCAATGACAGTTGGCACCATGGAGAGCGCCAATAGTGCATAGGTATTACGCAGGACGCGGTTGCGAATCTGAATAGTGCTAATTGAGCTGGTTTGCCCAAAGCCGTAAGAGTTCAAATCACTCATATTGACTCCTTCTTTATCGTTAAATCAAGAGCCCATGAAGGGCTGTTGACTGTAAGTATAGACAAAATGGGTAAATTTCAAGCCCCTATTGCAAAAGACTACAAATCATAGGGTTATGCCCTGTAAATTCAATGGCTTAGCCCTACTCATATAGGGGTAAATACGGTCAGGCAATGTATAATTTGGGGGTCGTTGAAATAGGGCGGGGTTGTAGGCCCATATCCCTTTTTTGGCCTTATTTCACAAATATCTTTGAAATCACTATTGGAGTCTTGAATGGCAATTGAACGCACCCTATCTATTATCAAACCTGATGCTGTCGCTAAAAACGTCATCGGCAAAATCTATGACCGTTTTGAATCAGCTGGTTTGAAGATTGTCGCGTCCAAAATGGCGCATCTTTCACAATCCGAAGCAGAGCAGTTCTATGCTGTTCATGCAGCCCGTCCTTTCTTTAAAGATTTGGTGAGATTCATGATTTCTGGTCCAGTCATGATTCAAGTTTTGCAAGGCGAAGGTGCTATTGCTAAAAACCGCGATTTGATGGGTGCAACTGATCCGAAGAAGGCAGACAAAGGTACTATCCGTGCTGATTTTGCTGACAGCATTGACGCTAATGCAGTTCATGGTTCTGACGCTCCTGAAACAGCTGCTGTGGAAGTTGCATTCTTCTTCCCTGGCATGAATGTTTTCAATCGTTAATCAACCACCTATTGATTGATAAGTAGGCGCATTGACCTCCCCGCGCGTAAATCTCTTAGATTTTGACGCCGACCAAATGGCGGCGTATGTCGCGGGGTTAAACGAAAAGCCCTTTAGGGCTAAGCAGCTCATGCAATGGATTCATCAGCGTGGTGTATCCGACATCAATGACATGAGTGATCTAGCAAAAAGCTTTAGAGCAACATTGCTAGACAAAGCAGAAGTACTTTCTCTTCCCATTATTAAAGATGAGCATGCGGCTGACGGCACCCGTAAGTGGTTGCTAGATGTTGGTGCTGGTAATGCAGTTGAGTCCGTGTTTATTCCTGAGGATGACCGAGGTACTCTATGTATCTCATCTCAGGCTGGTTGCGCTGTGAATTGCCGTTTTTGCTCCACTGGGCATCAAGGCTTTTCTCGTAACCTGACATCTGGTGAAATTATTGGCCAACTCTGGTTTGCAGAGCACCTGTTACGCAATGATCCAGAGGCTGTCCGCAGAATTGAAAAATATCCAACCCCAGGTTGGGAGCATACAGGCCGTGTGATTTCTAATGTGGTCATGATGGGCATGGGCGAGCCTTTGCTTAATTACGACAATGTTGTTTCTGCATTGCGTCTGATGCTTGATGATAGAGCTTACGGTTTATCGCGTCGGCGTGTGACGGTTTCCACCTCTGGTGTAGTTCCAATGATCGATCGCTTGGCACAAGACTGCCCTGTAGCACTTGCTGTGTCATTGCATGCTCCAAATGATGCATTGCGCGATCAACTAGTGCCTCTGAATCAAAAATATCCGCTACGTGAGTTGTTAGATGCTTGCGAGCGCTACTTGCCTTTTGCACCAAGAGATTTTTTAACCTTCGAATATTGCATGCTAGATGGCGTCAATGACTCCGATATTCAAGCAAAAGAATTAGTTCGTTTGCTAAGAAATATTAAATGCAAAGTGAACCTGATTCCATTTAATCCTTTCCCAGAATCTGGACTGAAGCGCTCACCAGCGCAACGTGTTCATGCATTTGCTAGCATTCTGTTAGATGCTGGCATGGTTGCTACGGTTCGTAAGACGCGTGGCGATGATATTGCCGCTGCCTGCGGTCAATTGGCGGGGGATGTTGTAGATCGCACACGTGTTCGTGAGCGCGCAGTACATGATGCAGAAATTATTCAAATACAAGAACAGCCTATTGAATGGCTTAAAAAATTGGATAGCTGATATGAAATCGTTGCCACCTTTGCCTTTAGGTCCAGCGCCAAAGCGTGCGACTCGTCAAGCAACAGTTGCTTGGAAAAGCAACATTATCACGGTTGGTGGGGATGCTCCAGTGCGCGTTCAATCCATGACCAATACCGATACTGCAGATGCGGTTGGAACTGCTATTCAAGTAAAAGAATTAGCTCGCGCTGGATCGGAGATGGTGCGCATCACTGTGAACACGCCAGAAGCTGCTGCAGCAGTTCCGTATATTCGTGAGCAGTTGGACAAGATGGATGTCTTAGTGCCACTCATTGGCGACTTTCATTACAACGGCCACACCTTATTAAATGACTACCCTGAGTGCGCTAAGGCGCTCTCTAAATACCGCATCAATCCAGGCAATGTGGGTAAGGGCGCGAAACGTGATCCACAGTTTGCGCAGATGATTGAAGCTGCTTGCAAATACGATAAGCCAATTCGTATTGGTGTGAACTGGGGAAGCTTAGATCAAGAGCTCTTGGCTAGCATCATGGATAGCAATGCCGCTTTAGCCAATCCAAAGACTGCACAAGAGGTGATGATTGAGGCGTTAATTCAGTCTGCTTTGCAGTCAGCAGAAAAGGCTGTCGAATTGGGCATGAATCCTGATCAAATACTTTTATCTTGCAAGGTGAGCAATGTGCAAGATTTGGTAGCGGTGTATCGCGATCTTGCCAGACGCTCTGACTATCCTTTGCATTTAGGTTTAACTGAAGCCGGTATGGGAAGTAAGGGGATTGTGTCCTCTACTGCCGCCATGGGAATTTTGTTGCAAGAGGGTATTGGCGACACGATCCGGGTTTCATTAACACCTGATCCTGGTGCTCCACGAGAAAACGAAGTGATCGTTGCACAGGAAATTTTGCAAACCATGGGCTTGCGTAATTTCACGCCAATGGTGATTGCTTGTCCTGGTTGCGGTAGAACGACCAGCACAACTTTCCAAGAGTTGGCGGCCGATATTCAATCTTATCTCCGTCAACAAATGCCTATTTGGAAAAAGACCCATCCTGGCGTTGAAAATATGAATGTAGCAGTGATGGGATGTATCGTGAATGGGCCAGGCGAAAGCAAGCATGCCAATATTGGTATTTCATTACCAGGCACTGGTGAAACACCAGCGGCCCCAGTATTTGTTGATGGCGTAAAAGTAAAAACATTGCGCGGTGAAAATATTGCGCAAGATTTTCAGGTCATTGTTGATGAATACGTCAAGCAAAACTATGCTGCAAAAGTGTAATCAAAACAAGAATAAAAATGACTGATCAAAACAAGCCAGAAAAAGCTCAAAAGACTCCAAAAATTAATGGCGTCCGTGGTATGAATGACTTACTGCCAGCAGATGCAGCGCAATGGGCTCATCTCGAGCATGTCTTACGTGATCTCACTCGGGCTTATGGCTATGAATTTTTAAGAACACCTATTGTGGAAGCTACCGCAGTATTCCAAAGGGGTATTGGCGAAGTTACCGACATTGTTGAAAAAGAGATGTACTCCTTTGAAGATCGATTGAATGGTGAGCAGTTGACGCTTCGTCCTGAAGGAACTGCTGCCTTAGTGCGCTCGGTAATTGAAAATAATTTGCTGTATGAAGGACCGAAGCGCCTTTGGTATACCGGACCTATGTTTCGCCATGAGCGCCCACAGCGAGGCCGTTATCGTCAGTTCCATCAATTCGGCATTGAGGCATTAGGATTTGCTGGTCCCGATATCGATGCAGAAATCATTCTCATGGGTCAGCGACTTTGGGATGAGTTGGGTTTAAAAGGAGTGCGTCTAGAGATTAATTCTTTAGGCCAGGCCAATGAACGTGCGCAACATCGCGCTGCCTTAGTGACTTATTTTGAAAAGCATCAAACTCAGTTAGATGAGGATTCACAACGACGTCTCCTGACTAATCCATTGCGTATTTTGGATTCGAAAAATCCGGAGATGCAGGCATTGATTGAGGGTGCGCCTAAATTATTGGATTTCTTAGGAGAAGAATCGCTTGCACACTTCAACTCAGTTCAGACTTTACTCAAAGCCAATAACATTCCTTGCAAAATCAACCCGCGTTTAGTGCGTGGCTTGGATTACTACAATCTCACTGTGTTTGAGTGGATTACTGAAGAGCTTGGTGCTCAAGGCACCATCGCTGGTGGTGGTCGCTATGATCCATTAATTGAGCGCATGGGTGGTAAAGCAGCACCAGCTTGTGGTTGGGCGATGGGGATGGAGCGCGTTCTTGAGTTAATGAAGGTTTCTGGATCAATTCCAGAAGCGCAGGCCCAATGCGATGTATTTGTTCTGCATCAAGGCGGCGATACCCTAACAACCGCAATGATTGTTGCTGAGCGCCTCCGTAGCGCAGGAATTGATACCATCCTTTTCTGCCCGCCAGATGGCCAATCGGCTAGCTTTAAGTCTCAAATGAAGAAGGCTGATGCCAGTGGTGCAGCCTTTGCCGTCATCATTGGGCCAGACGAATTGGCTAAGGATGAGGCGCAACTCAAAGACTTGCGGGCGAGTGGTGAGCAAAAAGCAGTCCCCTTGGAAGGGGTGTTAGAGGCTGTGATTGAGGCTCTAGTGGGCGCCTCCGAATAGAATGAGCTTAGTCGCGAACGAATTTGCAATAGAAAACAATAAATTACTAATAAACGAGCTTGGATTGATATGCCTTTAGATCTAGAAGAACAAGAACAGATAGACCAACTGAAAGCGTTTTGGCAAAAGTACCGCAACCTAATTACGGGTGTATTGACTGCGGTTCTGTTTGCATATGCAGCCTATAGTGGCTACCAATGGTGGCGTAATAGTCAGGCTAGCGAAGCCTCTAAGCTCTACGAAACCATGGTTACTGCGATTACTAAAGGCGACAAAGATCAAACTTTACGTGCTGCAAATGATCTGCAAAAAGATTTTTCTCGGACCACTTACGCAGCTATGTCAAGTTTGGTTGCCGCCAGAATTGCCTCTGATGCTGGTGATAGCGCTAAGGCAATCGATTATTTGCGTTGGGCAGCAAAGAATGCGTCAGATAACAGTTACTTGGCATTGGCTAAATTGCGTTTGGTTTCTCAACTCATCGAGCAGGGTGGTGACCAAAACTTTGCCGAGGCCGACCAGATTTTGAAAGAAAAGCCAATTCCAGGATTCGAGGCTTTGTGGTTGGAGCGTCGTGGCGACTGGTATTTGATCCAAAAGAAAAATGCAGAGGCTAAGGCAAGCTATCAAGAGGCTTGGAAAAAGTTAGATCAAGCAAAAGAGTTTCCTGAAGAAGCGCGTCGTCTCTTGAAGGTCAAGATGGATGCTCTTGGAGGAGTTGCTCAGTGATGATTTCGATGAAACAGATGACAAAGCAGTTGGTATCAGCCCTCGTTCTAGGGGCTTTAACGATTGCTTTGATTGGATGTTCTGGAAATTCACGTGTACGTAAGCCTGCAGAGTTAGCGCCGGTCAGCAATCAGTTTGAAATGCGGCCAATTTGGGAGACAAATGTTGGCTCATCGCAAACATTTAATTTTCATCCCGCTGTTGCCGGGGATGCAGTCTATGCAGCCTCGCATAGCGGCAATTTAAGCAAGATTGATTTGGCTACTGGCAAAAAAGTTTGGGAAGTAGCAGTGCCAGAGCGTTTAGCAATTGGTCCAGGAACAGATGGGCGCACAACCGTTGCTGTCGGTATTAAAGGGACGGTTTATGCCTTTGATGATTCTGGTAAGTCGCTTTGGAACATCAATATTGGTAGTGAAGTACTAAGTGAGCCGGTGGTTGCTGGCGGTGTAGTTGTGGTTCGTACGCTAGACAATCGTTTCGTGGGTTTAGATGCGCAAACAGGTGCTCGTAAATGGAATTATCAACGGCCCCAAGCTGCACTGTCATTACGTGTTGGCTATGGCATGTTGCCCATTAATAATGAAGTGGTTGTGACAGGGTTCTCTGGTGGACGCTTTGGCATGATTGCACTTGCTAATGGCGGTTTAATTTGGGAGACCCCCATTTCTTTTCCAAAAGGTTTCTCAGAAATTGAGCGACTGAATGATGTCACTGCCAAGCCAAGCCTGGAAGGCGAGGCAGTCTGTGCAGTGTCTTACCAAGGTCGTATTGGATGTGGTCAGGTGAGAACTGGAAATCTATTGTGGTACAAAGATTTTTCTAGTTATACCGGTACCGCTCAAAGCGCTGAATTAGTGTTCTCATCAAATGAAAAATCCCATATTTCTGCTTTCGCTACTAAGGATGGAACCCTGGTTTGGGAAAATACCAAATTGACTTTCCGTAATGTAGGAGAGTCTCTTGCAATTGGCCGAGTGTTGTTGATGGGCGATGCCGAAGGCTACGTCCATGCATTTTCACAGTCGAATGGCGACAATATTGCCCGCTTTCGACACGATAGCAGTCCAATCACAGCCGCTCCTATTGCAGTAGGCGGCCTCATCTTGATTCAATCTCAAGGTGGAAAACTAGCGGCGTACAGTCCAAAATGAATCCAGTCATCACTATTGTCGGTCGTCCCAATGTCGGGAAGTCGACTCTCTTTAATCGCCTCACACGTTCACGTGATGCATTGGTAGCAGATTTTTCAGGTTTAACTAGAGATCGCCATTACGGTAAAGGTCGAATTGGCGAACGCGCTTTCATTTGCGTTGATACCGGTGGATTCGAGCCTGTTGCTAAGACTGGCATTGTTGCGGAGATGGCGAAGCAAACCAAGCAAGCGGTTGCTGAGTCAGACATCATCATCTTCTTGGTTGATGGCCGCTTAGGTATGGCGCCACAAGATCGCGTGATTGCAGACTTTTTGCGCAAGACCGGACGTCCTGTAATTTTGGCTGTCAATAAGACGGAAGGGATGCAGGCAGGCGTTGTGACTGCAGACTTTCATGAGTTAGGTTTAGGTGAGCCTTTCCCGATTTCATCAGCCCATGGTGATGGTGTTCGTGGCTTAATCGACGACGCTTTAGATACACTCGGAATCCCAGAGCCTGAAGAGGAAGAGGCTGCAAACGATCCAAATCGTCCGATGAAGATTGCGGTAGTAGGACGCCCCAATGTGGGCAAATCTACTTTGATTAATAAGTTGATTGGTGAAGAGCGTGTCATTGCGTTTGATATGCCTGGGACCACACGTGATGCGATTGAGGTTCCCTTCGAACGTAATGGCAAGCCTTATATCTTGGTTGATACCGCGGGCTTGCGTCGTCGCGGAAAAGTTTTTGAAGCGATTGAAAAATTCTCTGTAGTGAAAACACTGCAAGCGATTGCGGATTGCAATGTCGTGATTCTGATGCTGGATGCACAACAAGATATTTCAGAGCAAGATGCGCATATCGCTGGATTTATTGTGGAAGCAGGCCGTGCTTTAGTGGTGGCTGTCAATAAATGGGATGGCATTGATGCCTACGTGAAAGAGCGTGCGCGTTTAGAGATTGCGCAAAAACTGCGATTCTTGGATTTCGCTAATGTGCATCCTATTTCGGCTAAAAAGGGCACCGGTCTCAAAGAATTGTTCAAAGATGTCGATGCTGCCTATGCTGCTGCAATGGCGAAATTGCCAACCCCACGTTTAACCCGTATCTTGCAAGAAGCGATTGAACATCAGCAGCCTAAACGGGTTGGCATGGGACGTCCTAAATTACGCTATGCACACCAAGGGGGCATGAATCCTCCCATTGTGGTGATTCATGGTACTTCGCTCAGTGGCGTGACTGATAGCTACAAACGATACTTAGAGGGTCGATTTAGGGATGTCTTTAAGTTGCGAGGAACGCCTTTGCGTATTCAGATGAATACGGCAAAGAACCCTTACGTCGATGCGGATAAAGGAAAAAAAGGCAAAAAACGGTGATTTGAGATAAGCTTTCAATTAGGGCTTGATTTTTAGGGATTGAGCCCAATATAGAACCTTGTAGGATTTGTAAGAGAGTTAAAAAAGCGCATTAAGAAGCCACCAAAAAAAGCAAGACTCCCAAAATAAAAGATCAATAAGGAGCAGTATGAATAACAACAAAATCCAATTACTTCAAGATCCATTTTTGAATGCCCTCCGTAAGGAGCACGTTCCCGTTTCAATTTATTTGGTAAACGGGATTAAATTACAAGGCAATATTGAGTCGTTTGATCAATATGTTGTGCTGCTACGTAACACCGTTACTCAGATGGTTTATAAGCATGCAATCTCTACGATTGTTCCTGCACGTGCGATTGAATTTCGATTAGAAGAAGGCAGCTCTGTATAACACTGGAGTTGATGCGCCGCGCGCTGTCTTAGTAGGTGTTGATACTGGGCGCGAGGATTTTGCAGACAGCATGGCCGAACTCAGTCTTTTGGCTGATAGCGCTGGCTCTATACCTACAGCTACTGTCATTGCGCGTAAGGGTAGAACGGATCCCGCTTTATTTATTGGTTCTGGTAAAGCAAATGAGATCAAGCGATTAATGGAGGAGCATGATGCAGAGCTCGCCATTTTTAATCATCCACTTTCTCCAACCCAGCAACGCAATTTAGAGCGCCATATCGGCCGTCATGTGATGGACCGAACGGGCTTAATTTTGGACATTTTTAGTCAAAGAGCTCAGAGTCATATAGGTAAGACTCAAGTTGAATTAGCGCAAGTGCGTTATCGGATGTCTCGATTGGTGAGGGCTTGGAGTCACTTGGAGCGTCAACGTGGTGGTATCGGTGTGCGTGGCGGTCCAGGCGAAACGCAGATGGAGCTCGATCGCCGTATGTTAGCGACCAAAGCGAAACGTCTAGAGAATGAGTTAGAGAAATTACAGCGTCAACAAAGAACCCAAAGAAGAGCTCGCAACCGTAAGGATGTGTTTTCCGTCTCCTTGGTGGGCTATACCAATGCCGGTAAGTCCACCTTATTTAATGCCCTCACAAAAGCAGGGACATACGCTGCCGATCAGCTTTTTGCCACCCTAGATACCACCTCCAGAAAGGTGCATTTAGAGGGTGTTGGTTCGATTGTGGTGTCGGATACGGTGGGTTTTATACGGGATTTGCCGCACCAGCTGGTGGAGGCTTTTAGGGCCACTTTGGACGAGACTATTCATGCCGACCTGATTTTGCACGTAATTGATGCTTGTAGCCCTGTTTCCAGGGAGCAAAAAGCCGAAGTAGAGGCAGTTTTAGAGGAAATTGGGGCTGATGACATCCCCCGCATTGAGGTGATGAATAAGATTGATCTCATGCCCCAAACCTTTACCCGTGGGGCTGTTCTGGAGCGGGACGCCAATGGCTTCCCAAGCCAGGTTTTCCTATCAGCCCAGACTGGCTTAGGGCTGGATTTACTCCGGTCGGCTCTAGCGGAATGCTCGCAAATGACTGATAGAATAAGGGTCGAACACAACCGTGCCAAGAAGCAAATGGCCCCGGACGAGTTTTTAGCGCCTTTACCCGAACGACCAGAGTCCTCCGAATTTAACCCGATTTCTAACCGAAGCTATATTCCTAATGACGCGTAAATTTTTAGACCTCTTTTCGGTCAATGATCCAGGTTGGGGCAATAGCCACAATTCTGGTGGATCTAAAGATGCCAAAGATGGGCAGGCGAACGATCAAGCTCCAAAAGCAGATCCCGGTAATGGTAATCAACCTGTTGAGACCCAGCCAAACAATCCTTCAACACCACCAGCCGCAAAGCCAGATGGCCCACCCGATCTAGATGAGCTCTGGCGTGATTTCAATGATCGCTTAGCTGGAATTTTTGGTGGCAAGAAAAGGCCTGGTGCAAGTCAGCCTGCCAATAAACCCAACGTAGGTGATATTCCTCCGCCATCACAGCGTGGTGGTCAGGGTGGCGGTGGTGGTAATACGCCTAGCTTTGAGTTCACCAATCCTTTCGGATCTAAAGCCAGCATTCTGATAGCAGCGGCAGGCGTTTTCTTTATTTGGATTTGTAGTGGCTTTTTTATTATTCAAGAGGGTCAAGCCGGTGTTGTGATGACCTTTGGTAAATACGACTACACCGCTAAGCCTGGTATTAATTGGCGCATGCCTTGGCCCGTTCAGGCAGATGAAACAGTCAATTTATCTGGCGTGCGCTCAGTTGAAGTAGGTCGCCCTGTCCTGATTAAAGCAACGAACCAAAAAGATTCTTCGATGTTGACTGAAGATGAAAACATTATTGATGTCCGGTTTGCTGTTCAATATCGCTTGAAAGATCCAACAGATTATTTGTTTAATAATCGCGATCCTGATGCGGCTGTTATTCAGGCTGCTGAAACAGCAGTTCGAGAAATCGTTGCACGTAGCAAGATGGATACCGTCCTTTATGAAGGGCGTGAAAAGATTGGTGTTGACTTAGCAAACTCAATCCAGAAAATCTTAGATAGCTACAAAACCGGTATTTATGTAACGAGCGTCACTGTACAAAACGTACAACCCCCTGAGCAGGTGCAAGCTGCCTTTGATGATGCAGTTAAAGCAGGTCAGGATCAGGAGCGTTTAAAGAGTGAAGGTCAGGCTTATGCCAATGACATTATTCCGCGTGCCAAGGGTACTGGTGCTCGCTTAATTCAGGAGGCAGAAGGTTATAAGGCCCGAGTGGTTGCAACCGCAGAGGGTGATGCTGCACGCTTCAAGCAAGTATTAGTGGAGTATGCAAAAGCACCTCAAGTAACGCGTGATCGGATGTACATCGACAGCATGCGTGAGATGTATGGCAATGTCACTAAGGTCTTAGTCGATACCACCAAGAGTAATAGCCTCTTGTATCTACCATTGGATAAGATTGTTGCTCAAGTTAGCGCTGAAAGTGCACAAGCCGCTAGTGGACAAGCGAATGCTGCGACAACACCAACTGGATCGGTTACTGTAGGCGGCGCTACTGGCGTTAATAATCCAGCTCCTACAGCAAGTTCTTCAGTGCCTAGCTCACCAGCCGCAAGTAACGCAGATAAACGCGATGGCTTGCGTAGTCGTGATCGGGAGGCAAGATAATGAATATGAATCGTCTGATTGCAGCTGGCATTGCTTTTATTGTCCTGGTATACATTCTCTCCTCAAGTATTTTTGTTGTTGATCAGCGTAAGTTCGCTGTGGTGTTCTCATTTGGACAAATTGTTCGAGTGATTGAAAAACCGGGCCTACAAATTAAATACCCAGCGCCATTTGAGAGCGTGCGCTTTTTTGATCGCCGCATTTTGACCATCGATAATCCTGAAGCAGAGCGTTTCATTACTGCTGAGAAAAAGAATTTATTAGTTGATTCTTATGTGAAATGGCGCATTGTTGATCCACGTAAATTCTTTATTAGCTTTAAAGGAGATGAGCGTTTAGCCCAAGATCGCCTCACTCAATTGGTTCGCTCCGCATTGAATGAAGAGTTTACGAAGCGCACTGTGCGGGAATTGATTTCTGATCAGCGTGAACAAGTCATGCAGGGCATTCGTAAAAAAGTGGCTGATGATGCTTCTGATATCGGTGTTGAAATCGTGGATGTACGCCTCAAGCGGGTTGACCTCTTGGCAGAGATTAGCGACTCAGTCTATCGACGCATGGAGGCAGAGCGTAAACGGGTCGCCAATGAGTTGCGCTCTACTGGTGCGGCAGAGTCTGACAAGATTCGCGCAAATGCAGAACGTCAACGTGACACGATTTTGGCGGAAGCCTATAGAGATGCTCAAAAGATTAAAGGTGCTGGTGATGCTAAAGCTACCGCTCTATATGCAGAGGCCTTTGGTCGCGATGCACAGTTTGCACAGTTCTATCAAAGCTTAGAAGCCTATCGAAATTCCTTCAAAGACAAGAGGGATGTCATGGTGGTTGAGCCTAATAGCGATTTCTTCAAGTTCATGCGTAAAAAATAAGAGAGTGAATTGTTTACATCATGAATCGTTGGTTGCTTCCTGAAGATATTGCAGACGTATTGCCGGCAGAGGCTCGCAAGGTAGAGAGTTTGCGTCGTAGCATTCTGGATTTATATCAATCCTATGGTTATGAATTAGTTGCGCCTCCCATTCTGGAGTTTTTGGATTCCTTGTTAACGGGTACTGGTTCAGATCTCAATTTACAAACCTTTAAATTGGTTGATCAATTGTCCGGTCGTACTCTAGGGCTGCGCGCAGACATCACGCCTCAAGTCGCTCGCATTGATGCTCACTTATTAAACCGAGCTGGTGTGACGCGTCTCTGTTATGCGGGTACAGTTGCCCATGCACGTACTCCAGTGGGTAGTTCTGCGCGTGAGCAATTGCAGCTCGGAGCCGAAATCTACGGATGCGCCACTTGGGAAGCGGATTTTGAAGCAATCTCATTACTCCTTAAGACATTAGGGCTTGCTGGCTTAAGTAAGGTTTATCTCGACTTATCTCACGCAGGTATCTTGATGGGTCTTTTGGATGGGCAAGCTTTGGATAAAGAATCGATTGAGGAGCTATACGATCTGTTGCAAAGCAAAGATCGCCCGCGCCTCACTCAATGGGCGACACGTTTACCAGCTAAAACAGCCCAAGCATTAATGGCGCTCACTGAATTGAATGGTCCTTGCTCTGAAGTATTGGTAAAAGCGAAAAAAGTGCTCCCTCAGCATGCTTCAATTGATCAGGCCTTGAGTGATCTTGAGCGTTTAGTTGCCATTACTGCAAACTTGTCTGATGGTTTAGAGCTCAGTATTGATTTATCGGATCTGCGTGGCTACCAATATCACAGCGGTGTCATGTTTGCTGCCTATGTAGAGAAGTTGCCTCAGCCGATTGCGCGAGGTGGTCGTTATGATCATGTTGGTCAGGCTTTTGGTCGCTCACGTCCAGCTACCGGTTTCTCCTTGGATTTATTAACCTTGGCAAATCTATCTCCATTAAACGTTCGCAGGATGGCGATTGCAGCACCTTGGTTGGATGACACTGCCTTGAATGCCACCATAGAGCAATTGCGAAATCGTGGAGAGGTCGTTATTCAGGTGCTCGCAGGCGGTGCAGTCGAGTCTGCTGAATATGAGTGCGATCGTGAATTAGTAAAGCAGGGCAATGCATGGGAAGTTGTGCAGAAAAAATAAGCACGCCATATTTGCTTGAGAAATAAACCTATTTTGTAATTATCTTTTGGATTTCAATATGTCTTCAAAGCAGCAAGCTAAAGGTCGTAACGTCGTTGTCATTGGCACTCAGTGGGGTGATGAAGGCAAAGGTAAGGTGGTGGATTGGTTAACGGATCATGCAAAAGCAGTTGTTCGATTTCAGGGTGGTCATAACGCAGGTCATACCTTAATCATTGGCGATAAGAAGACCATCTTACGTTTGATTCCTTCCGGAATCATGCACAAGGAAGTGATTTGCTATATCGGCAATGGCGTCGTTCTGTCACCAGAAGCGCTCTTTAAAGAAATTGGAGAGCTTGAAGCGGCTGGTCTCGATGTTCAATCTCGTTTGAAGATTTCGGAAGCAACGACTTTGATTCTGCCTTATCACGTAGCGATTGATCATGCGCGTGAAAAAAAACGTGGAGAAGCCAAAATCGGCACTACTGGTCGCGGCATCGGTCCTGCTTATGAAGATAAGGTTGCGCGTCGTGCACTACGCGTACAGGATTTATTCTATCCAGAGAAGTTTGCTGAGCAGTTAAGTGAGAACTTGGATTATCACAACTTCATGCTGACAAATTACTATGGCGCTGAGCCAGTAAGTTATGAAAAGACTTTGGCTGAGGCAATGTCTTATGCTGAGCGACTCAAGCCGATGGTGGTGGATGTATCCAGTGCACTTTATGCCGTTGAGCAGGCGGGCCAAAATTTATTATTTGAAGGCGCACAAGGAACCTTGCTTGATATTGATCACGGCACCTATCCTTATGTTACTTCTAGTAACTGTGTGGCAGGTAATGCAGCTGCTGGTTCAGGCGTTGGCCCTGATTCGCTTCAATATATCTTGGGTATTACTAAAGCCTATTGCACTCGCGTTGGCGCAGGACCATTCCCAAGCGAGCTATATGATCATGACAATCCAAGCAAGCAAGATCTAGTTGGTATTCGTCTGGCTGAAGTTGGTAAAGAATTTGGTTCAGTGACTGGGCGGCCACGTCGTACTGGTTGGTTGGATGCGGCTGCCTTAAAGCGCTCGATTCAGATCAACGGTTTATCAGGCTTATGCATTACTAAGCTTGATGTGCTTGATGGCTTTGAAACGATTCGTTTATGCGTTGGTTATCACTTAGATGGTCAAAAATTAGATGTATTGCCACGTGGTGCTGAATCCGTAGCCCGTTGCGAGCCAATCTATGAAGATTTCCCGGGCTGGAAAGGCACTACATTCGGCATTCGCGAATGGGATAAGCTACCAGTAGAAGCTCAAAACTTCCTACGTCGTATCGAGCAAGTTGCTGGTAAGCCAATTGCCATGGTATCTACAGGTCCTGAGCGTGATGAAACCATCTTGCTCCAGCACCCATTCCAAGATTGATTAACAATATTCGATTCTCTTTTTTTATTAACTTAAGTCTTAGAAACAAAGGTTTACAAAATGACTGCGCGCACCACCTGTAATAGCCTCCAAGTTGCAACCCCTCTTTATCGTTTTATTGAAGACAAAGTTCTTCCTGGAACGGGTATTAAAAGTGCAGATTTTTGGGAAGGCTTTGATCAGATCGTCAAAGATCTCACACCCAAGAACGATGCATTGCTGGCTAAGCGTGACCGTATTCAAGTAGATTTAGATAAATGGCATCAAGCCAATCCAGGTCCAATCAAGGATATGCCTGCCTATCGTCAATTCTTGAAGCAAATTGGGTATTTAGATGAAGTGCCAGGTAAGGTTGTTGGCACTACACAAAATGTGGATGATGAGCTTGCTCTCCAAGCTGGCCCACAATTAGTCGTTCCAGTTCTCAATGCGCGCTATGCATTGAATGCAGCAAATGCGCGTTGGGGTTCTTTGTACGATGCTTTGTATGGCACTGATGTGCTCTCAGAAGAAGATGGTGCTACTAAAGCTGGCGGATACAACCCAATTCGTGGCGCTAAGGTGGTGGCCTTTGCTCGTAACTTTTTAGATCAAGCCGCTCCTTTAGCTAAAGGCTCTCATCGTGACTCTGTGGCATACACAGTGGATAGCAATAAGCTGTCTATCAAATTGAAAGATGGTGGCTCTACTGGCTTAGCTGATGAGAAGCAATTTGTAGGATATCAAGGTGATGCAGCTGCGCCAAGCTCGGTCTTATTGCGCAACAACGGTGTGCATATTGATATTGAAATTGATAAGAGCAAAACCATTGGTGCTAGCGATCCTGCTGGCATTAACGATGTCGTTTTGGAAGCAGCTTTATCTACTATTTTGGATTTGGAAGACTCTATCGCAGCAGTCGATGCCGATGACAAAGTCCTTGCCTATGAAAACTGGCTCGGTATCTTGAAGGGTACTTTAGTTGAGCAAGTCAGTAAGGGTGGCAAAACAATCACCCGCGCACTCAATCCGGATCGTCAATACAAAGCGGGCATCGGTGCTGTCAATGCAAAAGATGGCATTGTGACCTTACATGGCCGCTCACTCTTGTTCCTGCGTAATGTAGGCCACTTGATGACCAACCCAGCAATTATGACCGGCGAAGGTAAAGAGATCTACGAAGGCATCTTGGATGCAGTAGTGACAGTATTAATTGCCTTGTATGACATTAATCGTCCTGCTAGCCAGGCGATTGGCAATACACGTAAGGGTTCTGTTTATATCGTTAAACCCAAAATGCACAGCCCAGAAGAAGTGGCATTTGCTGCGGAGCTCTTTGGCCGTGTTGAAAAGTTATTGGGTTTACCAGCAGATACCGTGAAGCTTGGCATCATGGATGAAGAGCGTCGTATGAGCGCCAACATTAAGGCAGCAATTGCTGCTGCAGGTGCACGGGTTGCCTTTATTAATACCGGCTTCTTGGATCGTACTGGTGATGAAATGCACACCGCGATGTATGCAGGCCCAATGATGCGTAAGGGCGATATGAAGACCAGCAAGTGGTTATCTGCTTACGAGCGTCGTAACGTTTTTGCTGGTCTAGATTGTGGTCTACGTGGTCGTGCGCAAATCGGTAAGGGTATGTGGGCTATGCCCGATATGATGAAAGCCATGGTTGAGCAGAAAATTGTTCATCCAAAGGCCGGCGCTAATACGGCTTGGGTTCCTTCACCAACAGCCGCGACCTTACATGCCTTGCACTACCATCAAGTCAATGTAGCTGAGCTACAAAAGGAAATGGAAAAGTTAGATACCGCAGCTGAAGCTGAAGCGCTGATCAATGATTTGTTAACTGTTCCCGTAGTTGAAAAGGCAAACTGGTCTAAGGAAGAGATTCAGCAGGAGTTAGACAACAACTGCCAGGGTATCTTGGGTTATGTGGTTCGTTGGATCGATCAAGGTGTTGGTTGCTCTAAGGTGCCTGATATTCATAACGTGGGCCTAATGGAAGACCGTGCGACATTGCGTATTTCAAGCCAGCATATTGCGAACTGGTTATTGCATGGCATTGTGACTGCGGATCAGGTGAATGAGAGCTTGCAGCGCATGGCTAAAGTGGTGGATGGTCAGAATGCTGGCGATGCTTTGTATAAGCCGATGATGCCAAACTACAAAGATTCCTATGCGTATAAAGCAGCTAGTGATCTCATCTTCAAGGGTCTTGAACAGCCAAATGGCTATACCGAGCCATTACTCCATGCATGGCGTCTTGAAGTAAAGAAGGCTTACGCTTAAATAGCTGGGCTCATCTTTTGGCAGAATGGATTTGTCGTGAGGCAAATCCATTTTTGTTTTGAGACTCAAGCCTCTGGCCAGATAATGAAGATATGTTCAGCTTCTTAAATCCCTTTGCACGCTCCGTGCCAACTTACCCATTTCAGAGAAATGATGGGGGTAGGGAGGCGGCTGGCTTTAAAGGGGGAGCTGGCGATTGTGTGGTTCGATCTATTGCAATCGCAGCGAATTTGCCTTACCTAAAGGTCTATGAGGACTTAAGGGCCGCCAATGCCAGCTATGCGGATCTACGCAACGATAAGCTAGCTCGGCGCTTAAATCAGACCGGCTCATCTCCGCGCAATGGCAATCATCGAAACGTCTTTCATGATTACATCATTGCACTTGGTTTTGAGTGGGTTCCCACCATGAAAGTCGGGGCAGGGTGTCAGGTGCACCTAAGGCCAAATGAGCTTCCTGAAGGCGTGCTAATTGTTAAGGTTTCCAAGCACTTAACTGCGATTATTGATGGAAAGATTCAAGATACCCATGACCCTTCGAGAGGTGGAAATCGTTGTGTTTATGGTTATTACCGCAAGCGATAGGGTATCAAAAAGCTATAAAACACCCAAGAAAAAAGCCTCTAAAAGAAATAGAGGCTTTTTTGATCATATTAGGTCATTTAATACCTAAAAACGCTAAAAAATCGGTTTTTTACTACCAATTTGCGCTGTTTTTGTGACTTTTCTGTTCCATCATCTTAGCTTCAGCCCAGGCTGAGGCAAGTAGGATAAAAAAGTCGCGAATAGCGAATAAAGGCTTAAAACTAAAGATGGTTGAATCGTGAAACTGTACTGAGTTTGAATGTGCCATTTTGCATCTCCTTAAGGGTATACCCTAATGATACTCCTCATTTAGCAAAATTGTTGCAGGACAGCACATCAATGATATTTGTGTTGGTATTTGGCTCTCCAGGCCTGTCTGTAGACATTGGTCATATTGATCATGGCTGAGGTAGTCCAAGCCAGGGAGAAGAGGCCAGTAAATGCGATAAAGAAAGCCAAGCTTTTCCACCCATATGGGAGGCTATCAGGAGCAAAGCCTACGGTGGTGTAGCAACTACCAGAAAAGATGATGGCGGTCAGGGTGTCATCTACGAGGCCTAGCAGTCTTAAAAAGACTGCCCAAAGTAGGACTTCAAAAATATGAATTAAGGCTAAGGAGTTAAAGGCTACATATAAATGGAAAAACACCCAGCTGTACTGTTTTTTTGCCAAATTGTTCTCAGTTAGGCGATCAAATCTCATGGTTACTTTATTAATGGCACTGCCGTGATAAATGAGAATGATCAATAAGAGAAAGGTCCCGACTAGGATCTCTTTTAATAGAGGCAAAAGAAAAGGGTAGTTGCTGAGGAAGGTATTCATTAGCTAAATCTAGTGGGGTATCTGAAACGGGGATTGGTCTTAAGGTTGATAATGACATACTCCTCTAATTCAAGTAAAGCCTGCATTGAACGCACCAGCATCTCCGGAAAAACAGAGAAAAGAACGTTTCTTCTTGTTCGCGCTAGCGGGGATTCAGTTCACCCATATCTTGGACTTCATGATCATGATGCCCTTGGGGCCAGAGTTTATTTCAGAGCTCAATATCAATACGCATCAATTTGGCCTATTACTTTCTTCTTATACCTTTGCCGCTGCGATCGCAGGGATCTTTGCCACTTACTATGTTGATCGCTTTGAGCGTCGCCAATTACTACTGAGTTTGTATGCCTGTTTTATTGTGGCGACTTTGGCCTGTGGTTTAGCGCCTAGCTATGAAAGCCTTTTTATTGCACGTGCATTTGCTGGAGCATTTGGCGGCATCTTAGGCTCATTGGTGCAGACTATTGTGGCTGATTCCATTCCGTTTGAGCGAAGAGGAAAGGCTCTGGGAACTGTGATGGCTGCTTTCTCGGTCTCTACGGTTGCGGGCGTGCCGCTCAGTTTATTTCTAGCGCACCACATTACTTTCTTGGGATGGCGTGCTCCATTTTTCTTTATCGCGCTGATCTCATTATTGATTTTGTATTTAGGCTATCGCAATATTCCCAAGATCGCTGGACATCTAGATCACGTTCATGAGGGTAGTCGCATGAGTCAAATCTTGAAGATTTTGCTTGCGCACCAGCATATCAAGGCCTTTATCTTTATGGCCTTCATCATGATCACGGGATTCTCGGTGATTCCCTATATTGCGCTCTATCTGACCTCGAATGTGGGCATTGATAGTTCTTATATTTCTCTGATTTATCTGTGCGGGGGCATCGCAACCCTGATGAGCTCCCGTTTCATTGGTCATATGGCAGATCAATACGGCAAGGTAAAGGTGTTTCGATTCTTGGCGGTAGTGAGTCTCGTTCCATTGCTAGTGACTACCAATTTGCCAGTGACCCCTCTGTGGATTGTGCTCATCAACTCAACAGCATTCTTTATTTTGGTATCAGGAAGAATGATTCCTGCAATGGCCATGGTAAGTCAGGTGGTGGAAAATAAAATCCGCGGAACCTTTATGAGCTTGATTGGATCAGTTCAAATGTTCGCATCGGGTATTGCGACTGTCCTGGCCGGAATGGTGGTCACTATCGGCCCCGATGGCAAGATGGAGCACTACAACATCGTGGGTTATGGCGCAGTATTTTGTGGGCTCATCACAATTTGGCTGGTAGGATATATTCATTCAGATACTAAAAAAACGTAAAGGAGCGACTATGGTGCAATTTACAAGACCTGATGGCAAAACAGTTGACGGCTATTTAGTGGAGCCACCTAATAAGCCAAATGCCCCTGGAGTGGTGGTGATTCAGGAGTGGTGGGGTATGGATGATCAAATTAAAGAAGTGGCTGATCGCTTAGCCCAGGCCGGTTATCGCGCATTAGTTCCCGATTTATATCGTGGCAAATTGGCGCTAGAGGCTCATGAGGCAGAGCATTTGATGAATGATTTAAATTTTGGCGATGCCGCTTCTCAAGATATTCGTGGAGCCGTTCAATATCTCAAAGCTACTGGTAGCTCAAAAGTGGCTGTGACTGGTTTTTGTATGGGTGGAGCGCTGACAGTGCTGTCTGCCTGCTTTGTACCTGAGTTGGATGCAACGGTAGTTTGGTATGGTAATCCGCCAGCAGAATTTGTGGATGCAAAAAATATTACTAAGCCCATGATGGGGCATTGGTCGATGCAGGATGAATTTTTCTCACCAGCCAGCGTTGATGAGTTGGAGCAGAAGTTAAAAAGCGCAGGTGTCGAGTATGAATTTCATCGCTACGACGCTAAGCATGCTTTTGCAAATCCCCAATCAGATAAGCGTGGCTTGGCACCCTTGCAATACCATCATGAGTCTTCTGAATTGGCCTGGAAACGCTCGCTTGAGTTTCTGAAGAAGCATTTATCTTAAACATCCCTTCACTTTATTTTTCTTATGCATCTCTTTGCAGAAAACCTTGCCGTAGAAATATCGTCCTATTACCGCAATCTAGTATTGGGCCATGGCGTTACCCCCAAAGTCTTTACATTGGTGAACGGGCAGGGAGATCAATTTCTCTTTTTCATCGATGATCTGCGCATGGAGAAAGATGAGGAGAATCAATTTCTATCTTACATTGTCAAAGAGCATGAGGCTGTTTGTTGCGCCAGAGGGACTTTGGTCATTGTGGAAAAGAATCAACAATATATTGAATTTGCTGTTGTGGATCAGGATGATCAAGATGCGATTGTCTGTTCTGCAGAGTTGACAAGGGATATTGATGACAAGCCAATTGGCCTGTCGGAGTTTGAGAAGACCTTAGTGAAGAAGCAAACGATTGTGTTCGGAGGTCTCTTTGAGCCCATGGAGTTATCAGAGTCCAAGATCGAAGACTTCGAGGGTCTTTGGGAAGAAATGAAACCCAAGATTTTGCATCGAACGATGGGGCTCTAATTTTCCAGGGGTGCCAGTGCTATTGAAAAGGGTACTTTCGCCCCCATATAGGTCTTAGCAAGAGAGTTTGGTGCCCAGGAAGGGACTCGAACCCCCACAACCTTACGATCGCCAGCACCTGAAGCTGGTGCGTCTACCAATTTCGCCACCTGGGCATGCCACTATTATAGAGGGAGCGCCTTTTGAGGGTATTTCTCAGCTAATTTGGCTTTTTCCGTGCAGACTTGATGGTTTGATACAGTAAGCCTTATTCATAACAATAAAGATATCAGTAGATATATAGATAGGGCATGTATTGCCGAAGGAATTAAATGCGTAAAGCAAAAGACTTGGTGCCACGCGAGGCTGACCGTTTAGGGACGGTCCAAGGGCATCGAGATGGATTTGGATTTGTCATTCCCGATGATGGTGGTGAAGATATATTTCTCTCTGAAAGAGAGATGTCGCGCGTGATGCACGGCGATCGAGTCAATGTCAGAGTACTTGGAACTGATCGACGTGGTCGTCCTGAAGGGCAGATCGTTGAGGTCGTAC
This sequence comes from Polynucleobacter sp. 15G-AUS-farblos, assembly GCF_018882445.1. Lineage (GTDB taxonomy): Bacteria > Pseudomonadota > Gammaproteobacteria > Burkholderiales > Burkholderiaceae > Polynucleobacter. The sequence goes on along the minus strand of NZ_JACVOM010000002.1, from coordinate 118,359 downwards.
TTCATGCTAATAAAGTAGTCATTGGGCGCCTCTTAAACGAGAATGGTGTACTGATTGTTGCGCCAGAAGATAAGCGTATCGGCCACGATATTTTGATTCCACCTAAGGGTCAAGGTAACGCAAAGCTAGGTCAAGTAGTGAGTGTTGAAATCATTGATTACCCAGATAGCTATCGTCAGGCAGTTGGCCGTGTAGTAGAGGTTCTCGGTGAGATTGATGATCCAGGTATGGAAATTGAAATCGCTGTGCGCAAGTATGGCGTGCCTCATGAGTTTTCTGCGGCTGCCATGAAAGAAGCAGCAGCATTGCCTGATAGTGTTCAGCAAGCAGACTTAGAAGGGCGAGTTGACTTACGTGATGTGCCTTTAGTCACTATTGATGGTGCTGATGCACGAGATTTCGATGATGCGGTCTATTGTGAGCCGGTAATGTACGGTAAGACTAAGGCATGGCGTCTGATTGTTGCCATTGCTGACGTCTCTCACTATGTGAAGCCTGGTCACCCTTTAGATGACGAGGGTTTGCTGCGTGCAACCTCTGTTTATTTCCCAAGACGGGTGATTCCCATGTTGCCTGAGAAGATCTCTAATGGTCTTTGCTCTCTCAATCCTGGGGTTGATCGCCTGTGTATGGTGTGCGATTCCGTAGTGGATAACAACGGTATTGTTTTGGCTTATCAGTTCTACCCTGCAGTCATGCATTCTGCACAGCGCTTTACTTACGATACAGTTTGGGAGATTCTCTCAAATAGTAAGGGGCCGGAAGCAGCGCGCTTTGCCCAATTCCGTCCGCTACTCACCAATTTATATTCTCTATACAAGATCCTATTAGCAGCACGTGAGAAGCGTGGGGCGATTGAGTTTGATACGACTGAGACGCAAATCATAAGCAATGAGCTGGGCAAGATTCTGCGTATTGAACCTCGTATTCGAAACGATGCCCACCGTTTGATTGAAGAATGTATGTTGACGGCCAACGTCTGTGCTGCTGACTACATTGATAAGAACAAGCACCTCAGTCTTTATCGAGTGCACGGTGAGCCATCCGAAGAAAAATTGGTCACCCTAAGACAAGTTCTCAGAACATCGGGGCTTTCTTTGGGCGGCGGTGAGAAGCCTAAGCCTAAAGATTTTGCAAAACTCATGCGTGAAATCAAAGATCGACCTGATGCGAATATGTTGCAGTCGGTGGTATTGCGTTCAATGCAGCAAGCGATGTACCAGCCGGATAATGAAGGCCATTTTGGCCTAGCTTATCCTGCGTACTCTCACTTCACGAGCCCAATTCGTCGATATCCTGATTTGCTAACCCATCGGGTGATTAAATCCATTCTGCAGAAAAAACCTTATGTGCCTGTATTGCCGCCTAAGGTGCCGCTCAATCTCACATTGCCTCGTAAGGGCAAAGGTCGTGAGAATGCAGTTAACGCTAAAAAATCCCAAAGTGATGCAAAAGCAGGGCCAGCAAAAGGTACGAGAGTGCCGAAGGGGGCTAACGCAGCTTTACCTATCTGGGGTCAATTAGGTGTTCATTGCTCTTCTAATGAACGACGGGCTGATGAAGCCTCTCGTGATGTTGAGGCTTGGCTTAAGTGCTACTACATGCGAGACCATCTTGGCCAGGAGTACGCGGGTAGTGTGACTAGTGTCGCTAATTTTGGATTGTTTATTCAACTTGAAAATTTATTTGTTGAAGGTATGGTCCATGTCACTGAATTAGGCGGTGATTATTTCCAGTATGACGAGGCGCGCCAAGAATTGCGCGGAGAGCGAACTGGTATTCGTTATCGCTTAGGTGATCGTGTGCATGTCTTGGTGAGTAGGGTAGACCTGGACGCGCGCAAAATTGAATTCAGTCTAGTGAAGGCTGTTGGTTTAGAGCCCGGTGGTTCAAATACCCGCCGTCAGTTGATATTAGCTACAGATACTGGCAGACCGAATAAGCGTGCCGCATCTAAAAAGAGTAGACCAGCTAATAAGACGCCTCAAAAACCCGGTGGCATCAATGTGAATGCGGCTAAGTCAGCAGGAACGCTGGGGGCTACCCAATCCAAAAGTAAGGCGAGCCGAAAAAATGGCAAGGCGAACAAGCAAGGTAGATCTATTGGTAAGCCTGCTGGCTCCAAGCCGCCAGTTCGCAGCACTAATGCTAGACGCAAATAAAGAATTGATTAGATAAAACCATGAAACAAATATTAGTTGGCTTTCATGCAGTACAAGCACGTTTGCGAGTAGATCCAGATAGCCTAAAGTCAGTTTACTTTGATCCAAGCCGTCGCGATCGTCGTATGGGGGACTTTTTAAAGCAAGCTGAAGAAATGCTCGGTGAAAGACTACATGCTGCAGATGCAGAGCGTTTACATAAATTGGCTGGTCATGATCGTCATCAGGGCGTGGTGGCCTTGGCTGAAAAAATGACGATTGCACGCACGATTACTGAAGTGGTTGAGGATGTTGAAGAGGCCAAGCAAAAGCCATTGTTCCTGGTATTAGATGGGGTAACGGATCCCCATAACTTTGGCGCTTGTTTGCGCGTTGCAGATGGTGCTGGCGTAGATGCAGTAGTAATCCCAAAAGATCGTTCTGCCTCAATCAATGCCACAGTGAGCAAAGTATCTAGCGGTGCATCTGAAGTCATGCCAGTGATTACGGTGACCAATCTAGTTCGCAGTATGAAAGAGATGCAAGAAGCGGGTGTTTGGCTTATCGGCACCGATGACGAAGCAGAAAAATCGATCTATGACATTGATCTAAGTGGCTCCATTGGCATCGTGATGGGTGCTGAAGGTGAGGGCATGCGTCGCTTGACCCGTGAAAACTGTGATGAGCTCGTTCGCATCCCAATGCAAGGGGTGGTCGAAAGTTTGAATGTTTCTGTGGCAAGTGGCGTATGCTTGTATGAGGCATTAAGACAGCGCCTAGCCAAAGCTGCCAAGTAAATACAAAAGAGGTTTGCGATGAAATGCAATATTGGACACACGGATCGTGTACTACGCATGACTGTTGGAGTAACCCTGATGGGATTAGCTGGCTTCGGTATTGTGGGTCCCTGGGCATGGATTGGCATCATTCCTTTGCTAACAGGAATGATGGGTTATTGCGGAGCCTACACTCTGTTGGGCATCAATACTGCCAAAAAGTAAGTAAAGACCTGGAGTCTTACAGCTCTACTGTGCGAGCAGGGCTTCTAGTTTTTCTGTATCGATGCAGAAGTTCCGAATACCCTCAGCCAATTTCTCTGTAGCCATCGCATCATTATTTAGCTGCAAGCGAAAGCTCGATTCATCCAGCTTGACAACTTCCATCTTATCAACTTGAGCGGCATCCAGTTTTTGATTGACAACAGCATTGCTGCTCTGCAATTCTGCCAAAAGCTCCGGACTGATTGTCAATAAATCACAACCAGCTAACTCTAATATCTGACTGGTATTGCGAAAGCTTGCACCCATAATTTCAGTGGCGATGCCATATTGCTTGTAATAGTGAAATATTTTCTTCACGGAAGACACGCCCGGATCATTGGCGCCGCCGTTATTGGCATCACTCCAATTGGCGCCTAACTTGTTCTTATGCCAATCAGTGATTCGTCCAACAAAGGGCGAGATTAACTGGGCTTTTGCAGCACCACAAGCGGCTGCTTGCACCAAAGAGAAGAGCAGGGTCATATTGCAATGAATGCCTTCTGCCTCAAGTTCTTTTGCAGCAGCTATGCCCTCCCAAGTGCCGGCAAGTTTAATCAGAATACGATTGCGGTCAATACCATGGGATTCATAAAGGGCTATCAGATGTTTGGCTTTGGCCACCGTTGCTTTGGTATCAAAGGAAAGGCGCGCATCAACCTCAGTCGATACTCGTCCAGGCACAATCTTCAGAATTTCTAAACCAAAGGCAACCAATATATAGTCCACCAAATCGCTGGGATTCATGCCAGGGTGGGCTGCCTTCACCGATTGAACCAGTGATTGGTAATTACTCTGCTGGGCGGCCTTCAGAATTAATGAGGGGTTGGTAGTGGCATCCTGAGGGGCGAATTCCTTCATGCGCTCAAAATCACCGGTATCGGCAACTACCGTGGTCAATTGTTTCAGTTGTTGTAATGCTGAGGCAGTGCTATTCATGGCGATATCAGTGTTCTAAGGGGTAATCTCGTGATTATCATATGATAGATGGATTAATGACTCTATTCCAATAAAGGCAGCGAGCAAGGTGATGAATCAAGATCAATTAAAGCAAATGGTGGGTGAGGCAGCAAGAGATGAGGTCTTAAAGCTCCCAGCAGGTCAAGTCCTAGGTGTTGGCACTGGCTCAACAGCCAATTACTTTATTGATGCCTTGGCGCCCCATTGTGATCACTTTGCAGGCACAGTATCGAGTTCAAATGCAACTACGGAGCGCTTACTAAAGCATGGCTTTAAAGTGCTCGATCCTAATGATGTGACAAGTCTTCCAGCTTATGTAGACGGAGCAGATGAAATCAATTCTTTAGGTCACATGATTAAAGGGGGAGGTGGCGCGCTAACCCGTGAAAAAATTATTGCCTCTATGGCCAAGCAATTCATCTGTATTTGCGACTCTTCAAAGCAAGTTGCTGTTCTGGGAAACTTTGCATTGCCTGTTGAGATTATTCCGCTTGCAAAAGGGGAAGTAATGAGGCAACTGGAAAAGCTAGGGGGAGTCGTGAGCTTACGCCTTGCAAAAGATACGCGAGCGGATTTAGGTCAAACTCCTAGCCAAGCTTTTGTAACTGATAATGGCGGCTGGATCTTAGATGTTGCTGGTTTGAAGATAACTGATCCTGTACGGACCGAATCATTGATCAATCAAATTGCTGGAGTGATTACCGTTGGGCTGTTCGCAAAGGAAAAGGCCAATGTCCTCTTAGTGAGCAATGCAGCAGGGGTAGAGCGAATTACCTTTTAGGAATAAAAAAACCCGACGGGGTTTCCCCATCGGGTTTGATTGCCATGCTTGACATGGCGTGGGCAAGCGGAAGAGTAATTGTTCCGCCGTCCTTAAACGCACAGATGCGTTTATTTCAAGTGGCTTGCGCCAAAGTGACGGACACAAAGTCTGTCGCGCCACAACTTCATCCTATGCCTACAATTTCAGAGTGTCAACAGTAGATGAAAATATTTTTTTGATTAATCAATTAACGAATCAATGCTGTGCAGCATTATTGTGTCGCAGCAATTACTCCGCAGGAGGCACGTAACCTTGCGCCATATCAGCGCCGCCTTCAAAGAAATACTTTTCTACTTGCTTGAGCAGGTATTGGCGGGCCCTCGGATCAGCCATATTCAAACGATTTTCGTTAATCAACATCGTCTGATGTTTCAACCAGGCAGCCCATGCTTCCTTTGAAACCTGATTCCAAATCTTTTTGCCTAGTTCTCCGGGTAGAGGTGCGAAATCCATTCCCTCTGCCTCTTTATTGAGCTTGATGCATTGAACCATGCGTGCCATCTGTAATACCTTTCTTTATAAATCTTTGGTTAAAACCATGGACTTGCGGTCCCAGTTATAAATTTGTTTGCGCTCTTCAGGCAAGTCATCCACTGATGCCCGTTTAAATCCACGCTTTAAAAACCAATGCTCAGTTCTAGTGGTTAGAACAAAGAGTTTTTTGATGCCTTCTTGCTTTGCGCGCATTTCAATCCGCTTGAGAAGGCGCTCTCCATCACCAACGCCTTGAACATCTGGATCTACTGCAAGGCAAGCTAACTCACCAACTCCACCGGGAAAGGGGAAGAGGGCGGCGCATCCAAACAGAACACGATCATGCTCGATCACAGAAAAGCGCTGAATATCGCGCTCAATCACATCTTGACCACGAGCAGCCAAAATACCTTCTTCTTCCAAAGGCATAGTGAGTTGCAAAATACCACCCACATCATCTTGATTGGCTTCGCGTAGATTCTCAATATCAGAGGAGGCTAGCATCATACCGATACCGTCATGGGTAAAAAGCTCCTCTAGCAAGGCGCCATCCTGGTTGCAAGGTAGGAAGTGCACACGACTCACACCTGAACGAATGGCTCTGCCAGAGATATTGAGCAAGCTCTTCATTCCAGCTTCAAGATCTTTATTCTGGCTTACGTAGTCTTGTAACTGAGGAAGTGACAGTTCGGTAATGAGGTCGCCATCTGCATCCTTCAGGCCAGAGTAGGGGCTCAAGAAAATCAATTTATCCGCCTTCAAGGCGGCTGCAGTCGAAGCAGCAACATCTTCGAAGGCTAGATTGAATGCTTGACCTGTTGGTGAGAAGCCTAAGGGAGAAAGCAAAACAATCTTATTGCTATCTAGTGATAATTTGATGGAGGTGGAATCCACTTTGCGAACTAATCCAGTATGAATATAGTCAGTTCCTTCTACAACACCAACTGGCATAGCAGTAATAAAGTTTCCAGAAATTACAGAAATGCGTGAGCCTGCCATCGGGGTATTTGGTAAACCACGGCTAAATGCTGCCTCAATATCTAAACGCAATTCACCGGCTGCTTCTTTGACGCACTCCAATGCTGCAGCATCCGTAATTCGATAGCTGTGAATTGAGGTTCTACCAAACTTACTCTTGATCTTGCGTAAGGTGAGTTGTTCTTCAATTTGCGGGCGAATGCCATGAACTAGCACAATGCGCATGCCCATAGCATGCAACATAGCGATATCCTCAATCAGGTTCTCTAGCCCAATTTCCTGAACTAGCTCACCCGCGAAAGCAATAACAAAGGTCTTTTCTCGAAAACTATGAATATAGGGCGCAACATCGCGTAACCATCCTACAAAGGGAAAATTAGGGGTAGATTCTTCGGCGTTTGAGGCCTGATTAGGTGCATTTGTCGGCATAGTGAGAAAATTATAGGGTGCATGAGCCTATAAACCAACAAAAACCCAAAGCTATTCCAAAGCCTGTGCCTGCTTCCAACACCTCGCGCAGGCTAGAAATACGCTTTCCTGAGGAATTGCCAGTATCTAGTCAGCGGCAGCTGATTCAAGATGCCTTGCAGTCTCATCAGGTGGTCATTGTCTGTGGTGAAACAGGTTCTGGTAAGACAACTCAGCTGCCAAAGATCTGTCTGGAGTTAGGAAGAGGGACCATTCACGGTGGCAAACTGATTGGCCATACTCAGCCACGTCGGATCGCTGCGACGGCTACAGCTAAGCGAATCGCCCAAGAGCTAGGCTCTCCCATTGGTCAGGATGTGGGCTATCAAGTTCGCTTTGCAGACAAATCGAGTCCAAGTGCATCAATCAAGTTAATGACCGATGGTATTTTGCTTGCCGAGACCCAGCGCGACCCGCAGTTACGTGCCTACGACACCCTCATCATCGATGAGGCCCATGAACGCAGTCTCAATATTGATTTTTTATTAGGCTATCTACGTCAGTTATTGCCAAAGAGGCCCGATCTCAAACTCATCATTACTTCTGCAACCATCGATGCACAACGCTTTGCTGAACACTTTGCGATGGATGGCAAGTTGGCGCCAGTCATCGAGGTCAGCGGGCGCCTATTTCCGGTTGAGCAACGCTATGCTCCTTTGGAGCCAGACGCTAAACCGGATGGGAAAAAAGAATCGAAGCTGGCTAAAGAGATTCCGGATGCTGTTGCGGAAGAAATAGCGAATGTTTGGCGAGAGGGTGCATCAGGGGCTGGAGATGTCTTGGTATTTTTACCGGGCGAGCGAGAGATTCGGGATTGTGCAGAAGTGTTAAGAAAGGATCACGTACTTCAACAGCGCTTTCATCCTGAAATTCTGACTTTATTTGCGCGTCAATCGGTAGCTGAACAAGAGAGGGTATTTAGCCCTGGTAATGGGCGCCGCATTATTTTGACCACAAACGTAGCAGAGACTTCTTTGACTGTTCCCAATATTCGTTATGTGATTGATAGCGGCTTAGCAAGGGTCAAGCGCTACTCCTATCGTAATAAGGTTGAGCAACTCCAGATCGAGCCGATTTCACAAGCGGCTGCTAATCAAAGGGCAGGGCGTTGCGGACGTGTATCTGATGGTATTTGTATTCGTCTATATAGCGAGCAGGACTATCTTAGTCGTCCTAAGTTCACTGATCCAGAAATCTTACGTAGCTCATTAGCTGCAGTGTTATTGCGAATGAGCGCTTTGCGTTTGCCCCGTATTCAGCACTTCCCATTCATCGATAAGCCTCTTGGGAGAGCGATCGCGGATGGTGTGCAGTTATTAGATGAGCTCGGCGCAATTGAATTTGATGAAAAGTCTGAGGGCGATAACAAAGATATTAATAACAGTTTTAAATTGACCCAAATAGGTAAGCAGTTAGCAGATTTGCCACTAGATCCTCGCATTGGCAGGATGCTCTTGGCAGCTAAAGAGCACAATGCACTAAAGGAAGTCACCATCATTGCTTCTGCTCTGGCTACGCAAGATCCCAGGGAGCGTCCATTAGAGCAGGCAGCAGCCGCAGATCAAGCCCACTTGCAGTTTGCAGATGAGCGTTCGGAATTTCTGAGTTTTGTAAAACTGTGGAACTGGTATCAAGAGGCGTTGCAACACAAACATAGCAATCGTCAGTTAGAAAATCTTTGCCGTAGTAAATTTTTATCGCCCCGACGTTTGCGCGAGTGGCGCGATGTATACGGCCAGCTCCACACCATGCTCGGAGAAAAAGGCTGGAAAGAAAATGGTCTACCTGCTACTTATGAGCAGGTGCACTTATCCTTACTTACCGGATTGCTTGGCTATATTGCAAAAAAAGAAGAGGATGAAAAGTCACAAGAGCGCGGCAGTAAAACTGGTTCTTATATTGGCGCTCGTGGCATACGTCCTTCTATTTGGCCGGGCTCTACGATTGGTAAAAAGGCAGGCGCTTGGATTTTGGCGGGTGAGTTACAAGAAACCAGTCGCATGTACGCAAGAACGATTGCCAAAATTGAGCCGCAGTGGGTAGAGCAGGTTGCCGCTCATCGCCTGATTCAATCTTTGAGCGATCCATTCTGGGATAACCGCCAAGGTGAGGTCATGGCTTTTGAGCGCGGAACCCTGTATGGCCTCCCCATTTACCATGGACGCAGAGTGCGTTATGAGCCCCATGATCCTGAGGAGGCAAGAGCCTTATTTATACGACAGGCCTTAGTGCAAGAAGAGATATTTGGGCGCATGGACTCGCCTGCATTACAGCGAGAGACTGAGGCGGATGCCAAGAGAAAATACCCTAATCTATTTGGATTTTTTTGGCATAACCGTCGCTTGATCAAAGAGATCGAAGCTTTGGAGCACCGCTCCAGACGTCCTGACGTCCTGGTAGATGATGAGCTGCTGTTTGCCTTTTATGAAGCGCGTATTCCTAAGTCTGCACGTAGTCGCGAGCAACTATTGGTATGGCTAAAAAAGGATGCAGAGCTAGATTCTCAGCTACGTCTGGCTAAGGCTGACTTGATGCGCCATGAAGCTGCCGGCATTACAGTCGATCGTTATCCCAAAAAAATGATGGTGGGTGGTGCAGAACTGAGTCTGACCTATCACTTTGAGCCAGGCAGCCCAAAGGATGGCGTCACTCTGGTAGTGCCTCTGACTCAGTTAAATCAAGTGGATGGACGTCGTTGTGAGTGGTTAGTGCCTGGTATGTGTGAAGAAAAGACCTTGCTACTCTTAAAGACGCTCCCGCAAAAGTTACGTCGTCATTGTGTACCGCTTCCCGAATATGCCAAAGCATTTTTAGAGCGTAAGTTAGATCAAAAGCAGTATGGTCAAGGTGATTTCTTAGAAAGCCTCATGACGGATATTCGCCAAGAGCGTGGTTTAGAAATTAAGCGTACAGACTTTCGACCAGAGGCCTTGCCTTTGCACTGCTCTATGAACTTCCGCCTGATTGATGAGCATGGTCGTCAGCTGGAGCTAGAGCGTAATCTCGCACGCTTACGCTCAGAGTATGGAGAAACTGCTCGGAGCGCCTTTCAGGCAATCGCTCAAGAGACGGCGCAGACGGAGCTTGGTGTTGAGCCAACACAGATAAGAGCTACAAGTTCGAATTTACCTGCTGATGCATCGCGCAAGGTGGAGCAGGGAGGTTATCGCACTTGGGAATTCGGATCACTTCCAGAAACCTTAGAAATTCAGAAAGGCAGCCAAACGCTTTTTGGCTATCCCGCCTTAGTAGATCGAAATGATTACGTTGATCTAGAAGTCTTTGATGATTTGCAGGAAGCCCGCAAGCACCATTGGCAAGGATTGCGCCGATTATTTGTACTCATGAATAAAGATACCTTGAAGGCCTTGCAGAAACAGTTACCTGGCTTGCGTGAGTTAGGTCTGTTATTTATTAATGTTGGTTCTGTCGAGGATTTAATTGAGCAGATTTTGAACTTGGCAGTTGAGCGTGCTTTTATGGTTGATGAATTACCGATCAATGCTGAACAATTTAGCCAGCGCCTACAAGCAGGTAAGCCAAGGCTCGCACTCATTGCTCAAGAAATTGCGAAGCATGCTTTAAATGCGCTTCAGGCGAATGCAGATCTACAGAAAAAATTAGCCCAAGCTAAAGCAGCCTCTCCGAGCGCTTACACTGATATCCAAACCCAATTACAGGGATTGATCTTCCCCAAGTTGATCTCTGAGATTCCCTATGCTCAGTTGGTTCACTTACCAAGATATCTCAAGGCAATTGCAATGAGGGTGGATAAAATGCGCTCCAATCCTAGTCGAGATGCGCAATGCCAAAAAGACTGGGAATCGGTGGCTAGACCATGGCAAAAATTGCTACAGGGGCAGCGGGGCTCTGCTTCGTATGCGCTGTCAGAGGATCAGGGTTTGCAGGATTTCCGTTGGCAATTAGAGGAATTGCGGGTTGCTTTATATGCCCAAGAACTGAAAACACCAACCCCCATGTCCTTAAAGCGTCTAGAAAAGGTTTTGGCTAGCTTGCGCTAGGTCAAATCCTCGAGGTCTTCAAGGTCTTTTTGGCGTGATGATTGCTTACAATGTAGCGATGCACACATTTATCAACATTAGAAGATTTAGCGCTTTTGCCTTATCTGGACTTTCATGTCTTTTATTGATCTCGGCCGCATTGGCACAGACTCCTGCTTCAGTGCCTACTGCAGCTCCAGCAGAGCCTAAATTAGCTGTAATCCTAAATTCGGGAGATGCCTCAGTCAGTTTGGTTGATATGCCAACACGCAAGGTCATTAAGACTGTGGCGGTTGGTAAAGAGCCTCATCACTTAATGATGACGCCAGATCAAAAGACTTTATTAATTGCGAATGCGGCTAGTAATGATGTCGTCTTAATGAATCCCGTGAGCGGAGAGTTGACTGGAAAAATCCCCAATATTATCGACCCGTACCAGATTGGATATTCTCCAAACTACAAATGGTTTGTCGCTAACGGTAACCGCCTAGACCGTGTTGATATTTATGCAGCCGATGGTGCCAATCTGAAGCTTGCTAAAACGATCAAGCTTGCTAAGACTCCTAGTCATATTGCGTTTACTGCGGATAGCAAAATTGCTTTTATTACCTTACAGGACTCAAATGAGTTAGCGGCGATTGATTTAGATACGCAAACTGTCCTTTGGAAAATGCCGACTTCTAAAGTTCCTGCTGGATTGTGGATGACGCCAGGCGATCAATATTTATTGGCGGGCATTACAGGCGAAGATCATGTTCAAGTGATTGATTGGAAAAATCGCAAAGAAGTGAAGCGCATTGTTACGGGCAAAGGTGCTCATAACTTTCGACCTCTAGGCGATAAAAAACATGTCTTTGTCAGCAATCGGATTGCCTCAACCATCAGCTTGATCAATATGCAAACCCTAGAAAAGGTGGGCGATATCACAGGCTTACCTGCAGGCCCTGACGATATGGAAATCACGCCAGATGGGAAAAACTTATGGGTGACATTCCGCTTCTCAAAAAAGGCTGGAGTAATTGATATCCCAACAATGAAATTGATGACGGTGATTCCCGTTGGCAAGTCTCCTCACGGAGTCTTCTTTTATCCAAGAGCCTCTTGGGAATAAAGTTCTATGCAGCTAGAGTCACGCCTTATTTCAATGTTAATTAAAACTACAGCCGTATTCTTCATCGGCTGTTTTTCATTGGGCGTAAGTTCACAAACGCCAAATTGTAATAAGACGGTCTATCTCTCATTTGACACGGGCAATATGTCGGTGGCGGAAAAGGTGGCTGAAATACTAAAGCGCCAGGACGTAAAGGCGACCTTCTTTCTCTCCAATGAGAAAACCTTTCGTGGCGATTTTTCTTTAGATGATTCCTGGAAGTCTTATTGGCAAGAAAGGGTAAAGGAGGGTCACCACTTCGGAAGCCACACCTACGATCATGTGTACTTTGTTAAAGACGGTCCAAAGGGTGAGGTATTTGAGAAGCCACAGTTTGGCCCCAAAGCTGGCATGACATTGCTTTATAACGAAGCGTCTATGTGCAAAGAAATTCGGCGTGTAGATCAGCGATTCATAGAGCTCACTGGCCAATCTATTGAAAAAATATGGCGTGCCCCTGGCGGGAAGACTTCACCCACCTTAATTCGGATGGGAAATATGTGTGGTTATGAACATATGGGCTGGGCAGGTGCTGGTTTTCTGGGGGACGAATTGGATTCCGATAAACACCCCAATGACAAGTTGCTAGCCAAGGCCAGTAAAAGTATTGCTGATGGAGACATTACGATGGCTCACCTTGGTATTTGGTCTAGAAAAGAGCCTTGGGCGCCAGCTGTTTTAGAGCAATTGATTGTGAACTTGAAGAATCGAGGCTTTTGTTTTGGGCTACTACCCAAATCTCGTTCAAATCAGTCAAAATAAGATATGGATTTCAGTCTGATGACCAATGCAATTGCTGATGCGATTTCGAATGCTTATGGGGGCATTCAGGAATGGATATTCACCAATGCGGTAGGCCCCGTGCTTTACCGCTTTGATTTAATCGCTTTTGCAGAAGATGCCTACGATGGCATTGATTGGTTTCTATTTGGCTGTATTCAAATCTTTTTAATTGCTTTTGTCTTGCGAGCCTGGGAGCGTTTCTCGCCAGCTGAGGTGCAAGAATCTTTTTCTAAGCAGAGCAGGGTAGATGTTATCTACACACTATTTCATCGCCTGGGCATTTTTCATGGCCTCATTTTTATTGCACTATCAGGACTTTTCTTTGAAATAGATTCGGTATTACATGACTTTCGGTTTGACCGCTTAAACGTAGAGTCTTGGTGGCCTGGCGTTAGCTCGATTCCACTGGTGAGTTTTCTGATTTACCTTATTGTCTTAGATGCATTTGATTACCTCTACCACCGTGCGTCTCATAGTTTTAATTGGTGGTGGCAATTGCATGCCTTGCACCACAGTCAAACGGTGATGACTGCGTGGTCTGATAATCGTAACCATATCCTTGATGACATCATGCGCGCATCCTTCATGTCATTGGTTGCCTTATTCATTGGGGTTCCCCCTGGCCAATTTGTTCTCTTGGTAGCCATTAGTCAATTTATTCAGAGTTGGCAGCACGCTAATCTCAAAATAGATCTCGGCACTGCCCGATATTTATTGGTTTCACCGATGTTTCATCGTATGCATCATGCTGTCGGCTATGGCCATGAAGCTCAGGGCAAGCCCGGCGTTTTGGGAGGTTGCAATTTTGGCGTTTTGTTCCCATGGTGGGACATGATGTTGAAGACGGCCGTATTTCCAGATAAGGCCTATCCAACGGGCGTGCGAAACTTAAGGGTATCGCCAAATATCCTGACTCAGCAATGGCAGGGGCTGGTTCATGCAGTGAGAGAATTATTGCCAAAGTAAGTATGCAGTGATGCATGCATTAGGAGTCATATGATCGGTTTACAGCAAGTGTTTAAGTCCTTTGGTTTGGCTTTAGTGGGAACCATGCATCCACGCATGCTATGGCTGAGCTTGCGACCTTTCTTAATTGTTTCTGTGCTTTGGGGTTGTTTGATTTGGCTCACATGGACGCCCGCATTAGAGGCTTTAAGCATCTTCTTAACCACCTCCGTTTTTACGAGTTGGATTCAGGATGGGCTAATTTGGGCTGGCTTTGAAAATGCACGGGCTTGGATTGCCCCCTTATTTTTTGTCATGCTGATTATTCCGCTCATTACGATTAGCCTGCTAGTGTTTATTGCTTTTTCTACTGTTCCCGCCATTGTGAACATAGTTGCTAAGCAGTCGACTTATCAAGATTTGGAATGCAAAAATGGGGGAGGCCTTTTTGGTAGCTTCTTCTACACCATATGGTCAGCACTGATTTGTTTGCTGCTAGTGATGTTGACGCTGCCGGTATGGTGGGTGCCACCGCTGGTAGCGGTATTGCCCCCATTGTTATGGGGTTGGTTAACGATGCGCCTCATGTCGTATGACGTGTTAGCTAAACATGCTAGCTCAGAAGAGCGTGATCTCTTGATAGAAAAATATCGCTGGCCACTGTTGACGATGGGTGTCGTGTCCGGCATGTTGGGCGCAGTTCCCACTTTCTTTTGGGCTACCTCGGCATTAGCTTTAATTTTGTTTCCGATAGTGAGCTTTGTAGCGCTATGGATTTATTCTTTAATTTTTGTTTTTGCTGCACTCTGGTTTAGTCATTTCTTATTGGATGCCCTAAAGGAGCTGCGACAAGAAGAATTGGATAAAGCCCTTACAGTAGAAACGCGTGTAGTTGATATGGAGCTTCCGTACCATGGTTGATGCATTAAAAAAAGTGGCAATTGATGAGCCTGAAATAGCGACCCGACGCTTTGGCCTGATTGTGATTGGTGATGAGATTTTGTCGGGCCGTCGTCAAGATAAACACATGAGTAAGCTCATCGAGTTATTGACTGAGCGCGGTTTAAGTTTGTCATGGGCAAAATATGTTGCAGATGATCCCGATCAAATTACTGCAACCCTCAAAGAAAGTTTTGCTAGTGGTGATGTGGTGTTTAGCACTGGAGGAATAGGGGCAACACCAGATGACCACACTCGTCAGTGCGCTGCGCTTGCCTTAGGTACGAAAATAGAATTACACCCGACTGCAAGAGAGCTGATTGCTGGACGCATTCAATCAACAGCAGAAGGAGATCCAGTTAAAGCGGATCTCAATACTCCAGAGAATCAGCATCGCTTTAAGATGGGCGAGTTTCCGATTGGTAGTGAGATTATTCCCAATCCTTACAACCAGATTCCAGGGTTCCGAATTCGAGAGCACCACTTTGTGCCTGGCTTCCCAGTGATGGCAGCTCCCATGATGGCTTGGAGTTTAGATACCCACTACAAAGATCTTTTTCATCAAGAAAATTGGGCTGAGCAAAGCTTTATTGTTCCTAAGGGCATTGAGTCAGTGCTAACGCCACTCATGGAGCGTATAGAGGCAAGTTTTCCTGGGGTGAAGGTCTTTAGTCTTCCCTCTGTAGGGGACGCCTCCAGAGGCGGCGTTTATGCAGATCGCCATATTGAGCTTGGAATCAAAGGCAATGCCAATTTATTAGAAAGCGCATGGAGCGCACTGCGAACCGGCACCCAAGAGCTGGGTTATGAAATCCACGACATTAGCTAAGCTCTATTTGCACTAAATTGGTGCAAATAGAGTGCTTTCTAGCTATAAAAGGGGTATTTGAGCACTTAATCAGTGCAATAATGACTATTCCCATTTGTTTGCTTCAGTAAATTACATACATCCATTAGGCATGTTTGGTGCCTGGAATGAACAAGGGTGTATGCCTTAAGTTTCAATTCCGAATTTAGTTAATAGAGGAGATTTGCATGACGAAAACCGTCGCTGATGTGATGAAGTTAGTAAAAGAGAAAGAGTGTACTTTCGTTGATTTCCGCTTTGTTGATACAAAGGGTAAAGAGCAACACACAACAGTACCTATCTCTGCTTTTGACGAAGACAAGTTTGAGAGCGGTCACGCGTTTGACGGTTCTTCTATTGCTGGTTGGAAGGGCATTGAAGCCTCCGATATGTTGCTCAAACCAGATCCAACAGCTGCTTACATTGATCCATTCTATGAAGAGCCAACTTTGGTATTGACTTGCGATGTGATCGAGCCTGCTGACGGTAAAGGTTATGACCGCGATCCACGTTCAATTGCAAAGCGCGCAGAAGCGTATTTGAAGAGCACTGGCTTAGGCGATGCAGCTTACTTTGGCCCAGAGCCAGAGTTCTTTATTTTTGACGGCGTTCGTTGGGGTGCCGATATGCAGGGTTGCTTCGTCAAGATTGATTCTGAAGAGGCTCCATGGTCTTCAGGTGCTGAAATTGAAGGTGGTAATACTGGTCACCGTCCAGGTAAAAAAGGCGGCTATTTCCCAGTTGCCCCTGTAGATACATTCCAAGATATGCGTTCGGAAATGTGTTTGATCCTTGAGTCTTTGGGTATTCCAGTTGAAGTGCATCACCATGAAGTTGCTGGTCAAGGCCAAAACGAATTGGGCACCAAGTTCAGCACATTAGTACAACGCGCTGACTGGACTATCTGGCAGAAGTATGTCATTCAAAACGTTGCGCATGCTTATGGCAAGACAGCAACCTTCATGCCTAAGCCAGTAGTAGGTGATAACGGTTCAGGTATGCACGTTCACCAATCTGTTTGGAAGAACGGCGAGAACTTATTTGCTGGTAATGGTTATGCTGGTTTGTCAGAGTTCGCTCTGTTCTACATCGGCGGCATCATTAAGCACGCTAAGGCATTGAATGCGATTACTAACCCAGGTACAAACTCATATAAGCGTTTAGTCCCAGGCTTTGAGGCGCCAGTGAAGTTGGCTTACTCAGCACGTAACCGTTCTGCTTCGATCCGTATTCCACACGTTCCAAGTCCTAAGGGTCGTCGTATCGAGACTCGTTTCCCAGATCCATTGGCTAACCCATACCTTTGCTTCTCTGCATTGTTGATGGCTGGTTTGGATGGCGTGCAGAACAAGATTCATCCAGGTGAAGCTGCTGACAAGAATTTATATGACTTGCCACCAGAAGAAGATGCAAAGATCCCAACCGTTTGCGCGAGTTTGGAAGAAGCATTGGATGCATTGAAGAAAGATCATGAGTTCTTGACTCGCGGTGGAGTATTCACTGAGTCTATGATTGATGCCTATATCAATTTGAAAATGGAAGATGTCACACGTTTCCGTATGACAACCCATCCAATCGAATTTGATATGTATTACTCCCTGTAAGCGAAGGAGAGAACTTGAGCGCAGGTCTGTTGCGCAATTCGTTCAAGGGAGCAGCTTCGGCTGCTCCTTTTTTTCCGACATTGCTTGATCAGATGCCCAATGCCATCGTGGTATTTGAGGCGCAGAACCATCAACTGGTTTACGTGAACCCAGCTGCAGAAGCAGCTTTGGATCTTTCGCGTAAATCTCTTGAGGGTCAGTCTGTACGTGATTTATTTGGCGATAACAGCGCCTTAAGTATGATGATTGAAGAAGTCAAGCTCGGTCACGTGACTGCTCAACGTCAAGAATTGGTTCTACATTCCTTGCCAGGCAGTATTCATCAAGACTCTATACCGGCGCATGTAGTCATAGCCTCATTAGAGGATCCTTCGCTCATCATGATGGAATGGTTTCCGATTGATCAGCAATTGCGCAGCGAGCGTGATGAACGGGTAACGCAGCAGGTCGAAGCCAATAAACAACTCATGCGCAATCTAGCGCACGAAATTAAAAACCCATTGGGCGGAATACGTGGGGCAGCACAACTGTTGGAGTATGAGTTGCCTGAAAAAGGTTTGCGTGAATATACGCAAGTCATCATTAAAGAGTCCGATCGGCTGCAGACTTTGGTAGATCGCCTGCTGGCTCCACATCGAAAGGCTCATGTCATGGAGCCCTTTAATGTGCACGAGGCGCTAGAGCGGGTACGCAGCCTAGTATTGGCAGAGTTTCCAAAGGGTCTGCGAATTATTCGTAACTACGATACAAGTCTCCCGGATATTTTGGGTGATCGTGAACAGTTGATACAGGCCGTTCTCAACATTGTGCATAACGCTGCTCAAGCACTTTCAGAAGAGATTCGTCTGGGCGCAGCACAAATCGAATTAAAGACCCGGATTGCTAGGTCGGTCACTATTTCAAAGCAACGTTACAAGCTAGCAATGGATTTACATGTGATTGATAACGGCCCAGGCATTCCTGAAGATATTAGCGAGCGCATTTTCTTCCCATTGGTTTCTGGAAGGGAAGGGGGCAGTGGTTTAGGGCTGACCTTAGCGCAAACATTTGTTCAACAGCATCAGGGCTTTATTGCATGTGATAGCCGCCCTGGACGTACTGACTTTCATATTCAAATTCCATACCGTAGGCAGGAGAAAAACTCATGAAATCAATCTGGATCGTGGATGATGATCAATCCATTCGCTGGGTTTTAGAAAAAGCCTTGTCGCGTGAAAATATTCCGCATAAGAGCTTTTCCAATCCAAACGATGTGCTGAATGCACTCGAGAAGGAAACCCCTCAGGTTCTGATCTCCGATATTCGGATGCCACGTGGAAATGGTTTGGATTTGCTCCAGCATGTCAAAGCAAGTCATCCTAATTTGCCTGTGATCATCATGACGGCATATTCGGATTTGGATTCTGCAGTTTCCTCTTTCCAGGGTGGTGCATTTGAGTACCTCACCAAACCATTTGATGTCGATAAGGCTATTGAATTAATCCATCGCGCTGTGGAGCAGGGTATTCGGAATGACTCTGGAGCTAAAGAGCCAGTGGGCTGGCGTCAGGAAGCAAGTGAAATTATTGGACAAGCCCCAGCCATGCAAGAAATTTTTCGTGCGATTGGGCGCTTGGCTCAATCGCATGCAACTGTTCTCATCACCGGAGAGTCTGGTACCGGAAAAGAATTGGTAGCGCATGCATTGCATAAGCATAGCCCGCGCGCAAAAGGTCCATTTGTTTCATTAAGTACCTCTGCAGTGCCAAAAGACTTGCTAGAGTCTGAGCTTTTTGGACATGAGCGCGGTGCCTTCCCGGGTGCTTTGACTTTGCGCCGTGGTCGCTTTGAACAAGCTGATGGCGGTACCTTATTTTTGGGTGAAGTTGCAGATCTACCATTTGATTTGCAAACCAGACTATTGCGTGTGTTAACCGATGGTCACTTTTATCGCATTGGCGGGCAAGATCCCATTAAGGCTAATGTCCGCATCATCGCTTCAACCCATCAAAATCTGGAAGCGCGCGTTGCCTCTGGTGCTTTCCGCGAAGACTTATTGCATCGTTTGAACGTGATTCGTTTGCGCATGCCTTCATTGCGAGAGCGTAGTGAAGATATTCCAGTGCTGGCAAGACATTTCATGTTGAGCTGTGCGAAATCATTAGGTGTGGAACCTAAAAAGCTCTCTGATGAAGTCTTAAAAGAAATCAGCACAATGCCATTTCCTGGAAACGTTCGTCAACTAGAGAACTTATGCCACTGGCTAACGGTAATGACCCCAGCCAACATTATTGGAATGAGTGATTTGCCGGCGGATATTGTTGCAGAGGCAAGCACCCCCATGTTAGTAGTACATGGTGAAACCTCTCCAGAGCACCTGGTTGGGACTAAGGGGGCAGCTGGCGATTGGGAAAGTGGTCTTGGGCGCTTGGCAGTCAAAATGCTTCAGGATGGAGACAAAGAGGTTTACGATGCGCTTTGTGCGCGCTTCGAGAAAGCTGTTTTACAGGCCGCACTAGAAGTGACGCGTGGCCGTAGAGTAGAGGCGGCTCAGCGTTTGGGTATTGGCCGCAATACGATTACTCGTAAGTTACAGGAACTCGGAATAGATGACTGATTCAATTCGGATTGCAGCGTGGAATGTGAACTCTCTGAAGGTGCGTCTTCCACATGTACTCCGTTGGTTGCAAGATCAGGAAAAGACCAATCAAGCGATTGATGCGCTGTGCCTTCAGGAGCTTAAGCTCACGGATGATAAATATCCCCATCACGAATTAGAAGAGGCGGGTTATCTTAGCCTCGCTGCTGGGCAAAAAACGTATAACGGTGTCGCGATTATTGTGCGCAAAGCGGCATTAGCGCCCATCTGTACTGATCACGAAACCAGTTTCCTGAAAGTCACCCGCAATATCCCGGGATTTGAAGATGAGCAGCAACGTATCTTAGCGGCAACGATTCCTTTTGCGGGAATGCATCCTATCAGATTGGTCTCTGCCTATTTCCCCAATGGCCAGTCACCCGATAGCGATAAATTTGTCTACAAACTAAATTGGTTAAGCAAATTACAGGCCTGGTTAGCTGAAGAGTTGGGCCAAAACCCACGTTTAGCATTGTTGGGGGATTTTAATATCGCTCCTACAGATGCTGATGTGCATGATCCTAAGGCATGGGAGGGGCAGAATCTGGTTTCACAACCAGAGCGTGATGCATTTCAGGCATTAATCGACCTAGGCTTTACTGACTCTTTCAGAATGTTTGAGCAAGCCCCCAAAACCTATAGTTGGTGGGATTATCGAATGATGGGTTTTAGAAGAAATGCTGGCTTACGTATTGACCATATTTTGCTCAGTGACCCTTTGAAGGATAAATGCGTAGCGAGTATCGTAGACAAAGTACCCAGAGCATGGGAGCAGCCCTCCGATCATGCGCCTGTGATTGCCACCATTCAGAAGTAATTCTTGATTTATTAAAAGGAATAACATGAAACTTGCAAAACAATTACTAATAGCTGCATCTGTCCTAGCGGCTGCTAATGTCTATGCGTTAACACATACGGATGGAGCAGTTGCATACGAGGATATTGAGGCAACGCCGATCGTGATTGTTGGTGCACCAAAGACAACCTTGGGTCAGGATTTTAAATACCCCGCAGGCCAACCTCTGATTAAAGCTTTTAATATTGAGATTCCAGTTGGCAAACAAACGAGTTTGCATAAGCACCTTGTTCCCTTATATATCTATATTGTCTCGGGCGACCTAGAAGTAGATTACGGTAGCAAGGGTAAAAAAATCTATAAGCCCGGTACATCCTATGTTGAGGCTATTGATTGGTGCCATATTGGAAAGGTATCAGGCAAGGTGCCAGTGAAGGTGATTGGCGTTTACTTAGGTGAGCAAACGCCCGATCAAATTAAACCCGACGTTTGCACCAAGCCGAACTAATCATTCGGTTTTGAGTGGTTCCGAATTAGGCTAGGCCTCCGTGGCGCAGCAAAGCATCAATGCTGGGCTCGCGACCCCGAAAGGCTTTAAATGACTCTGCTGCCGGACGGCTACCGCCAACTTCCAGGATAGCCTCGCGATAACGAATGCCTGTCTGAGGATCAAGAACGGTACCGGTTAGTTTGGCAGCCTCCTCAAAAGCAGAATAGGCATCAGCCGATAAGACTTCGGCCCATTTATAACTGTAGTAACCAGCGGCATAGCCTCCAGCAAAAATATGGCTGAAAGAGTTAATCCAGCGGGAGATCTCAGGCTGAGGAATGATGTTGTATTCAGAAGCGATTTTTCTGGAGACATCTAGTACGGCATGGCCTCTTGCATCAGCAGCATCAAAACTAGAATGTAGTCTCCAGTCAGTTAATGACATCACGATTTGACGGAGAGTCGCCATACCATTTTGGAAATTTTTAGCAGCGAGCATCTTTTCAAATAACTCGCGAGGCAAGGGCTTTCCTGTTTCTGCATGTGCTGTCATCTTCTCAAGCACTTCCCACTCCCAGCAGAAATTTTCCATAAATTGACTTGGCAGTTCCACTGCATCCCATTCCACGCCATTGATCCCCGAAACGCCGAGAGCGCTCACTTGGGTCAGAAGATGATGCAGGCCGTGACCACTTTCATGGAAGAGGGTAATGACATCATCATGGGTAATAGTTGGCAGACGCAATACCCCATCTACTTTGACGGGCGGAGCAAAATTGCAAACGAGATAGGCTACGGGCACTTGGATCTCGCCATTAGGCAGCTCTCGACGTCCACGGGCATCATCCATCCATGCGCCACCACGCTTACCAGTTCGGGCATAGGGGTCTAAATAAAAATAGGCACGCAGATTTCCATCTAAATCTTTAACAGCAAAAGATTGGACATCGCTATGCCACGTTGGTAAATCAGATGCTTCAATCTTGACGCCGAATAAAGTTTGAATCAGACCGAATAATCCATCTAATACCTTAGGTAATGGGAAGTATTGTTTGAGTTCATTTTCAGAAAAGGAGTAACGCGCTTGCTTTAATCGCTCAGCGGCGAACGGTACATCCCAAGGCTCTAGGCCATCCATGAAGCCAAGTTCAGTTTTGGCGAATGCACAAAGCTCTTCCCAGTCTTTTTGAGCAAAAGGCTTGGCTTTATTGGCAAAGGTGCATAAAAAAGAATCTACCTCGTCAACACTCTTTGCCATTTTGGGAGCTATGCTTAATGCAGCGTAGTTGGCAAAACCAAGCATGCGGGCCTCTTCATCGCGCAGCCGCAATTGATCCAACATATTGTGTGTGTTATCCCACTCCAGCTTGCCCTGACCATACTCTGGAGAAAGCTCAGAGGACCGTGTGACATAGGCCTGATACATGAGACGACGTAATGCGCGATTTTCGGAATACTGCAGGACTGGATAGTAGGAAGGGAAGTGAAGGGTAAATGCCCAGCCTTTCAATTGTTTTTGTTCGGCGGTATCGGCGGCTGCAGCAATTGCATCTTCTGGAAGCCCAGCTAAATCGGACTTATTTGTGATGACATGAATAAAAGCATCGGTTGCATCTAACACATGATCTGAGAAGGCCTTGCCTAATACTGCTTGCTCATCCTGAATTTGCGCAAAGCGTGGCTTATCGGCGTCGCTTAATTCGGCACCACCTAAACGAAAATCTCGCAAAGAGTTCTCAATCACTTTCTGCTGGGCGTGATCAAGCTTTAAATAGTCGCTACTATTTTTGAGGTCCTTAAACTTTTGATACAGCGCTAAGTTTTGTCCTAGACTGGAAAAAAATGCAGTTACCTTTGGGAGCATTTCACCGTAAGCATTGCGCAGGTCTGGATTATCGGCAACGCTATTGAGATGAGAAATGACTCCCCATGATCTTCCCAATGCCTCAGTGGCATCCTCTAAAGGTTCAGCAAGTTTGTTCCAGCTTGGAAGTGTTGCTGGGTTAGTGGCAGTATCTACCGCTTCTTGTGCCTGTTTAAGTAAGTACTCAATGGCAGGACCAATATGCTCAGGCTTGACTTCTGAGTAAGAGGCAATGCCGCGTCCAAAGGTGAGAAGCGGATTATTTTGCAATGAAGTTGGCAGCGAACCGAGCGCTACTTGAGAATGGGATGTAGTCATCCCTCTAGCTTAATGGACTGGGAGTATTTTTGCTAAATACCCCAGTAAATGCCTTAAGGTTTAGCGGCCTTTTCAGCTGCTTCTAGGGTATTCATCAGAAGCATGGTGATGGTCATGGGGCCAACGCCACCAGGAACTGGGGTGATCCAGCCAGCCACATACTTGGCTGCATCAAAATCGACATCACCACAGAGCTTGCCATCAGGAAGGCGATTAATGCCCACATCAATGACAACAGCACCGTTCTTAACCATATCCCCAGAAATCATCTTCGGTTTACCAGTGGCAACCACCAAAATATCAGCATCTTTGGTGTGATGGGCTAAGTCACGAGTCTTACTATTGCAGATTGTGACAGTTGCACCTGCTTGCAATAAGAGCATAGCCATGGGTTTACCAACAATATTCGATGCACCTACGATGACTGCACGAGCTCCACGAATTGGGTAATCGATGCTTTCTAAAATCTTCATGCATCCATAAGGAGTGCAGGGCTTGAATTCGGGTTGGCCAACCATGAGGGCGCCAGCGTTAGCAACGTGAAAGCCATCGACGTCCTTTTGTGGAGCAATAGCTTCAAGCACGCGCTCAGCAGCAATATGCTCAGGCAAGGGGAGTTGCACCAAGATTCCATGAATGGATGGATCAGCATTCAAAGTGGCAATGCGAGCCAACAACTCTTCCTCGCCAAGCTCAGCAGAGTAACGCTCTAAAACAGAATGAAAGCCAACCTCTTCACAAGCCTTGACCTTATTGCGAACATAGACCTGACTAGCTGGATTATCTCCAACCACAATCACTGCAAGTCCTGGCCTTACTCCCTTAGCGGTAACGATGGCGCCGCGCGCAGCAATTTCAGCGCGGATTTTCTTCGAGAGCAGATTGCCATCTAGGAGTTGAGCAGGCATAAAAAATATGTGACTGAAATTAATTTGGTTGAGGATCTGATAAGGCCAAACGCAGTAGGTCAGCGACGGTGTTCACGTTGAGCTTTTCCATAATATTGGCGCGATGGGCCTCCACTGTTTTAATGGAGATACCCAGATCATCGGCAATCTGTTTATTTAAGCGACCGGCAACAATGCGCTCCAGTACTTGGCGCTCACGGCCGGTTAATTTGCTGAGCAAGCTATGGGTAATTTTGCGCTGACTAGCTTGAGAGTAATCAACTCGAGCTTTACTCAACATCCGATCTACCAATGCGCATAAATCATTCTCTTTAAATGGCTTTTCAATAAAGTCAACTGCACCACGCTTCATAGTAGAGACCGCCATGGAAACATCGCCATGCCCAGTGATAAAGGCTACTGGCATCGGTAAGTTTTCACTAATCAATCGCTCTTGTAATTCGAGGCCAGACATTCCAGGCATGCGAACGTCGAGGATGGCGCAAGAGATAGTGGATTTGTCTGTGCTTTGTAAGGATTGTAAAAATCGTTCGGCGCTAGCATGGCAGCGAACGACGTAGCCATTGCTCTCGAGAAGCCAGGTGAGGGAGTCACGAACAGCCTCATCATCATCTACTACGTAGACTACTTCGACTTGATTAGGTTTATTACTAGCACTTAAGTTCATATCGGTTCTCTTGATGCGATTCTATTTAGGTATTTTCCACGGAAACCGAGGATTCTAAAGGTAAGAGTATTGTAAAGGTGCAGCCAACCAGCTTGGTTTGTGCAGAATCCATGATGTTTTTGGCCCATAGGCGCCCATGATGTGATTCTACGATGGAGCGGCAGATATTGAGCCCCATGCCCATCCCATCAGATTTAGTGCTGAAAAAAGGCTCAAAAATATGTTCAATTGCGGATTCGGCAATGCCAGCGCCACTATCGGTTACTTGTATTCTGAGCATGGCGGGGAAGGTGCTGGTATCTAAATCAGCACTGATTTTGACAGGTTGGGCAGACCATCGAGAGGAGAGGGGGTAGGCCTCTCTCATGCTATCTAAGCCATTTTTCAGCAGATTCACTAGCACTTGAAGAATTAATACAGGGTCTAAGTCGACTTCTGGCAGATTATCGGCAATCTCAGATTGAATACTTAAGCGATGACGATGCGCGTCAATTTCCACTAAGCCCACTGCATCGTTGATGATCTCATCGATAGCGCTCGCTTTCCTTTGTGGTTCGCTGCGTTTTACAAACCCTCGGATGCGCTGAATAATAGTTCCAGCCCGGTGTGCTTGCTCAGATGCTTTTGCTAGAGCTGGCAAGATTTCTTTACCTACTGATGGTTCGAGGTGGCCCTCAAGGCGTTTCGCAACCCCCATGCAATAGTTTGAGATGGCAGATAAGGGTTGGTTTAATTCGTGCGCAAGTGAAGATGCCATCTCACCCATAGTGGTCAAGCGGCTAGTAAATTGCATGCGCTCTTCTTGTTGGCGAGCGAGATCTTCGGCTGCTTTGCGCTGGGTAATTTCCGTGGCAATGAGTAGCTGTGCTAAATGACCATCAACCCAGGGAATGAAGCGGGTTCGAACTTCATACCAGCGATTGCTACCATCACTTAATTCAACTTCTTCGGACTCGGACTCTTGATAAAGAAATGGGCTTGGAATACCGGGTGCCGAATCATTTAAATCTTCAGCAACATCTCGCAAAGTTCTATTGTTGCCTTCATTGCCTACCAATTGAAAGTGTCCCTTGGAGTCATCACCAAATTTTTCACGATAGAAGCGATTGGCAAAAAGTAGGCGATCAGTTTCTAAATCTACAACAGATACTGCTGCATCCAATCCTTCTAAAACAGTGGTGAAGCGCTCTTGAGCGGCTGCAAGTTCTTCCCGAATTTTTTTAGGCTCAGAAATATCAATCAAAGAGGTTACCCAACCTGTTTGTTTGCCCTTCTCATTAATCAGAGGCGCAATAAAAGTACGCGTCTGAATTAAGGTGCCATCCTTATGCAAGATAGCACCTTCAATGCCGGTCTTGACGCCATCAGATTGGAGGGCCCGATTCATTTTTTCAACCAGCTCATCTCTTCTGCTATCTGGCCAGAAGGGAAAGGGGGGAGAAAGACCTATGAGCTCTCTTGAGTTCCAGCCTGTCATTTCACAAAACGCACGGTTTACATAGGTGATCCGCTTTTGCATGTCGTGAGCACGGATTCCCACCGGAGTCGAATCTTCCATCGCATTACGAAAACTGGTTTCAGTTTGTAAGTTGGCCTCAGCTTCTTGGCGCACCTGCATTTGTTTTAGTACTGACCATAAACTCCAGATCACGAATACACATAATCCCAAGACCACGCCAATAAGCATGCGAAATGTCAGGTTGGTTGGCGGGGGATAAGTATCAATTCGTAAAATCAAGTTGGGGCTGAGAACGCCGATATCTAAACTTGTTTGATTGCTAAATGCCCGCTTAGGCGTATTTCGATCAGAAGAGATTGCCAGAAGTTTTTCATTATCTGTAAGTAGGGTGAACCGATAGAGGCTTTTAAGCTCCGCTGGAATCACATCCAGAATTCCCTGAGTGGTGTAAAGGGCAGCTATATATCCAATGACTTCACCGCCCACAATGTTCGGAACCACTTGCCAAAAAATATTCTTTCTTTCTTTAGCGAGGGGTTCGTCGCTAGCAATATTAAGAGTGATGAATTGACTAAAGGCAGCCCTACCTGTAACTCGACTGAGTTCAATAGTAGTTTTCAGGCCATCATTAATCAGGGGCGCATTTTCACCTTGATTCATCCAGTCAGTTTTTGTATTGCTGGGGGGTACCGTCCAAAGACGATCATTAGCAGCACCGAGTAGGATGATTCGAATGATTTCATGATTGTTCATCACCAACTCATCTGCCTGCTCGTAAGTAATTTGCTTCAGTTTTCCTTGATCTGTCGCTGCCGCAATTTCGCGGTTGATAGTCATCAGCGTATCTGTATTGTTCGCAAACCGAAGTTGAATCCGTTGTTTTGCAAAAGACAGCTCACGAAATAATGCGGATTCTTGCTGGCCCTTTTCTTGAAGTTGTAGGGTGCCCAAAATGACACCCATGACCGCTGTAAACAGGACGATTGCCAAAAGAGGGGTATAGACCAGCCTGAAACCCCGTATTTTTCGGAGCCATTGAATTGGGCTAAGACGTAAGAGGGAGAAGGCGGAAAATTTCATGAATGTTATTCATTTTGCCTTACCCAAGCCCTAAAAACCGCTTTTGGGTCTCATCAGTCATTTTCATTTGCACTGCAATAAAATACCACATTATGAGAAATATTATCATTATGTGGGAAATTGCTTGTTTACACCCATATAACTTCCTAGAATATTGCCTATAAAGTTAGTAACAAATACAAAAAATCTCATGGAGGCAGTTTATGGCAGCGGTTCCAGAACAAATCTTAGGTAAAACCAGTGCGCAGGATACTGATCCTGTTGAGACTCAGGAATGGCTGCGTGCGCTCGATGGCGTCATTCACAATGAAGGCGCTGAAAGAGCTGCTTACTTAATAGACCAACAAATTTCTCATGCTCGCGTCAATGGGGTAGTGCAGCCATTCCATGCAGAGACGCCTTACATTAATACGATTCCTGTTGAGAACCAAGCGCGTTTGCCTGGCGATCAAAACGTAGAGCATCGCATTCGTTCATACACACGTTGGAATGCAATGGCAATGGTGTTGCGTGCTAACAAAGATACAAACGTTGGCGGACACATTTCCTCATTTCAATCTGCGGCTACTTTGTATGACGTTGGCTTTAATCATTTTTGGCATGCACCATCTCCAGATCATGGCGGCGACCTCATTTTTGTTCAAGGACATTCAGCGCCAGGGGTATACGCCCGCGCATACATGCTAGGACGCTTAAGTGATGAGCAATTAAACAATTTCCGTCAAGAAGTTGGCGGCAAAGGGATTTCGAGCTACCCACATCCTTGGCTCATGCCAGATTTCTGGCAATTTCCAACAGTCTCGATGGGCCTCGGCCCAATTATGGCAATTTACCAAGCGCGTTTTATGCGCTACATGCGTGATCGTGGCTTTATTAAAGATGAGGGCCGCAAAGTTTGGGCATTCTTGGGTGATGGCGAAACTGATGAGCCAGAGTCTTTGGGCGCTATCGGTATGGCTGGTCGCGAGAAATTAGATAACCTCATTTTTGTAATCAATTGCAACTTACAGCGCTTAGATGGCCCTGTGCGAGGCAACGGAAAAATTATTCAAGAATTAGAGAGTGAGTTCCGTGGTGCAGGCTGGAATGTGATCAAGGTAGTGTGGGGCGGTCAGTGGGATGCATTATTTGCCCGCGATAAAAAAGGCATCTTGATGCAACGTCTCGGTGAAATCGTAGATGGCCAGTACCAAACCATGAAGTCTAAGAATGGTGCTTATGTACGCGAGATTGTATTTAATACACCTGAGCTCAAAGCCTTAGTCAGTGACTGGAGTGATGAGGAAATTTGGCAGTTAAATCGTGGTGGTCATGATCCTCATAAAGTCTATGCAGCGTTTCATTCTGCAGTACATCACAAAGATCAACCAACGGTGATCTTGGCTCACACCATTAAAGGCTACGGTATGGGTGGATCTGGTGAGGCAATGAATATTGCTCACCAAGCTAAGAAGATGAACGATGATGACGTCCGGCGCTTTCGTGATCGTTTTGAAATCCCCGTCAAGGATGATCAGTTAGATGACATGCCTTTGGTGAAGTTTGCTGAAGGAAGTCCAGAGCTAGAGTATATGAAGGCGCGTCGCCAAGAATTGGGTGGTTATTTGCCGCAGCGTCGTACTAAAGCAGAAAGCCTGCCAGTCCCAGCATTAGATGCATTCACACCGTTGCTTGAGGCAACTACAGAAAGCCGTGAGATTTCAACAACCATGGCTTTTGTGCGCATGCTCAACACAGTGGTGCGTGATAAGACTATTGGTAAGCGCGTAGTACCGATTGTTCCAGATGAATCCCGTACCTTTGGTATGGAGGGCATGTTCCGTCAGCTGGGTATTTGGAATCAGCTCGGTCAGCTTTACACCCCAGAAGATCATGATCAATTGATGTTCTATAAAGAAGACAAAACGGGTCAGATTTTGCAAGAGGGTATCAATGAAGCTGGCGGTATGTGCGACTGGATCGCAGCAGCGACTTCATACTCTACTCATGGCGTACCGATGTTGCCTTTCTATATCTTCTACTCCATGTTTGGTTTCCAACGTATTGGTGACTTAGCTTGGGCTGCTGGTGATATGCGTAGTCGTGGTTTCTTACTCGGCGGAACAGCTGGTAGAACAACATTAAATGGCGAAGGCTTGCAGCATGAAGATGGCCATAGTCAGCTATGGAGCGGAGCTGTACCAAACTGCATTAGCTACGATCCTACATTCTCATTTGAATTGGCAGTAGTGATTCAAGATGGTATGCGTCGTATGTTGGAAGTTCAGGAAGACGTCTATTACTACATCACTTTGATGAATGAAAACTATGCACACCCAGCAATGCCTAAGGGTTCAGAGCAAGACATCATTAAAGGGATGTACAAACTCAAATCAGCAGGGGATAGCAATGCTAAATTGCGTGTACAACTATTGGGCTCAGGCACGATCTTCCGTGAAGTCATTGAAGCTGCTGAAATCTTGCACAAGGATTGGGGAGTCTCTTCAGATTTATGGGGTTGCCCAAGCTTTACAGAATTAGGGCGCGATTGGAATGCGGTACACCGCAATAACCTATTAAATCCAACTGCGACGCCAGCACTTTCTCATGTTGAAAAGTGCTTGAAAGATACTGTGGGCCCAATCATTGCAGCAACCGACTATGTCCGTTTATTTGCAGAGCAGATTCGTCCTGCGATTCAGCATATGGGCCGTCGTTACGAGGTCTTAGGTACTGATGGCTTCGGTCGTTCTGATACCCGTGAAAAGTTACGTGACTTCTTCGAGGTTGATCGTCGCTGGGTTGTATTGACTGCCTTGAGATCTTTGGTTGATTCTGGACAGATGGATCGTCAAAAACTAGCTGAAGCAATCAAGAAATACGAGATCGACACTACTAAACCAAACCCAATGACGGTTTGATAAGAGAAAAAGAACATGAGTCAAATAATCGAAATCAAAGTACCGGACATTGGCGACTATAAAGATGTACCAGTCATCGAGGTCTTAGTAAAGCCAGGTGACACAGTCGAAAAAGAACAATCCATTGTTGTCCTTGAATCTGATAAAGCCACTATGGATGTTCCTTCATCACACTCTGGTGTTGTAAAGGAAGTCAAAGTCAAAGTGGGCGACAACCTTTCTCAGGGATCTGTAGTGATTACCCTGGAAGAAGGTGCGGCAATATCAGCAGCTGCACCCGCAGCTAGTGCACCAGCCCAAGCTGCTGTAGCTGCAAGCACTGGTGGCGGATCGATTGAAATCAAAGTACCGGACATTGGCGACTATAAAGATGTACCAGTCATCGAGGTCTTAGTAAAGCCAGGTGACACAGTCGAAAAAGAACAATCCATTGTTGTCCTTGAATCTGACAAAGCCACCATGGATGTTCCTTCATCACATTCTGGTGTTGTAAAGGAAGTCAAGGTCAAAGTAGGCGACAATCTTTCTGAAGGATCAGTTGTGCTGGTAATGGAAAGTGGGGCATCTGGTGCTGCATCAGCTCCTGCACCCGCAGCAAGCGCACCAGCGGCTCCTGCAGCTCCAGCACCTAAGGCAGTTGAACCTCCGATTGCTCGTGCACCAGCACCGCCTCCAGTTTCTAATACGGCACCTGCTGTTGATCCTACCTTGAGTCATGCAAGCCCATCAGTGCGTAAGTTTGCACGTGAGCTTGGAGTGACGATTCATCATGTCAAGGGATCGGGTCCTAAGGGACGTATTACACAAGAAGACGTTCAAGCCTTTGTAAAAGCCGCTATGAGTGGCGGTGCTGGTAGTCCAGCGGCTGCCAGTGGCGGAAGCTTGGGTGGCCTGAACTTGATTCCATGGCCAAAAGTGGATTTCACAAAGTTTGGTGAAATAGAACGTCAGCCTTTAAACCGCATCAAGAAACTTACTGCAGCCAATTTAGGCCGTAACTGGGTCATGATTCCTGCGGTCACGTATCACGAAGATGCTGACATCACAGATTTAGAAGCATTCCGTGTACTCACGAATAAAGAAAATGAGAAGAAGGGCGTCAAAATTACGATGCTCGCATTCTTAATGAAGGCTGCAGTAGCTGCCTTGAAGAAGTATCCAGAATTTAATAGCTCCTTGGATGGCGATGATTTGATTTTGAAGAAATACTTCAATATTGGATTTGCTGCAGATACTCCAACCGGTCTCGTGGTTCCTGTGATCAAAGATGCCGACAAGAAGGGCATTTTTGAGTTGGCAAAAGAAACTTCTGAGTTAGCTGCCTTAGCCCGCGATGGTAAGTTAAAGCCCGATCAGATGCAAGGCGCGAGCTTTACTATTTCTTCTTTGGGTGGAATTGGTGGAACTTACTTCTCACCGATTGTGAATGCTCCTGAAGTAGCGATTTTAGGTGTGAGCAAGGCGGCAATGAAGCCAGTTTGGGATGGCAAGCAATTTGTTCCACGCTTAATTTGCCCACTCTCTTTATCTGCTGATCATCGTGTCATTGATGGTGCTTTAGCTACCCGCTTTAACGTCTACATTGCTCAGCTCCTAGCCGACTTCCGTCGCGCTAGCCTGTAAGGAGAGAGATATGGCTAAGCAAGCGATTCTCGTTCCAGATATTGGTGACTACGCAGATGTTCCTGTGATTGAAGTGCTAGTCAAAGTAGGTGATGTGATTGAAAAAGAGCAGCCACTATTGGTGCTCGAGTCTGACAAAGCAACGATGGAAGTGCCGGCAGATGCTGCAGGTACTGTAACTAGTATTTCAGTCAAGCTAGGCGATAAGGTCAGCAAAGGTTCTGTCATTGCTGAGATCGAGGCAAGTGCTGCAGCACCAGCAGCAAAACCTTCCGCAGCTCCTGCTCCAGCCGCTTCAGCACCATCTCCGGCCGCACTCGCGCCTGCACCAAAAGCAGGGCAGTACAGCGGTAAGGTTGATCATGAATGTGAAGTCTTGGTTTTAGGT
This sequence comes from Polynucleobacter sp. 15G-AUS-farblos, assembly GCF_018882445.1. GTDB lineage: Bacteria > Pseudomonadota > Gammaproteobacteria > Burkholderiales > Burkholderiaceae > Polynucleobacter. Next base: position 86,099 of record NZ_JACVOM010000002.1, on the reverse strand, counting down.
GCTGGGCCTGGTGGATATAGTGCTGCATTTAGAAGTGCTGACTTGGGTATGAGCACCATACTAGTAGAGCGTTATTCCACCTTGGGTGGCGTTTGTTTGAACGTGGGCTGTATTCCATCGAAAGCCTTGTTGCACACAACCTCAGTCATGGATGAAGTCAAAACCATGGCTAAGCATGGTATTACCTTTGGAGCGCCGAAGATTGAGATTGATCAATTACGTGGCTACAAGGATTCAGTGATTGCGAAGTTAACTGGCGGTCTTGCAGGTATGGCTAAGGCGCGTAAGGTCAAAGTAGTACGTGGTCTTGGCAAGTTCTTAGATGCAAACCATGTTGAGGTTGAGTTAACTGATGGCACTGGCCAAGATCTCACTGGTAAAAAAGAAGTAGTGCGTTTTCAGAAGGCGATCATCGCTGCTGGAAGCCAGCCAGTGAAGTTGCCATTCTTGCCAGAGGATCCACGAATTGTGGATAGTACTGGCGCTTTATTGTTAAAGAGCATTCCGAAGCGGATGTTAGTGATCGGCGGCGGCATTATTGGTTTGGAGATGGCAACTGTCTACAGCACACTTGGCTCCCGTATCGATATTGCCGAAATGATGGATGGCCTCATGGCTGGTGCTGATCGTGATTTAGAAAAAGTCTGGGAGAAATTTAATGCCGGACGTTTTGAAAAGATCATGCTCAAGACAAGAGCGGCCAAAGCAGAAGTAAAGTCTGATGGCATTCAAGTGTCATTCGAGGGTGAGAATGCACCAGCAGAACCACAAACCTATGATTTGGTTTTGGTTGCAGTAGGGCGTACTCCAAATGGCAAGAAGATTGATGCAGGATTGGCTGGTGTTCAAGTAGATGAGCGTGGCTTTATTCCGGTAGACAAGCAAATGCGTACCAATGTCCCCAATATTTTTGCGATTGGTGATCTGGTTGGCCAGCCAATGTTGGCTCATAAAGCAGTCCATGAAGGTCACGTTGCTGCAGAAGCAGCTGCTGGTCAGAAAACCTACTTTGATGCTAAACAAATTCCATCAGTTGCTTATACCGATCCTGAAGTAGCTTGGGCTGGTTTGACAGAAGAGCAGTGCAAGGCGCAAGGCATTGCCTATGAGAAAGGTTTATTCCCCTGGGCTGCTAGTGGTCGTGCGATTGCCAATGGCCGAGATGAAGGGTTCACAAAGTTGATCTTTGATGCAACTACCCACCGCATTATTGGTGGGGGAATAGTCGGAACCCATGCTGGCGATTTGATTGGTGAAGTTTGCCTGGCAATCGAAATGGGTGCTGATGCTGTGGATATTGGAAAAACCATCCATCCTCATCCTACTCTTGGCGAGTCTGTTGGTTTAGCGGCAGAAGCAGCCCATGGCCACTGTACGGATTTACCGCCGGTGAAGAAAAAATAGAGTTTAGATAACTTTTGACTTCTGGAAGCCCTGAGAAATCAGGGCTTTTTTCTTTTGCGGTGCAATAAAAACATTGCCTATCAATAATCTTGGTATATGAGATGATTTGATACATGTCAAAAGTAATTCGACTCCTTCATGGTGATTTTGGTAGGGTAGCGCTCCTTGAGATGGACGCGCCCTTGGTAACCCATGCTCACCATCACTGCCACATTTTATGTAAGGTGGCTGGCCCAGATATTGCTTTTCAGGTAAGAGGACAGCTTTGCCCATTGACGGATGACAATGCAGTTCTCATCAATGCCTGGGAAGAGCATTCTTATCTTCATTTGCCGATTAATGGTGAAAATCCAATACTGCTTGCGTTGTACCTAGAACCAAAGTGGTTAGCATCCTTTAGCAAAAAATTCTTAGCAAGCAGCCATCCCCGTTTTTTTATTAACAATCTATCTAGCTTGGGCGCCCATCAAAAACAGGTATTGGAAAAAATATCAATGGAGTTATGGTGGGCTGATCAAATTACCCATGATTACCTTGAATCCATTTTGCTTGAGCTCGTATTAAGCTTTATGGATGATACCGATCTTCTAACTCAGGGTGATTTGCGTAACTCTGGCAATTCATTGGCATTTATGGATCCTAGGATACGAAAAGCCATTCATATTATGCGCACCTCACCGCAAGGCTTTAGTGATATCTCCATGGTTGCGAAGAGCGTTGATCTCTCTCGATCACACTTTTTTGAGCTCTTTAGGCGCTGTACAGGGCTTTCGCCGGTTGTATTTGCAAATGTTCTTAGAATGGAGTTTGCATTCGATGCTCTTGCTGATAAGGGGGAGAGCTTAATTCATATTGGCGACGAGCTTGGGTTTTCTGCTCAAAGTCATTTCACTAGATTCTTTAAGCAGCATCAAGGGGTTACTCCAAGCCTCTATCGTCAGCAAGTAGAAAAGGCTCCCAAGCTAGACTCTTAGGGTTTTCCTGATATACATAATCGGACTCTAAGGTAAGTTATCGGACTTAGGGGTAAGCATCTTTTTTGCGCCATCATTAAGCTTCTTTCAGCATTAATTATTCTTAATTTAGCTGAAAAGATTGCATTGAAAACAAGTTCAAAATATTTAGGCAAGTCATGTGAGCGTGTAGAAGATACCGCTTTACTAACGGGGGGAGGTCGCTACCTGGACGATCTTCCCTTGCCCGTTGGAACCCTATATGCGGCAGTTGTGCGCTCTCCGATTGCCCACGGAAAAATTATTTCTGTAGATATTGAGTCAGCATTGCAGCTTAGGGGTGTTAGAGCAATTTTGACTATTGATGATGTGCAGGCTTGGTCTAACCCATTGGTTGTTGCTGTTAAAACTCCAATGCGTCAATGGGTATTGGCAAATGACTATGTGCGTTATGTTGGTGAGCCTATAGCCGTGGTTATCGCCGAATCAAGGGCATTAGCAGAAGATGGCGTAGAGAAGATTGTTTTGAACATTCAACCGCTACCCGCTGTGGTCGACGTAGATGTTGCATTAGCTGATACATCCATTGTTCTACATAAGGACATCGGTAGCAATTGTGTTTTGGATCGATCATATCGATACGGTGACCCAGAGCGCGCATTTAATAATGCAGCACGCATCGTTGAGGTGGATATTCGTTATCCTCGAAACTCCTGTACACCCATTGAAACGGGTGGGGTAGTGGCACAATGGCGAGCTGCAGACTCCTCATACGAAGTAACGTCAAATTTTATGGGGCCATTTTCATTGCATGTTGTAATGGCTGCTGCGCTGAAAGTCCCCGGAACAAAATTGCGTCACCACGTAGCCCCAGATTCTGGTGGTAGTTTTGGTGTTAAGCAATCGGTATTGCCATACGTCATCATGAGCTGTTTGGCATCGCGTAAAGCAGGTGCTCCAGTGAAATTTATAGAGGATCGTTTGGAGCACCTTCAAGCTGCTACATCCGCTACATCCCGTCATACGCATCTTCGCGCTGCAGTGGATGGCAATGGAAAAATTCTGGCCTTAGATTACGATCAAATTGAAGATTGCGGTGCATATTTGAGAGCGCCTGAGCCTGCAACGCTTTACCGCATGCATGGCTGTGTGACTGGCCCCTACCAAATTCAGAATTTGAATGTTCGCAACCGTGTTGTCCTTATTAACAAAACGCCTACTGGTCTAGTGAGGGGCTTTGGTGGTCCTCAGGTTTATTACGCACTTGAGCGCTTGATTCAGAAAATTGCAAAATCTTTAGGTAAAAGTCATCAAGAAATAGCTGCAATAAATTATGTTCAAAAAGAGCAGTTTCCCTATCGAGCAGCGGCAGGGGCATTGCTAGACTCGGGTGATTATCAACAGGCTTTAAAAACGCTTGATAGTTCACCTGAATTTAAAAAGATATTAGAACGTAGGGACCAAGCGAAAAAAGAAGGTCGTTACTACGGTATTGGTATTGCATCGATTGTTGAGCCCTCAGTATCTAATATGGGTTACATCACTACCGTTCTTACAAAGGAGCAAAGAGCAAAAGCAGGCCCTAAAAATGGCGCCATCACTTCAGCGTCAGTGAGCGTAGATCCTTCGGGAAATATTGCCGCAAATATCGCTTCAGCGCCTGCAGGACAGGGTCATCAGACTGTTATTAGCCAGTTATTGGCGGATGTTTTCGGCGTCTTGCCATCCCAGATCCAGGTGAACGTTGATTTTGACACTGCAAAAGATGCATGGTCTATTGCTGCCGGAAATTATTCAAGTCGTTTTGCTGGCGCAGTTGCGGGGACCGTATTTTTAGCGGCTGAAAAGTTGAAGGCTCGGATTGCGGATTATGCTGCTCATTTACTTCAGGTTAAGCCTGATCAATTAATTTTTGCAAACGGCAATATATCTGTGGTTGGAGTTGAGGATGGCAGCATCCCATTTTCTAGAGTTTGCGGAAACTTTCACTGGTCACCCGGATTGATTCAAGCGGCCCTAGGGCGCGATACTACTCTAGCGCTGCAAGAAACACAATTTTGGAGTGCAGATGTGCTAGGGGCGCCCGATGAGGATGATCGAATTAATACATCTGCAGCATATGGTTTTGCTCTTGATGCTTGCGGTATTGAAATAGATCCTGAAACCTGTTCTGCAAAGATTGATCAATACATTACCGTGCATGATGCCGGGAGAATATTAAACCCGGCTTTAGCGGATGGTCAGATTTATGGCGCGTATGCACAGGCAGTAGGCGCAGCCCTTTTTGAAGAGTTTGTCTATAGCAGCGATGGTAATTTTCTCTCCGGTACTTTCGCAGACTATCGCTTACCTACTGCAAGTGATGTCGGCGTTCCAAAAATTTACCATCAAGAGTCTCCCAGCCCTTTTACGCCTTTAGGTGCAAAAGGCATAGGCGAGGGTAACAGTATGAGTACCCCAGTTTGTATTGCTAATGCCATTGCAGACGCTTTAGATCTCGAGAATATCGTTCTGCCTGCAACACCCAGTCGCATTCATGCGTTACTTGTGGAAAAAGGTGCTTTGAAGCTTGATAAACCTTCGAGTCAAGTTTCGTCAATGACTACAAATGCTGACTATCCATTAAAGGCACAAGGGGAGGTTAAGTTGGAAGTCCTTCCGGCGGATATCTTTGCCGTATTGATGGATCCAGAGAGATTAAAGAATGTCATACCAGGCTGTGAGTCCATTCATAAAAAATCTATAGCTAATGGTATTCGTTATGACTGTATTGCGGTTGTACGTATTGGTATCGCAAAAGCACGATTTGCTGCTCAGGTTGATTTAACTAACGTTCAAAGTCCAGAAAGTTTCATCTTGGGTGGAGAGGGGCGGGGGCCTTTAGGGATGGCGCTTGGAATGGGTCAAGTTAGGCTTAAAAAAGAAGGCACCACAACCATTCTGATCTACGACTACCAAGCCCAGGTTTCTGGCAAGCTCGCTGCAATTGGCAGTAGGTTGTTGGAGGGCGCAATCCGCTTGGTGTTGGATCAGCTATTTAGAGCTCTTGCAAAAGAGGCCGGCGCAAAACATGAGAGTGTATTTAAAAGCCTAATTACAAAATTATTTGTTTTATTGGGGGTGGCCAAATGAAATCTGCGCCATTCGTGATGCACCAAGCCCATTCGCAATCTAATATTTTGGATTTGCTAGATAAGTATGGTGAGGATGCTCGCATTATTGCTGGCGGCCAAACTCTGGTCCCTGTGTTGGCAATGAGGGTGGCTAGCCCTGACCATTTAATTGATATTAATAAGGTCAAAGAGCTAAAAAATTTCGGCGTTACTGATGATGAACTGCAAGTTGGGGCTGGAGTTAGGCAGTCTGAATTGGAGCATTGGAGCGAGCTTCGTAAGACTCAGCCACTTTTAAGCATGATGTTTCCGTGGATAGCCCATACCCCCATTCGAAATCGAGGTACGGTATGTGGATCGATTGCGCACGCAGACCCTAGTGCCGAGTTGGTTCTTGGCTTGGCTGTACTAGGGGGCTCAGTCACTCTATCAAGTAAGAAAAAGAAGAGGGTAGTGCAGGCCAAAGATTTTTTCTTGGGAGCACTTCAAACCAGTCGCCAGTCAGATGAATTCATCGAAGCTGTCCAGTTTCCTATTCGTGGCCCTCATGCGGGATTTGGATTTGCAGAATATGGATATCGACATGGTGATTTTGCGGTGGTAGCCGTTGCAGTTATTAAAGAAGATGATTTCTGGACTATTGGGTTTGGCGGGATTGATGATGTTGTAAGGGTCTACGAATGTACTGCCATCTCGCTTGAAAAGGTTAAGCAGTTTATCGACGAACTAGCTGCAGAGACTGAGGTAAGAGAAGATCCCACCGCAACTTCAGGGTTGCGTAGACATTTGATGCGCACATTAGGATCGCGCGCCTGCCAACAGGCTATGGAATTTAAAAGTGAAGAAATAAGATGAAGACCCAGCAGGTAAAACTAACTTTAAATGGGGTTGAGCGTGAAGGGGTTTGCGAATCACGTACGACATTGCTGGATTTTATTCGCCATGATTTAGGGTCAACGGGTACCCATGCAGGTTGCGAGCATGGTGTATGTGGAGCATGTACGGTTGAACTTGATGGACAAATCGTTCGCTCTTGTCTCATGTTTGCATGCCAGGCTGATGGCGCAAACGTTACTACGATAGAAGGCATTGCAAAATCAGGAGAAATGTCTGACTTACAAAATGCATTTAAAAAACACCATGCCTTGCAATGTGGATTTTGTACCTCAGGATTTTTACTTTCAGCAGAAGATCTACTTAAAAAGAATCCTCATCCAAGCGAGTTAGAGGTGCGCGAGGGTTTGTCAGGAAATTTATGTCGTTGTACTGGTTATGTTGGAATTGTTGAGGCAGTTTTAGAAGTTGCCACAGCCAGAGCGCGCCAAAATGGAGGAGAGCATGCTTGATCTAGGTCGAACTTTTTTACAGGCTGTTGAGCGTGAGCCTGAAAAGTTGGCGATTGTTGATGGGTCTAGGCGTCACACCTACGCGGAGTGGGCGCTTCATATTGGCGCCATTCAGCAATTTTTTAACGAGCAGGGCATCAAGCGTGGCGATCGGATCTTGACTGTTTTGCAAAATCGCTATGAGGCAGCAACAATTCATTGGGCGTGTCAGATGGCAGGCATAGCTATCGTTCCTTTGAATTGGCGCTCTAAGCCAGATGAAATTGATTACTGCGCACAAAATGCTGATGTGAAATTGGCCTTTGTTGAGGAGATATCGCTCAATAACTACTTGGAATCGGAAACGAGTAAATCTATCTCGGTAATTCTATGTATGGAAAAGGCATCTTTAGATGGATATCAATATTTTGATCAGTTAATTCAGAAGGGGGCTGAGCCTGAGGCACGCGGTCATGTTGAAGATATATCAGTCATGCTTTTTACCTCTGGCACCACAGGTAAGCCGAAAGGCGTTCCTAGAAAGCAGCGCGCAGAGCGTGCGGCAGGCATTGCGCACGTTGCGCAAAATCAGTATGCAATGGGTGAAGTTACATTGGGTGTGATGCCGCTTTATCACACGATGGGCGTAAGAACGCTGTTATCGCTATGTATTGTGAATGGAACCTACGTGGCAGTACCGCGTTGGGATGTGAATAAGGCGTTAGAGGCAATTGAGAGTGAGGCAGTTACACATCTTTATTTGGTGCCAACACTTTATCACGACATGATTCAGTCAAAAAATTTCAACTCAAGTCGGGTAAAGACCGTAAAGAAGCTTGGGTTTGCAGGCGCCCCCATGCATGATGCTTTATTGCTTAAATTAAGTGATGCTTTTTCTCCTGAATTGTTTGTGAATCATTACGGTTCAAGTGAAATTTACACATATACCATCAATCAAAATGCCGTATTAAAGCCAGGTTGTGCTGGAAAAGCGGGCATAAATGCGCGCATCAGAGTGGTTAAGTTGGATCTAGGTTCCGTGCCAACACAGCCAAGTCAAATAGCGGATTGTCATGAAGAAGGCCAGATCATTTGCGATCTATCGGGTGATGAGGCATTCGAAGGGTATTGGAAGCGTCCCGATGCCGATCAAAAATCTATTCGTGATGGCTGGTATTTCACGGGTGATACGGGCTACTTTGATGAATCTGGCGATTTATTTGTTACAGGTCGGGTCGATGACATGATTATTTCTGGTGGAGAAAATATTTCCCCTGTTGAAATTGAGTCTATTTTATCTCTGCATCCATCTGTAAGTGAGGTGGCTGTCGCTGGGTTGAGGGATGACCGTCTTGGACAAAAAGTGGTCGCTTTTATTAGGGCATCAGGGAATGTCGATGCAGACGTCCTAGATGAATATTGCCGTGGATCAGATTTGATCAACTTTAAACGTCCTCGAGAGTATGTGTTTGTTAAAGAGATTCCAAAGTCGCCTGTGGGAAAGGTATTGCGACGCATGTTAGTCGCCGGCGAATATGAAAGAGCTTAATTTTTTACTAGAAAGATCTTATGACTACTATTTTGAAACACCCTTTTAGCAATATCCTCGATAACCTTGATGGGTTCTATGTGGAAATTGATGAGGCTCATCAAAGGGCTGATATTGTTTTAAAGAGGCCTCCATTTAACGTCATACAAATGCCTCAGCGAGATCAATTGCGAGCTGCATTTGAGGCTTTAGATGCTGATGACCGTGTCCGCATCATTGTATTGAGGGCAGAAGGTGAGCATTTCTCTAGCGGTGGAGATATTAAAGGTTTTTTAGAGGCAACATCCGAGCATGTATCCAAGCTTGCTTGGAATATTGCCGCACCTACGCGTTGTACTAAACCTGTAATCGCAGTAAATCATGGCTACTGCTTCGGAGTGGGCTTTGAAATTTCACTAGCATGTGATTTCCGTATAGCGGCTGAATCAACTTTGTATGCTTTGCCAGAGCAAAAGTTAGGACAAATTCCTGGCTCGGGCGGATCGGCACGCTTACAAAAAATGGTAGGAATCACTCGAACTAAAGATATTGTGATGCGCTCAAGGCGTATTAAGGGTCAGCAAGCCTATGAGTGGGGTGTTGCAACCGAATGCGTTCCGGACGCAGAGCTTGCGAGCGCCACATCTAAATTGGTTGATGAATTGCGCGCATTCTCGCCTATGGCCCAGAGAACGGCAAAAAAGATGCTTAATGAAACGGAGGACTGTTTGTTAACTACGGCTATTGAAGTTGAAGGTCATTGCTACAGCCGCTTGCGTAACTCAGAAGATTTTAAAGAAGGGGTTGAAGCGTTTCATGGAAAGCGCCAACCAAATTTTGTTGGTCGTTAATTTATTAAAGGAGACGTAGATAATGAAAAAGCAATTTCAAACAAAGAAAATCGCTCTAGCGGTTACCTTAAGCCTAGGCGCATCATTGGTTTATGCGCAAGCTGGCCCAATCAAAATCGGTGTTGTGACGCCTTTATCGGGCACGTACACACCAATCGGTGAGCAGGTAAAAATGGGTTTAGATCTAGCGGCAAAAGAAATTAATGCAACCGGCGGTATTAATGGTCGAAAAATTGATTTGATTTACGAGGATGAAGAAGCTAACCCCGCGGTTGCAACCCAAAAAGCAGAAAAGCTATTTCAGGTAGAAAAGGTAGATTTTTTAACTGGAACGGTTAATTCGGGATCCACTTTAGCTGTAGGGCAGTTAGCCGAGCGAAATAACAAGCTGATAGCAACAACGGTTTCATTTGCCGATTCAATTACTGCAGATAAATGCTCGCCGAACGTCTTTCGTGTGAATGCTCGCGCTGGAATGCAATCTGCAGCATTGGCAGCATGGGTGGATAAGGAGATTCCAAAGGCCAATATTTTCTTCATTGGACCTGACTATGAGATGGGGCGAAGTACAGTTTCAGCTTTTAAGAAAGCATCCACAGAAAAAGGTGCCAAAGATGTTGGCGAGGTTTTTGCGCCACTCGATAATAAAGACTACTCACCATATTTCGGTCAAGTAAGAGCTGCCAAGCCTAACGTCATTTACACATCTGTGGCTGGTAATGACACGGTTCGTTTATTTACTCAAATGGATGAGTATGGCGTAAATAAAGGTGCAACCATTGTTGGTGCTTCTGGAACAGTCACATCACAAAACTTGGGTGCGATTGGAAAGTCTGCTAATGGATTCGTTACTGGTGTTGGCTACTCTCCTAAGTTAGATAACCCAGCTAATAAAAAGTTCGTAGCTGATTTCCAAAAAGCCTACAACAAGCTTCCTGATCTTTATGGCGCTGACTCCTACGGTCTTTTATATTTTTATAAGGCTGCCGTTGAAAAAGCGAAATCTACAGAGACCGATAAAGTTCGAGCTGCTATGAATGATCTAAGTTGGCAAACTCCACAGGGCACGAAGAAAATGCGTGCCGGTGATCACCAGGCTATGCAAGATATGTTTGCGGTTCGCGTAGAGAATGGCGAGTTCAACATTGTTGGAAGAGTGCCTTCAGACCAGGCAATTGGGCCTGATACATGCACTCGTTTTTAATTAATTAGTCAATTACTCTACATCCTTCCTGTACGGATGTGGAGTTTTTGGCTTGAGAATTTCATTAAGGGATTGGGTTTTCAATGCTAGAGAGCTTGCAATATATTTATGCGCCACAGATAGTCAATGGACTTTCAATTGGCGTTGCTGTGGTCCTCATGGCCTTGGGTTTGACTATTATTTTTGGCTTGCTAGACGTTATTAATATGTCGCATGGCGAATTCTATGCAGCTGGCGCTTTTATCAGTGTGAGCTTGATGGCGATGGGTGTTTCATTTTGGTTATGTCTATTGCTAGTTCCCTTGTTATTGATTCCAATTGGTTTTGCAATGGAAAGGCTTTTGATTCAAAAAGTTTTTCACTATAAAGATCGACATATTCTGACTCTGCTGCTGACATTTGGTGTTGCGATGGTTTTGGAAGATGGCTATAAGATTGTTTGGGGTGCAAACCCAATCAAGCCTAGTGCCCCAATCTCTGGCGCCAGCGAGTTGTTGGGGGTGATGTTTCCAAATTACCGACTATTTCTAATGGTGTTCGGCGCTTTAATTATTTTCTCCGTATGGGCACTAATTTATAAAACTCAGCTGGGGGCGATTGTGAGGGCTTCAGCATATGACAAAGATATGAGCTCCTCGCTAGGAATACCAGTGATGCGAGTTTATGCTCTGACTTTTGCATTTGGCGTTGCTTTGGCTGGTCTGGCAGGGGTGTTACTTGCTCCAATCTATTCAGTTTTCCCCACTATGGGTCGAGATTTTATTTTGATGGCCTTTAGCGTTGTCATTGTCGGTGGTCTCGGAAGTATTAAGGGTGCTGTGATTGCTGGAATTCTTTTAACGCAATTGCAATCAATCTCTTCTTTATTCATTTCTCCGGTTTGGTCAGATCCCTTAGTCTTTACGGTAATGGTTCTAGTATTGATGTTTAAGCCGTCTGGTTTATATGGAGGCATGAAAAATGCTTAATCCCCAGGTTAAGGCTATTCGTCTGATTGAAATACTTTTGCTGGTTTCCGCAGTTGCCTTATTCGTCATTGGCAGTATTTTGGATGACACTTTTTTCTTGAGATTGGCTACAGAGTCGTTAATCTTTGGTGGATTAGCGATGTCTGTAGATCTTTTGCTGGGAATAGTAGGGTTGCTATCTCTCGGACAGGCATTGTATTTTGGTTTTGGCGCCTATCTATCCGCTTTAGTTTTAAAAGAAGTTTCCCCATCATTTTTCTTAGCCATAGGCGTTGTAACTCTTTCATCCATCGTATTGGGGTGGTTAGCGAGCTTTGTGGCGCTGAGATCAAAGGGTGTCTACTTTGCATTAATAACCTTTGGATTAGCGCAAGTAGCTGCCAAGGTTGTCTACAACACGCGAAGTCTCGGAGCATCAGATGGGATGATGGGCGTACCGATTTTGCAAATCTGGACTCCATTTGGCGTTGTTGATGCTGGCCATCCGGGTACATTTTTTGTGATTACCATGCTTACTATTGGCGCCTTGTATGCAGTCTTAAAATATTTTTTGACCACTCCTATGGGCTCTATTTGGCATGCAATTCGTTCCAATGAGGATCGTTTGGCTTACGTTGGGTATAAATCTAAAGGGCCAAAACAGGTGGCATTTATTCTGGCAGCAGTAGTTGCAGCAGTTTCTGGCGCTCTCTATCCGATGTTAAGGGGTTTTGTTTCTCCCGAGCTGATGTTTTTTAGTGTCTCTGGAAATGCAGTTGTAACCGTTGTTTTGGGTGGGGTGGGAACTTTGATCGGACCCATATTGGGCAGCGTTCTTCTAACTTCATTTAAGTCCATCATTGGGACCTGGACAGTACATCACCATATCGTTATCGGACTTATCTTTGTGGTGGTAGTAGTTTCCGCTCCCAAGGGCATTGCTGGTCTGTTAACAAAATATTTTGGAAAAAATCATTCTCACAAAGGAGGGGAGTGATGAAGAATACTGAAATGATTCTTAGGTCAAAAAGTCTTAGTAAGCGCTTTGGTGGTCTTACCGCCGTAGATGATGTGAGCTTTGAAGTAACGCGTTTAGGTGTTACTTCGATTATTGGTCCAAACGGCGCAGGTAAGAGTACGCTCTTTAATTTGTTGAGCGGTACTTTTATGGCTGATTCTGGATTGGTGGAGCTTGATGATCAAAATATTACACGCATGAGTCCCGAGGGGCGCCTGTCATGTGGGATGGCTCGATCATTTCAGATTACCAACCTCTTTTTTGATCTCTCGGTGATTGATAACTTAAGAATTGCAAGTCAAGCATTAGAGCCGCGTTCTAATTTGTTCTTACCTTTAAGCAAAAGCACTATCGCGATGGATCGGGCTAATGAATTATTGGAAGAATTTGGTTTGCTGGAGTGCCGTAATCAGATTGTAGGAGCCTTATCCCATGGTCAGCAAAGACGTCTGGAGATTGCGGTGACATTAGCAACTCGGCCAAAATTGCTCTTATTGGATGAGCCGACCCAAGGAATGTCCCAGGGTGACACTCAGGATACCGCTGAGCTCATTAAGCGCCTAGGGTCAAAAATTACAGTTCTATTGATTGAGCATGATGTAGATCTAGTAATGGATTTATCCAAAACTGTGATCGTCATGGCGCAAGGCAAGAAATTAGCAGAAGGCATTCCTAGTGATGTACGCGCTAATCCGCTTGTTCAAACGGCATACTTTGGTGAGGAGTTGGCATGATTTTGGAGATGCATGACGTACATGTCAACTTGGGTTTGTCACATGTTTTACAGGGCGTCAATTTATCTATTAAGCCCGGTGAGACTGTAGGCTTATTTGGAAGGAACGGGGTTGGGAAGACCACTATCGTCAAAACCATTGCCGGCTGGCATAAACCCTCCAAAGGAAAGATACTATTTCAAGATCAAGCTATTGAAGTCTTACCCCCAAATAAAATTACCCGCTTAGGTATGGGTTTGGTGCCCGAGGATCGAAGAATATTTCCTGGCTTAAGTGTTGAGGGAAATCTGAAGCTGGGGCTAATGCAAGTTCAGGCAAGCGAGCGCAAAGACGCTGAGCAACGTATACAAATGGTCTTTGAACGATTTCCGCGATTAAACGAAAGGCGAAATCAGTCGGGCACGACTTTGTCTGGTGGCGAGCAGCAAATGCTAGCAATGGCTCGTGTGTTGATAGGCAAACCAAAATTACTATTAATTGATGAGCCGACAGAAGGCCTTGCCCCAATGGTGGTAGCTGACATCTTTCGCTTGATGGGGGAGCTTAAGGCTCAAGGAATTTCAATTCTATTAATTGAGCAAAATATCCATAAAGCCATTCATTTGTGCGATAGGCATTATGTGGTTGAGCGAGGCAGGGTTGTACTTGAGGGAAGCTCTCAAGATCTAGAAGAGCGCAAAGAATTAATTAGGCGCGTTAGCGTTTAAAACAATATGGGAGATATTTATGAGAACTAAAACAGTAACTTATTTTCTTGCATTTTTAGTTGGTATGCTCGGGCTTACCTCAAGCCAATTATTTGCACAGGGCTCTACCGCGTATCCAGAAAAACCGATCACTATCATTGTCCCTTATCCACCCGGTGGATTTAACGATACGCTTGGCAGAATAGTTGGTAAAAAGCTAAGTGATGCTTGGGGTGTAAATGTGGTGATTGATAATAAGCCAGGCGCTGGCACTACTATTGGAACAAATTTTGTAGCCCGCTCTTCGCCGGATGGGTACACAATCTTAGTTGCTCAGTTTCCGTTTGCAGCAAATCCCTACCTGTATAAGTCATTGCCTTACGATACATTAAAGGCATTCAGTCCAGTGGTATTGGCTGGAAGATCCCCAATGGTATTAGTTGTGAATTCAAATTCGCCCATTAAGACTATGAGTGAATTTTTGGCCCTTACAAAAGCAAAGCCGGGCTCTGTAAATTATGGTTCATCGGGCCCTGGTTCTTCAAATCATTTGGCAATGGTTTTATTTGAAATGATGGCTGGCGTGAGTCTAAACCAAGTTCCTTACAAGGGCAGTACACCGCTATTAACGGATTTAGCGGGCGGACAGGTTGAGGTTGCATTTGATGCATATCCTCATGTACGCCCATTTCTCCAGTCTGGAAAAATTAGACCGGTGGCTATAGCAACTGAAGTTAGGTCACCATTAATGCCGGATGTTCCTACCGTCAATGAATCGGGCGTTAAGGGTTACGAGGCTTCATCATGGCATGGTTTTGTGGTGCCGGCAGGAACACCAAAGCCTGTGGTTGAGAAGCTTAATAAGCAAATCAATTTGATTCTTAAGCAGGAAGATATTAGAAAATTATTTAACGAGCAGGGCGTTGTTCCGGATGGTGGAACTCCGGCCCAATTTGAAACCTTTATTGGCAAGCAAATGGATATCTGGAAAAAAGTAGTTTCAACTGCAGGTGTCACAGCGGAGTAAGCGCTATTTTCCATACCTTATAGGTGGCATTAATGAATAAATTTACCCAACTTCGGCCATGGCTAGCCCATCTTGCGAATACCAATCGCCTGCTTGCTACAAAAAAGAATGTCCTGCTTAAACATGAGTTAGCGGCTATAGCTAAGAGGCTAGATGGAAAAAGTAGTGTCTTTTTTCCTAATCCAGATGGGCACACAATGCCGGTAGTTTCTGGTTTTATGTCTTCGCGCTCCTGGATTGCCGAAG
The DNA here is from genome assembly GCF_018882445.1 of Polynucleobacter sp. 15G-AUS-farblos. Taxonomy (GTDB): domain Bacteria; phylum Pseudomonadota; class Gammaproteobacteria; order Burkholderiales; family Burkholderiaceae; genus Polynucleobacter. The sequence continues at coordinate 71,063 of NZ_JACVOM010000002.1, read as the reverse complement.
CAATGGGTGTTAGCGAGGCGGATTTACTGAATGCTTATCGTGTGGCAGCCGATAATCCGCTACCTTGTCACTTGATTAAAGAGGCATCTTGCCAGGAAGTTGTGCATCAGGAGTTTGATGTCAGAACTCTATTGCCAGTACCAACCCACAGCGAACATGACAGTGGGCCCTACATTACAGCCGGGTTGGTAATAGCGAAAAATCCCAAGACTGGCATTCAGAATGTATCAATCAATCGAATTCAAGTGAATTCGAAAGATCGCATGGCTGTACTGATTTTGCCAAGACATCTTCATGCCTTTCAACAGGCTGCAGAAGAAATGAATCAGCCATTGCCTGTTGCCGTGGTAATAGGTGTTGACCCATTGACGCTTTTGGCTTCTCAAGCAATTGCACCGATTGATTCGGATGAACTGGAAATTGCTGGCGCTCTGCACGGAGCACCCCTGGACGTAGTGAAATGTATAAGTAATGATGTATTGGTTCCGGCAAATGCAGAAATAGTCATTGAGGGTCATATTCCACCCGGGGTGCGTGAGCTTGAGGGGCCCTTTGGTGAATATCCCAAATACTATAGCTCTGAAGAGAAGCGCCAAGTTATTGTTGTCGACATGGTTACACATAGAAAAGAACCAATCTTTCACACCATTGTTCCTGCAGAATTAGAGCATCTATTGCTTGGTTCAATTCCAAGAGAGGCGACCATCCTATCGCATTTGCGTAGAAGCTTTCCTGGAGTATTGGATGTACATTTATCACTTGGTGGCGTTGGGCGATATCATCTCTATATTCAGATTAAAAAGACACATGAAGGCCTGCCTAAGAATGTAATTTCCGGTGCCTTTAGTTCTCACTATGATGTAAAGCATGTCGTAGTTGTGGATGAGGATGTCGACGTTCATGATCCCGCTCAGGTCGAATGGGCTATTGCCACAAGATTTCAGGCTAAACGCGGCTTAGTGGTTATTCATGATGCACAAGGTTCTGTTTTAGACCCCTCTACTACTGTTGGCTTACCTGTTGATGAGGATGGAGTTATACCCGCTCAATATCAGGGCATGAGTTCAAAAATGGGTATAGACGCAACCAAGCCACTCACTTATGAGGGTCACGTATTCACCAAGGTCAAGATTCCTGGGGAAGATGCGGTAAATTTAGATGCTGTACTTGATCCTCAGTTTCCAATGGATTCATATCTGAAATCAAATTAATTACTAGGACTCATTTTGAACAAACGCTTAATTGTTGCCATTACAGGTGCATCAGGAACAATCTATGGAATTCGTATTCTTGAGGCCCTTAAGAGTCTTGGGGTTGAATCTCATTTAGTAATGAGCGACTCAGCAAAGTTGACTATGGCAGCTGAAACAAATTACAAGCCAGCCCAAATTGAGGCGATGGCTGATGTTGTCCATTCGTCAAAAAATGTTGGCGCCTCCATCTCTTCAGGGTCATTTAAAAGTCTTGGCATGGTCATTGCTCCGTGTTCAATTAGAACGTTATCTGAGATTGCCAGCGGAGTGACTAGTAGCTTGGTTTCTAGAGCTGCTGATGTGGTATTGAAAGAGCGTCGCCGCTTGGTATTGTTGGTAAGAGAGACACCTTTACATTTAGGTCATTTACGTTCGATGTCTCAGGTTACGGAGTGTGGTGCGATTGTGATGCCTCCAGTACCGGCTTTCTATGCCAAGCCAAACTCTCTAGATGATATGGTAAGTCACACAGTTGGAAGATGCTTAGATCTTTTTGATTTAGATAATACGCTTGTAACTCGTTGGAATGGAATGGATGGCGGCAAATGAATTTATATGTTTACTTTAAATTTGTTGTTGGTGATCATCCACTGGTCTTACAGCGTATTGGAGACATGCAAGATCAATTAGTGCTTGAATTTCCAAGTTTAGTTTGCGAATTACTCAAAAGGCCTTTAACAGACCAGGATGGGAAGGAGACTTGGATGGAGGTATACCGCGGGGCAGTAACCGAGAAATTAGAATTTAATGAACGACTCGCAGAACTTGCTTTAAAAAGCGAGTTACCTCAGCCTAGAAGGAATGAAGTTTTTATTCCTATTGAGTAGGGTGTTCTAAAAAGAAAAAGCCCCGACTGATTGGGGCTTTTTTATCTGGAGCAGATATACAAAACAGCTACTTACATCAACCGCTTATTTTTTCTTAGCAGTTTTGCTTGCAGTTTGAGCTGTTTTCATCACAGCATCAGTAGCACTAGTCATATTAGTCTGTGCGACTTCAACAGCATGCTTCACAGCTTTTTGGCTTGTTTCAAAAACATTATTAGCAGAAGCAATTGCTTGCTTCATTGCTTGCACAGCTGCATCAGATCCAGCCGGAGCATTTTTAGTCCAGTCTTCAACTAATGCATTGACTTTCTTTTGGCCAGCTTGCAATTCTTTTTCAGCGGACTGTGTAAAAGTTGCTTGTGTTTCATGAGCTAAGTCATACAAGTGACGGCTATAGGCCATAATTTTTTCTGCCATAGGCTGTACAGCTTCAGCTTGATGGGCGAGAAGTTGCTGAATATCTTTTACTTCTAATGCCTTCTTGGCGCTATTCATACTATCGCTCAAACTTTGCTTGGCGATTTGCATATTCAACTCTACTAATTTTTCAATACTTTGTAGTGCTTGATTGGTTAAGCCGCTCAAAGTTTCTAAATTGGCTTTTTGTGCTGCTGCGATTTGTTCAGGTGTTAGGTTCATATCAATCCTTTATGGTTGGATATCTCACTTATTTGTACTCTGACTAGGTGAGTATGTAAATTGATTGTAGACATTATAAGCCATATATGTTGCGATGCAACATAATAATTCGCCCTTAAGTGCACTTACCGTTAAAGAGAGGGGCGTGCATAAATGAGCCTAAAATCGAGGATTAGTTAAAAAATATCAATAATTTCAGTTAGTTATCTATGAAGCTTAGCCTTGACAATGCCATTGCCCCTATATTTGTGCTGATTTGGAGCACGGGCTTTGTCATTGCCAGACTTGCGATGCCTTATGTAGAGCCCGCCACCTTTTTATTCTGGCGCTTTTCAGGGGTGCTCGCTGCCATGGCCGCACTTAGTCTAGTGTGGAAGATTAGCTGGCCCAGCTGGTCTCAAATTAAGCACATTGCGGTGGCAGGCATCCTATTGCAGTTTGGTTATCTTTTAGGCGTTTGGTTTGCAGTACGCCTAGGCATGACAGCCGGATTGGTAGCGATTATTGTTGGCCTACAGCCTATTTTGACGGCATGGTTTGCTGCCTGGATCTCTGAAAAAGTATCTACGCGCCAGTGGATTGGGTTGGCCTTTGGCTTTGCTGGTGTTGCTCTTGTGGTGGCAGAAAAAATTAGCTTTGCCCATATCCCTTTTGTTAGTTATCTCCTAGCCTTTATTGCCTTACTCTCTATTACCTTTGGAACGCTGTATCAGAAAAAATACTGCCCAGTATTTGATTTACGAGCGGGCTCTTCTATACAGTTTGGTGTCTCAGCCATTCTTTGCTTTATCTGTATGTATTTCTTTGAATCGGGTGAGATGGTTTGGAACGCCTCGGTAACTGGTGCTTTGATATGGTCGATCTTTCCTATATCGATTGGCTCCATTAGCTTGTTATTTATGATGATCCGAAAGGGCGCTGCTACTAAAGTCACCAGCTTTCTCTACTTAGTGCCGCCAACAACGGCTGTTATGGCATGGATCTTATTTGGTGAGCCTTTTACCGTTTTAATGGCGGTTGGCTTGGGACTCACAATGACAGGTGTGGTGCTAGTAAACACTGGCCAGACTAACAATGTTGCCACCATTGCTGAGTAGAGATCATTGGAATATCCAGGATGGGGCGAATAAATCGTACCTTTGAGTAGAAATTAATTATCATTCCGTATGTTGAAAGTTTTGGAAGGTATTTTGGGATGCATGTGAATCGATTTTGGCCTCTTGTTTTGGCAGTGCTATTTACTTGTGGTAACTCTGTAAATTCACCTGCATTTGCTGCTAGCAAAGATAAAGATAAGCAGGCTAAAACTAAAGTAGTTATCAAATCCACTAAGAAACCCAAATCCGTTCGCGTCACCGTTACTCGTTCAACTGAACCGGCTGCTCCAGCAAGGCCTTCACTTGCCTCTGCACTTGGTATGCGAGGTCAACATGATGAGCTTAATCTGAAGTCCAGTGTAGCGATGGTAGTGAATCAAGATACCAAAGAGGTTTACTTTGAAAAGAATCCCTCTGTCAGTTTGCCAATTGCTTCTATCACTAAGTTGATGACAGCGATGGTGGTCTTAGATTCTAAATTGCCACTAGATGAGTCCTTGGTCATTAATTCAGAGGACGTCAATAGTTATCGCAGTTCGCGTCTAGCTGGCGGCACCGTATTGACACGTGAAGAAGCTTTATTGCTAGCACTGATGTCCTCTGAGAACCGTGCTGCATATACCTTGGGGCGTAATTATCCTGGAGGTATGAAAGCGTTTATCGATGCCATGAATCGCAAAGCAAAAGAATTGGGTATGGATCACTCTCATTTTGCAGACCCCACTGGTCTCCTCAGTGAAAATGTGGCTTCAGCTGAAGATTTGACTCGTATGCTCAGTGCTGCGTATCAGTACAAAGTCATTCGGGAGTTTTCAACTTGGCCTGATCTCACGATGGTGATAGCGAAGCGCCCACAAAAATTCTTAAATACCAACCGCTTGGTCCGCGCAGGGGATATGAATATTGGCTTGCAAAAGACTGGCTTTATTAATGCTGCTGGTAAGTGCCTCGTCATGCAGGCCAGAGTAAATAACACACCATTGTTGTTAGTGTTCTTGGATTCTGTTGGAACTCAATCTCGTTTTGCAGACGCAGTACGTGTGCGGGATTGGTATGAGCGGATCCCTTCGGGCACGCCGCCTATACGGCGTTTAATGTAAACCGTGCCGACTTAGCCAGTCTGAGTGCCGGGTTCACTCGTTTTGGGCTTGTAGCCCATCCCTTTAGAAATTTGCAGGGCCGTCTCTTGAAGTGCTCTTAGCCAATCTGCTTGCATGCGATCAGTTGGGGAGCTCAGCGATAGGCCTGCAACCAATTTGCCCGTGTCATCCAAAATCGCTGCTGCTAAACAACTAACGCCCAGTTCAAGCTCTTCGTCATCGCGGGCATTGCCTACTTTTCGAACTTGATTGAGTTCAGAATCTAGTTTATTTAAATCGGTAATGCTATTGCGAGTATGGCCAGAGAGGCCAGTACGAGTGACATAGGCGCGTACTTGATTGGCATCATCGCTGGCTAAGAATAATTTTCCAACCGAGGTCAGATGCAAGGGCGCACGCCCCCCTATAGCACGAACGACTTGCATCCCAGAGCGCTCGCTATAGGCTCGGTCGATATAGACAATCTCATCACCCTGGCGAACAGATAGGTTGACAGTTTCTCCAGTGAGCTTATGGAGCGTACGCATAGGTACTTGTGCTGCTTCCCGAACAGAGAGACGGGCTTTGACTAAATTACCCAGCTCTAGAAGCTTGAGGCCAAGGCGATAGGTGCCACCATCCCCACGCTCAACTAAGCGACAGGCAACCATGTCATTGAGAATGCGATGGGCTGTAGAGGGGTGAAGACCAGTTTGCTCGGCCAAGAATTTAAGGCCGCTAGATTCTTCTTGCTCCGCCAAGACGTCGAGCAGGTTCATCATGCGCTCAACCACCTGAATCGCTGTTTTACCAACTTCTCCAGTGGTTTTAGGGGCTTTAACGGTCTTACTTGTACTCATGGGGTAATTGTAGCGATTTCAGATCAAATTGCATAATATGAAATGGGATTTTACAAAAATTCCTGAAATCACCCCATAAAGGGCATTGAGGGGCTAGCGACGCAGGGCGTTAGCGCACTCATTTACCAGCTCAGGGCCTCGATAAATGAGGCCGCTATAGAGCTGAATCAGACTTGCGCCGGCCATGACTTTTTCACGAGCATCGGCTCCTGAAAGAATGCCACCTACGCCAATAATAGGGAGAGCATTGCCAAGTCTGGCCTTGAGCGTTTTGATCACCTGGCTAGAGGCGGCTCTGACTGGTGCACCAGAGAGTCCTCCGGCTTCTTCACCATACTCCATTCCTTTTACTGTTTCGCGAGAGATAGTGGTGTTAGTTGCAATCACTGCATCGATTCCAAACTCGACTAAAAGTTCGGCAATTAAATGAATGTCTTCTTGATCTAAGTCGGGTGCAATTTTTAAGAAGAGGGGCTTATGTACGCCATAGCGATCGCTCAGTTTTTTTCGCTCTTCGCTTAAATCGTGCAATAAAGATCGCAGCATTTCCTCGCTTTGTAATGAGCGAAGGTGTTGTGTATTCGGGGAGGAGATATTAACGGTAATGTAAGAGGCGATTTCATAGACGGCTGCCATAGCAAAGACATAGTCTTGTGATGCTTGCTCAATCGGAGTACTCGCATTCTTACCAATATTGAGTCCAAGAACGCCGCCACTTTGCCAAAATTTGGATTTACGTACGCGTGCAACACAAGCATCTACACCATCATTATTAAAGCCCATGCGATTGATGATGCCCTCAGCTTCAGGCAGTCTAAACATGCGCGGTTTTGGATTTCCGGGTTGTGCGCGAGGTGTAACAGTACCGATTTCCAGAAAGCCAAAACCTAAAGCGGCAAGAGAGTCGATATGTTTGCCATCTTTATCCAGACCAGCAGCTAAACCAACTGGATTGGGAAATTGGATGCCGCAAAGCGTGTGGGGATCAGCAATCGGTTTAGTGATAAAGCGTTGTAGTAAACCCCAGCGTTCAGCGCGGTCGAGGTTGCTGAGCGTGAGGTTATGAGCCTTTTCTGGATCTAGACAAAAGAGCCAAGGACGCAAAAAAGAATATTGATCGATCATGGGAGGATATTATGAACCAGACATTAATTGCCAATGGTCATCAATCAATCCTTCCATGGGTTGGAACTTTACTTTGTAGGACATCTTTTCACTATCCTGAATGTAGTAACCAAGATAGAGGTAGGGTAGGTTTAACTCTTTACACTGCGCAATTTGCCAAAGAATGCTATAGCTTCCGTAGCTAGCATTGTGGACGCTGGTATCAAAGAAGGTATATACCGAAGAAATTCCCTGCTCCAAGATATCAATCATACTGACCATTCGCAGGCGTCCAGGATGTGGATCATGTGGCCCATCTCTGAATTCGACAATCCTTGAGTTCACCCGACTTTGTAACAAGAATTGCATGTACTGGTCTTGATCATCCCGATCCATTTCGCCACCGGCATGCCGTTCATTTTGATAGTGCTGATATAACTGGTAGTGCTCATCCTTGTAGCCTAGATTGAGAACATGCACCTCAAGGCCAGCATGTTTTTTCTGGGCTCGTCGTTGACTGCGTGTGGGCGTATATTGATTTACAAGAATACGGGTAGCAATGCAGGCTCTGCACTGATCGCAATATGGGCGATAGGTATAAAGACCACTGCGACGAAATCCGGCATTGAGCAACTCACCATAAATATCTGCATGAATTAAATGGGATGGGGTGGCTACTTGTGAACGTGCCTGACGATTGGGCAGATAGCTACACTCATAAGGTGCAGTCGCATAAAACTGCAAAGCAGTCAGGGGGAGTTCTTTTAGCTGGGTCATAGCCAGTGGTTCAAGATAGCTTTATCAAAAGTCCAAGGTCTCTCAATATTAGTTTGATTTAATGAACTTTGCAGATCTTCCAAAAATTGTATCCGGGGGATTGGGGATGCCCCTAGAGAGCGCAAATGGGCGGTTTCTTGTTGGCAATCGATCAGCTTAATCTGATTCTGCAGGCACCATGCGCTTAATGCCGCTAAGGCCAATTTGGAGGCATTGCTTTCATAGCTAAACATCGATTCACCAAACACCATCGCGCCAAAAGAAACGCAATAGAGGCCGCCGATTAATTGTCCATCATCTGTTACAGCAATGCTATGGGCATGTCCTTGCTCATGAAGGGTGGTGTATGCATCCATAATTTCATGGGTGATCCAAGTGCCATCTTGATCTTTACGGTTGCTCGTAGCGCAAGCTCGAACTACAGCACCAAAGTCGGCATCAACCACGATTTCAGATTGAGTCTCTTGGCAAAAATGTCGAATATGCTTTTTTAGTGATTCACTGCATTTGAAATTCTGAGGATTCAATACCATGCGAGGATCAGGCGACCACCATAAAACAGGTTGGTTATCGGAATACCAGGGAAAGATTCCAGATTGATAAGCGCGCGCTAGTTGTCCTGGATAAATGCGTTCGCTGACTGCCATCAGTCCAGGAACAGTAGGGTCTGGATCGACTTCGGTAAGCGGGTTGGGGAATGGGTCATGCGGCCCAAGCCACTGAATCTGACTCATTCGATTTTTTCAGAACGTAGAACATCGCGACTACGGACATGAAATTCATTACCGGGCTGCAGGACACCTGCTGCTCTATCAGCAAAGAACCACTCTAAGGTTTGTTTAACCGTTGGGAAAGCCAGTTCATTCCAGGGAATCTCATGTTCATGAAAGAGTGCGACTTCAAGACTTTCTTCGCCAGCAGAAAAGTGGGGGTCCGTCATGCTGGCTAAGTAAAACAAATGCACTTGTTCAGCATGAGGCACATTGAGTAATGAATACAGTGGACCCATTTGCACATGAGCGCCGGCCTCTTCAAAGGTTTCCCGTTGGGCGCCTGCACTAGTACTTTCGCCTAATTCCATAAAGCCTGCTGGCAGTGTCCAGTAGCCATGACGTGGAGCAATCGCTCGGCGGCAAAGTAGTACTTGCTCACCATAGACTGGGATGCTGCCTACAACGTTCCTTGGGTTTTGATAGTGGATGCTGCCGCAGCTATCACACACAAAGCGCTCACGTGAGTCATCTGCTGGAATCTTCAATGAGAGCGTACTTGCGCAGTTTGGGCAGAACTTCATGGTGACTTTCTAAAATTGGGCTTTGATAGCCCCGCGTAAGGCATTGCTAAGCATAATCTCACTTGCCATTGAAACATCTTTAATAGTCAGGTTAGCTTCGCGGGCATTCATCTGGGGGTTGGTTAGCAAGGCTGCTCGCATTACGCCTGGTAGTAGCCCTGCGCTCACTGGTGGGGTAAGCCATTCATCACTATTTGGCAATCTAATAAAAATGCTGGTTCTGCCACCCTCGGTCACAAAGCCTTGCTCATTGTTAAATAGCGCATCAAAACCACCTAATTGAACTGCTGCCTTCCAGGCTGCATCATAAAGATGACGCTTGCTAACCTTATGTTGCAATAAGGGGTCGCCAGAAAACATCACAGTATTACTGGGCAAAATATCTTTTGCCCAAAAGATTTTTACGGGTTGCTCCAATGATTCCAATACTCCACTGCTACAGCTCATTTGACCAGTATTGCTGAGATCGAAGCGAACGCGAAATATTTGATGAGGATCTAAGCTTGAGCAGAACATGCTGAGATGTTGTTCTGCATCCTTGCGCTGAAATGGAATACTTAAGGAGCGCGCAGAGGATTCGATGCGATCTAAATGCGCTGTTACGCGCTGTGGCAAACCTTCAATCACGGCAATGGTTTCAAATAAGCCGGTGCTACTGGGAAGCTCTTTTAAAAAAGCCGCTTTAATTTGACACTCTTCCCATTCTTGCTGAGCATCAGAATCGATGGTAATTCCTGCACCTATGCCAAGAGTGAAGTGACTGCTCTGTGATTGCGCATTCTCTTCAATCTCCACGGTACGAATGGGAACGCTGAATGCAAAATCGCCATTGGGATCAAGCCATCCTAAAGCGCCGCAGTAATAACCACGATCAAACGGTTCTAACTCTTGAATAATTTCCATACTGCGCTTTTTGGGTGCGCCTGTAACTGAACCACAGGGAAACACGGCTTGCAAAATGGCATAGAGAGAAGTCTTAGGCTTGATTTCACCTTGCACAGTCGATGTCATTTGCAAGACATCACCATGTCGTGCAACTTCAAATAACTTGGGCACTTGTACTGTGCCGGGCAGAGAAATGCGACTGAGGTCATTGCGCAATAAATCCACAATCATGACGTTCTCAGCTTGATTCTTGGGGTCCTCTGAAAGCGCGCTTGCTCCACTCGATAGGGCGCTAGCAGTTCCCTTCATGGGCATGGCTTTTAATATTGCACCGTTCTTCTGAATAAACAACTCAGGAGACTGGGAGAGGATGAACTGCCTATCTTGTTTTATATAGGCGCCAAATCTTCCTGGTTGACGTTCGCGCAATCGGCTATAGAGAGCTAAAGGTGAGCCATAGGTCTGACCGGTAATACGGTAGGTATGGTTGATTTGGTAAGTATCCCCACTGCGAATGTACTCCTGTATCTTGGCAATATCTTGAGAAAATTGCACATTCGTAATGGACTCTGTCACATCTAATACACCTGCAATACGCTCTTCATCGCTGAGTTGAAATAACTTATTCGCAATGAGTGCATCGACTTGATCTTTCGATAGGGCTTGATGACTTTGAAATGCCCATGCCTGCATGAGTGGGTGAGTAGTGCTGGAGGCACGCTTGGGTAAATGCTGAAAAAGTCTTCCCAATTCATAGGAAAAGATCGCCACTAAGTGCTGACCTTTACTTAAGGCAGCATCTAACTCAGTTAGGCAGTCCTGAATGGCACCTTGGTCCTGCTCATCATTGCCCGAGGGCAGAACGCACCAGGTTTGAATCGGAGATTCGTAAAGGCGACTCGAGGGTTGAGCAGGGCTGCTTTGGGCATCATCGAGCAGAATCATTGCCAGCAGCCTTAGCGAGCTCTAAAAATTACTTCAGAATGGTGGCTGATTCGATTGTCACGGTTTTCGCAGGGACATCTGCCATACGACCCATGCGCGGAGCTGATGCCACCATGGTTGGCACTTTACGGATGGCATCAATAGTCTGAGTTCCAGAAATGACTTTTCCAAAAACAGTGTAGCCATTGCCCATTGCGTTTGGAAAATCTAATCCCTGATTATCTTTTACGTTGATAAAAAACTGAGCAGTTGCAGAGTCGGGATCAGAGGTACGCGCCATAGCGATGGTGTAGTTATTGTTCTTTAAACCATTATTTGCTTCTGACACAACAGGAGCATCTGTTGGTTTTTGTACAAGCTCAGAGGTAAAGCCACCACCTTGAATCATGAAGCCATCGATGACTCGATGAAAAATAGTGCCGTTGTAAAAACCACTTTTGACATAGTTCAAAAAGTTGGCAGTGGTCTTTGGTGCTTTATCAGCATCGAGTTCCACTACAAAATTACCTAGCGTAGTTTTAAATTCCACCTTAGGTCCAGCAAAAGCAGCTTGGCTAGAAAGACAGGTGGCGATCAGAATGAGGCTGGCAAAAAACTTACGCATAACAACTCCTTAAATAAGTGAAGCGAATATAGACATTGTATTGTGCTGCGGAAATGGGTTTTACGCTAAACCATTGGGGACTTTGGCTGCGTAGGCGTAGGAGGCCTCTTCGAACATCTTGGGTCTTGAGAGGTAGTCCAGTGTCCAGGCAATCGTATCGACACCCCAAAAGCAGTGCTGATTGACGATTAAGGCTGGAACTCCAAAAGCACCAGCTTGTTTTGCCTGCTGGGTGTTGGCGATCAGCTGCTCCTTTACCGCAGGACTGTCTGGCTTTGGAGTATCAGACGCCAAGCCTAGGTAGCTGCAAAACTCTGACCAAGAGAGATTGGGATCTTTGCCTTCCATCCAAATGTAATCAAAGGCTTTTTCAAGCATTGTCCAATCAGCCTTTTGCTCAACGAGAAGGCGTTGAGGTGCAACCGTCATAAAGGGGTGATGTTCAGGAAAGCGGAAGGGAATGCCTAATTTTTCTGCTTGCCAAACGCAAAACTGATAAGTGTGAGGGCGCTTAGCAGCAATTTCACCTGGCCCTTTATTGTCGGAAGCTCTCAAAAGGCCACCTAATAGAATGGGCACAGGCGTTATATCGAGTTGAGATTCCAAACGATGGCGTTGCTTGACATACAGATACGCGAATGGCGAAATAATGTCGTAATAAAAAGTAGCGGCTACTTTTGCACTCATTTCTTTTTAGCTTCTTGATCTAGATTGCGCAAGAAAGCCATCTTCTCGCTGATTTGGGTTTCAAGACCGCGATTTACCGGCTCATACCAATGGGGTTCTGCCATCCCTTCGGGTAAGTAAGACTCCCCAGCCGCATAGCCATGAGGTTCATCATGGGCATAGCGATATTCTTTGCCATGACCCAGCTCTTTCATAAGCTTGGTCGGTGCATTGCGTAAGTGATGTGGTACTGGCTTGGATTGATCCTGAGCAACGTAGGCTCGTGCCGCATTAAATGCTTTGTAGCTGGCATTACTCTTAGAGGCAACTGCCAAGTACACAACCGCTTGCCCCAAAGCTAGCTCACCTTCGGGGGATCCTAATCTTTCATAAGTTTGCGCGGCATCATTGGCCAGTTGCATCGCGCGTGGATCCGCTAAACCAATATCTTCCCAGGCCATGCGAACAATACGACGAGATAAATACCGTGGATCTACGCCGCCATCTAACATTCTGCACAGCCAATAGAGTGCTGCATCTGGATTGGAACCCCTGACTGATTTGTGTAGCGCAGATATTTGATCATAAAACTGATCGCCGCCTTTATCAAAGCGACGCGCTTGAGTCGAGAGCGCGTTCTCAATAAAAGCTTGATCAATTGTTTTGACTGATGCACCAAGACCAGAGGTGGCATTCCGAATTTGTTCTACCAAGTTCAAGAGACGCCGCGCATCCCCGTCAGCATGCGTAATTAAGGTTTCGATTGCGCTATCCTCAAATGGGATATCGGGCATAGCATGCATATGTGCGCGCACAAATAATTGCTTCAGTTCAGAGTTGCTTAAGGATTTCAATACATAGACTTGGGCACGAGAGAGCAGTGCAGAGTTCACTTCAAAGGAAGGGTTCTCAGTAGTGGCACCAATAAAAGTAAACAGCCCTGATTCCACATGCGGTAATAGGGCATCTTGCTGACTTTTATTAAAACGATGAATCTCATCCACAAATAAAATCGTTTGTTTCCCATACTGCACCATGCTCTGCTGGGCTTTTTCTATGGATTCTCGGATTTCTTTTACGCCTGCTAATACAGCAGAGATCGCAATAAACTCACGATCAAAAGCCTTTGCTGAAAGACGCGCTAAGGTCGTCTTGCCAACCCCAGGGGGGCCCCACAAAATCATCGAGTGCGGCTGGCCGGATGCAAAAGCGAGATTGAGTGGCTTGCCACTTGCTAGCAGATGGGTCTGCCCAATCACCTCTTCAATTGTTTTTGGGCGTAGCGCTTCTGCTAACGGAGGTGGAGGAGTGCTATCAAATAAGCTACTCATGAATCATCATGCTTGAATAAATAATATGACTAAGGCTGCCCAAGCAAGACACGCAGCGGCAATATAAGTTAAGCGATTGCGCACTGTCATGAATGCATTGCGCGCTTCATCACTGGAAAAATAATATTGGTAGGTATTCTGATCAATATTGCGCTGAATGACTAAGGTGGAGGCCAAGATCAGCAAGCCAACCGGAATGTAGATATGCAAAGCAAGCCATGCCACCAGGGCTGGAATCACGCCCCAGATCCAGGCATTGCGATCTTCCCAGCGATCGCCAGGAGGCTTTTTTCCAAGAGTATGTAAATTTGCACCCCAGTGCAGCGCACCCATAAATGAGGTGATGACTGCGCCATAGCCAGCAAGAGATTCAGCACTCAGATAGTTAATTGGTGTTGGTGCCAATTGAACCAATAGTGCGAGACCGATGAAAGGAATAAGTCCTGCATAAGCCAACTTAAGTACAAGGGGTGGAAGTGGATTCACAAAAGATCTGTTCTATGGAGTGGGTTAATGAATGCGCAAATTATTTGTCGTAGGTGTAAACGCCGCGACCAGTCTTACGACCGAGGTATCCCGCTGCAACCATTTCTCTGAGGAGTGGGCAAGGACGATATTTGGAATCGCTGAAGTTCTCAAAATACACTTCCATAACGGCTAAGCAGGTATCTAAACCAATCAAATCCGCTAGCGCTAGCGGCCCAATGGGTTGATTGCAGCCTAGCTTCATGCCAGCATCAATATCTTCAGGGCTTGCTAAACCTTCTGACAGTACAAAGAAGGCCTCGTTAATCATCGGTAATAAGATGCGATTGACTACAAAGCCTGGTGAGTTTTTGACGGTAATCGGTTCTTTGCCTATCCGCTTTGCCATGTCAATAATTGCAGCATGCGTGGCATCGCTAGTTTGTAGACCGCGAATAACTTCAACCAGTGCCATCAGGGGCGGCGGATTAAAGAAGTGCATGCCAATAAAGCGTTCTGGGTTGGAATCGAGTGCTGCTAGCTTAGTAATCGATAGGGAAGAGGTGTTAGTAGCAATGAGGGTGTCTTTGCTTACGATCTCATCTACTTGCTTCAAGATCTTTTCTTTAACAGCTTGGTTCTCAGTCGCCGCTTCAATCACTAATTCAAGTCCTTTGAAGTCAGCATAAGAGGTGCTGCCTTTAATGCGATTCAAAGCGGCATCTTTTGCTTCGGTAGTTAAGGTTTCTTTTTTAACTAAGCGATCTAAGCTCTTGCTAATTTGTTCTAAACCACGTGCAACCGCAGCCTCATTGATATCAACCATCACGACATCTAGGCCTGCAACTGCGCATACTTGTGCAATCCCGTTACCCATAGTGCCTGCGCCAATCACACCAACTGATTGAATCTTCATTTCATTTCCTTTTTTGATACTGAGTTGAACCAAACAATTGCTCTTTTGCTTTGTCATCATGCAAAGGCTTGCGTAATGCAGTTAATACTTCGCACCCACGTTTTACCGCGGGACGATCACCGATCTTTTCAAACCATTTCTTAAAATGCGGATAGTCCTCCAAATCCATGCCCTGATTTTTCCAGTTGCGTGTCCATGGATAAATTGCCATATCCGCTATGGAATAGGTTTTGCCAGCAATAAAGGGATTATCTTTGAGTTGACCGTCTAATACGCCATACAGGCGTTTTGCCTCATTGGTATAGCGGTTGACTGCATAGTCAATTTTCTCAGGAGCATAAATCCGAAAATGGTGATTTTGCCCAAGCATGGGGCCTAAGCCTCCCATTTGAAACATCAGCCATTGCAGCACTTCATATTTTCCACGGGTAGATGTGGGTAAAAACTTACCTGTTTTTGCGGCGAGATATAACAAGATGGCGCCGGATTCAAAAATACTGATGGGCTTTCCATCAGGACCATTGGGATCAACTAAAGCAGGGATTTTGTTGTTGGGGCTGATCTTTAAAAATTCAGTAGCAAATTGATCTCCTGCGCCAATATTGATTGGATGTGCAAACCAGTCACGATCCAATCGGTAGCCACACTCCTCAAGCATGATGTGGACCTTGTGACCATTTGGGGTTGGCCAACTATAGACATCAATTGCATTGGATTGGGATTTTTTACTAGTCATGAAAGTCTCCGGTGTTCTATAGTTTTTGTAAACGTTCTAAAGCATTTGCAAGAGTTTGTTCTTGTTTGGCAAAGCAAAATCGAATGACGCCAGATTCAGTGGGGCGTTCATAAAAAGCAGAAACAGGGATTGCAGCAACACCAATTTCCTTGGTGAGCCATTGGCAAAAATCTGCTTCACTTAATTTTGCTTGAGGAATATTGAGTCTCGAATAATCAGCGCACTGAAAGTAGGTGCCTGGTGTAGGCAGTAATTTAAAACGCGTGGCCTCTAAGCCTGCTCTAAAGAAATCTCGCTTTGCTTGATAAAACTGAGGCAGATTTAAATAGTGTGAGGCATCCGATAAATAAGAAGCCAATCCATACTGCATAGGCGTGTTGACCGTAAAGACATTAAATTGATGCACCTTCCGGAACTCTCTACTCAGCTCAGCTGGGGCGGCCACGTAGCCGACTTTCCAGCCTGTGACATGATAGGTTTTGCCAAAGCTAGAAATCAGAAAGCTTCTAGTGGCTAAGGCAGGGTGAGAAGCCACGCTGTGGTGTTGAGCGCCATCGTAGACCATGTGTTCATAGACTTCATCGCTGATGATGAGCACATCAGTATCTTTTACCAATAGCGCTAAGCGATCTAGATCTGCAACATTCCAAACCATTCCAGTTGGATTGTGTGGGCTATTGATCATGATGAGGCGAGTTTTGAAATTGATGCTGCTGGCGAGCGCATCCCAAGGAATTTCGTATGAGCTTACTTGCCCATTCTCATCCCGGACTGCTTGTAAAGAAACCGCCTTGACAATGCCCCCGGCTAATTCGATAGAGGGTCTATAACTATCGTATGCAGGTTCGATGATGATAACTTCATCACCTGGGCTCACGCATGCGAGCACTGCAGTCAAAATGCCCTGAGTTCCACCTGCAGTAATCGTGATCTCAGAATCTGCATCGTAATGATGACCATATAGTTTTTGAATCTTTTGTGAGATTTCCTGGCGTAATTTGGGGATACCAATCATCGGAGGATACTGATTGTGATCAGCTAGCATTGCCTCATTCACCGACTCAATGAGTTTTCGATCGCAAGGAAAGTCCGGAAAGCCCTGCCCAAGATTAATGGCTTGATGCTCAGTAGCAAGAGCGGACATCACCGTAAAAATCGTTGTGCCTACATTGGGTAGGCGACTGGGAAAAGAGGGAGGCAGGTCCTGCGTTTGGCTCATAGAAGGGTGCTTTGGGATTTAAGGCAGAGTAATCTTGTTGTCGCTAGAATGGAAGTAATACATAAACAAATTGTGCCATGCTGATCGTTCTTTCTCCTGCCAAATCCTTAGATTACAAGACTCCAGTCAAGGTAAAGACACCCACTTTGCCCGAGTTTGTCTCCGAATCGGCTAAGTTAATTGCTGATCTTAAGAAATTGGCCCCTCAAGATATCGCCAAATTAATGGGTTTATCGGATCAATTGGCCGTATTAAACGTGGGACGCTATCGTGATTGGTCTAAAAAATTCACTGAGGCCAACAGCAAGCCAGCCATCTATGCCTTTGATGGGGACGTATACGATGGTTTTGATGTGAAGACCTTAGATGCCAAGACCGTAGCCTTTGCTCAGGAACATATTCGTATTTTGTCTGGCTTATATGGGGCTCTAAGACCCTTGGACTTAATGCAGGCCTATCGCTTGGAGATGGGCACATCCTTCAAAAATCCACGAGGTAAGGATTTGTATGCATTTTGGGGGACTAGGGTGACCGATTCCTTAAAGAAGGTTTTAGAAAAGGATAAAAAGCCCGCTCTCTTGAACTTGGCATCAGAGGAGTATTTCAAGGTGCTCCAGCCAAAGGACTTGGGATGTCCTGTGATCTCACCCGTTTTCCAAGACGGGAAAGACGGCAAGTTCAAGATCATCTCTTTCTATGCGAAGCGCGCACGGGGTCTAATGGCGCGCTATGTGGTGGAGAATCGGATCAGTGATCCCGCCGACTTAAAAGGTTTTAACTTGGATGGTTATCGATATTACGCTGCAGAATCCAAGCCTGATAAACCTATTTTCAGACGTGCAGAAAGAAAATAATGGCTGTACACCGCACAAAGACTTCGCAACGCACCTCTCCTGAGGTCGAGCGTCTGGTCGCAGATGCTATCTCTCTGGCTGCCTCTGGCAGTCAAGTGGAGGATCGCTTTTGGGAAGAGCGTCTAAATGTGCGGCTAATGCGCCTTCTGAAAAGTCAAAATCAAAATGTGATTGATGCTGCTCTAGACCAAACGTTTCGAATCAATACAGTCGCCTTTGAGGTCTTGGCTGACTGCGCTGAAACTTTGGCAGAATCTCTCAAGCAGGAGCACGCAGGGCAGGAGTGGGATGTCTTGCTACTGGCTTTGCCGATCGTTGCACACACCCGTTACCAAATTCCTTCGGGCCCTTTACCGGCGACAATGATTGAAGCAACGGCGCAGGCCTTAAATTTAGCAATTGCTGCCACTGACACTCGCTTAGCCATTGTTCCTTGGCTCTATAGCATTGATCAGATGCCACACTCTCATTGCCAAACTCGCGTTCTCACTGAGGCCTTGGCTAATGCTGCCATTTCTTCAAAAGAGGTCAAGCTGGAGCTGCGCGATATGTCAGAGACGATTGCCGTGTTAGCTGATCCCCGTTTCATCATTGCTGCCTTATGTGCACCGTCAGGATCGCCATTATTTCGTTGGCAGGCTGAGTCGCCTACGCGACAAGAGCGAGGCGTTAGTTTGATTGGTTGGCAAAATGCAATGCATGACCCCATTGCTTCTTTGTTGCCTGGTTGTGAATTTGAATTGCTACTACCTGAAGCGTATTTCACTAATTGCCGCTTGGCTGATAAACATGTCCGTCCATTAAGCATTCGAGCTGCAGTGAATTACATGGAAAGTACCTTGGGTATCTTGCCTGCAGGGCTGTCTTGTGTTGTGGGCGCATTTGGTGAAGAGCAGGCAGATGAATATCGTATTTCATTTAGCGCTAAAGGATCTTCAGAGGTGATGTATGGCGTGATTTGGCCTTTGTATGATCGAGAGAGCGTAGCAAATGACGCACTAAATGATTTATCTGATGATGAAAGTCCGATGAAAAAGATTTGTGATGCCTTGCATGATGCGGGAGTAGAGGATGTCTTTCGACATGCCATGCTTTTTGATCCAGAGTTATGTGACGATTGCGGTGCGCCACTGTTTCCGGATCGATCAGGTGAAGCAGTACACGCCGAGATGCCAGAAGATGCGCCAACCCAGCAGCCACTCTTTCACTAGGTGATCTCAACTGAAGTAAAGATGTAGTGCATTTCAAGTACAAATAAAAAAGCCGAGGATCACTCGGCTTTTTTAATGCTGATTGCTAAAACAAACTAGTTCGAAACAAAAGGCTCTGCACCTGCAAATAAGTGGGGTAATTTGCCGGACTTCATTTCTGCTGTTTGACAGAAATCGGCCAAGCGTACACCCGCCTTAATATTAAAGAGCATCGCTTTGTTACCTAACACTACTAGATCATGACCTGAGTTAGTGTTCTTGTAACGCAAGCTACCAGGTAGAGAAGTTTGGCGATCTAAATCATAGGATTTAGCTTCCCAAGTAATGCGAATTTTCTCTGTCGTGCCTGTAGTTTTGAACTGCTTGCTATCGCTGCAGGTCCAAACTATTTCTTCATTCGCAATCGCATTTGCAGTAAATCCCAAACCTGAAATTGCAACGCTTACTGCAAGAAGAGTTTTCTTCATAAAGTCGTTTCCTTAAGAGAGCAAGTGCTTAACGCCAGCTTGCTCTTCGAGTAATTCATTCAAAGTGTGATTCATGCGCTCACGTGAAAACTCATCGATTTCTAAACCTTCGATCATTTTGTACTCGCCGTTTTCGCAAACTACAGGGAAGCCATAAATCACTTCTGCAGGAATGCCGTACTCACCTTTGGAAGGGATACCCATAGTGACCCATTTGCCATTAGTACCGAGTACCCAGTCATGCATGTGATCGATGGCAGCATTGGCTGCGGATGCTGCGGAAGAGAGGCCGCGAGCATCAATGATGGCTGCGCCACGCTTACCAACGGTTGGAATGAATACGTCTTTATTCCAAGCATCATCGTTAATCATCTCTTTTACAGACTTGCCGTCGATCGTAGCGAAGCGATGATCTGGATACATCGTTGGGCTATGGTTACCCCAAACAACCAATTTTTCAATATCAGCTACAGGCTTATTCAATTTCTTAGCCAACTGTGAAAGTGCACGGTTATGGTCCAGGCGCAACATGGCTGTGAAGTTTTTCGCAGGAATATCTGGAGCAGATTTCATAGCGATGTAAGCATTGGTATTTGCAGGGTTACCAACAACCAATACTTTGACTGTTTTCTTCGCAACGGCATTCAAGGCTTTGCCTTGCGCTGTGAAAATTTGTGCATTAGCGGAAAGCAAATCTTTGCGCTCCATGCCAGGGCCGCGTGGACGAGCACCAACCAATAGGGCAACGTCAATATCTTTAAATGCTGTCATCGGGTCAGAATGCGCGCTCATGCCAGCCAAAAGTGGGAATGCGCAATCTTCTAATTCCATCATCACGCCAGCTAAGGCTTTTTGGGCTTTTTCATCAGGAATTTCAAGTAACTGGAGGATAACGGGCTGATCTTTGCCCAAAAGGTCGCCATTGGCGATGCGGAAGAGGAGGGAATATCCGATTTGACCGGCTGCACCGGTTACAGCGACACGCATTGGGGCTTTTGCCATTACTAATAACTCCAGATGAAGGTTAAGAGGGTTAATTTAAGAAAACTTTTCTATTATCCATTCAAGTGTATGGACTTTCCATTTACACTGTCAATGATGTCTTATATAAGACTAGAATTACACTGAATTTTATCCAATTGATACTTGTCATGGAGTGAATTTGTCAGAAGTAAGCCTTTCCGTCCCAGCATTTAGCCCTCTGTATCAACAGATTAAGGCAATGATTTTGGCTAGCCTGCAAGCCTCAGAGTGGCTGCCAGGGGCTGCTATTCCCAGTGAAATGGAACTTGCAGCCCGATATGCCGTGAGCCAGGGTACCGTGCGCAAGGCAATTGACGAGCTGGCTGCCGAGAATTTGCTGGTAAGACGTCAGGGTAAAGGGACCTTTGTAGCCACCCATCAAGAGGATGACTGGCAGTTCCGCTTTTTACGTCTAGCCCCAGATTCTGGGGAGAAATTTCATCACACCAACCAGTTTTTGGCTTGTGAACAGATCAAGGCCAGCCCATATATCGCTAATTTGCTTAAATTAAAGGCAGGCGACCCCATCATTCACATTGATCGTATTCAGAGTTTTGCTGGGAAACCGATCATTTTTGAGGAAATTTGGCTCCCAGGGGCCCGTTTTAAGGGGCTCACCCTAGAAACCCTCAATGAATGGCATGGACCCATGTATGCCTTCTATGAAAGCCAGCACGCCACTCACATGGTGCGCGCAGAAGAAAAAATTAAGGCAGTCGCCGCTGATGAAAGTTTGGCTGCCCATCTTCAATTGGCACTAGGTTCACCCTTACTTTCAGTGGAGAGGGTGGCATTTACCTACGGGAATAAACCAGTAGAAATTCGGCACGCTAGGTACGACACTTCTGAACAGCATTATGAAAACAAATTGAACTGAGCTTATCCGTATAAATTAAACCGACTTATCCGTAAAAACTATTATTTAAACCCCTTTAAATCCATAAAATCCCCACCATCCCCAAGGTTTCCAATAGAATATGTTGCGTTACAACAAATTTACACTGAACCTCCACCTAAAGATTGAGATTGAACATGGTTGATGCACAGCAAGATGTAAAAAAAGATAGACCTGTTTACAAAAACATTGGTCTAGCCCAGTTGATTAAATACCGCCTTCCTTGGGCTGGTAAGGTCTCCATTCTTCATCGTATCAGTGGGGCGGCATTATTCCTGTTGCTCCCTTTCATTTTGTATCTCTTTGATCAGAGCCTCGCCTCTGAAATGAGTTATCAAAAATTTCAGGCTTTCACTAGCAACATCTTGGTGAAAATTATTTGCCTTGGTTTGATTTGGTCCTTCTTGCACCACTTCTGCGCTGGTATCCGCTATCTCTTGCTAGATTTAGAAATCGGCGTAGAGAAGTCTGAGTCAAATCGTTCGGCTATTTTTGTGCTGTTCTTAGGTTTGGCTTTGACTGCAGTAGTTGGCCTCAAATTATTCGGCTTGTATTAAGCGCACATCATTTAAGGAAATTTCATGCCTATTTATCAAATCGGACCAAAGCGCTTAGTAGTAGGCGCTCATTACGGTCTCAAAGAGTGGATTATTCAACGCGTTACTGCCATCGTGATGGTGGTCTTTACGATCGTGCTATTGATTGACTATTGCATTACTGGTAGCGCAACTTATGAGGGCTGGGCTGGATTATTTAGTAATCAGTTCATGAAGCTCTTAACGCTCTTGGCATTTATCAGCTTGTTCTATCACGCTTGGATTGGTATTCGTGATATCTGGATGGATTACATCAAGCCTGTCAGCATTCGTTTAACGCTGCAAGTGTTAACCGTTTTGTATCTCGTAGCATGCGCGGCTTATGCCGTACAAATTTTGTGGAAAGTGTAATTCGATGACTGCAATAAAAAAATCATTGCCACGCCGCCGTTTTGATGCGGTGATTGTTGGAGCAGGTGGTTCAGGTATGCGCGCTTCATTGCAATTGGCTGAAGCTGGCTTGAATGTTGCCGTGTTAACCAAGGTATTTCCAACGCGCTCACATACAGTTGCTGCACAGGGCGGTATTGGCGCATCTCTTGGCAATATGAGTGAAGATAACTGGCACTATCACTTTTACGACACCATCAAAGGTTCAGACTGGTTGGGAGATCAAGACGTTATTGAGTTTATGTGTCGCGAAGCGCCAAAAGTGGTTTATGAGTTAGAGCACTTTGGTATGCCTTTTGACCGCAACCCTGACGGCACAATTTATCAGCGTCCTTTCGGTGGTCATACAGCGAACTATGGTGAAAAAGCTGTGCAACGCGCATGTGCTGCTGCTGACCGTACTGGTCACGCAATGTTGCACACTTTGTATCAACGAAATGTCCGCGCTAAAACCAACTTCTTTGTAGAGTGGTTAGCGCTTGATTTGATTCGCGATGACGAAGGTGATGTAGTTGGTGTAACAGCTCTCGAAATGGAAACCGGTCAGGTATACATCTTGGAAGCCAAGATTGTGATGTTGGCTACTGGTGGTGCAGGACGTATTTGGGATGCATCAACTAACGCATTTATTAATACTGGTGACGGTATGGGCTTAGCTGCCCGCTCAGGAATTCCATTGGAAGATATGGAGTTTTGGCAATTTCACCCAACTGGCGTAGCCGGTGCAGGCGTGTTATTGACTGAGGGTTGCCGTGGTGAAGGCGGCATCTTGCGTAATAAGGATGGTGAGCGCTTCATGGAGCGTTATGCACCAACTTATAAAGACTTAGCTCCACGCGATTTCGTATCTCGTTGTATGGATCAAGAAATTAAAGAAGGGCGCGGTTGCGGTCCTAACGGTGACTATGTGGTGCTTGATTTGACTCACATTGGTGCTGAGACCATCATGAAGCGTTTGCCTTCTGTGTATGAGATCGGCATTAACTTTGCTAACGTTGACGTTACTAAAGAGCCAATTCCAGTTGTGCCAACCATTCACTATCAGATGGGCGGTATTCCAACGAACATCAATGGTCAAGTTGTAGTGCCAGGTAATGGCAAGCACAACGAAATCGTTAACGGTCTGTATGCCATCGGTGAGTGCTCATGCGTTTCTGTACACGGTGCAAATCGCTTAGGTACAAACTCATTGCTCGATCTTTTAGTATTCGGTCGCGCAGCTGGTAATCACATTGTTGGTTTGAATTTAAAGAATCGCGAATTCAAGCCATTGCCTGCAAATGCTGGCGAACAAACCATGGCTCGTATTGCAGCGCTTGATAACTCTACTTCTGGTGAGTATGCGCAAGATGTGGCTAACGATATTCGCAAGACGATGCAGAAATATGCTGGCGTCTTCCGTAATCAAGAGTTGATGGATGAAGGTGTTCGTCAAATGGCTAAGTTGACTGAGCGTGCCAAGCATTTATGGGTCAAAGATAAGTCGGAGATTTTCAATACAGCACGTATCGAGGCTTTAGAAGTGGCCAACTTGGTTGAGACTGCAAATGCAACGATGATCTCTGCGGCTGCTCGCAAAGAAAGTCGTGGTGCTCACTCACATGATGACCATCAAGAGCGCGATGATGAAAACTGGATGAAGCATACCCTTTGGTATAGCGAAGGTAATCGACTGACTTACAAGCCGGTGGTGTTGCAGCCTTTGACTGTTGAGTCCTTCCCTCCAAAAGAACGTACTTTCTAAGCAAGAGAGATAGAAGATGAGTGATATCCGTATATTTGAAATTTACCGCTACGATCCTGATGTCGACGCAGCTCCACGCATGCAGCGCTATGAGCTAGAGCTCACTGGCGAGCGGATGTTGTTAGATGCCTTGATTTCTTTAAAGAGACAAGACGAATCTATTTCTTATCGTCGTTCATGCCGTGAAGGTGTGTGCGGTTCAGATGCAATGAACATTAACGGTAAAAATGGCTTGGCTTGCTTAACTAATATGTTGACCTTGCCTAAAGTGATCACATTGCGTCCATTGCCTGGCTTGCCGGTAGTGCGTGATTTGATTGTTGATATGACATTGTTCTTCAAGCAATACCTGTCTATCAAACCATACTTGGTAAACGACAATCCAGCTCCAGAAAAAGAGCGCCTCCAGAGTCCTGAAGAGCGTGAAGAGCTGAATGGTTTATATGAGTGCATTTTGTGTGCTTCTTGCTCAACCTCATGCCCGTCTTTCTGGTGGAATCCTGATAAGTTCGTTGGCCCAGCTGGTTTATTGCAGGCCTATCGTTTCATTGCTGATAGTCGTGATGAAGATACCAACCAGCGCTTGGACAATCTAGAGGATCCGTACCGTTTATTCCGTTGCCACACCATCATGAATTGCGTGGACGTATGTCCTAAGCATTTGAATCCAACCAAGGCGATTGGTAAGATCAAGGAGTTGATGGTTCGTAGGGCGGTATGACCCTCGGCAACGCAGAGTTATATCGTTTAAAGAGCGATGCCCGCAGGGGCTTGCTGGAGAACGATTTAATTCTGCAACGTTTCTTTGAGCGCTACGGCTCTCAATTGAGCGTTGAAGATGGAAGAGTATTAAGTCTTTTGTTGGCTTTAGATGACAATGATCTGATGGATTTATTGATTGCTCGTAAAGATTCAGTGCAGACATTAGAAAAGGAGATGCAGTCTGACTCCTTCAAGGTCATTTTACAAAAGCTCAGAGAGAAGTAATTCAGTATTTTGGTGTAGTGGTAGTGCAAGCGTGTGATCGAATAGTGTATTAATCATCAATTTGAATGACTAAGGATTAGAAATGATTGAATCGGACATCAAGGCAAAACTCTCGTTTTCGGATGGCACCCCAGATATTGATCTGCCAATTTACAAAGGGACTGTAGGTCCTGATGTGATCGACATTCGCAAGCTCTATGGACAGACTGGTAAGTTCACTTACGATTCTGGTTTCCTATCCACTGCATCATGCAATAGCAAAATTACCTATATCGATGGCGATAAGGGCGAGCTCTTGTATCGCGGTTATCCGATTGAAGACTTGGCAAACAATTGCGACTTCTTAGAAGTGTGCTCCCTTTTAATTAATGGTGAGTTGCCAAACGCGAAAGAGAAAAAAGATTTTGAAAACATGGTCATGCACCACACTATGGTTCATGAGCAGATGCAATTCTTCTTGCGTGGCTTCCGTCGCGATGCGCATCCAATGTCTGTTCTTACTGGCTTGATCGGTGCAATGGCAGCTTTCTACCATGATGAAATTGATTACAGCGATCCGTATGCTCGTGAAGTAGCGCAAATTCGTTTAATTGCGAAGATGCCGACTTTGGTAGCGATGTCCTATAAGTATTCTGTAGGACAACCCTTTGTCTACCCAAAAAATTCATTGTCTTATACCGCTAACTTCATGCGCATGATGTTTGCGAATCCTTGCGAAGAGTATGTAATCAATCCAGTGCTCGTGCGCGCTCTTGATCGCATCTTTATCTTGCATGCAGACCATGAGCAAAATGCTTCTACATCTACTGTGCGTTTATGTGGCTCCTCTGGAACCAATCCTTTTGCGGCGATTTCAGCAGGTATCGCATGCCTCTGGGGTCCAGCCCATGGTGGTGCAAATGAAGCTTGCCTACAGATGTTGAACGATATTCAAGCACAAGGCGGCGTGGATAAGATTCATGAATTTATCGCTCAAGTAAAAGACAAGAACTCTAGCGTTCGTTTGATGGGCTTTGGTCACCGTGTTTACAAAAACTTTGACCCACGCGCTAAGTTAATGCGTGAAACTTGTTATGAAGTATTGAATGAACTTGGTTTGCAAGATGATCCATTGTTTAAATTGGCAATGACTCTTGAGAAGATTGCCTTGGAAGATGATTACTTTGTTAGCCGTAAACTTTATCCAAACGTAGACTTCTACTCTGGAATTGTTCAGCGTGCATTGGGTATTCCAACCGAAATGTTTACTTGTATCTTTGCTTTGGCAAGAACAGTAGGTTGGATTGCGCAGTGGGAAGAAATGATTACTGATCCTGAATACAAGATCGGTCGTCCTCGTCAGTTGTATGTTGGCGAAACTGCCCGCAAGGTGCCAAACATCTCTGTTCGTAAATAAGGGCTTTAAGGTCTCTC
This sequence comes from Polynucleobacter sp. 15G-AUS-farblos, assembly GCF_018882445.1. GTDB lineage: Bacteria > Pseudomonadota > Gammaproteobacteria > Burkholderiales > Burkholderiaceae > Polynucleobacter. The sequence goes on along the minus strand of NZ_JACVOM010000002.1, from coordinate 44,786 downwards.
ATGTCTCGTACGCTTTATGACAAATTGTGGGATGACCACGTTGTTTACTCCGAAGAGGATGGCACAGCTACCATCTACATTGACCGTCAGTTATTGCATGAGGTAACTAGTCCTCAAGCATTTGAGGGTCTGAATTTAGCTGGCCGTCCGGTTTGGCGTATCTCTGCCAACCTGGCCGTTTCTGATCACAATGTTCCTACTACTGATCGCTCGGAAGGGATTACCGATCCGATATCTAAGCTGCAAGTAGATACCTTGGATCAAAACTGCGACGCCTTTGGTATTACCCAATACAAAATGAATGACGCCCGTCAGGGGATTGTTCACGTGATTGGGCCAGAGCAGGGTGCAACTTTGCCGGGTATGACTGTGGTGTGTGGTGATTCGCATACAAGTACTCATGGCGCTTTTGGGGCCCTAGCATTTGGTATTGGTACTTCAGAGGTTGAGCATGTTTTAGCAACCCAAACCTTGCTTATGAAAAAGAGCAAGAATATGTTGGTAAGAGTAGATGGTCGTTTACAGCCAGGCTCTACAGCAAAAGATATCGTGTTAGCCGTAATCGGAAAGATCGGGACTGCGGGTGGTACTGGTTACACCATTGAGTTTGCAGGTGAAGCAATTCGCAATCTGTCTATGGAAGGTCGTATGACCCTCTGCAATATGGCAATTGAGGCCGGGGCTCGTGCCGGCTTAGTTGCTGTAGATGAAACTACCATTGAATATATTCAGGGACGTCCTTACGCACCTAAGGGACCTGCTTTGTTGCAAGCATTGCAGTACTGGAGAACATTGCATACCGATCCAGATGCCAAGTTTGATGCAGTAGTGGAATTGCGTGCAGAAGAAATAGCTCCGCAAGTCACTTGGGGAACTTCTCCTGAAATGGTTTTGCCGATCAGTGAGCGTGTTCCTGATCCAGAAAAAGAGCGTGATCCCAATAAGCGTTCGGCCATGGAGCGTGCTTTGGAGTATATGAATCTTGTTCCTAATACTCCTTTGAGCAGCATCGCCGTAGACAAAGTATTTATTGGCTCTTGCACCAATAGTCGCATTGAAGATATGCGTGCTGCTGCAAAGGTAGTGGATCGCCTCGGCAAGAAGGTTGCATCTAATGTGAAGCTTGCTTTAGTTGTGCCTGGTTCTGGCTTAGTTAAGGCGCAAGCAGAGCGTGAAGGCTTGGATCGTATTTTTAAGGCGGCTGGTTTTGAATGGCGAGAGCCAGGATGTTCGATGTGCTTAGCCATGAATGCTGATCGCCTAGAGCCAGGAGAGCGTTGCGCCTCAACCTCAAATCGTAACTTTGAAGGACGTCAGGGCAATGGCGGTAGAACACATTTGGTGAGTCCTGCAATGGCTGCTGCAGCTGCGATTGAAGGTCACTTCGTAGACGTAAGAAAAATTTCATAGAGGTAATACCATGCGCAAATTTTTATCTTTATCTTTAATTACTCGATTAGCTCTCATTGGGCTGGCTGGCTTATTGATCTCTGCATGCAGCAACACCATGGAAGGTATGGGTAAAGATTTGCAAACCATGGGTAATGCTATGGGCGGCGCAAGCTCTACTCCAAAAAATCAATCTCAAACTCAGGGTAAGGATGTTGTTGTTACCCCTGTGAAGTAAATCAATAGCGTTCATCTAGAGTTAAAAGAATTATGGAAAAATTTACGGTATACAAAGGTTTGGTTGCGCCGCTTAACCGCGAGAACGTGGATACCGATGCCATCATTCCAAAGCAATTTTTAAAGTCCATCAAGAAAACGGGCTTTGGTCAAAATCTCTTTGATGAATGGCGTTATCTTGATCATGGTGAGCCAGGACAAGATTGCAGTACAAGACCCATCAATCCAGATTTTGTATTAAACCAAGCTCGCTATAAAGGCGCTGGTATTTTGTTGGCCCGCAAGAATTTTGGATGCGGTAGTTCACGTGAGCATGCTCCATGGGCATTAGATCAATTTGGCTTTAGAGCGGTGATTGCCCCTAGCTTTGCAGATATCTTTTTTAATAATTGCTTCAAAAACGGTCTTTTACCTATCGTATTGACCGAACAGCAAGTTGATCACCTTTTTAATGAGACTATGGCTTTTAATGGCTATCAGCTCACCATTGATCTAGAGGCGCAGCAGGTTACTACCCCAGATGGCACTGCTTATAGCTTTGAAGTAGCCCCCTTTAGAAAGTACTGTCTAGTCAATGGCTTGGACGATATTGGCTTAACCCTGCGTCATGCAGATAAAATCAAGGCTTATGAAGCTGAGCGCATTCTGAAAATGCCTTGGCTTACGACACAATTGCCGTAATTTTGTAGAGTTAAGGGCCTTTCATGAAAATAGCAGTTCTCCCGGGCGATGGAATCGGCCCGGAAATCGTGGCTCAAGCCGTTCGCGTTCTTCAGGCGCTTGGACCTCAATTCGATCTAGAAGAGGCGCCTGTTGGCGGTGCCGCCTATGATTTAGCAGGACATCCCTTGCCACCTGCCACCCTAGAGTTGGCTAAAAAGGCAGATGCGATTTTGTTTGGCGCTGTTGGTGACTGGAAATATGACACCTTAGCTCGCGAGTTGCGTCCTGAGCAGGCCATTTTGGGTCTGCGTAAGCACCTAGCCTTATTTGCAAACTTTAGACCGGCTATTTGTTATCCCGAGTTAACTTCAGCATCTAGTTTGAAACCAGAAATTATTGGTGGCTTAGATATCTTGATTGTGCGCGAGCTTAATGGCGATATTTATTTTGGTCAGCCCCGTGGTATTCGTACTTCTGAGCTTCCTTTATTTAAGGGCGCACGCGAAGGCTTTGACACTATGCACTACAGCGAGCCAGAAGTGGAGCGCATTGGTCATGTGGCATTTGAGGCGGCGCGTAAACGTAGCAAGAAGGTATGTAGCGTAGATAAAGCGAATGTGCTGGAGACCTCACAGTTGTGGCGTGAAGTCATGATTCGGGTTGCTAAAGACTATCCAGATGTTGAGTTATCCCATATGTATGTAGATAACGCAGCGATGCAACTCGTTAAAGCACCAAAAGCATTTGACGTGGTTGTCACGGGCAATCTCTTTGGCGATATTCTTTCTGATGAAGCAGCTATGTTGACTGGTTCTATTGGAATGTTGCCTTCAGCTTCCTTGGATAAAAACAATAAAGGTCTTTATGAGCCTAGCCATGGCTCAGCACCTGATATTGCTGGCAAAGGTATTGCCAATCCATTGGCTACGATCTTGTCTGCTGCCATGATGCTGCGTTATTCCTTAGGCATGCCTGCAGAAGCTGATCGTATAGAAAAAGCAGTTCAGAAGGTGCTCGCTCAAGGTTTACGGACTGCGGATATTTATACCGAGGGGACTCAAAAGGTATCTACCGTGCAAATGGGTGATGCCGTAGTAGCCGCACTTGTATAAGTCAATGTATGGAATTAAATCTCAATAGCAAAATAATCATTTCAAAAAATAGTTAAATCATGGCAAATACAAAAACTCCTTTGGTAGGTTTGGTCGGCTGGCGCGGCATGGTTGGTAGCGTGCTAATGGAAAGAATGTTGGCTGAAAAAGATTTTGATTTAATTGAGCCGATCTTTTTTAGTACTAGCCAAGCAGGTGGCGAAGTACCTTTGCTCAATGGACAAAAAGTCACCAAGGGCGAAAGCACTTTGCAGGATGCTAGTGATATCAAAGCCTTGTCACGTTGTGACATTATTTTGACTTGTCAGGGTGGCGATTACACCAATGAGATCTTTCCTAAGCTACGTGCTGGGGGTTGGAGTGGCCATTGGATTGATGCTGCCAGCGCATTGCGTATGAAAGACGATGCTGTATTGGTCTTAGATCCAGTCAATCGCCCTGTGATTGATAAAGCCTTGGCTGCGGGTGGAAAAAACTGGATTGGTAGTAATTGCACCGTTAGTTTGATGATGATGGCGATGGGTGGTTTGGTGAAGGCCGATATGGTGGAGTGGATTAGCGCTATGACCTACCAAGCTGCTTCTGGTGCCGGCGCTCAGAATATGCGTGAACTCTTGCTCCAGATGGGAGCTTTGCGCGATAGCGTTGCTACAGAATTAGCAGATCCTTCATCATGGATTTTGGATATTGACCGTAAAGTTAGCGAAACATTGCGTTCACCTGATTTTCCGAAGAAAAATTTCCGCAATACTGCGTTGGCCGGTAGCTTGATTCCTTGGATTGATGTTCCTGTGGAGAATGGGCAAACTAAAGAAGAGTGGAAGGGTGGCGCTGAGTTCAATAAGATCTTAGGCCGTCCTGCATTTCGCACGCCTGGCAGCATTCCAGTGGATGGATTGTGTGTTCGCGTGGGAGCAATGCGTTGCCACTCTCAGGGCCTGACAGTGAAGTTGAAAAAAGATATTCCTTTGAAGGAAATCGAAACCATTCTTGCTAACGACAATCAATGGGTCAAAGTCGTTCCCAATGATCGTGAAACAACAGAGCGGGATTTATCGCCAGCTGCAGTGAGTGGCACCTTGACAGTTCCTATTGGGCGTTTACACAAGCTCGCAATGGGTCCTGAGTATTTGGGTGCTTTTACAGTGGGCGATCAACTCTTGTGGGGCGCTGCAGAACCATTGCGCCGCATGCTCAGAATTTTGCTTGAACATTAATGTCTCCATTTAGCCGACTAAGCGCTCTTAAGGTACTTTGCTTTGTTTGGCTAAGCTGGTCTTGTACGAGCTGGGCCATCTCATTAGGTTCCCCGCAACTGCTGTCTCGATCGGGAGAGCCACTACGTGTTGAAATTCCGATCCGCCTAGGCACTGATGAAGAGGGCGTCTTATCAAGCCTCAAGGCAGGGATGGTGAATAAGGCAGGATTTGAGCGTTTGGGCATCTCCCAAAAGATTCTGGAGCTCAATCCGCAAATCATGGTGTATCGGAACTCCCAAGAGCGACTAATGGTCCTGGTCGAAACCGTTAATCCAGTTCCAGTGAGTGATGATCCTTTTATTGATTTATTACTGAATGTCAGTTGGTCTAGCGGTAGTCTTACTAAAACATATACCTTATTGCTAGGTGATGTTCAAAAGGTTGTAGTAAAGCCAGGTCAAACCTTATCTGAAATCGCTGCTTTAATGGCGCCTCAATTGGATGGGGCAACACTAGACCAAGCCATGATGGCTTTATTTAAGGCCAACCCAGATGCGTTTGCCAGTGGCAGCATTAATCGCTTGGCAGCGGGTGCGGAACTGAATAAACCAAGCCAGGCTTTATTGCGCTCTATTAGTCCTGCTGAGGCAAACCAATTTGTAGCAGAAGCAAATGCGCAATGGCGTGAAGGAAAAGAAGCTAGCCTTAGTCCTGATGGAAAAGGTAAAGCAACTACTTCTGGAACAGCGGAAACCATTCAAAAAGATCGACTGAAGATTGGCTCGAGCGCTGATAGCAGCGATCAAGAAAAGCGTTTTTCTGAAGAATTGGTTGCGCAAGAAAAAGCGCTTGATCAGGCTAAGGCTCGTGTAGCAGAGCTAGAAAAAAATATTGCTGACTTACAGCGTCTTTTAGATAAATCCAAAGAGAAGAAGGCGGTAGAAAATAACTTTGGTCTAGGTGGATTTGGCCCTGCCATTTTGGCTATTGGATTGATGGCTCTGATTGGTTTAGTGCTTTGGGGTTTAGCTCGTAATGCAAGACGCTCTGAGAAGCTAGAATTTACTGAGCCTGTGAGCCGTGCTCCCGAAAGAAAAGAGCCGAATGTTCCTCATGGAATGCCTGAGCGAGCCAAAGCCTTATTTGCCAGTATTGATCTGGATTTAGTAAAGCCAGCCGTAAATACAAATACTGCGCAGCCTGCGCCCGCATCAAATCCTCTTTTGGATACCTTACGTGTGAAGCTAAATCTGGCTCGCGCATACATCACGATTGAAGATTTTTCTGCTGCTAAAAAATCATTAGAAGAAATTTTGCGCGTCAGTAATTCTGTTGATCCTGCAATTACGATTGAGGCGCAAGGATTGTTGTCAGAACTTCAACATCGCCATTCCTAGGCTCCAAAATGCGAATAGCGCTTGGCCTCCAATATGACGGCAGCTCTTATTCAGGTTGGCAAACTCAACCCAATGGTAATACGATTCAGGATGACTTAGAGAAAGCCATTACGGCTTTCATTGGTGAGCAGGGAGCTCAAGCTTTGCCTGTTAGCACTATTACTGCTGGTCGAACGGATTCCGGTGTCCATGCCTTAGGTCAGGTTGTGCATTTTGATACTCAGGTGGAGCGTGATCCATTTTCTTGGGTCAGAGGAATCAATTCTTTTTTACCAAAAGAGATTGTGATTAATTGGGCTAAACCAGTTTCAGATGAATTTAGTGCGCGTTTCTCGGCATTTGAGAGAACCTATATTTATGCACTTCACGCCGGACCTTGTCGCGCCCCGTTAGTAAGTTCTCGAGCAGGCTACCTCTTGTTGCCTCCTCAAAAATGGTTTGATGTCAAAGCCATGCAATTGGCTGCACAATCTTTAATCGGCGAGTATGATTTCACCTCCTTTAGATCTTCGGAGTGCCAAAGCAAAACACCTGTAAAAACCATTTACTCGATCGACATCATTTCTCAAGAGCCTTGGTTATATTTTCGGATACGGGGTAATGCTTTCTTGCATCATATGGTGCGCAATCTGGTGGGTAGTTTTCTGCAAATTGGAGTGGGAAAGCAGGCAGCTGAATGGATGGGGCAGTTATTAACGGCAAAAGATAGGCGTTTAGCTGCACCAACCTTTATGGCAGATGGCCTATATCTTGCCAAGATTGCCTATCCTGAACAATTTGAGATTCCAGGCCCTTGGTTGGAAAACTCCTGGTTGCCTCCAGAGGTGGCTGGAGCATAGGCAGTAGCAAAGCCTTATCATTCTTCTATGGGTTTACTTACTTTCTTACCAGGTCGCACCAGGGTCAAAATCTGCGGTCTACGTACGCCAGCCGATATTGATGCTGCTGTGGCGGCAGGCGTAGATGGTGTGGGATTTGTGTTTTATCCCCCTAGTCCAAGGGCTGTTACCCCCAATATTGCCGCACAGCTCATATCAAGGCTTCCTGTAGGGGTCGATGCTGTAGGTTTGCTTGTGAATGCCACCGATGAGGAATTTGCCGCTATTAAGGCCATTGCCCCCATTAGTTTGTGGCAATTTCATGGGGATGAGACCCCAGAAAGGTGTCTAGAGCTCTCAGCGGGGCAGCCCTGGATGAAAGCAGCCCGGGTCGGGGCTCAGTTCGCATATGAGGATTTTTCCCTACAATATAGGGATGCAAACGCTTTCCTGCTAGATGCCCTGGTTGAGGGTTACGGTGGAGGAGGCGTTCCTTTTGATTGGCAAGGAATTCCACAGACATGGGTAAGCGAAAACGCGCCTCGGGTCGTTTTGAGTGGTGGATTGAACACGCACAACGTGGGCGAGGCAATTGCTCGTCTGCATCCTTGCGCGGTTGACGTCTCTAGCGGCGTAGAAATCAGCAGGGGTGTAAAAGATCCCGCACTCATGGCTGAGTTTGTAAAAGCAGTGCGTGCGGCCGATGAGAAATCATCACCCTAATATTTGCTGTAATTAAATCAAAAGAGGTAACTATGTACGACAAGCCGGATGCACGAGGACACTTTGGTCCCTATGGTGGCGTGTTTGTTTCTGAGACATTGATGTTTGCATTAGATGAGCTTAAAGAAGCTTATGCAAAGTATCAATACGACCCAGAATTCATCGAAGAGTTTCATTACGAACTCAAGCATTTTGTTGGTAGACCTTCTCCTATTTATCACGCTAAGCGTTGGAGCGAAATGCTCGGTGGTGCGCAGATCTATCTCAAGCGTGAAGATTTAAATCACACTGGCGCGCATAAGATTAATAATGTGATTGGTCAAGCAATGCTGGCTAAGCGCATGGGTAAGCCACGCATTATTGCGGAGACCGGGGCAGGACAGCACGGCGTAGCTACCGCGACCATCTGCGCCCGTTTTGGCTTGGATTGCACGGTTTATCAGGGCTCAGTAGACGTAGCTCGTCAGGCTCAGAACGTCTTCCGCATGAAGCTACTCGGTGCCAAGGTCGTTCCTGTGGAATCGGGTACTAAAACCTTGAAAGATGCACTTAATGAAGCCATGCGAGATTGGGTAACCAATGTAGAAAACACTTTCTACATTATTGGCACAGTCGCAGGACCACATCCCTATCCGATGATGGTGAGAGATTTTCAGAGCGTGATTGGTGAAGAGTGCAAGGTGCAGATGCCAGAGATGATCGGTAACCAACCTGATTTTGTTTTGGCCTGTGTAGGTGGCGGCTCAAATGCAATGGGTATCTTTTATCCTTATATTGATTTCCCTGAAGTCAAACTTGTCGGCGTTGAAGCAGCAGGTCATGGCTTGGGTAGCGGATTGCATTCAGCTGCACTGTGTGTTGGTAAGCCGGGCGTTTTGCACGGCAACCGCACCTATTTGCTGCAAGATGAAAATGGTCAAATTTCTGAGACCCATTCTGTTTCAGCAGGCATGGATTACCCAGGCGTTGGGCCAGAGCATGCTTGGTTAAAAGACTCCGGTCGTGCTGACTATGTTGCTATTACTGATGAAGAGGCATTACAGGCTTTCCATGATTGCTGTCGTATTGAAGGCATTATTCCAGCCTTGGAATCTTCGCATGCCATCGCATACGCCTGCAAGCTAGCTAAGACTTTGCCTAAAGACAAAACGATTTTGGTGAACTTGTCTGGTCGCGGCGATAAAGACATGCATACCGTTGCTCAAGCAACCGGTTCTGAAGGCTAAGAAAAACGATGTCAAAGATTACCGCACTCTTTCAAGAACTAAAAGCTTCAGGCAAGAAAGGTCTCATTCCGTTTATCACGGCAGGAGATCCTGATCCAAAACAAACAGTTGAGCTCATGCATGCATTGGTCCGTGGCGGCTCGAATGTGATTGAGTTAGGCGTACCATTTTCTGATCCGATGGCTGATGGTCCAGTGATTCAGAGATCATCAGAACGTGCCCTGACTCATGGCGTGACTTTACATAGCTGTTTAGATATGGTGAAGGAGTTCCGTAAGAAAGATGCGAATACACCAGTGGTCTTGATGGGCTACGCAAATCCAGTAGAGCAGATGGGTGCTGAACGTTTTGCTACCGAAGCAAAAGCTGCCGGTGTTGATGGCGTTCTCGTAGTTGACTATCCGCCAGAAGAGTGTGTGGATTTTGCTGCTCGCATGCGTGTTGCTGGTATTGATCCGATTTTCTTATTGGCACCAACCTCATCTCATGAGCGTATTAAAGAAGCTGCCAAAATAGCTTCTGGTTATATCTACTATGTTTCTATGCGTGGCGTCACTGGTGCTTCGCACCTCAATACTCAAGATGTCGCGAGCATCATCCCCAAAATTCGGGAAGAAACCGATATCCCAATTGCTGTTGGGTTTGGCATTAGTGATGCAGCGAGCGCCAAGGCGGTTTCAGCTAGTGCCGATGCCGTGGTGATTGGTAGCCGTATTATTCGTCTTTTAGAGGATGCACCCCCAGGCCAAGCAGTACAATCACTGGAAACCTTTATTCGTGAAATTCGCGACGCCTTGGATAGCTAAATACTCATGAGCTGGATTGATAAGTTACTCCCACCCCAAATTCAACATACCGATCCTGTTAATCGCAAATCGGTTCCTGAAGGATTGTGGGTAAAGTGCCCAGATTGTGCAACCGTTCTCTACAGTACCGACCTTGAAGCAAATTTATCGGTTTGTCCTAAATGTAGTCACCACATGCGCATTGGTGCACGTCAGCGTTTAGATAGTCTGCTAGATGAAAAAGGCCGTTATGAAATTGGTGGTGATATTTACCCAACGGATCCCTTAAAGTTTAAAGACTCAAAAAAATATCCTGATCGAATTAAAGAAGCGAATGATGCTTCAGGTGAAACCGAAGCCTTGATTGCAATGGGTGGAAAAATTAAAGGCAATCCTGTTGTAGCTGCTTGTTTTGAGTTTCAATACATGGGCGGATCGATGGGCTCAGTAGTGGGTGAGCGATTTGCGAGAGGCGTACAAGAAGCCATTAATAAGAAATGTCCCTTCATCTGCGTTACTGCAACTGGTGGTGCGCGTATGCAAGAGTCTCTTTTATCTCTGTTTCAAATGGCAAAGACCAATTCCATGTTGACTTTGCTAGCTAAAAAAGGTTTACCTTACATTAGCGTTTTGACCGATCCCACTATGGGCGGAATTTCAGCGAGCTTTGCATTTATGGGTGATGTGGTAATGGCAGAGCCAAAAGCTTTGATTGGTTTTGCAGGACCTCGGGTGATTGAACAAACGGTTCGAGAAAAATTACCGGAAGGATTTCAGCGCTCTGAGTTCTTAATGCAAAAAGGCGGAATCGATATGATTGTGGATCGCCGTCAAATGCGCGCAGAAATTGCTCGCTTGCTTGCTTTATTACAAAAACATCCAGAGCCTGCGATCGCGGGTAGCGCAGCTGTTTAAGCGCTTGACTACCGCACATTCAACCCCTATTTTATTTTCTAGCCTGGAGGCTTGGCTAAGTCACCTCGAGTCTGCTCATCCTGTCGGCATCGATATGGGATTGGAGCGAATTAATCGTGTCAAGACGGCCCTAGATTTGCATTTTGATTGCCCTGTGATCACGGTTGCAGGCACTAATGGAAAAGGATCAACCTGTGCTTATCTCGAGAGTATCTTGTTGGCCTCAGGTTATCGGGTGGGTTGCCATACCTCACCACATTTACTTAAATTCAATGAACGTGCCCGTATCAATGGCGCTGATGTGAGTGATGCCACTTTGCTAGAGTGTTTCGAGGTGGTAGAGAGGGCGCGAGTGAGTTTGGTGGATGCACCTACGCTCACTTATTTTGAATTCACAACTCTTGCCATCATGTATTTATTTTCTAAATCGAATTTAGATGCCGTGGTTCTAGAAGTAGGTATGGGTGGCCGCTTAGATGCTGTCAATATTGTGGATGCGGATTGTGCCATTGTTACCAGCATTGATATTGATCACGCGGATTATTTGGGTGGCACGCGCGAGGCGATTGCACTTGAAAAAGCGGGAATTTTTCGTCCGGGACAGATAGCGGTTTGCGGAGATCCAGTGCCTCCACAAACCTTAATTGATTATGCTGAAAAATTAGACTGTGATCTTTGGTTGCAAGGACGTGATTACAACTTTCAGGGCGATAAGCAGCAATGGGGTTGGGCTGGTCGTAAAAAGCGCTTTAGTGGCTTAGGTTACCCCGCTTTAAGGGGCGCTAATCAGATTCTCAATGCATCTGCAGTCATAGCAGCCTTGATGGCTCTGCATCAGCGCTTACCAGTCAGCGCCCAGGATATCCGGAATGGGTTTGCTTTAGTCGAGCTCCCAGGACGCTTCCAAGTCTTGCCTGGTCAGCCCACGGTAGTGCTTGACGTCGCTCATAACCCCCATGCAGCGGCTACTTTAGGCCAAAGTTTGGAGAAAATGGGTTACCACCCTTATACCTACGCAGTTTTTGGCGCTATGGCCGATAAAGATATTGATGGGGTCATTAAGCCCCTCTTGGAAACCGTTGATTTTTGGTTCTGTACCGATCTTCCAACCCAAAGGGCTGCTAGTGCTCAGGATTTGGCTAAGAGGCTTGAGGCACTGGGCGTAAAGCCAAAAAACGGATCTGACGGCGGAATAGAGTGTTTTTCAGATCCTGCTGCAGCGTATCAAAAAGCGCTATCTCAGGCAGGTGAGGGTGATAGAATTGTGACCTTCGGATCCTTCTATACCGTTGCAGGCGTAATGGCTTATCGAAACAACCAGGCGCATTGATCCATGATTCGTTTACCGAAGCTTTTTAAGCGAAAAACACAGGCTGATGACCTTGATTTAGGTTCAGCAAGGGGTCGGCGCACCGCCAAGAATCCCGCTCCACGTAGTTTCCAACGCGCAGCCGAAGCTGAAGAACTTGCGCTAACTGAAGACCCAGAACAACAACGCGCTCGTCACCGACTTATCGGTGCAGCTGTTTTGGTATTGATTGCAGTGGTTGGTTTGCCACGCATCCTCGATAGCAAGCCAAAGTCTGTTAACAACGACATTGCGGTCAATATCGTCACTAGTTTGCCAACTCCAAGTGCAGAACCAAAGCCAAGCGAAAAGCCGAAAGTAGACGCTTTAACCAAAGAGGTGGTGGCTGAGCCTAAGGCCGAAGTTAAGCCTGATGCAAAAGTAGAGGAAAAGCCCGATGTGAAGTCTGTTGCACCCGCTAAGTCTGCGAGCTTAGGATTGGCTGCTGGAGAAGAAGTTATTAGCACTCAAACAAAACCGAAGGCGGAAGATGGTGCAGACAAATCACCAGCTTCAACAGGATCAGGAAAGTTTGTGATTCAGATTGGCGCCTTTGCCTCTGAAGAGCGCGCAAAAGGTTGGATCACCAAACTGAAAGATCAAAAAATTCCGAATTACGTTTTAAATAAAAATGGTACCGACGGCACTAAGTTATATGTTCTTCGTGCAGGTCCTTATACCGATAAAGAGTCTGCAGAAGCGGCTGAGAAAAAAATTAAGGCGATGGGCTTAACTCCCAGAATTGTCGAGACAGGTAAGCAGTAATGGAATACATATCCACCCTCAAATTTACAACGGTGGATTATTTCACCCTAGTGGTTTTGCTTGTGTCGGCTTTGATTGGAATATCTCGCGGTCTATTTAAGGAGGTCCTAGCTCTGGCCTCGTGGCTTGTAGCTGCTTGGGTGGCTTATCACTATAGTTATTACTTATCTACTGAGTGGCTTTCTACTTTCCACTTGGATGAATTGCTAAGCTTAGGAATTAGCTTTTTAATATTGTTTATCTTGACTTTGGTTGCCTGCGGTTTATTTGGCGGAGTGATTCAAAAAATTATTTTGTCTGCAGGCTTAAGTCTGACAGATCGTTTCTTAGGATTAATTTTCGGTTTAATGCGCGGGGGCTTGATTGTGGTGGTTCTAGCAACCCTAGCTGCATTAACTCCTATTCCTCAAAGTGTTGCCTGGCAAAAGGCGATTACTCGCCCAGCCATTGATATGGCCACTGGATTAATTAAAAGTTGGTTGCCTGCAGATTGGGCAAAGCAGTTGAGTGATGCAATGCCTAAAGTAACTCCAACCATTACACCTAAATTAACCATAGGGATCTAGAAATATGTGCGGCGTCGTAGGAACAGTTTCCCACTCCCCAGTTAATCAGCTTCTTTATGATGCCTTGTTACTTTTGCAACATCGTGGACAAGATGCTGCAGGTATTGCCACCATGAACGGCAACTCATTCACCATGCATAAGGCCAATGGTCTCGTGCGAGACGTATTCAGAACTCGCAATATGCGCAGCTTAGTGGGGAGCGCTGGTATTGGCCAGGTTCGTTATCCCACTGCAGGTTCGGCTAGCAGTGAAGAGGAGGCTCAACCTTTCTATGTGAGCGCCCCTTATGGAATTATTTTGGCTCATAACGGTAACCTAACCAATGCGCCAAGTTTGCGTGTTGAGATGGCATATCGTGATCGTCGCCATATCAACACTAGTTCTGATACTGAAGTATTGCTAAATGTTTTGGCTGATGAGTTACAAAAGGAAACCAATAGTGCTGCCTTGGATGAGGGTGCCATGTTCAATGCGGTTACCGGTGTCACTCAGCGTGTTAAAGGTTCTTATGCGGTTGTTTCCCTGATTGCAGGTTATGGCTTGTTAGCCTTCCGCGATCCCTTTGGTATTCGCCCTTTATGTCTTGGTCGAATTGATACAGCCAAGGGCCCAGAGTGGATGGTGGCATCTGAGTCGGTTGCTCTAGAGGGCTTAGGCTTTACCTTTGTCCGCGACGTTAATCCTGGTGAAGCGATTTACATTGATCTGGATGGTAATTTCTACTCACGTCAATGCGTTCCAAATGCAGCGCTTACCCCTTGTATTTTTGAATATGTATACATGGCCCGTCCGGATTCCACAATCGATGGCGTAACTGTTTATAACGTTCGTATGCGTATGGGTGACTATCTCGCTGAGAAGATTCGTAAAGAAACCAATGTTGCAGAAATTGATGTAGTTATGCCAATTCCGGACTCTAGTCGTCCCGCAGCGATGCAGGTAGCAAAACGTCTTGGTGTTGATTACCGTGAGGGCTTTTTCAAGAATCGCTATATCGGTCGGACCTTCATCATGCCTGGTCAAGCAGTACGTAAAAAATCTGTGCGCCAAAAGCTCAATGCAATGCGTATTGAATTCAAAGATAAAACAGTATTGATTGTGGATGACTCTATTGTTCGTGGCACCACTTCATTTGAGATTGTGCAAATGGCTCGTGAGTCGGGCGCCAAGAAAGTGATCTTTGCATCTGCGGCACCCCCAGTACGTTTTCCGAACGTCTACGGAATTGATATGCCAACACGTAGTGAGTTAGTGGCTTATGGTCGTACTGATGAAGAAATTAACAAACTCATTGGTGCTGACCAGTTGATTTATCAAGATGTAGAGGATATGAAGCAGGCGGTTAGGGATATCAATCCAGATATCCAGAACTTTGAAGCCTCTTGTTTTGATGGACATTACATTACTGGCGATATCACCGAATCCTATCTAGATGCTTTAGAGGCCGCCCGAAATACTTCGGAAGCTAAGGCAGATAGACAGCGTGATTCCAGTGATTTTGCTCGCTCACAACTTCATTTGCATTTAGCTACTGAAGACTAAAAACGACAGGAATTTGCCTCAACTGAGGCAAATTGGGGATTCAGTGTCAAAATAGCAGGATGAAGAGCAAAACTACCCGCAAAAAACCTGATTTTTCTAAGCTCGCGCTTGAGACCTTGGCGGTCCGGGCCGGCACGCGTCGCACTAGTGAATATCAAGAGCATTCGGAAGCACTATTTCTGACCTCCAGTTTTTGCTTTGATAGTGCTGAACTTGCGGAAGAGGGCTTTGCTCACGCAGATAAGGGCTTTATTTATTCCCGCTTTACGAATCCAACCGTCAGCATGTTCCAGGATCGTCTGGCTGCTTTAGAGGGTGGTGAGGCCTGCATTGCAACCGCCTCAGGAATGTCAGCCATTCTGACGATGGCAATGGCCCATTTGCAGGCGGGCGATCATGTGGTTTGCTCGCGCTCCGTCTTTGGCGCAACCATTCAGCTCTTTACCAATATATTGGGCCGCTTTGGTGTGACGACTACTTATGTTGACTTGGCTGATACCAAGTCATGGCAGGCTGCTGTCCAGCCTAATACCAAAATGTTTTATCTAGAGACGCCGTCTAACCCTTTAACTGAAATTGCTGACATTAAAGCGATATCGAAAATTGCTAAAAAGGCAGGCGCATTATTTGCAGTAGATAACTGCTTCTGCACTCCTGCATTACAAAAGCCTTTGTCACTAGGCGCTGATGTGGTGATTCATTCGGCAACAAAGTACCTTGATGGACAGGGCAGAGTAGTTGGTGGAGCGATTGTCGGTAGTAATGATTTCATTATGGGAAAAGTATTTCCCTATGTACGCACTGCAGGCCCAACACTATCGGCTTTTAATGCCTGGGTTTTCCTGAAAGGCCTTGAGACTCTGGAGTTGCGCATGAAGCAGCAGAGTCAGAATGCGCTTGCTCTAGCTCAGTGGCTAGAAAAGCAGCCGGGAGTTGAGCGCGTTTATCATCCGGGCCTCCAATCCCATCCTCAACATGCTTTAGCTAAACGCCAACAAAAAGAGGGTGGCGCGATTCTGTCTTTTGAACTCAAAGGCGGCAAAAAGGCAGCCTTTAGACTGATTAATCAAACTAAGCTGTGCTCTATTACTGCTAATTTAGGTGATACACGGACAACGATTACCAATCCAGCAACAACTACACATTGCCGTGTGAGTCCTGAAGCTCGCAAGGCTGCCGGTATCTCTGATGGCTTGGTACGCATTGCAGTGGGCCTTGAAAATATCAACGACTTGAAGAATGACCTTGTTGGTGGCTTTAAAAAGTAGACATGGGTTTTTCTGACGCTACTCAATTTTGGAATGAGCGCTTTGATAAAGCAGAATTCATTTTCGGCAAAGAGCCTAATGAGTATTTAGTAGAACAGACTAAACAATATTTAAAGTCAGGCAATAAAGTGCTTTGCATTGCTGATGGTGAAGGCCGTAATGGCGTTTGGCTAGCCAAGCAAGGTATGCAAGTAGTGGGTTTTGATGTTTCGGATATCGCCCTTACAAAAGCAAAAAAGTTTGCCCAGGATAATCAAGTCAGCATTGATTACTCTCTCTGTGATAGTGATGGCTTTAGCTGGGGTGCCAATAGCTATGATGCAGTGATCGGAATTTTTATTCAGTTTGCTGATCCCGCTATGCGCGCCCGAATTTTTCAGCAAACTTATGAGGCTTTAAAACCAGGTGGGATTTTTATTCTTCAGGGTTATACGCCAAAGCAGCTGGTATATAAAACAGGTGGCCCCTCACTCATCGAGCATCTGTACACCGAGGATATGATTAGAGATCTTGCAAAAGATTTCCAGATTCTGGATCTAGGCTGCTATGAAAAAGAGTTATCTGAGGGCGCTAGACATACTGGTATGTCTGCTTTATTGGGACTAGTTGCTCAAAAGTAAATCGCAGCAAAGGTAATGGTAGTGCTAGTTACTAAATCGCCGCGGATCATTAATGGGTCGCAATGGCATGATGTGAATCTTAGCGCTATCGATTTCTATATGAGCTATGCCATCCATCTTGAGTGATAGGCGCTTCACTTCAGCTGCAGATGCTTGCCATGTAATAGTGTGAGGACTGTCACTTAGTTGCAGCTGAATCACTGCAATTTGTCCTAGGGTGCTGATTTGCAAAACTTTGGCCGCAATGCTAGTAGCGCTAGATTCCTCATGAAGGCTTAATCCATCTGCCGGGATAACCCAGGCTACTGGTGTATTGGGTGGAATCTTGCCCTTATCCATCACATTAAAAATTTGTTTGCTGTTATTCCAACTGAGTTTTCCTGAGTTGAATACGCCTTCAAACATATTATTAATGCCCACTAGTTCTGCAACGCGTGCATTTCTGGGTTTTTGAAATAGGACTTGTGGTGCTGCAGTTTGTAGGCCCACTCCTTGGTCGATCACCGTAATGCGATCAGCAAGTAAATCTGCTTCATGCAGATCATGCGTCACCATCAGAATGGGGATGCGGAGATCTTTTCTTAAATCGGCCAATGTTTTATATAGGCTTTGACGAGTGGGAGCATCGATTGCAGAAAACGGTTCATCTAGCAACAAGACTTTAGGTTGTCTGATTAGCGCTCTTGCGAGGGCAACTCTTTGCTGTTGACCTCCTGAGAGTTGATGCGGCATCCGTCCCGCAAGCTCACTAATCCCCATGTGTGCCAGCCAATCTTTGGCAATAATTTTTCGATCGGCAATACTCAGTCCAGAGTTGTGCAGAGGAATACAGACATTTTCTAATGCAGTTAGATGTGGAAATAAAGCGTATTGTTGAAATAGAAATCCACAGGAGCGTGCCGTAGGAGCTAGGATGGTTTTTGTAGCGCTAAGCTCATCAACATCAAACCAAACTTCCTCGTCACATTCAATTCGTCCAGAGTGAGGATGGTTTAAACCGGCAATGGTGCGTAAAACGGTTGTTTTGCCGCTTCCAGAGGGGCCTACTAAAGCGTGTAATTCTCCCGGACCACACTCTAGATTGATTTGCAGGGGGCTCGGGCTAATTTGGGCTGCTTTTATTTTGAGCATTAGCTACCCCGACTTCTTTGGGGGAGAGGGTTTCGTCCAAAAACACCGTAGGACAATGCAATGGCTACCAGTGAGATTGTCAGCAGTAGTAGTGATAATGCACCAGCGCCTGCAGTGTCAAAGCTTTGTACTTTGTCATAGATTGCAATAGAGACCGTTTTAGTTTCACCAGGTATCGCACCGCCAACCATTAGGATGACGCCAAACTCCCCAAGTGTATGGGCAAAGGTAAGTACCGCCGCACTAGTAATTCCTCTCCAAGCCAAAGGAAGCTCAATTAAGCGAAAGATTTGCCAGTTACTAAGGCCGCTAACTTGAGCCGCTTCACGTATCTCTGGATTAATCGACTCAAAGGCGCGCTGGATCGGTTGGATCGCAAATGGCAGATTGACTATAAGTGAGGCAATGAGGATTCCTGTAAAAGAGAAAACCAAAGGAATTCCCAGAAATTCTTTGCCTCCTAGGCCCACCAGTAGGTAGTAGCCTAAAACAGTAGGGGGTAGTACCAATGGCAGGGCTAAAGCAGCCTCAATCCAGGGTCTGCTTTTTCCTAGCTTAATGAGGGAGTGGGCTACCCAAATTCCAAACGGCAGAATGAGGACTAAGGTCCAAATAGCTAATTTAAGAGAAAGAAGAATTGCGTCCATATCCATGTTTTTACATTGTATTGCTTGGCAATATAGGGTTAGCCACTATATCGCTTTGGGCGCTTGGAGAGTCAAATATGCGTATTCATGCATATTCTATTAGGGCATCTTTTTAAATTGAAATCTAAGACTCCAAATATGGCGAAAAACTTATCTCCCAAACAGATGGAGAAGGTGTTTCCTAAGGTGGCAGCTTATTTCAATATTCTGTCTGAGCCAGCACGTCTCCGGATTATCTATGCGCTTTGCTCTGGAGAAAAATCAGTATCAGAGGTTATTGAGATGTGCGGCACCAGTCAAGCTAATGTATCTAGACATCTTCAGGCGCTTCATAAAGCTGGAATCTTGTTTAGGCGTAAAGAAGGAGCTACCGTTTATTACTCAATTGCCGATAGTGCAACAGTAGATATATGTCAGATGGTTTGCGCAAAAATTATCAAAGAAATTCACTAAGTTTAAGAAGTTAACTTTTATAAGCAGAGGTCAAATGACTAAGAAGCAAATTGAATTAAGTGCTGCAGATATTTATGCAGTCGAAAAGCCAACCAACAGGGCTCGCTTAGTAAAGGCGCCGGAGCACTTCGTATCTCAGGATTTAATTGCAGATATTAATGAGAATGGGCTTGATGAAACCCGTCGTGGATTTTTGCGCAAGGGCTTTCTTTCTGCGATTGGTGGGGCGGCAGCTGGTTTAGCAGCACCTTTAGCAATGGCTTCGGGTGAAGGGGACGTATTCATTCTTGAAAAGCAAGAGTGGCAAACCACTTTAGGTAAGAATGTAGCAACCATGCCCTATGGCGTGCCATCAATATATGAGGCTAATTTAATTCGCCGTGAGTCGCCTGGTCTTACACGTGTCTCTGCTGCATCGGTGGCCTTTACGCCTCTTCAAGGTTTATTTGGAACTATCACTCCAAATGGTTTGCATTTTGAACGTCACCACCAAGGTTGGTATAACGTAGATCCAGATAAGCATCGTTTGATGGTTAATGGCATGGTAAGAAATCCTCGTGTATTTACCATGAACGATTTGATGCGCCTGCCATCAGTGTCTCGTACGCATTTTATTGAGTGTGGTGCCAATACTGGGCTTGAGTGGGGTAACGTTGCCGTACCTACCGTTCAGTACACCCATGGCATGCTTTCTTGTTGTGAATTTACAGGCGTACCTCTGAAGGTCTTACTTGAGGAATGTGGTGCTGATCTTAAAAAAGGCAGGTTTATGTTAGCCGAAGGTGGTGATGGATCCGGCATGACTCGTACTATTAATTTGGAAAGCTGCCTAAATGACGCTATCGTAGCTTGGTCAATGAATGGAGAGATGTTACGTCCTGAAAATGGTTTCCCATTGCGTTTGGTTGTGCCAGGAGTTCAGGGTGTCAGTTGGGTGAAGTGGCTTCGCCGTTTAGAAATCGGTGATATGCCTTGGGCTGCAAAAGATGAGGCCGTTCACTATATTGATCTCATGACAGATGGCTCTCATCGTCAATATACATCTGTGCAGGAATGTAAGTCTGTTATTACCACCCCATCAGGCGGGCAACAGTTGTTAGATAAAGGCTTCTATAACGTGAGTGGCATGGCCTGGTCTGGGCGTGGCAAGATTAAGCGTGTAGATGTTTCGTTCGATGGTGGCAATAACTGGCGTACTGCACGCCTTGAAACGCCGATTCTCACTAAGTCTATTACCCGTTTCAATATTGACTGGGTATGGGATGGATCTCCTGCAATTCTTCAATCACGCGCAATTGATGAAACTGGTTACGTTCAGCCATCAATTAAGGCCTTGCGTGATGTGCGTGGAACAAGATCCATTTATCACAACAATGCAATTCAATCTTGGAAATTAGATTCAAATGGTGAGGTTAGCAATGTACAAGTTGGATAAATTAACTACGCGCATTGGTTTTGTGGCACTTCTAGTTTTGGGTGCTAATAGTGCGATTGCGCAATCTGATTCTTCAAAGTTTCCAGGCATTGGCCGTCACGCAACGATGGCTGAAGTTGCAGCCTGGGATATTGATGTGCGTCCGGATTTTAAAGGCCTCCCAAAGGGGTCTGGATCTGCCAGCAAGGGGGAAGGTATTTGGGAGGCCAAATGCGCTAGTTGCCATGGTAGCTTTGGTGAATCTAATGAAATCTTCACGCCTATCGTCGGTGGCACCAGTAAAGAAGATCAAAAAACCGGTAAGGTCGCCTCCTTATCTAATAATAAGCAGCCTCAACGAACTACTTTAATGAAGGTGGCCACCGTCTCAACTTTGTGGGACTACATCTATCGTGCAATGCCTTGGAATGCTCCGCGTTCATTGAGTGCAGATGAAACTTATGCGTTAGTTGCTTATATCCTCAGTCTGGGGGAAATTGTGCCTAGCGATTTTGTGCTGAGTAATACCAACATCGCTGAAGTTCAGGCAAAAATGCCTAATCGCAACGGTATGAATTTTCAGCATGGCATGTGGACTGCAAATGGTAAGCCTGACGTAAATGCCAAGGCTTGTATGAGTAATTGCTCCCAATTTGTTCAAATTGGCTCCACATTGCCTGATTACGCCAGAAATGCTCACGGTGATATTGCGTTGCAAAATCGTGAATATGGCCCCTATAGAGGGTCTGATAGCACTAAACCACCATTACAAGCACTTCCCGTTGGTGCCAGCATGAAGTCAAAATCTACTGCTGCTGCTGAAACTGGGCCGGCAGCTTTATTTAAAGCCAAAAATTGCTCTGCTTGTCATGCTCCAAATGCAAAGTTAGTTGGGCCTTCAATTGAGCAGGTTGCTGCAAAGTATAAAAATCCCGCCGTTTTAGCCATGCTTTCTGCCAAGGTGATGAAAGGTGGCTCTGGAGCATGGGGCGCTATTCCAATGCCGGCTCAAGATGTAACCGCTGAGGAATCTAAAGCTTTGGTTGGGTGGATGCTTTCAGGTGGCAAGTAATTAAAAATAGGTGTTAACCTTAATGTTTGAATGGTTAAGTAATAATATTTTTATGTGTAAGAGATTAATAAAGGAGTTTTTATGAATCAACAGAGACGCAGTTTAGTGAAGTATTCAGCAGTGTTTGGTCTGATGGCCTCCACTGGTTTAATTAGTATTGCACAAGCACAAGAGTGGAATAAAGCCGCTTTTGAGGGCAAGAGTTTGGATGATGTATTCAAGATCTTAGGAGCTGGTAGCCCAGAAAAATCTACAGCAGTGACCTTGAATGCTCCAGATATTGCTGAAAATGGTGCAGTAGTTCCGGTAGGCATTACAACAACACTGAAAGCTGAACAACTGGCAATCTTGGTTGAGAAAAACCCAAGCGCTTTGGCCGCACAATTCTTTATACCTGCTGGCACCGATCCATTCGTGACAACTCGCATCAAGATGGGTCAAACATCCAATGTATATGGTTTAGTCAAGGCTGATGGTAAGTGGCTTGTGACTGTTAAAGAAGTCAAAGTCACACTTGGTGGTTGTGGCGGTTAATTTCGCAGTAATCCAATAAAACAATTTATTTATATATAGAGTAAAAGAGGAACCAAAATGGCTGATCCAATGCGCGTAAGAGCTGCTGAAAATGGCGGTACTGTAGATGTAAAAATTTTGATGAAACATGATATGGAGTCCGGTCAGCGTAAAGATGCTGCCGGCAAAACTATTCCTCAGTGGTTTATCAGCACAATTAACGTTACAGCCAATGGCAAAAAAGTATTTGCTGGCGAATTTGGTCCTGCAGTTTCTAAGGATCCATTTTTGAACTTTAAATACAAAGGCGCTAAAGGCGACAAAATTGTTGTGACTTGGAATGACAATAAAGGCGACAAACGTACTGATGAAGCAACTGCTTCTTAAAATCAATACGCACAATTAAAAAATAAAAGGGTTACCATGAAAACACGCATTCTATATGGCGTTATTATTGGCTTATTTGTAGTATTGCAGGGCTGTTCTAGTCCTCCTGCAAAAAATGAGGCTTCTAAAGCTGCCGCTCCAACTGGAGGGGCTCCAACAGACGAAATTGAAAAGTATCGTGCAATGATTGCTGATGGTAACCCTGCTGATTTGTATGAGGCAGCTGGTGAAGACATTTGGAAAAAGCCCATGGGCCCTAAAAATGTTTCATTAGAAAAGTGTGATTTAGGTATAGGCCCTGGCGTTGTGAAGGGCGCCTATACCCAATTGCCAAAATACTTTAAAGATACCAACAAAGTTCAAGACTTGGAATCCCGCTTGGTAACCTGTATGGAGAAGTTACAGGGATACAACAGTCAAGAAATTATTAAAGCGGGCTTTGAAAAGGGCAAGCGCAAGGATGTTGAAGCAGTAGTTGCATATGTTGTTGCTGAATCCAAGGGTATGAAAATCAACACTGTTGCTAACCATCCTAAAGAAAAAGAAATGTATGAGCTTGGTAAGAAGTCCTTCTTCTATCAGGGTGGTCCAATGGACTTCTCCTGCGCATCTTGTCATGCAGAAAATGGCAAGCGTATTCGTTTGCAAGATTTGCCAAATATCACTGAGCAAAAAGGCGCAGCGCTTGGATGGGGTTACTGGCCGGCATACCGTGTATCTAGCGGCAACTTTTGGACAATGCAACGCCGTCTAAATGACTGTTATCGCCAGCAGCGTTTCCCTGAGCCGATCTATATTTCTGACGACACTATCGCTGTTTCCCTCTATATGGCAGTTAATGCCAAGGGCGGAACAATGAATGCACCTGGACTGAAGCGTTAATCGCTGGAGATAAATAACATGAAAAATAAATTATCCTTATTAGCACTTACGCTCGCTTTATCTATCGGCGCTGCACATGCTGCAACTCCATTTGAAAAGATGATGTCCTCGAGCTTCGAAGCAAAAGGGCAAGCTGGACTTGATCGTCTGGATCAAGATGCAGCGCAAAAGTTTTGCTCCAATATGGCGAACTTAGGTGGTGCTGGCGATCCAAAAACGCGCGAAAAAATCCAAGCTGAAAATATGAAATCCATTAAGCAACCTTCTGATGGTAAATATATCGGCGACTGGAAGAACGGTGAAAAGATTGCCCAAAGCGGTCGAGGTGCCACTTGGACTGATAAAGCAGGTAGCGAAAATGGAGGCGGTTGCTATAACTGCCACCAGATTAATATCAAAGAGGTGTCTTATGGAAATATTGGGCCATCACTTTGGAATTATGGAAAGTTACGTGGTTACTCTAAAGAGATAGTGGAATACACCTGGAATCGTATTAATAATTCGAAGGCATACAACGTTTGCAGCAATATGCCCCGCTTCGGTCACTTCAAGCTCTTAAATGAGAAGCAAATGCAGGATGTCATGGCTTTACTGCTAGATCCTGCGTCACCAGTTAATCAATAAAGTAAAAAAACAGGCCGACAGGCCTGTTTTCATAAAGGAATATTATGTCTTTAAGTCGTCGCGAATTTTTGCAGGCGTTAGCAATTGCCTCTGCTGGCGGAATGAGTTTGCAGTCCAATTTTGCTAGCGCACAAACTACAGCGCAGAAATTCTATGATTTGCCGAAGTTCGGTAATGTGCATTTCCTGCACTTTACTGACTGCCACGCACAACTACTGCCAATTTATTTCCGCGAACCTAATGTCAACCTTGGCATTGGCGCTCAAGAAGGTAAAACACCTCACTTAGTCGGAGAATATTTTTTAAAGGCAAATGGCATTAAACCAGGTACACGTGATGCGCACGCCTTTACTTACCTTGATTATGTGGCTGCAGCACAAAACTACGGAAAAGTTGGCGGCTTTGCCCACATGGCAACTCTAATCAAGCAAATTAAAGCAAGCCGACCAGGAGCGCTCTTGTTGGATGGTGGTGATACTTGGCAAGGTTCAGGTACATCCCTTTGGACAAACGGTCAGGATATGGTTGATGCAGCGCTGCTCTTGGGTGTTGATGTTATGACTCCCCACTGGGAGATGACTCTTGGTGAGAAGCGTGTCATGGAAATTGTCAATGGGGACTTCAAGGGAAAAGTTTCTTTTGTTGCGCAAAATATTAAAACGGCTGATTTTGGGGATGCAGTCTTTAACCCTTATGTCATGAAAGTGCAGAACGGAATTCAAGTTGCCATCATTGGTCAAGCCTTCCCATACACACCGATAGCAAACCCTCGCTACTTCACTCCTGATTGGACTTTTGGTATTCAGGAAGAGAATATGCAAAAGACGATTGATGAAGTGAGATCAAAGGGCGCTAAGGTTGTAGTACTCCTTTCCCACAACGGCATGGATGTGGATTTAAAGATGGCATCACGCGTTCGCGGTTTAGATGCAATCTTAGGTGGTCATACACACGATGGCGTCCCGATTCCGGTCAAGGTTAAAAATGCAGGTGGGGTCACTCTCGTAACAAATGCGGGGTCAAATAGTAAATTCTTAGGTGTATTGGATTTTGATGTGAAGGGCGGCAAGCCGGTCGATTTCCGTTACAAGCTATTCCCAATCTTCTCCAATATGATTCCAGCAGACCCAGCGATGAATAAGTTGATCGCAAAGGTCAGGGCACCATATGAAGCAAAACTCACTGAGAAGCTAGCAACTACTGAGGGCCTCTTGTATCGGCGCGGTAACTTTAATGGCAGTTTTGATCAACTGATATTAGATGGTCTGATGGCGCAGAAGAATGCTGAAATTGCATTCTCACCAGGCTTCCGTTGGGGAACTAGTCTGTTGCCAGGACAGCCAATCACACGTGAAAATCTGCTTGATCAAACAGCAATTACTTATCCATATACAACAGTAACGAATATGAATGGCGAAATGATCAAGACGATTCTTGAGGACGTTGCAGATAACCTCTTCAATCCTGACCCCTACTATCAACAGGGTGGTGACATGGTGCGTGTTGGTGGCCTGCAGTATACGATTGACCCAGCTGAAACTGCGGGTAAGCGTATTACGGATATGCGATTGAATGGCAAGGCAATTGAAGCCAATAAAACATACAAAGTGGCTGGTTGGGCTCCTGTAAGTGAAGAGGCTAAGAATGCAGGAGGCGAGGCTATTTGGGATGTGATTGAACGTCATCTACGTGATGTCAAAGTAGTTAAGGCCGTAAAGCTGAACGAGCCTATCATCAAGGGCGTCAAGGGTAACCCTGGCATGGCTCCAATTTAATTACATTAATATACAACCCCACGAGAATCAAAATGAAAAAACTACTTTCTATCATTGTTGCTTTTACATTAGTGCTTGGTTTTGGCTCTGTAGCATTGGCTCAATCTGCTGGTAATACAAAAGTGGTTTATCACATTGATGATGCTGATACTCAAGGTCTAAAAGGCTTGCGTAATATTCGAAATCATCTGGATGTATCACCGGAAACTAAGATTATTGTGGTAACCCATGCCAACGGTGTCGATATCCTCATGGAAGGCGCTAAGGATAAGAAGAATAACGTGGAGTACGCGCCGTTAGTTGGCGCGCTCAAATCACGCGGTGTACGTTTTGAGGTTTGTGAAATTACACTAAAAAATCGTAATCTTAAAAAAGATCAATTCACTTTAGATGCGGATTTCACGCCCTCAGGCGTAGTGAGAATTGCCGATCTCCAGTACAAGGATGGCTTTGCCTACATTCGACCTTAAGCGTTCCTGTATGAATTGCTTTAGGAGTCTTGCCGGGGTCCTTATGGGATCCTTGATCTTTATTGCTTTAGCTTATGGGCAAACGAAGCCTATTAATATCTTGCAATTAAAGCCTGTCAAGGTGGCCCCCAATACCTATTTTGTTCAAGGTAGGGCGGAAATGGGTAGTAGTGAGAACCAAAACTTCATATCCAATGCTGGATTTGTTGTAACGTCTCGCGGAGTGGTAGTTGTTGATGCATTAGGCTCCCCAATTCTGGCGCAAAAGCTACTGGCGGAAATTAAAAAAGTTACCAACCAAAAAGTTGTGGCTGTAATCGTCACTCATTACCATGCCGATCACGTTTATGGTTTGCAAGAGTTTAAAAAGGTCGGCGCTAAAATTTATGCACAAGGCGAAGGGAGGAATTACATTTCCTCTGAAACAGCAAAGCAACGGCTTATTGCCTCAAGGATAGATTTTGCACCTTGGGTTAATGCTGGTACGCAACTAGTTGCTGCTGATGTTTGGATCGATCAGAAAACCAAGCTGAATATTGGTGGGGTTGAATTTCTTATCAGCAGGGTGGGTCCTGCACATGCGCCTGAGGATTTAATGGTCTATGTACCCTCTGAAAAAGTACTTTTTGCTGGAGACTTGGTATTTAGAGGACGCATTCCTTTTGTGGGTAATGCGGATAGCAAAGGGTGGATAAGCGCCCTAGACGAGATTGAAAAGCTGAACCCTCAAATTGTTATACCGGGGCATGGCGCATACTCAACTAAACCCGGTGAGGATATTGCTTTTACAAGAAATTATTTAAAGTATCTACGCGAATCAATGTCTAAGGCAGCCATTGACTTAGATCCTTTCGATGAAGCCTACCAGCAGGCGGATTGGTCTGAATATGAAGGAATGCCCTTGTTTAGGGCAGCGAATCGCATGAATGCCTATAACGTTTACCTCTCGATTCAGGCGGAATAAGGCAAATTTACCCGTAGGGCATTAAAATAGTCATTTAATTCGCTAAATGATTGATTTCTAATGAAATTACCAATTTCCCTCCCCATCTTTTTTGTTTGTGTACTTTTTGCCATTTCATTGCCTGCACATTCAGCGCCAGATATTGCTCATGGTAAAAAGATTGATCAAGAAAAGTGTTACGCCTGCCATGCCAAAAAAACCGGCTTTGGAAATGGTGACATGATTTACACCCGCTCAGATAGCAAAGTCAAGTCGATTGCCAATTTGAAAAGAATGGTGAGCCTTTGTAACACTGAATTACGTCTAGATCTTTTTCCAGAAGATGAGGTCGATGTAGTTGCCTTCCTCAATCAACAGTTTTACAAATTTAAACCTTAATATTTTTTAGAATTTATTCATCATGGAAGTTGTAGATATTGCTTCGCTAGGAAAGTCCGTTCTTTGGGCTACTTTTGTAATTACCTTTTTGCTTGGTGCGGTGATGCAGAAAACTGGCTTTTGCAGTATGGGTGCAGTTTCCGACATTTTTATTATGTCTAGCTGGGATCGTCTAAGGCAATGGTTCCTAGCAATTGGTGTGGCTATTGTGGGCTTTGCCTTGATGTCTTATTTT
This sequence comes from Polynucleobacter sp. 15G-AUS-farblos, assembly GCF_018882445.1. Taxonomy (GTDB): domain Bacteria; phylum Pseudomonadota; class Gammaproteobacteria; order Burkholderiales; family Burkholderiaceae; genus Polynucleobacter. Next base: position 17,267 of record NZ_JACVOM010000002.1, on the reverse strand, counting down.
GGGTTAATTGACCCATTAAAGAGCGTTTACACTGGTAATAAGTTGCTTTGGCTCTCAACCATTATTGGCAGTATTTTGTTTGGTATTGGAATGGTTCTTTCCTCAGGGTGCGGCAGTAAGACTTTAGTACGCATTGGTGGTGGTAACTTGAAGTCAATCATTGTATTTATGGTTTTGGGTTTAACTGCCTATATGACGATGCGGGGCTTTTTAGGCGTGATTCGCATTAATACACTAGACACTGTTTTCATTACGTTAAATACGCCGCAAGATTTACCCAGTATTTTCAGCGCTATTACTGGAATCGCAAGAGCCAATTTACACCTAGCTCTAGGTCTCATAGTAGGTTTTGCCTTTATTGCCTATGCCTTGGCGAGTAAAGTATTTTGGACCATTGAAAATCTGTTTGCTGGTGTAGCTGTAGGCTTAGCGATTTGCGCAGTCTGGTGGGTTTCAGGAAATCTAGGATACGTAGCTGAGGATCCAAATACTTTAGAGGAAGTTTTCTTATTGACCAACTCAGGAAGAATGGAAAGCCTTTCCTTTGTTGCGCCATACGCCTACTCACTTGATTGGCTCATGATGTTTAGTGATACTTCAAAAGTTCTTACTGTCGGCATTATTGCAGTGCTCGGAATGATTCTAGGATCGGCTGCTGTAGCTATTTTGACTAAGTCATTTCGTTGGGAATCATTTCGAAACGCAGAAGATACAGCTAGTCATTTGGTGGGTGCATGCTTAATGGGCTTTGGTGGTGTTACCGCTATAGGCTGCACTGTTGGTCAAGGCTTAAGTGGGATTTCTACTTTGGCACTTGGATCGTTCTTAGCGCTTCCAGGTTTTATTTTTGGAGCATATCTCGGCTTGCGATATTTGCAATTCCGACTTGCCCCTAATCCCTGCAGTTAATCACTATAGATTGGACTTTTAATGCAAATCGACTGGTTGTCATTTACTCCTATCCCATCCCTATTGGGTGGAATGATATTAGGTGTTGCCGCAGCCCTTTATGTAATCTTGCATGGCCGTATTTTGGGTATTAGTGGCATTGTTTCTGGTCTATTGCATCCTAAGGTAGGGGATTGGTCTTGGCGCTTGGCATTTGCTCTTGGCTTACTTACTTCTTCTTTTTTAGCAGCCCTGATTTTTGGTATTTTTCCAGTTATTGAGGTCGATGCCAGCTGGGTAACGGTAATTGTTGCTGGTTTACTGGTAGGTTTTGGTGTTCAGTATGGTTCAGGTTGCACGAGCGGCCATGGGATATGTGGTTTATCCCGCTTATCGCCACGCTCTTTAGTGGCAACACTCTCTTTTATGACTGCTGGTTTTTTAGTAGTTTTTATTATTCGCCACCTCATCTAAGCTCATCATGAAAAAACACTTTAGCCTTATTAGTCAATATGCCATTGGCGTTTTATTCGGATGGGGCCTGATCATTTCCGGCATGACCAACCCAATGAAGATCCAAAGCTTTTTAGATCTCGCAGGCTTATGGGATCCTTCTTTAATATTTGTCATGGGTGGTGCAGTTTTGGTAGGATTAGCTGGTTTCTTTTTGGCTAGCAAGCGTAGCGAAGCTTTCTTTGGGGGTGTCTTTCATATTCCTACTAGAAGAGATATCTCACGTCCTCTAGTTATTGGTAGCTTTATATTTGGTGCTGGTTGGGGTTTGGCGGGATTCTGTCCGGGGCCGGCAATTGTTGCCTTAGGCGCTGGTCATTTAAAGGCATTAGTATTTGTGCTTGCGATGCTTGCCGGGATGCATCTTTGCGAACGTTTTTTTACAGGCCATCGTAAGCAAGTCTGATTTAGAATTCTTACTGTCTTTTTTCAATCTTGCTCGTTTCGAGGGTCTTATGAGTCTTCCTATTAGCTGTCATACAAGTCAATTTGGTACGCTTGGCCAGATTGATCCCAGCCACCTTGCTGAGATTGCTCAGCAAGGGTACAAAAGCGTCATAAATAATCGTCCTGATGGCGAAGCTGGCCCAAGCCAACCCTCTAATGCATCGATACAAGCTGAAGCAGAGAGATTGGGTTTGAACTACGCTTACTTACCGGTTGTGCCCAGCGCAATTACACCGGCGCAGGTTCAAGAAATGGCGCGCTTGCTGAAAACAATGCCTGGACCTGTCTTGGCATTTTGTCGCTCAGGAGCACGCTCAACTAATTTGTACCATCTTGCGATGCAATTGGGCTAAGTCCATCTCAGATGCGCATTACGATCCCCGCTGAAAAAAGAGTAGTGCATGAAATGCTCATGCCTATTCGCTGGGGCGATATGGATGCCTACGGGCATGTCAACAACACCATTTACTTTCGGTATATGGAGCAGGCTAGGGTAGAGTGGATTACCTCTCTTGGATACAGTGTTGCCCCTGGTCGCGAATCCATGTTGATGATCAACGGATTTTGTAATTTCTATCAACAACTCTCCTATCCCGGTGAACTCATTTTGAAGACTTCTATCGGAGCAATAGGAAGATCAAGTTTGGATGTCTATACAGAGATGTATTTGACGACCGCTCCAGAGACGCTTGTGGCTGAAGGAGGGGCGACGATGGTTTGGGTTGATCTCACTACCAATCAGTCTGCTCCTTGGCCAGAGCATATTCTGCAGATATTGCGCTCATAAAGCGTATGCAGCCAAGCAACCCGCACATCTTAAAGTCAGATCAGTTTCTTAATCAACTTGATCATTTTGATTTGGTGATCGATGTTCGCTCCCCAGCAGAATTTGCTCTAGATCATATTCCTGGAGCAGTGAATTATCCAGTTCTGAATAATGAAGAGCGTGCTCAGATTGGTACCTTATATAAACAAGAATCTCCATTTGCTGCTAAAAAGCTTGGAGCCGCATTAGTCTCTCGTAATATTGCCAATCATCTAGAGAATCATTTTTTAGACTATTCACGTGAATGGCGTCCGTTGATTTATTGTTGGCGCGGCGGGGAGCGTAGCGGAGCCTTTACCCATATTCTGAATCGCATAGGCTGGAAGGCGATGCAACTCGAAGGGGGATACCAAGGGTTTAGACGAACTGTCATCGATGGCCTTGAGCTTGATGCCAAGCAGTTCTCCTTTCAGGTGATCTGCGGTATGACTGGCAGTGGAAAGACAAGAGTCTTACAAGAAATTAAAGCCTTGGGTGCCCAGGTGCTAGATCTTGAGGCTCTGGCGCTACATCGGGGCTCAGTGCTTGGTAATGAACCGCTGATCGATCAGCCTTCGCAAAAAGGTTTTGAGACTGCCATGTGGAATGCTCTTCGATCTTTAGACCCAAGTAGGCCGGTGTATGTGGAGTCTGAGAGTAAAAAGGTGGGCGGCGTGCATGTGCCTGATGCCTTGATGGAGAAAATCCGCAGCGGATCTTGCATTGAGTTGAGATCTAGCACTGCTACTAGAGTGTCGTGGTTAATTCGGGAGTACCACCACTTTTTAACTGATACCAATCACTTCAAGAACAAGTTAGCACTACTCACGGCGCATTATGGAAAGGTGCAAATTGCACAATGGTCAGAAGCCATTGATGCAGGAAATTTTCCCCAATTGGTAGAGGAGCTATTGGTCAAACACTATGACCCATCCTATTCATCATCTATCGTTCGCAACTTTCCGGCTTACAGCTCAGATCGCTACGTACTTCTGGAGAGTGATAGTGACGAGGCCTTTGCTCAATCAGCAAAGGCCATCGTAGAAAAGCTTGGAACTTAGTACCTTAACTAAAGGCTTGAATGCCTGTTTGCGCACGACCTAGAATTAGCGCGTGAATATCATGCGTGCCTTCATAAGTGTTAACTACTTCAAGATTGAGCATGTGACGAACAACGCCGTACTCGTCAGAGATGCCGTTACCGCCATGCATATCACGCGCCATCCGTGCAATATCCAGGGATTTACCGCAGGAGTTGCGTTTCATGATGGAGGTAATTTCTGGGGCAGCAATGCCTTCATCTTTCATGCGGCCTAAGCGCAAGCAACCCTGAAGGGCTAAAGTAATTTCTGTTTGCATATCAGCCAATTTTTTCTGAATCAGCTGATTGGACGCTAATGGCTTACCAAATTGCTTGCGATCCATAGTGTATTGACGGGCTGCATGCCAACACCATTCGGCGGCACCAAGAGCGCCCCAAGAAATGCCATAGCGAGCTGAATTGAGGCAGGTGAACGGGCCCTTTAGGCCGGTAACCTCAGGGAATTCGTTTTCATCTGGGACAAATACCTCATCCATCACGATTTCACCAGTAATGGAGGCGCGTAAGCCCATCTTGCCAGTGATCTTAGGTGCGCTTAAGCCCTTCATGCCTTTTTCTAGAATGTAGCCGCGAATGATGCCTTCATCATTTTTTGCCCACACCACAAAAACATCAGCGATTGGGGAGTTAGAGATCCACATCTTTGAGCCAGTCAAAGAAAAGCCACCCGGAACCTTTTTGGCGCGCGTGATCATGCCACCGGCGTCGGAGCCATAGTTAGGTTCTGTTAAACCAAAACAACCAATCCATTCACCAGTTGCTAATTTAGGAAGGTATTTTTGTTTTTGAGCTTCGCTACCAAATTCATTAATCGGCACCATGACCAGAGAAGATTGCACACTCATCATGGAGCGATACCCTGAATCTACACGCTCAATCTCTCTGGCAATCAAGCCATAGGAAACATAATTCAGGTTAGCACCACCATATTGCTCGGGAATCGTAATGCCGAGTAATCCAAGTTCACCCATTTCACGAAAGATGCTGGGGTCAGTGGTTTCATTGCGATATGCATCATGAATCCGGGGCATTAAGCGCCCTTGAGCATATTCAGCGGCAGCGTCGCGAATCATGCGCTCATCTTCAGTCAGTTGGGTATCAAGCAAAAGTGGGTCTTCCCACTGAAAACTGGCTTTACTCATTACTTTAGTCATCCTTTAATTTATTTTTTTGTTGCTTCCTGCGAATTTCTAGGAATACAGATATTCTTGTTTCTATTATCCATTTTTTTAAGCTTATGGACGCACCGAGACGCCACCATCGCTACTACGACCTCATTTTGGCCGCCTTTGTAGTTGTTTTACTCTGTTCTAACTTTATTGGGGCAGGAAAGGCGGCAGTAGTAGATTTACCTTACTTTGGTTCAACAGTCTTTGGGGCAGGCATCCTCTTTTTTCCAATCGCCTATTTTTTTGGCGATATTTTGACTGAGGTTTATGGTTATGCGTATGACCGAAGGGCGGTTTGGGCGGGCTTCGCCGCTTTGGCTTTTGCAGCCATCATGGCGCAAATCGTAATCGCTTTACCGGCTGCTCCCGGCGCTTATATGGCCAATTATCAACAGGGTTTAGAAACAGTTTTTGGGAATTCTTGGCGAATCGCTCTGGCTTCGATGACAGCCTTTTGCTGTGGCAGTTTTGCAAATAGCTACGTCTTGGCCAAAATGAAAATTTGGACAGAGGGGCGCCACTTATGGATGCGCACGATCGGCTCAACAGCAGTCGGGGAGTTGGTGGATTCCTCCCTGTTTTATATGCTCGCCTTTTATGGTTTATGGTCCATTCAAGAGGTCATCCAGGTGGCTATGGCTCAGTATGTTTTGAAAACCACTTGGGAAATCTTGGCGACTCCACTCACTTATTGGGTGGTGGGATTCTTAAAGCGCAAGGAAAATCAGGATTTTTACGATATTCACACTGATTTCACCCCATTTCGGGTCAAAGTTTAATTTGAGCCTGGGTTTTCCTAACCCGTTAAAATAATGGTCTTTGCCCCATAAAGTAGGGCGCTCAATTGAATTTCAGAAAGCTAGAAAACATCCGTGCTGTCAGCATCTAATATCACTATGCAGTTTGGGGCAAAGCCCTTGTTCGAAAACATTTCCGTAAAGTTTGGCGGCGGTAATCGCTATGGCCTTATTGGCGCAAACGGATGCGGTAAATCTACCTTCATGAAAATTCTGGGTGGCGAGCTTGAGCCTACTAGTGGCAATGTGAGCCTTGATCCTGGTATTCGTTTGGGTAAGTTGCGTCAAGATCAATTTGCCTATGAAGATGTCCGCGTATTGGATGTCGTCATGATGGGTCATGAGGAAATGTGGAAGGCTGCAGCGGAACGCGATGCCATTTACGCAAACGCTGAAGCGACAGATGAAGATTACATGAAGGCTGCTGAGCTTGAGGGTAAGTATGCTGAATATGGTGGTTACACCGCTGAAGCTAAAGCAGGAGAGTTACTCCTAGGAATTGGTATTCCGATTGAGCAACACGATGGCCCAATGAGCAATGTTGCACCAGGTTGGAAGCTACGCGTTTTATTAGCACAAGCACTTTTTTCTGATCCTGATGTTTTGTTGCTAGATGAGCCAACCAATAACTTGGATATCCATTCGATTCATTGGCTTGAAGACATTCTGAATCAAATTAAAAGTACCATCGTTATTATTTCGCATGATCGCCACTTCTTAAATGAAGTCTGTACGCATATGGCGGATATGGACTATGGGACTCTCAAGGTCTATCCTGGAAACTATGACTCCTACATGCTGGCTTCAGTACAGGCAAGAACACAACAATTAAGTAACAACGTTAAAGCGAAAGAAAAAATTGCTGAATTAGCGGCTTTCGTGGCGCGATTCTCGGCCAATGCTTCTAAGGCACGTCAAGCAACATCTCGTCAAAGACAGTTAGAGAAGATTGAGGTCGTTGAAGTAAAACCTTCATCACGTCAGAACCCTTTTATTCGTTTTGATACTGAGAAGAAACTTCACAATATGGCGGTCGAGTGCAATGCGTTGACCAAGTCCTATGACCGTACTATTTTCAAGAATTTTAAATTGGGCGTGCGTGCCGGTGAGAAGATTGCCATCATTGGTCAAAATGGCGCTGGTAAGACAACTCTCTTGAAAACAATTCTGAGTAAGCGTTTTGATGGTATAGCTGCAGATAGTGGTGATGTGAAGTGGGCAGAAAATGCCAATGTTGGTGTAATGCCTCAAGACAATACAGAGATGTTTGCTAAAGACGAATTGCTGATGGATTGGATGAATAATTGGCGCAATACGGGCGACGATGATCAAGTGATTCGTGGCACCTTGGGCCGCTTACTTTTTTCAGGCGACGATATTGGCAAGTCCGTTAAGGTTCTCTCCGGTGGTGAAAAGGGCCGAATGATTTGGGGTAAGTTGATGCTCCAAAAATACAATGTCCTAGCAATGGATGAGCCAACTAACCATATGGATATGGAATCCATTGAGAGTTTGCAAATTGCCCTTGAGAAATTCGATGGCACACTCATTTTCGTTTCGCATGACCGTGAGTTTGTATCTGCTCTAGCTAACCGCATCCTAGAAGTGAAGATGGATGGTACCGTTACCGATTACTCTGGTACTTACGAGGAATATCTCAGAAGTCAGGCTCTTGAAGGTTAAGCTCAGTTAGCGCTCATAGAAAATAAGCCCATACGATGGGCTTATTTTTCTTTTACCTGTCTCTGAAAACGCTGGGCGGTTCCATCTGCCCGGATGCGCTGCCAAACAGTTGCCTTTTCTTCTGGGGAATAGAAGACCCAATTACTGACCTCTGCTAGGGTGCGCCCACAACCTTGGCAGATCTCATCGTAAAGAGTGGTGCAGACTCCAATACAGGGTGAGTCAGAAGCATCATCTCCAGTAGAAAGTGAGTTTGAGCCATCTTGGGTGTTGGGTTTATCGCTTCCAGAATTCATGGATGTACTTTAGTGGATTTCAAAGGACTGTGCTCGGCGAGCTCATCCACATAGGCGCCAATACCTTGGTGCTCACGATCTAAGAAATGTTTTACTGCCTTTGCAAAACGGGGGTCAGCAATAAAGTGTGCCGAATGAATGGTGGTGGGCAAGAATCCTCTCGCCATCTTGTGTTCACCCTGGGCGCCACCTTCAAAGGTCTGGATCCCATGCTCGATACAGTACTCAATCGCCTGGTAATACGCAGTCTCAAAATGAAGTAGGGGAATATGTTCTATTGCACCCCAATATCGACCATAGGCTTTCGAGGAAATGGCATCCACCACTAATAGCGAGGCAGCAATGGGCTTGTCATTTCTCTGGGCAATGATGAGGTGCAGGTTTTCAGGCATACGCTGACCAAGGAGTCTAAAAAAAACTTCCTTCAAGTAAGGGCTCGAATGATGCTCGAAGTAAGTATTGGCATAGCAACGATAAAAGAATGACCAGTCCTCATCACTGGCTGATTGACCAGGAATATGTCGAAAAGAAACACCTTCTTTAGCAACATGCTCTCGTTCGCGTCGAATATTCTTACGGCGCTTCATGGTGAGTGCAGCTAAAAACTGCTCAAAACTCATGAAGTCTTGGTTGTGCCAATGAAACTGTACCGAATCTCGCAACATAAAGCCTTGGTCTTCTATGGCTTGAATTTGCTCGCTTAAGGGAAACAAAATATGAGCAGACGATAAATTGTTTTGCAGAACCAAGGTTTTTAGACCGGAAATGAGTTGCGCTTCAATCTGGGCCTTAGGCTGATCAGCTGCAAATAAGATTCTCGAGCCTTGAACGGGGGTAAAGGGGATGGCGCAGAGTGCTTTTGGGTAGTACTGCATGCCTTGCTGCTCATAGGCTTGAGCCCAGGACCAATCAAAGACAAACTCTCCGTAGGAATGTTGCTTTAGGTACAAGGGCATTGCGCCAATAAGGCGATCTGCTTGATACAAGCCAAGGTGAGTAACTTGCCAGCCAGTATTACTACCAACGCAGCCTGTTTCTTCTAGGGTGCTTAAAAAAGCATGCTGCAAAAAGGGGCTTGCATCAGTAGGAAGGAGTGCATCCCACTCTGCAGCAGTTACATCAGTCAGCTTATCGATTATTTCTAGGTGGTATTGCTTGTCACTCACAGTAAATCAACGTTGAATGAGTTCGATTTTGTATCCATCTGGATCGGTAACAAAAGCGATGATGGTATCTCCACCTTTTACTGGACCGGCTTCGCGAGTGACATTACCACCTGCAGCTTTTATCTTGTCACAAGCCGCATATGCATCAGGAACACCAATGGCAATATGTCCATAGGCCGTACCCATCTCATAGGATTCCACACCATGGTTATAGGTCAACTCAATTTCAGATTGACCATCGGCATTACCTTTGCCATAAGCGACAAACGCGAGCGAATAATGTTGATCAGGGCGTTCAGTCATACGCAGCAAATTCATGCCAAGTACTTTAGTATAAAAATCAATAGAGCGAGTCAGGTTGCCGACTCTAAGCATAGTGTGAAGGATCATCATGAGATTAAATATATACGGAAATGCTAAACCTTGCTCAATTGAAAAGCCCAGCATCAGAGCTAGGCTATTGATTCTTAATTACATTGATGCGTAATTTGGTCCGCCGCCACCTTCAGGGGTAATCCACACAATGTTTTGACTTGGATCTTTGATGTCACAGGTTTTGCAATGGACACAGTTCTGCGAATTAATTTGCAAGCGTGGTTTGCCATCGGCTTCGACATACTCATAAACGCCTGCTGGGCAGTAACGTTGCTCAGGGCCGGCATAGTTTTTGAGATTCAATTCAACCGGTACCGAAGCATCTTTTAGCGTGAGGTGAGAAGGTTGATTCTCAGCGTGATTGGTATTAGAAATAAATACCGAGGAGAGACGATCAAAAGTAATCTTTCCATCTGGCTTAGGATAATGAATCGGTTGATGTTTTGCGGCTGGTTCCAAGCACTCATGGTCAGCGTGCTTTAAATGAATCGTCCAAGGCATATTGCCTCCAAGCAGCTTTTGCTCAAGACCTACCATGAGGGTGCCTACATACAAACCTTTAGACATCCAGGGTTTAAAGTTACGCGCTTGATTCAGCTCAGTATGCAGCCAGCTATTTTGGAATGCAGCAGGGTAGGCGGCAAGAATGTCAGCAGAGCGATTTTCATTAATCGCCGCTACTGCTGCTTCTGCAGCAAGCATGCCTGTCTTAATCGCTGCATGACTGCCTTTAATACGAGAGGCATTCAGGAACCCAGCATCACATCCGATTAAAGCACCACCCGGAAATACTGTTTTAGGTAGGCTATTTAGGCCACCTGCAGTCAATGCACGTGCACCATAGGCAATACGCTTACCACCCTCGAATGTATCCCGAATTTTGGGATGCAATTTATAACGTTGAAATTCTTCAAAGGGTGAGAGGTAAGGGTTCTTGTAAGACAGGCCCACTACTAGACCAACGGCCACTTTGTTATCGCCTAAGTGATACAAGAAGGAGCCGCCATAAGTATCACTTTCTAGTGGCCAGCCCGCTGTATGAACCACCAGACCAGGCTTGCTCTTAGACGGTTCTACTTCCCAGAGCTCTTTGATGCCAATACCGTAACTTTGAGGATCGGCATCCTTATCTAAGGCGAATTTTGCGATCAATTGTTTGCCAAGGTGACCCCGTGCTCCTTCGGCAAAGAGAGTATACTTTCCACGCAATTCCATGCCGAGTTGAAATTGATCAGTGGGCTCACCATCTTTATCGATACCCATTGACCCAGTAATGACGCCACATACTGCACCTTGATCATCATATAGAATTTCTGCAGCCGGAAATCCCGGGAAAATTTCTACGCCGAGATTTTCTGCTTGCTGTCCAAGCCAGCGTGTCACATTAGCAAGACTAACAATGTAGTTGCCTTCATTTTTAAAACAGTGGGGCAGCATCCAGTTGGGAACTTGAAATGAATTCTCTGCCGTTAGAAACAGAAATTGATCTTGCGTAACAGGTATATCGAGTGGCGCGCCTAATTCTTTCCAGTTAGGGAAGAGCTCCGTAAGAGCCTTAGGATCCATCACGGCTCCTGACAATATATGGGCACCAATTTCTGAGCCTTTTTCAAGAACGCAAACGCTGATTTCTTTACCGCTTTCTAAGGCGAGCTGTTTGGCTTTAATTGCAGCAGAAAGGCCAGCAGGACCTCCGCCCACAATCACCAGGTCATAGTCCATTGAGTCCCTGGGTCCAAATTGTTCCAACAGCTGTACAGAATTCATTCGATTTCTCCGATTTTTCCGAAAAATAAGGCTTTTAGCCCCATTAGTTTAGTTCTATCTGGCAAAAATCAAACTAGTGCTTCGACGGGCTGGGTTGAGGAGGCTGAGGCGTTATGATTACTTTTTTACCCTTTTTGCAATATTAGGACAAATGTTATGAATAAAACTTACCCATCGGCAGTCGATGCTCTGAGGGATATCTTGAAAGACGGGCAAAAAATCGCCGTTGGTGGTTTTGGTCTTTGCGGAATTCCAGAGGCCTTGATTGAGGCTGTGAAAACCTTAGGCGCGCAAAACCTGACCGCTATTGCCAATAATGCGGGCGTTGATGGTTTTGGTTTGGGCCTCCTCTTGAATTCACGTCAAGTTAAGAAAATGGTGGCTTCCTATGTTGGCGAAAACAAAGAATTTGAGCGTCAATATTTAGCCGGCGAGTTGGAGTTGGAATTTACTCCACAAGGCACCTTGGCGGAAAAGCTGCGCGCGGGTGGTTGCGGTATTCCTGCTTTCTACACTAAAACAGGTGTAGGAACTCTAGTCGCTGAAGGTAAAGAAGAAAAAGAATTTGATGGTGAGAAGTACATTATGGAACGTGCCATTGTTTCCGATATCTCATTAGTAAAAGCTTGGAAAGCGGATAAATCAGGTAACTTAATTTATCGCTATACCGCCCGCAATTTCAACCCTGTTGTTGCAATGGCTGGAAAGATTACTGTGGCAGAAGTGGAAGAGATTGTTGAGAATGGTCAGTTAGACCCAGATCAAATTCATACGCCTGGCATCTATGTACACCGCTTGGTTGTGAATAAGACCCCTGAGAAGCGCATTGAGCAACGCACATTGACTGCAAGTGCTTAATTCCCCAGAACAGAATATTTAGGAAGATTGATATGCCTTGGACTAGAGATGAAATGGCGGCAAGGGCTGCTAAAGAATTAAAAGATGGTTACTACGTCAATTTGGGTATTGGTATGCCAACCTTGGTGGCCAATCATGTGCCAAAAGATATGGAAGTATGGCTTCAGTCAGAAAATGGTTTATTAGGAATTGGTCCATTTCCAACTGAAGAGACAATTGATGCTGACTTGATTAATGCAGGTAAGCAAACTATCACTACCTTGCCTGGATCCTCTATTTTTTCTTCGGCTGATTCTTTCGGAATGATCCGTGGCGGAAAAATCAATATTGCCATCTTGGGAGCAATGCAGGTTAGTGAGCATGGCGACTTAGCAAACTGGATGATTCCAGGAAAAATGGTCAAAGGTATGGGTGGTGCAATGGACCTCGTTGCTGGAGTAAAGCATGTGGTTGTCATGATGGAACACGTTGCAAAGAAGAAAGACGGTACGGAAGAGTTGAAGATTCTGCCTAAGTGCACATTGCCCTTAACTGGCGTGCGAGTCATTAGTCAAATCATTACGGATCTTTGTGTTCTGGATATCACAGCTGCTGGCTTGAACCTGGTGGAATTGGCTCCGGGCGTGACTAAAGAAGAAGTTATCGCTAAAACAGGTGCCCCTGTTGATACCTCGGGTTTTTAAGCAATCTCTAAGGATGAATGAAATAATGGGATCACCATGGTTGATCCCCATTCATCTCCAAAACCGAGTTCTATGAGCGCACCAGATAATCACTCTCTACATGCTCATAAGCGGGGTGATGCCAAGCACACCCATAGCAAGCAAGTCTCCAATCAAAATCTCCTACTCATTGCCTTAGTTTTAACGCTAGGGTTTTCTGGTGTCGAGGGTGCTGCAGCCTACTTTGCTAATTCTTTAGCGTTGATTTCCGATGCCGGTCATATGGTGACTGATGCCGCTGCTTTAGGTTTGGCTTTGCTAGCGCAAATTATTTCTCGTCGCCCACCATCAGCTAAACATTCCTTTGGATTTGGCAGAGCAGAGGCTCTAGCTGCTTTTGTCAATAGCTTAGCAATGCTTGCTCTAGTAGTTTGGATTATTTATGAGGCAATTACACGCTTCTACGATCCTCATAAGGTTGATGGACTCACTGTTACTGTTGTAGCGGCCATTGGTCTCGTAATGAATTTGCTCGTTGCGTGGGTGCTCTCACGGGATAAGAAAAGCGTGAATACCCGTGCGGCATTAGTACATGTGATGGGTGATTTACTGGGATCGATTGCAGCACTCTTTGCCGGTGTTGTGATTCAGCTGACTGGCTGGATGCCGATTGATGCAATCCTTTCCATTTTGGTTTCTTTATTGATCCTGAAATCCACGATTTCGATTCTTCTTGAGTCTTATCATTTCTTAATGGAGGGTGTGCCACTCCATATTGATTACTTGGCGGTAGGTAGGGATTTAAAAAATGTTCCCGGTGTATTGGCTGTGCATGATTTGCATGTATGGGAAATGACGCCGAGTTTTCCAGCATTAATTGGCCATATTGAAATTGCCCAAATGCAAGAGTGGCCTGCCATCATGTCTCGCATTAATACGATGTTGTTGGATAAGCATGGTATTGATCATGTGACCTTACAGCCAGAAGAGGTTGGCATGGATGATGATCATGATCATCAAGATAGCCCTGCTGTTGCTAGTAGCCAATTTCATAATGGCGATACCTTTTTTGTAGAGTGCTCGAGCGGTGATACAAAGCATCGTATGGCTTATCACGCTTGGGGTGATCCATCCAATCCTAAGGTTTTAGTATGTGTGCATGGCTTAACCAGGCGCGGCAGTGACTTCAAAACCTTGGCACAAGCCATGTGTCAGGATTACTACGTGGTTTGCCCTGATGTTGTAGGGCGTGGCGAGTCAGATCGACTTTCTAACCCCATGATGTATGCCGTTCCCCAGTATGTGACAGATATGGTGCAATTAGTGAAGCACCTCGGCGTTACTCAGATCAATTGGTTTGGGACCTCGATGGGGGGATTAATTGGCATGGTATATGCATCCATGCCTCATTCGCCGATTCGTAAAATGTTAATTAATGATGTGGGTCCACGTATTGAACCCGAGGCAATTGCGCGTCTAGGTTCTTACGTAGGGCAACCATTTGCTTTTGCAAATCGAGAAGAGGCCTTAGATAAATTGAATCAAATCTGCGCTACTTTTGGCGACCACACGCCGGAAGAGTGGGAGGTTTATAACGGGCCAATGATGATTCAGCGTGATGGCAAATGGGTAATGCATTACGACGCTGATATCTCGGTACCTTTTGCTTCAGTCAATCCGATTATGGCTAAGGCAGGTGAAATGGCTATGTGGCATGCATTCAAGCAGATTCATATTCCAATGCTGATCGTACGCGGCGGAAATTCGGATTTACTGTCTGCCGCTACGGTGGCAGAAATGTGTAAGGTCAATCCTTACGCGCGCAGCATTGAGATTCCTAATGTGGGACATGCTCCCGCGTTTGTAAAAGCAGAGCAAATTGCTTTGGCCAAAGAGTTTTTCGGATAATTCATTCTCCTTGCCAATGGCAAATTCTTCAAGCAAATCAGTCAATGCAGCAACCATAGTTGATGCTTGGTATGGTGAGCCTGCAGAAATTCATTCGGCTGGCGTCTTGCAAATTCTTCAAGCGCTTAATTTAGATGAGGCCACCTTAATTGCAGCTCGTAATATTGCGCGCACACATGGTAAAGAGGCGCTCATCAAGTTAATAGGTGAAGAGTCTGCGAAGTTATTAATCGGTTATCGAGGTTTACGTCAAGCTCAGGCAAAACTGGTGCGGGATGATGGCGGCCTTAGCGTTACTGGTCAAGAAGAGATGCTACGCAAAATGCTGTTGGCATTTGGTGATGATTTACGAGTGGTATTGATCTATCTCGCTTCACGCTTACAAACCTTGCGTTGGGTGACTCAAGAAAATATGCTGATGCCTGCCGCTTGGGCTCAAGAAATACTGAATATCGATGCCTCCCTTGCTAATCGCTTGGGTATCTGGCAGATGAAGTGGGAGATGGAAGACCTGGCCTTCAGGGTTTTGTCCCCGGATACGTATCGCGAGATTGCCAAGATGTTGGATGCAAAGCGAATTGAGCGACAGGCATTTATTGATCAAATCGTGATTGAACTTCAATCTGAATTAAAAGCAGCCCAAATTGATGGTGAGGTATTGGGTAGACCTAAGCATATCTACAGTATCTGGAAAAAGATGCAGGGCAAGTCACTAGACTTTGCCAATCTCTACGATGTGCGGGCGTTTCGGGTGCTTGTAGACGATGTCAAATCTTGCTACGCCGTATTAGGAATTGTTCATAATGTTTGGCAGCCAGTGCCACGTGAGTTTGATGACTACATTGCAAGGCCTAAACCTAATGGATACCAATCACTTCATACGGTAGTCATGAATGAGGATGGCACCGCATTTGAAATACAAGTGCGCACTCAAGAAATGCATCAGCAGGCTGAATACGGTTTAGCTGCTCACTGGCG
Source organism: Polynucleobacter sp. 15G-AUS-farblos (assembly GCF_018882445.1). Taxonomy (GTDB): domain Bacteria; phylum Pseudomonadota; class Gammaproteobacteria; order Burkholderiales; family Burkholderiaceae; genus Polynucleobacter. The sequence goes on along the minus strand of NZ_JACVOM010000002.1, from coordinate 1,853 downwards.
TTATAAGGAGGGTGCTTATGTAGGTATGGCTACGCCGCCCAATCCAATTAAATCCAATAAATCCAATATTTCCCACCAAGCGGGAACACATAGTGCAGAGGTTGCTTATGAGCGTCAGATTGCATGGGCGAGGCAGCTGATTTCATGGAAAGAAGATGCTTGGGAACAATTAAAGCACCATGAGATTGATGATCATATTTATGTGCTCACTCCTTTAGGTAAAGTGATTTCTTTGGAGAAGGGCTCCACTCCAATTGATTTTGCTTACGCCGTTCATACCAACTTAGGTCATCGCTGCCGAGGCGCAAGGGTTGATGGTGCTATGGTGCCGCTCGGTACCTCTTTGCAAAATGGACAAACCGTTGAAATCATTGTGGTTAAAGATGGCGGTCCATCACGAGACTGGATTAGCCCTGATAAAAACTATTTGCGCTCGCAAAGAGCCCGCCAAAGAGTGCGCGCTTGGTTTAATGCCTTGGATGATGAAGAGGCGGGTCAGACGACCAAGTCAGTTGAAGCAAAATCTGAAACGACTGCAGATTTAAAACCAGCAGTGACTCCTGAAATAGTTCTGCGCAATAGCAGCAGAAAGCAGGCTCAAAGTGGTGATGTGCTCGTTGTCGGTGTGGATTCTTTATTAACCCAATTAGCTCGTTGCTGTAGACCGGTGCCTCCAGATGCTATTGCTGGATTCGTCACTCAGGGTAGAGGCATTTCAATTCATCGTCGCAACTGTAAAACCTTTAGAGGTCTCTTAGAGAGAGCGCCTGAGCGAGTAATACAAACTGCATGGACATCCTCTGCAGTGCAAGCCTCTCCAAATGATGAACAAAAGCGAGTATTTCCAGCGGATTTAGTGGTGGCTGGTGTAGATCGACCTGAGCTGATGCGGGAGTTGTTTGAGATCCTGACAAGACAGGGTGTTCATGTAATTGATTTACGTAAATCTGCTAAAAAAGGCCTTGCTCGTATCCTTTTAACCATTGAAGTGAAGGATTCAGAAGCACTTCGTCTGGTTCAAAATAGTCTTGAGGCAGTTAAGGGTGTTACCCAAGTGCGTAGACGCTAGTCTGACCAGAAAACTCTACTAACTAAGGCGTTAGCGAGGTAAGCACTCCAAAATTACAGTATGCGAGATACCAGCCAAATACCTGCAATTGACATAACGCCAAAGAAGAATAACTGAACAATAAATGTCAGAGCAACTAGTACGCCACCTGCTGCACCGGTGGCGGCATCTTCTTTTGTACGATTACCGAAAATAAAAGCCATGGAGGCACCAACAATCGCGGCAATTAACAAAATTTTAAGTAACATAAACTGTTCCCAAAGAGTGGATCAAGCTTTAAGTGCTTGATGATAGGAAGTATTTATTTCATTCTCATGAAATCTAATCTACTAGATCTTAACTTCAGGGTAGAAACTTACAGCTTTATTTATTAACTTATATGTTTTTTGCACTAAATTGAGGCATTTTTACTAAATTCGACCCATTCCTGCTTTAATTCGTGATTTTTTTCCAACATTAGCAGTATTTGCCTCCAAGCGCTGCGCTAAGGCTTCTGGGTTGGGACTCTCAAACAGGGTCCGTAGTGGCAAGGTAATTCCCAGCTTTTCTCGTAACTTTGCAACTAGCTTCATTGCTAATAGAGAATGTCCCCCAATCGCAAAAAAACTATCATCTAAACCTACTGGAGTAGTACCTGTGAGCTCACTAAAGAGGGTACATAACAAACTCTCAGTGCTAGTGCGTGGTGCACGATAGGTGGCCTCACTCTGACCAGAAGGCTCTGGTAGTGCCCGGCGATCTAGCTTGCCATTCGGCGTTAAAGGTAAGCGCTCTAAGCTGACAA
>NZ_JACVOM010000024.1 GCF_018882445.1 Polynucleobacter sp. 15G-AUS-farblos | reverse complement strand
CAGAAAGGGTAGTTAGTGGAATGGCTGCTAAAGGCGTCTTTGCTATTACTGGTAAGGCTTCGATTAATTGGCTTAAGCGTGCGAGTAAGTCAGCAGCTTGGGCATCATCAAGGCGAGCGCGATTGAATATGAGTCTGAGTACTAATTCTTCTCCAGTTAAAATAATTAATGCCACAGGATAATGATTACCATCTATTCCTTGTGAATCAGAAATTTTTAACTCTCCTAAACTCTGATTTACTGTTGCATCAATCGGATAGTTCTCGTACGTAAACATCGCCTCAAACAAAGGTTCACCGGCAAAGCCTGCAAGCTTTTGGATGAGCGCTAAACCCACATGACCATGAGCATCTTGTTCTGCTTGGGCCGCTTGTTGATCGAGTAACCACTGCACTAAGGGGCTTGACTCTTCTAAACGTAAGTACA
>NZ_JACVOM010000023.1 GCF_018882445.1 Polynucleobacter sp. 15G-AUS-farblos | reverse complement strand
GCGGACCTTGCTCTAAATTAAAAGGCTGGGCTAGATCATCTGCTTTTAGCTGCGCTAAGCGCTGTGCTTTAGTACCAGTTAGCTCAATGATCGTGCCATCGACTGCTGCCTTGCCACTACGAATAACGCCCATACCAGCAGCAATACTCGCTGGCGCTAGGACTAAACGCAAGACTGCATGACGGGCAATAAGCTGGGCCCAAGCACGCTCCATTGCGGGTAGGTCAAGTTGACCCTCAAATGTAAATACCATTTGTACGTGATACGGATCCAAAGCGTCTTCGCTGAGCGCAATGCTCTCAAATGCTAAACCATCTTGTAGCGGCGTTAGCGGCACTACATCTTCTAAGTCAGGATACAGTTGCACTAACTCATCAAGTTGAGTAGGGCTCAGGGTGGCGCTAGCAGCTTCTGGATAGAGCGCTGCTTCATGGGCTGCGACTAAAGCAA
>NZ_JACVOM010000022.1 GCF_018882445.1 Polynucleobacter sp. 15G-AUS-farblos | reverse complement strand
CAGAAAGGGTAGTTAGTGGAATGGCTGCTAAAGGCGTCTTTGCTATTACTGGTAAGGCTTCGATTAATTGGCTTAAGCGTGCGAGTAAGTCAGCAGCTTGGGCATCATCAAGGCGAGCGCGATTGAACGTTAATCTCAATAGTAGCTTTGTACCTGGCATTGCCAATAATGAGATCGTATAGTGGGTACCATCCTGATTTTCAGAACCAGTTTGATTTAAATCTTTCCCCGTATTTTTTTGGCTATCGTTTGCATAATTTTCATAGATAAACATTGCCTCAAATAATTCTTTACCCACTTGACCAATGTAGGCTTGTATGTCGGATAAACCCACATGACCATGAGCATCTTGTTCTGCTTGGGCCGCTTGTTGATCGAGTAACCACTGCACTAAGGGGCTTGACTCTTCTAAACGTAAGTACAGTGGTAAGGTATTAATAAATAGACCTAAG
>NZ_JACVOM010000021.1 GCF_018882445.1 Polynucleobacter sp. 15G-AUS-farblos | reverse complement strand
CATAACAAACTCTCAGTGCTAGTGCGTGGTGCACGATAGGTGGCCTCACTCTGACCAGAAGGCTCTGGTAGTGCCCGGCGATCTAGCTTGCCATTCGGCGTTAAAGGTAAGCGCTCTAAGCTGACAAAGTAAGCAGGCACCATATACTCTGGCAAGGTGCTCGCTAAGCGAGCCCGTAGCTCACTAAACTCAGGCAAGCTAGCGCCTTGCTGGGGTACCAGATAGGCAACTAAGCGAGCATCGCCCCCAATCTTAGGAGCTAGCACAGCCACTTGTGCAAGCTCAGTAGTACAAGCTAGCAGCGCTGCTTCAATCTCTCCTAGCTCAATCCGAAAGCCACGGATCTTGACTTGATCATCTGCGCGTCCTAAGAACTCAAGTGCGCCATCAAGCCGCCTTCTGGCTAGATCACCAGTACGGTACATCCGACTACCGAGGGCTCCAAAAGGACAAGCAATAAAGC
>NZ_JACVOM010000020.1 GCF_018882445.1 Polynucleobacter sp. 15G-AUS-farblos | reverse complement strand
CTTGGATCAGTTGATCGAGCTGCGTTTCACAAGCCGTAGGATCATTAAGAGCTAAGCGACTTAGATCTGTTACAGCAATAAAGTGCTGAGCAAGTGGAGGTGGCAATAAAGTGCCAACTGCCGTCCCTTCTACTGACTCATTCATGACAGTGCGTAAACTTTCATGACGAGTAATGATCGCTACTAAGGCTTTTTCCAGGGAGGGAATGTCTAATGCCCCATTCATCTTAATGGTGGCTGTCATGTTGTAAGTAGCTGAAGGTCCATCTACGCGATCTAGTGCCCACAGACGCTCTTGACCATGAGAGAGGGTAATTGCGCCATTGGCAGACCTGCCACTTTGAGGAACAAGTTGATGATCATCAACCTCAGTATTTGCCTCCAAGCGCTGCGCTAAGGCTTCTGGGTTGGGACTCTCAAACAGGGTCCGTAGTGGCAAGGTAATTCCCAGCTTTTCTCGTAACTTTGCAACTAGCTTCATTGCTAATAGAGAATG
>NZ_JACVOM010000019.1 GCF_018882445.1 Polynucleobacter sp. 15G-AUS-farblos | reverse complement strand
TGCCCAGCAATCCACAGTGAAGCATCGATCGCTGCGCTCAAAGCGTGTTGGATCAAGCAATTAATCGAATTGACTGAGCACTGCCTAGAAGATCCTTTGGCCAATCGCTATACGCCAGGTGATTTTGAACTTTCAGAATTCGAGCTTTAATGACAAACAATAAAAAACGTCCCGGCCAACTCGACCAAGCAACGCTTGATGAACTCTTGCGTCTTTATCCGGATTTACAGGATATTTTGCCTTTAACACCGCTTCAACAGGGATTAGCTTTTGAGAGTGTTGCATTAAGTCCTAATACCCATGATCCATACCATGTTGCAGCGCTCTTTATTTTTGAAGGGGCCTTGGATCCCAAAGCAATGGAACGTGCTTGGACCCAGCTTATTGCCCGTCATGCAGTCTTGCGTTTAGTCCTAGCGCCTACCCACTTAGCACCTAACAGAGCCATCATTTGCAATCAGCAATTTGTTGATTGGAAAGTGCTTGATTTATCTGGTACTAAAGCACAGCGCTTAGCGCAGCTAAAAGCAGATGATCTAGCCCAGCCTTTTAATTTAGAGCAAGGTCCGCTGATCCGAGCACGCTTAGCCGCCTTAGGCGAGCAAGAGTATGCGCTTCT
>NZ_JACVOM010000001.1 GCF_018882445.1 Polynucleobacter sp. 15G-AUS-farblos | reverse complement strand
AGACACAAAACGTAGCTTTTCATCCATCTTCGTACTTTCATTCCACGGCATAGAGTGGTCCCTCCTATGCCAAAAACTGTAAAGTATGTGTCCGGTATAAAGTGTTAACTATGTGTCGAGTCGTACACAACGACTTAGGGAGAAATTCCTAAGTCGTTTTTCCTTTTGGCGTCACAAAATAAGGCAGCCTTGGGGCTGGCAGAAGGGACTTAGGCCTGTTGGTGTCGCTTGTGCTAAATTTTGTTCAATGAAAACATTTGATTACTTAGGTCTAGTTCTAAAACATGAGCTTATTGCCATCAAGGAGTCTCTAATTGAGCTCCGCATGGTAGTAATTATGATCTTGCTATTGATTGGCGGAGTCATTGTTTACCTTAAGCCCTTTCCTTTTACTGGCATTACTATTGCCACCTCTTATAAGGGTGGAGATTGGTACCAATTTGGCGAGGCCGCTATTGCTCCTTTAAAGGAACATGAGATCGACGTTGTAGTGGTAGCCACTAATGGGACGATAGAGAATGCGGAAGAACTCAAGGATCCAAAAAGTAAGGTAAATGCTGGATTTGTTTATGCTGCTACGCTGTCGGAAGAGCAACAAAAAGAACTCTATTCACTTGGTAGTGTGAGTTATGACCCAGTATGGATTTTTTATAGAAATGAGCTTGCTGACAAAATTAAAACCATACAAGATTTAACGAAATATAAAGTAGCCTTAGCCCCGAAGAAAAGCGGGTCCTATATCTTGGCTAAGAAATTATTTGAGGCTAATGGCATTAACATTGAAAGCAATTCTCATTTTGTATCGAGCTCATGGGAAGATTCCCGAGAAAACTTTTTATCCGGCAATGCTGATGTCTATATTTTTGTAGCCACTATGCTCGATCCACTTGTAAAAGAATTAATCCACTCTCCCGATCTAACCTTATTTAATTTACCAAATGCCATTGCCTATCAGAAACAATTTAATTATCTAGATGCAGTCGTTATTCCTGCTGGCTCAATTGATATTGAAAAAAAATTACCTGTTCGTGATATTTCTTTAGTTGCTACTACAACCACGCTAGCTGTTCGTAAGGATCTGCATCCCGCCTTGCAACTGGCTTTATTAATGACGAGTAAGCAGGTCATACAAGATTCATCAAAATTATTTTTCTCTAAGCGCGATGAGTTCCCCGCCTATGTTGATCCTTCTATCCCACTTAGCCCTATAGCGAGGAATTTTTACAACTATGGACCTCCCAAAACTACGGAATACCTACCTTACTGGCTTGTAGTCTTTATTGATCGATTTTGGTTAGTGGTGTTGGCGGCATTTGCAGTTATTTATCCCTTGTCTAAACTTAATTTTCATCTACGAAGGTTTCGCTTCATCATTCGTGAGCGTACTCACTATGCGCTGATCTTAAATATTGAGCAGGAGATAACGGGCAAGAAGCTGTCGATCGAAGAAAAAGAAAAGTTACTTAAAAAATTAGAAATGATTAATAAACAAGCTCTTCAGCATTTTGTTCCCGTTGGTGAAGAGCCGAATTACTTTTTATTCCTGAATGCGCTGCAATTGCTGAGAAATAAGATCGAGAGAAATGGATAATCTTATTCTTCTGTTGCAGTTTGATGTTGGCTCTCATAATCCTTTGGTCCCAGGCTCAAGTCCTGGTGGGCCCGCCAGAAAAATAAACCCTTATCAGAAATGGTGGGGGTTTTGTCATTTGAGCAATACTTTATGCATCGCTGGGCATGCTAGAACTGTGTATGCGAACTCTATAGAAAAAAATGCCTTAGTTCTTCAAGGGGGATTTAAAAGTCCATTGCATAGTTTGCTTCATGGGCTATAGAATCAATAAAGTTAATTTGCCGTTAAAGCTAATGCGGCATACCCCACTATCTCAAATCAAGGATTCAATGCTGCCAAAGAGTTCACCCTGGTAGTGATAGTAGGTACTATTTCAAATAGAGGGTAATTTTTATGAAAAAAATTATATTCAGCTTCTTGCTTGTAGCCACTCTTCCTTTTGCTAGTAATTTGATGGCTCAAGATTATCCAAATAAACCAATTAAGATTTTAGTTGGGTATGCCCCTGGGGGTGCAGTTGATTTGGTTGCTAGAACTTTAGGTCAAAGCATCTCAGCCCCTCTTGGCCAGTCGATAGTGATTGAAAACAAGCCAGGAGCTGGGTCAAATATTGCCGTCAAGCAATTGATTGATAGTCCACCTGATGGGTACACCTTAATGGTTGCTGCAAATGCCTTGGCAGCAAATATGTCTTTGTATAAGCCACAACCCTTTGATATCGAAAAAGACATTACGCCAATTGCCATGATTGGCCGCGTACCTGTAGTGCTCGCAGTCTCTGCAGAAAGTAAGTACCAAAAATTATCTGATTTGATCAGCGCTGCAAAGGCGAATCCTGATGTTATTACCTATGGAACTCCTGGTAATGGCGGCGCGCCACATATGGCCATGAAACTTTTCGAGCAATCCTCCGGGATTACTTTGAAACAAATTCCCTACAAAGGTGGAGCTCCTGCGATTACAGATCTTATTGGAGGGCAGCTAGATTTGGTTGCTGTAAATATGTTGGAAATTGCACCGCATGCCAAAAGTGGCAAGCTAAAGATTGTTGCCGTTATGAGCGCAAAGCGTTCCCCAATATTTCCAGAGGTGCCCACGGTAGCGGAATCTGGCTTTCCAGGTTTTGAAGCCTCTGTGTGGTACAGCTTAATTGCACCCGCGAAGACTCCAGCATCCATTGTGAAGACACTACATGCTCAAGTTGAGAAAGCCTTACAGTCTAAAGAGATGTTGGAGCGCTTGGGTTCAATTGGTGGAGAGGTAAGTCCTGGGACTACTGCTCAAGCAGCTTCTTTTTTAAATTCGGAGCGTAGGCGTTACGAGAAACTAGTGCGTGAAGCCAATATTAAGCCAGACTAATTTTTGCTGCCATCAGCACCATAAAGGAAAGAATAGATGATCATTGATTGTCATGGCCACTACACCACTACTCCAAAAGCCTTAAAGGCTTGGCGTAGTGCCCAGATTGCTAATTTAAATACACCAGAGCTGGGTCCTAAGGTATCTGATTTAAAAATTAGTGACGATGAAATTCGAGAGTCTATTGAGAATAATCAATTAGCTAGGATGCGTGAGCGCGGAATTGATGTCACTATCTTTTCGCCTCAAGCCAGTGCTATGGCTCATCACATTGGCGATTTCAATACCTCAGCAACATGGGCAGCTCTATGCAACGAACTATGCTACCGAGTGACCCAGCTTTTCCCGAAGCACTTTGTTGGCGCTGCAATGCTACCGCAGTCACCGGGGGTAGATATTAGTACCTGTTTACCTGAAATGCGCAAATGCATTAATGAATATGATTTTGTGGGGATCAATCTCAATCCTGATCCTTCAGGAGGGCATTGGCGTGAACCGCCATTGAGCAATTCACAATGGTATTCCATTTACGAAGAAATGATCGCCTTAGATGTGCCAGCAATGATTCATGTAAGTTCAAGTTGCAATGAATGCTTTCATAGTGTTGGTGCCCATTATTTAAATGCTGACACCAGTGTATTCATGCAATGCCTGACTTCAGATTTGTTTGCACAGTTTTCTGCTTTGCGTTTCGTAATTCCGCATGGTGGCGGGGCAGTCCCTTACCACTGGGGCCGATTTAGAGGGCTTGCGAGGGATATGAATATCCCTGATATTAATCAGAAACTACTCAATAATATTTATTTTGATACTTGCGTTTATCACCAGCCAGGGATCAATCTGCTCACTGAGGTGATCCCAGTCGAGAACATTCTCTTTGCATCAGAAACTATTGGAGCAGTAAAGGGAATCGATCCTGATACTGGGTTTTACTTTGATGATACGCGTCGCTATCTTGATGCGGTTGAGACTCTTAACAATCAAGAGAAAGCGATGATTTTTGAAGACAATGCGCGCAAGGTATTCTCTCGAATTAACAATAGAATTCCAAAGTAAAAAGGAAATAGATCTGTAGCCATTTCTTTGGAAATCTGCCCTCATAATCCTTTGGTCACAGATTCAAGTCCTGGTGGGCCCACCAGCAATATCAACGACTTAGGGAGAAATTCCTAAGTCGTTTTTCCTTGTGCGCCACCGAGCATGTAAGCAAACTCTAAATATTTTCCACTGTCACCTCATGGGATATATAGGTCAGCTGTGATTGTAGAAGTCATTCAAGAAATTATGAATCAATAAAGACTCAGTAAGTTAGTGCTTATGACTGTCTTATTGATTTGATAGTATGCGCTTATGGATAAAGAAATAGAAGATCACGAGTCGCAAACGCCTGCTAAGCAAGCGGCCGCCAAGAAGAGCACTTTGGTTAGCGTTGTTGTCAATATTGGCTTAACTGTTTCACAAGTCTTTGCGGGCATTGTGTCTGGATCTCAAGGCTTGATTGCTGATGGTATTCATTCGGCAACAGACTTAGTTGCTGACTTTGTAGTGCTCTTTGCTAATCACCATAGTGCCAAAGATGCAGATGAGGATCACCAGTATGGCCATCAACGATATGAAACTGCCGCCTCTTTATTTTTAGGAATTTCATTATTGGCTGTTGGCGCTGGCATGCTCTTTAAGGCTGGCGAAAAGATTATTGATCCAGTGCCGGCGGGACAAATTCAAATCTTAGCTCTGTATGTCGCATTAGCTTCTTTGCTTGCCAAGGAGATACTGTTTAGATATATGTTGGCAGTGGCTAAGCGGGTTCGCTCCTCAATGTTGGTGGCCAATGCTTGGCATGCAAGATCTGATGCGGCTTCTTCTTTAGTGGTTTCCATTGGTATTGTTGGTGCCTTATTAGGGCACCCAATCTTTGATGCTATTGGTGCCCTAGTAGTTGGCTTAATGGTGGCAAAGATGGGGTGGAAGTTTGGCTGGGACGCTCTGCATGACTTAATGGATAGGGCGGTATCTGAAGAAGAGTATCGTCAAATTGAGGAGATTATCAAATCAATAGATGGCGTTAGAGGCTTTCATGATCTCAGAACTCGCAAGATGGGCGATATGATCTTGGTTGATGTACATATCGATGTAGATGCAAATGCCACCGTTAAACTTGGACATGACATTGCTCTTAAGGTAGTTAATCAAATTAAGAAAAAATTACCAGTCCTTAATGTGATGACCCATATTGATCCTGTTTAATAGTATGTTAATTATAGTTAAAACAATAATTGCTGCCCTAGTCATCGTAGGGGTTGGTGAAATAAGTAAGCGCAGCTCTACCCTGTCTGCATTTTTGCTGGCCTTGCCTATTGTCTCGATTGCAGCTCTTATATTGATCTATATTGAATCCAAAGATAAAGTCAAAATTGCAGATATCAGTTACGAGACATTTTGGTATGTGATTCCAAGCTTACCCATGTTTCTATTGCTGAGCTGGCTGATGAGAAACGAATATCACTTCTATTGGTCTTTATTTTTGTGTTGTGTTCTAACGGCCGCATTATTTGCTGTTACACAATATCTATTATTAAAAACGTAGTATGAGAAGCATACATATCATCCTTTTCTTGGACTGATTCACGGACTTGATTTTTTAGATCATTCAACACATCATTGGGGCGGGGTAGCAAGTAAAACTAGGAAACCAAGCCTAATCGACAATACCATGGAAAAAACTTACAACATTGATGTGAATATTCACACCCTAGATTCACTTTTTAGTGAGTTGGATCCAAACCCGTTTAGACGTAGAGATCTTGATCCTCGAGCAGTACATCATATTTTGCAGTGGGCTAGTGATGCTCCGCCACAAATCCCAATTGTTTTGATATTGCATGTGGCAAGCGATGAACCAAGTTTAGCTACCGAGTCCGATGTCGAGCAGGCGGTAGATAATTATTTCGAATATGAGGCCGAATTAATTGGGCGACAACATAATCGTAATCGGAATAGGATGCTCAAATGGCTGGGTGCAGGTATTGCCATAATGATTATTCTATTAACGATCAAATACTATAGCTTGCAAATCTGGCCTGATAGTTACTTCAGTACTGTCATTTGTGAGGCTTTTGTGATTATGGGATGGGTCTCTTTATGGGTGCCTATTGAACGTTTAGGTTATGACGGTTTATTGGTTCGTGAGCAACTTAACCTTTATCGTCGTTTGGCTATCATGAACGTACGCTTTGCTCGAGCTTAGGCCAAAATAGCCTTCAAAAAGCGTTGAATTTTCTCGTCTTCTTCGCTACGGTTGTCTACTGGAATATAGTTATTTTGTGCCTGAACAAATTCAAAAGCGTCGCGTAGATTTGCATTTTGTTGCGAAATCTGATGGAGGCAGGCTATTTGAACTTCCGAGGTATCGAGAAAGTAGAGCTGATTTAGGAGTTGGTTAACTACAAGCTTGTCTGCAATCATCTGCAAAGCATCTTTGTCTAGATCGGTTGTAAGTTCTTGGGCTCGGGTCCTGGCGTTCGTGAATAGCGCTTCAATTAGCTCATTCATTTTTGCCATATCAAACCCTGGCTTACATAGCTGAATGATTTCAATCGAGATGCTTTTCATAGGGACTTCTTGAATGTAGTTATATTGCATGGAAAATTCCTCGACAATGAGTTGGATATGACAATATTCTCTCTTTTATACCTTAACACTCCTTAGCGAAATTTACGTGACTAACCTGAGATGCAAACTAGGAGGCTATTCAAAAATGTGTCATATATAAGTCATCTTGGGTATTTATCGTTAGATAAATGACAACCGATTCCTTTAAAAATACATCCTCCACCCTGAAAGAAGCTGAAAATCTAGCAATAGCTCCCTCGGGAATTTGGGATCTAGTTCTGTTGCCCATTATTCTGCTGATCCTTCTAGTATTGGGTTTTGGTGCAGAGGAAATGGCAAAGCCATTTTTAGTGGGTACGCCTATTGAGTTGTCCTTGGATGCGGCCAACTTGCCCTATTACTTGTTGCGTACTATTTTGCGAATGTTTATTGCGCTCGCATTCTCGGTAGTATTTGCTTTTGGCTTTGCACTTCTGGCATCTCGGTCTAAGGCGGCAGAAAAGGTCTTGGTACCAATCTTGGATATTTTGCAATCAATTCCAGTATTAGGTTTCCTTTCAATTACTGTCACAGGCTTTATTGCACTATTTCCTGGAAGCCTTTTGGGGGTTGAGTGTGCGGCAATTTTTGCTATTTTTACTGCACAAGCATGGAATATGGCATTTAGTGCCTATCAAAGTTTTAAAACGATTCCAGCAGAACTAGATGAGGCATCTAGAATTTTTAAACTGTCTCCTTGGCAGCGTTTTTGGAGGCTCGACATTCCTGTATCTATGCCAGGAATGTTATGGAATATGATGATGTCGATGTCCGGAGGCTGGTTTTTTTTGGTAGCGTCTGAGGCAATTACTGTAGCAAATCAAGATATTAAATTACCTGGTATTGGATCTTATATTGCCTTGGCTATTGATCAGCGTGATTTGGGCGCAATCGGCCTAGCAATTGTGACTATGTTGATTGGCATCACGCTTTATGATCAACTTTTCTTTAGGCCTCTGGTTGCTTGGGCAGATAAATTTCGATTTGAAGAGGGTGATGGAGAAGTCACTCCCAAGTCTTGGGCTTTAAATCTCTGGCGTCGTACTGTATGGCTGCAGCAGCTAGGATTGGGAGTTATTAAACTATTTGAAAGCAGCTTTCGCTTCTTTAGAAAGCGTACTGACGGCACTGTTGCTCCCGCAAAAAACATTATTCCCTCGCATCACGTGGCCCGCGGTTGGGATGTTTTAGTAATAATTGCGGCTTGCTCAGCAGTAATCTATTTAGTTAAGTATATTCATACCGAGGTGGGATTAACGGAGGTCTTGCACATCCTATATTTAGGAGTGTTGACCTTGATACGCGTGGTTGTCTTAATTGCAATCGCCATTGTTATATGGGTTCCAATTGGGATCTGGATTGGCCTTAATCCTCGTATTGCAGAGCATTCTCAAGCAGTAGCACAATTTTTGGCTGCTTTTCCAGCAAACTTGCTTTTTCCAATTGCCGTTGTGGGTATTTTGCATTTCAAGTTAGATCCCAATATCTGGCTCTCGCCACTGATTATTTTTGGTACGCAATGGTATATCTTGTTCAACGTGATCGCGGGTGCTTCCACTATTCCGGTTGAGTTACGCTATGCAGCGGACAACTTAGGCCTTAAAGCATGGACTAAATGGCGTCGTTACTACCTGCCAGCAATTTTCCCAAGTCTGGTAACTGGGGCCCTAACCGCCACAGGGGGATCTTGGAATGCCAGCATTGTTTCTGAGTACGTCACTTGGGGTGATATCACTCTAAAGGCTGAGGGACTGGGATCTTATATCGCTGAAATGACAACAGCAGGCGATTTTCCACGTATTGCATTAGGAATTGGCGTGATGTGTATTTTTGTTATTGGTTTTAATCGCTTTATTTGGCGCCGTCTTTATTTGCTCTCAGAAAAGGGCTTGAATTTTTAACTTGTTCGGAAAGTTTGCACGAATGTCGACACCCCTTATTAAACTTCGCTCTGTTAATAAATCTTTCAAGTCAGCAGATGGTTCAGATCGAATGATTTTGGAAAACGTGGATTTCACTCTTAGAGAGGGAGAAATTGTTGCGCTATTGGGTCAATCGGGCTCAGGAAAATCAACTCTATTACGTATTATGGCCGGCCTAATTTCAGCAGATTCTGGTGAGGTTGAATATGCTGGAAAACCGATTTATGGACCGGTTAATGGGATTAGCATGGTATTTCAGTCCTTTGCATTATTTCCTTGGTTGTCGGTTCAACAAAATGTCGAGCTTGGTCTTGAGGCTCGTGGAATTGCTCCCGATGAGCGTGCCAAAAAAGCCAAACAAGCCATTGAATTGATTGGTTTAGAGGGTTTTGAAGGAGCGTTGCCAAAAGAGTTATCTGGCGGCATGCGACAACGCGTAGGTATTGCTAGAGCTATTGTTTTGGAGCCAGAGGTCCTGTTAATGGATGAGGCATTCTCTGCTCTTGATGTGATGACAGGCGAACATTTGCGTGACGATATCTTAGAGTTATGGCAATCAGGAGATTTGCCAACCAAATCACTTTTGGTTGTCTCTCATAATATTGAAGAGGCGGTCATGATGGCGGATAGGGCTTTAATTTTTTCTTCCAATCCAGGCCGCGTTCGCTTTGAGTTACCTATTGGGTTAGAGCGACCACGTGAGCCAAAAACTCCAGAGATACATCATTTAGTAGACTGCATCTATACCGAAATGGTGAACCCTCAAAGACGTTTAGCCGATGGTCAGCTAGATTATGGCTTGGCTACTGAGCGCAGTCCATACCCACATGCCAATGTTGCATCAATTGAAGGGCTTATGGAGCGCTTAATTGACCCAGAATTTTTAGGTCGTGCTGATTTGCCTAAGATTGCTGAAGCTACTGAGATGAGTGATAACGCCTTCATAAATGCGGTAGAGGATCTGGTATTGCTAGAGTTTGCTATGGTGAAAGACGGCGATTTAATTGCTACCGAGTTAGGTAGTATTTTTGGTAATGGCGACAGTGAATTAAGAAAACAAATGCTAGGTCAGCAGGCTCTGGAGACCATTCCATTTATAAGTGAGCTATATCAAGAGCTCAAGAGTGCCCCCTCTACGAAGGTCTCGTTTGACGTACTTACTAAATCATTAGGCCTGTCTTTAGATAAGCGTGACGTGAAGAAGACACTTGATCTCATTTTAGAGTGGTCCACTTACGGCGATTTGATCGACCTAGACTTCAAGGCGCGCAAAGTATTTTTGCATTCTGAAAGTCCTGTAAGAATTTAGTTGAAAAACTAGATCTTTTTAGCAATAAATTTGCCATGTCTTATCTAAAAAATCTTTCTTTCGCTTTATTAACTCTTTCTTTAATCGGTTGGGCTCAGGCATTTGAACCCTTAAATACTGATGATGCGGGAACAGTTAAGAAGGGCGGGAATCAGATTGAAATGTATTTTTACTCAATCAATAAGGTTAACCAGCCTACAGGCACAGGTCAGGACACCTCGAGCCCAGGCACAGAATTTCTGGGGTCAGGTTCTACAAATTCATTCCCCTTTACTTACACCCGAGGCATCGCTGAGAATGTTGAGATTGCATTAGGGACGCAATACAATGCGACCCCGCGTGCAAGTAATTACTCACCGCTTAGTAACTACACCCTAAATGCAAAGTGGCGTTTTTTGGGTGAAGAGGGCGATAGCTGGAATTTCGCAATAAAACCCATCCTGCAATTTCCCGATACAAAGCAACAACAAGTAGTGGGTTTTGGACAGGCGGCATTCAATTATGGTGCAACATTAATTTCCTCTTATTATTTAAATGAGTCCTTGGAGGCTCATATCAATGTAGGTTATATGCGTAGCCCCTATAACGTAAATTACTTAAACGGTGGCAGTGCCACTCCTTTAAGATTGAACATCTACTCCGCATCCATTGCACCCGTCTGGAATGTCATGGATGGTTTACGCTTTGCCCTCGATTTTGGTGTACAAACCAACCCACCTTCGACCGAACAGCAGTCCACTATGTACGGTATGGTTGCTGCAATTATTGGACTATCTGAAAGTGTGGACTTTGGTATTTCAATGATGCGTAGTGCGCAAAATACCGGGCTAGTATTGGTTGGCAATGGACCTAATTCAACGCGCTTAGATGCGGGAATTACATGGCGATTTGATTAGGTGCGGACAACGTCTAAGATAAGCACATGCATATGCCGACAATCAGGCGCACTAGCTCTGGATAGCCCTAAGCAGTGATCAAAGCCACCGCAGCGCCATTCATGATCTCCTCAGCCGTTTGTGAAATGGTTTCATCATAAAGTTAAATTAGTTAGGTCTCAAAGTCATGACAATACAATCAATCGGCGTTATCGGCGCAGGCATTATGGGCAATGGGATTGCTCAGGTATGTGCTACTCATGGTTTGGAAGTGACCATGATTGATATCAATGATGCAGCGCTTGAGCGGGGCATGGATACCATTACGCATAGTTTAGAACGTATGGTGAAAAAAGGTACGCTCTCTCAAGACAATCTCGCGCACGCAATGAAGCGAATCGCAGTGAGTACTGACTACCATAAATTAGTGAACTTAGACTTGGTGATTGAAGCAGCCACTGAAAACCAATCTTTAAAAGAAAAAATCCTACACGAGGTAGATAGCCTAGTATCAAAAGACACCATTATTGCTACTAATACGTCATCATTGTCGATTACTAAATTAGCAGCCTTCAATTCCAATCCAGAACGCTTTATTGGAATGCATTTTTTTAACCCAGTACCACTGATGAGTTTGGTTGAGGTGATCTGTGGTTTGCAAACCAGTACTACGACCCGAGAAAGCGTGATTGCATTTGCCCGTGAAATTGACAAACATCCCATTGCTGTAAAAAATGCACCAGGCTTTGTTGTGAATCGTATTTTATTGCCAATGATCAATGAAGCCTTCTTTGTATTAGGTGAAGGTATTGCCTCTCCAGAGGATATCGATGAAGGTATGAAATTGGGCTGCAATCAACCGATTGGTCCCTTAGCATTGGCTGATCTGATTGGATTAGATACTTGCTTGGCAATCATGGAAACTTACTTTAATAGCTTTAATGACTCCAAGTACCGCCCTGCGCCACTTTTAAGAGAGCTGGTGGCCGCAGGATATCTCGGTAGAAAAACCAAGCGTGGTGTGTTTAAGTACTAAGGGGAAGAAGTAAGAATATTATTTTCTAACAGTCTCATTTTAAGTCAAAAAATTATCACTTTTACCTTAGGCTAGCCCCATGTTCAAGAAGGTGCTCAAGCGAACCACGCTGTTGCTGATGGCTTTAATCGTGCTGGCTGGAATCATGTTGTGGACTCCAGACAAATCTAGGGTAGATCTTGAGAAAGCCTACGGCTCTCCAAAAAATAGCTATGCCACAGCCTTGGGGGTCAAGATACATTATCAAGATACAGGACCCGCTAAAAATCCGATACCAATCCTGTTCCTACATGGCTTTGGATCTAGCTTGCAAACTTGGGATACCTGGTCTAGGGATTTGAGTAGTGAATATCGTGTGATTTCCGTGGATCTTCCAGGCTTTGGATTAACAGGAGAGGACCCTAGTGGGATTTATACGGATCAGAGAAGTGTTGAAGTCTTAGAGGCTTTTCTGAAGGAGCTCCAGATTCCAAAAGTAGTGATGGTGGGTAATTCGATGGGGGGCAAATTTGCCTGGCAATTTGCTGCTCAATATCCAGAGCAAGTGAGTAAGCTGGTATTAATTTCACCAGACGGCTATGCAAGTCCTGGAATAGGGTATGGCAAAAAGACCGAAATACCCGCTATTGCCAATCTTTATCGCTACTTCTTTTCGAAGTCATTCTTGGTAATGAATCTAGAGCCAGCTTACGCTGACCCAAAAACTTTAAATGATGGCTTGGTAAATCGGTATTACGACTTGATGTTAGCACCGGGAGTTCGGGGCGCTATTTTGGCTCGAATGCAACAAACCGTTTTGCAGGATCCAGTGCCATCCCTTTCCAAGATTCAGGCGCCTACTTTGTTAATGTGGGGAGAGAAGGATGCTTTCATTCCAATTTCAAACTCTGAGGATTATTTAAAGGTAATGCCCAATGCCAAAAGAGTTGCTTTACCCAATATTGGTCATTTGCCCCAAGAGGAGCAAGCTAGTATTGGTCTTCAGGCGCTAAAAGAATTTTTATAAATAATGAATACATTCGCCATTTGGTTGGTTCAACTGAGCTCATAGCTAAGCTAAACGCAATTGAAATATTCTGGAGGACTAGTTATTGGATGGCACCCATCTAAATTTGTAATTGAATGATGAATAGTCCAAGGGGTAGCAAAGTTACACAAACCGGAATTCTTTGGACCTATGTTACTAGGTTTCGGCCTGGTGTTCTGATGGCTGCATCACGTATACTTGATAGCAGGTTGTATTTACTGGGTTTATTAACTGGAGAGAGAATGTTTACATTAAAGCGCGCTTCACTAATGGTAGCAATTACCTTAATGGGATTATTAACTGCTTGCGTAACGCAACAAAGTTATAACTCTCTTGAGCAGGCATATTCACAATTGCAACAAGCTTATCAGGGAGATGAGGTTGAGATTCGTCAACTACAAGGTGAACTAAAAATTACCATTAAGGACAAAATTCTATTTCCCGAAGGCGGCTTTAAATTGAATGCAAAGGCTGATCAGGTTTTAGCAAAAATGGCGCCAACTCTTTCTGGATTTCAAAATACCAAAATTGTTGTGCGAGGCTATACCGATAATGTAGGTATTGGGCCTGGATTGCGCAGCGAAGGAATTGCTACAAACTTAGATTTATCTTCTAGACGAGCAGACAATGTCGCAGATTATTTAATCCGTAAGGGCGTAGATAAGAATTTAATTTCCGCTCAAGGCATGGGTGACACTAATCCCGTTGCCTCTAATGCCACCCCAGATGGACGTGCTCAAAACCGTCGCATTGAGGTAACTTTAGTTGGTCCTGGAAATTAATTAGCACAATATAAGTTAAGGATAAAAAATGAATAATGTATTGAAGCTTGTAGCGATGGGCTGCGTAGTCATTGGGCTAGTAGCTTGTGCTGGAACCCCTGATGTTAAGACCTCCTCGGCAGACTTTGTGAAGGTAAGTAATGGCATTTTGACTAGCAGTTACGGTAAAACGATTTATACCTTTGATAAAGATCAAGCAAATTCCGGTAAATCAGAGTGCGTTCTCACTTGCGCCGATAACTGGCCACCAGTCTATGTTGAACCAGGCATTAAGCTATCTGGTGACTTCTCTTTAATTAGTCGTAACGATGGACAAAAGCAGCTTACCTATAAAGGAAAGCCCCTTTATTTCTTCGTGAAGGACAAAAACCCAGGCGATAAGACTGGTGATAATGTCAATAAAGTCTGGCATGTTGTAACGCCTTAATTAGAAGTTGTGGAAATGAAAATACCAACCTTTGGGTTGGTATTTTTTTTGCCACTATCCAGCATTAAATCTCATGTAATGGCTATCTGATATAGTTTTTGTATTGAATCAAACTGCCGAGTCCATGAAAAAAATTACCATCTTTCTCTTTGCTTTCTTCGCTTTATCTCCTGTCATTTCTCATGCTGCAGTAATTAAAGTTGCCGCTGTTGAATTTAATCCCGCTGAGCAGAATGTGCAGGCTAATATTGATGGGATAGCAGCTAAAGTCACTACGGCTTCTCAGAATGGGGCTAAGTTGATTGTTCTGCCAGAGGTTGCTGTGACGGGTTGGATTATCACTAGCAAAAAGGACTCAGATACGATTCCTGGCAAAGCGACTACAGCCATGGAAAAGATCACAAAAAAATATAACAATTACGTTGTGATTGGTTTATATGAGAACGATCCTGTAACTGGGCTAACGCACAATGCAGCCGCCCTGATCGGACCCAAAGGATATATTGGTAAGTACCGTAAAAATCAATTGCCACCCGGTGACTTTAGTACTGCTACGCCAGGTAATTTAGGTTTTCCAGTGTTTGATACCGATATTGGTCGGATAGGCATGCTCATTTGTTTTGATGACAGTCGTCTGCAATCCTTATTGGTTCCCAGTTTGCGTGGGATAGATATTCTGGCAATGCCAATTGGTTCTGACACTACGCCTAAGTTTGAAAAAATGAGTAATGGCAATCACTCAACCATTGCAAACATAGCAACCTTATCCCCTTGGATTGGCATCAATACGGTTGCCACAAATCAAGCGGGCTTAGTGAAAATGCCCCAAATCAAATTTGTTGATCAATTTACTGGTGGATCCTCTATTTGGGATAGTAGTGGAAAACAACTTACTAGCTCTAAGGCGGGCACATGGACAAAGCCTGAGGAGCCCACAATCATTTATGCCACTATAGACACTAAGAAGAAAAGTGTGCAAAAAGAATTTTGGCTTAAGCATCGTCGCCCAGAGCTATATGGCATCTATAACCTATACAAAGCACCCGTTGATCCGGTAACCAACAATACTCAGAATCAAATTGGAGCTCTTTTAATTCAATATGATCCAGTGAATGGTGATGTAGATGCGAATGCTAAAAAAGTAGAAGGCTTGATTAAGGCCAATCCGAATGGTTTTAATCTGGCGGTATTGCCGTTCAATTCATTTTTAGGCAAGGTGGCTCTAGATAAAATCAATATCGCTAAGTATGCTGAGAGTCTTGATGGTAAAAGCGCAACATTAGCATCCAACCTGGCAAAAAATTATAAAACCTATCTTTTATTCTCTATGCCTGAGGCAAAAGATGGCAAGTATTATGAAACTGCAGTCCTGTTTGATTTCAATGGTAAGCAAGCTGGGATTTATCGCAAGTCGCATTTAAATGATCGTGAGCAGCAGTGGGCTACGCCCGGCAATGATCTTCCTGTGTTTAGTACTAATGACTTGGGTCGAGTCGCAGTCATGCTTAATGATGAAGTGCGTATTCCTGAGCTAACTGAAGTTTATGCATTAAAAAGAGCAGACCTCATCTTGATTCCAGCAATGTATGACGGTAAAGCCTATGGTGGTGAAGTCAATATACCTAAAGGCTTAGTCCCAGCAGCCAGCAATCGAGGGATGTATATGTGGTTTGATATTGCAAAGTATTCTCAAGCATTTACGCTTGTTGCTAACTATCTTCCAAAAGAATCCAACGGCTTTAATGCGAGTGCCTTGTATTCCTTAGTACCAGAAGAGGGCTTTTATCCCCCTAATATCGCTCCCAATAAAGAGATTGCACATCAAGTGCTCTTTACAACAAATCTGCAGAAAAACTTATGGATAGATCAACAGAAGCTAGTAGTAGGTAGACGTTATGATCTGGCTGCACCCTTGGCCTTGGATCCTCAAAGTGCTTGTTTTAAGGAATGGCAAAAAGATTCGACCAATAAAGAGGTATGCCCTAAAGCTGTGAGTGGGAAATAGATTCGAGAATGAGGCTGCAAAAAAATTTATATTCTTTACAAAATATTGCGTAGAGATGATTACCTTTTTAACTGTTATATATATAAATAAAGTTATGAAAAAACTATTCTCATTTTTGATTCTTGGAGTTAGTTCAATTGCTCTATCCACTTCTGTTTATGCTGATCCGCCAATGCAGCCCTTCTACGCTGCAGTGATCAAAATGAGTCCTGAAGGTAAGTTAGGCCAAGTCATTAAGCAGGAAAAGATAGCGACCTCATTAAAGGGCGCGCAGGCCTGGAGAATTGCTTATATTTCTTCTGACATTGCCGGACGCAAAACAATCTCAACTGGTTTGGTAATTGCACCTTTAGGCCCAGCCCCAGCGGGTGGACGCCCAGTAATGACGTGGGCACATGGCACAACTGGATCTGCCCAAAACTGCGGACCTTCTCAAGTTATTGACCCTGCAGTTCCTTTGAACGAGTATTTTTTAGTGGGCGGAAATTCGTGGACTGATTACGGAATCCCTGCTGTAGAAGAGTTTCTCAAAGAGGGCTATGTTCTTGTTGCAACCGATTATCAAGGTCTAGGTGGTGGCGGCAGACATCAATATAGTGTTGCCGCAACAAATGCTATGGACACAATCAACGCTGCTCGTGCTGTAACTTCAATGAAGGAGACTGGAGCTAATAAGAAAACGATAGTTTACGGATGGTCTCAGGGTGGCGGCGCTGTAATTGCATTGGCAGGCATGCCCGAATACATCCAACAAACTGGCACAGTATCTGATAATCCTGACATTGTTGGTTTCGTAGCATTAGCACCGCAAGATATTTCCATTCTTGCACCAGCCGGCAAGCTTGATCAAGCTACTGCTGATAAATATTTTCAAGACTCACAAAAGATGTTTTTGGATAGCGTTTTTAATTTCACTCATGCAACGATGTTCTACTGGGGTACTCAGGCAGCCTTTCCAAATCTCAAGCTTTCGGATATTTTTACCGATGAAGGTGTAAAAGTTGCCAATGAGATTTATAGCAATAAATGTATGCATACAGCTAGCGACACATTTAACTTTAACTACGGTTCAAGCTACGCAAGCTTATTGAAACAGAAGCCAACCAATACTGTTGCCTGGGCCCAGGCAATGTTAAAAGGCGGCGTGCCTGTAGTAAAGCCGATGGCTCCAGTGCAGATTTACTTTGGTTCTAAAGATACTGCTGTTCCACCCATGATGCATAAGCTATATCAAGAGCAAGCATGCAAATTGGGTGGCAATGTTGGAAGAATGCAGTTACCAGGCGAGCAATCTCACTTTACAACTCCTGGATCATCTAAGCCGTTCTATTTATCTTGGGTGAAAGATCGTATTGTTGGAAAGTCCTTGGCCAATGCTTGCCCATAACCTTTGAGCTTACTGTCTTCTGGTTTATGCCATTCATCAGCAACAAAGGCTTTGCCATCGAGTGCACTCATCGCACTAGTAATCCGATCTTGAAGACCCCAAAAGTAATCTTTGAGGGCTGCGATATTGATGGGGGCTTGGGGGGTGTGGGGGGGGTGTGGGGAACTTTTAGATCAGGCATCAGTAAATTGTAATTTAGCTAAGTGTGAGTAAAGTCCTTCGTTATTGACAAGGCTGGCATGATCGCCAATCTCAACAATGCGACCATTTTCGATAACGACAATTCTGTCTGCCTTCTTAACGGTGGCAAGTCGGTGCGCAATCACGATAGTAGTTCTGCCTTTCATGGCCACTTCAAGGGCTTGCTGCACCAATCTCTCTGACTCTGCATCCAATGAACTGGTCGCTTCATCTAATAAGAGTATTGGCGGATCCTTCAGTAAAGCCCTTGCAATAGCGATGCGTTGTTTTTGACCTCCAGATAAGCGAACACCACGATCGCCTAAA
The DNA here is from genome assembly GCF_018882445.1 of Polynucleobacter sp. 15G-AUS-farblos. Classification (GTDB taxonomy): domain Bacteria; phylum Pseudomonadota; class Gammaproteobacteria; order Burkholderiales; family Burkholderiaceae; genus Polynucleobacter. Next base: position 639,090 of record NZ_JACVOM010000001.1, on the reverse strand, counting down.
TAAGTCTGGTATCCATCTGGCAGTCTGGTAATAAATTCATCAACTGATGCGAGCTTAGATGCTTGTATGACTTCTTCATCACTTGCATGCTCTTTACCATACCGAATATTTTCTAGTGCATTTTCAGAGAAGATGCTGATTTCTTGCGGCACTACTCCAATCAGTTGCCTTAAGTCCGCCAATTGAAATTGCTTGATATCGACCCCATCAAAGGAGATGCTTCCAGATTGCGGGTCATAAAAACGCTGAATTAATTTAAACAAGCTTGTCTTGCCCGAGCCAGATGGCCCCACAATTGCGATTTTTTCACCAGCCTTAATGTGTAAGCTCACATCAGTGAGAACATTGCTTGGGATAGATGGGTAATGAAAATTGATGTCTTGGATATCAATGCTAATCGCCTGATTCATGGCTCGATCAGAAATGAATGGCTCTTTGGGGTTTTGTACTTGTGATCTAAAGCTCAGCAGCTCTAGGAGTCGCTCACTTGCACCAATAGCTCTTTGAACATCGCCGAGCACTTCAGATAGAGCGGCAATTGCTCCTGCGACGATCACTGCATATAAAAAGAATTGAGTTAACTGGCCGCCAGACATTTCTTTATTGCTGACTGCATACGCCCCGAGCCATAGCACGGCAATAATGCTGGTAAAGCCTAAAAGAATGGCTACAAAGGTGAGTCTGCCCCTTGCCGCACTTCGATTAATGGAAGCAATGAATGAGGTCTCGATAGACTGATTAAATATCTTGATCTCTTTCTGTTCATTTGCGAAAGATTGGACAGTCAGAATGGCATTGATTTTTTCTCCTGCGATCGCAGATGCAAGCGCAATCTTATCTTGAGAATTTCTGGAGAGCAGCCGAACTTTTTTCCCCATCAGCATGATAGGGAGCACGGTTAATAAGAGCGTAGCAAGAATGATTAAGCTTAATTTAATGCTGGTAATGAACATCATCGTCATGCCGCCAACCAGCAGGAATAGATTCCGGACTGCCATTGACACACTTGTGCCTACCAGAATTTGTACTATGGAAGTGTCATTGTTAATGCGTGAAAGCAGTTCCCCACTCTGCTTGGTTTCAAAGAACTCAGGGCTTTGCACAATGATGTGTGAGTAGACCGCTTTGCGGATATCGCTCGTTACTCTCTCGCCAAGCCAAGAAACAATGTAGTAACGCAATGCGCTTGCAAAGGCCAAAACAAATGCAGCCAAGAATAGATTGATGAAGGTGATATTAATCTGCGCATGACTAATGTCACTAAATCCTAAATCAACAATCTTTCGAAAACACAGGGGTACTACTAGAGTTGCTGAGGCAGCCAGAACTAGGCTGATCGCCGCTACAAGTAGTTGCTTTTTATAGGGCTTTAAAAATGGCAGGAATGACTTTACAGACTTTAACTTTTTAGAGTTTTGAATTTCTTTATCAGTCATAGGAAATGGTCTTGCTTGTCTCTCAATATTTCTTCGATTATCGATCCTAGACATTGAATCAAGGCATACCGATTTTTGGTGATTCGATTGCCAGTTCTGCGCGCCGATTGTTGCCTAAAGTACTATGGAATTTATATAAGGGTAAATACTAGTTATATAGATTTTTAAACAACATTATTAAATTTATAGAAAATTAATTACAAATATAAGTTATTGAAAATAAACAATTAAATTTCATATTAAGGTATTTAATGTATATTGCCCTTGACAATTGTAAGTGTATTTAATAGATTACATAGGTAGTTTTGGGAATCAGTGACTTTGGTCACTACCCTGCGTGCGGGGTTGCACGTTTAGTTAGTCTTTTCTATAGGGAGACGCCAACTATGTCAGATGGAAAAATGAGCCTTACCGGGCTGACAGAGGAACAATCAGAGGAATTGCATCGCAATCTGATTCAAGGGACCCAGTTTTTTGGGATGATCGCAGCGCTAGCACATTTGCTTGCTTATATTTATTCGCCTTGGCTTAAATAAGGGAAGGGGAGATTAATATGATTTACGGAAAAATGTGGACAGTAGTTCGACCTACTGTTGGGATTCCGCTCATTATTGGAGCGGTAGCAGTTGGATCTTTTAGTGTGCATTACGCAATCCTGAGCCATACAACTTGGGTGAGTGCTTTCTTGGAGGGTGGCGCTAAGACAGCATCAGCACCAGCTCCGGCAGTACCGACGGCACCAGTTAAGAAGTAAGGAATTGAATGTCCCACTAAAGGCTGGTTTCGTACCAGCCTTTTTCATTTCCATGGGCATATTCATTGGGCTAGAATTTACAAGATGAATCGAGTAACTAAAAAACTCATGCAGTCCTGGGCAAATCTGGGACCTCGATATCTTCCTTTTGCAGACGCAGCGTCTGATCACTTACCTCTATCTCGATTATTAAGACTGTCTCTTTTTCAAGTCTCTGCGGGGATGGCTTTGGTTTTGTTAGTAGGCACTTTAAATCGCGTGATGATTGTTGAGCTGCATGTGCCAGCTTCTATTGTGTCGGTGATGATTTCTTTACCAATTATTTTTGCGCCTTTTCGAGCGCTGATTGGTTTTCGTTCGGATAACCACAAATCTGCCTTAGGTTGGCGAAGAGTTCCCTACATCTGGAAGGGGGCCTTAGTTCAGTTTGGCGGCTTGTCCATCATGCCCTTTGCATTGCTGGTTTTATCTGGTGCCGGGCAGTCTCAACAAGCGCCAGTTTGGGTTGGCTGGGTCGCATCTGGCCTGGCATTTTTATTGGTTGGAGCTGGCATACACATTACCCAGACAGTGGGCCTCGCTTTGGCTACAGATCTCGCTCCTGAAGCAGATCAGCCTAAAGTAGTTGGACTGATGTATGTCATGCAACTGATGGGCATGATTGTCAGTGCCTTGCTATTTGGTTGGGCTCTGCAAGAATTCAGTCCTGGAAAATTAATTCAAGTTATCCAAGCTTCTGCAGTTGTCACGATCGTGCTGAATGTCATTTCATTATGGAAACAAGAGCCCAGAATACAAGTGGCAAAACCACGTCATCAGGAGCCCTCATTCATAGAGTCTTGGCAGATGTTTGCGCGAGGCGGTAACGCCATGAGAAGGTTGCTTGTAGTTGGCTTTGGAACCATGGCATTTAGCATGAATGAAGTTTTGCTAGAGCCTTATGGAGGTCAAATCTTAAATATGAGTGTTAGCGAGACTACGATGCTCACAGCAATCTTAGCGGTGGGCGGGCTCATTGGCTTTAGCTGGGCCTCTCGTGTATTGAGTAAAGGTACAGATCCTTTTTACATGGCTAGCATTGGTGCCCTGGTAGGGATTCCCGCTTTTATTTTGATTGTCCTCTCCGCTCCATTGGCTTTAAAGACATTATTTTTATTGGGAACTTTTTTAATTGGTTTTGGCGCAGGCTTATTTAGTCATGGAACTCTAACTGCAACGATGCAATTGGCGCCAGCCAATCAAAGGGGGCTTGCTTTAGGAGCTTGGGGTGCAGTGCAAGCAACCGCAGCTGGAATTGCGATTGGTTTGGGCGGGGTCATGAGAGACATTGTTGTTGCCATAGGGGCTGCAAATTGGCTTCCTGAGGGGCTTATTACTGCAACGACTGGCTACTCTTTCGTCTATTTCTTGGAAATTGGCTTGTTGATTGCTACAATTTTCGCAATGACAACGCTTTTATCCAAGAAGAAATAAAATTTGAATTGGTAGGTTGATCGTTTTAATTTAGGGAGATAAATATGAATCTAACCGGAATTTTAGTAGTCGCTTTTGTAGTCGTTTGCCTGATCACGATTGGGAAAATGGCAAAAAACCTGACTAGCAAATATAAATAAAAAGAGGTACTTCTAACGCCCCTTATTTCAATACGGGGCGTTTATCGTGGGCCAAAGATTTTGAGCACCACGTATTCCATCATGAAGTTGCAAATGAGTGCGCTTACTAAGCCTGTTAGTACAGCAAGACCAACCCCACTGATTTCGTGACCAAACTTGAAGCCGAAGCCAAACCCTAAGATGCTAGCAAAGCAGTAAGGGATGAATCGCCAAATAGAATATTTCTTTTTGGTATTACTCATACCGTTTGAAATTATTTAGACGAACCCAATTTTTTAAAGTCTTTGCACAAGTTGGACGAAATTGCCATTAGGAAGTAGCCAATCAGACCAATAGTAAAGAGCACATATCCCTGATCCCGAATTGCTAGGATGAGTCCGAACAGCATGAGGAAGAGAAAAGCTAGACTAAGAATTGTTTTGGTGAACATGACTACCTCTCAAGATTGTGATGGATGAAAATGAAAATATCAGATTTAATCTGGCTATTTTTACACAGGCTTAGGTATCAACTCCGCCGCCCCTTGGGCCAGCAGATCTTGGGCTACCGCCAATCCTAGGGCTTCTGCATCAGCTACTGAGGCTACTGCCCCACTGCCTTTAGCTAGGCAGATGTTTTGACCATCGGTACTGGCGACAAAAGAGCGGATCTGCATCTGGTTTTGATCCCAAGTGGCATACGCTGCTAGGGGCACCTCACAAGAGCCACCTAATTGCCGAGAGACCATGCGCTCTGCTGATACGGCGTACAAGGTCGGTAAATCTAAGAGTGGCGCAAGCCACTCTTTAATATGCGGATGACTAGTGAGGGTCTCAATGCCTAGGGCGCCTTGACCTGCTGCTGGGGTGTAGGGATCGTAAGGCAGGCAAGCGCGGATGCGGGACTCTAGGCCTAAGCGCTTGAGACCAGCAGCGGCCAAAATAATGGCTTGATACTCACCGCGATCTAATTTACCCATGCGGGTATCTAAATTACCGCGTAGTGGCTCAATCACCAGATGGGGGAACTTAGCGCGCAATACGGACTCTCGTCGTAAGCTCGAAGTTCCCACAATCGCGCCAGCAGGTAGCTCCTCTAAGCTAGCGTAATCATTAGAGACAAAGGCATCTCTGGCATCTTCTCTGGCCATCACGCAAGACAGATCAAAACCCTCTGGCATCACCATTGGGACATCTTTTAAGGAGTGCACTGCCAGATCAGCCCGGCCATCTTCTAGGGCAGTCTCTAACTCTTTGACAAATAGGCCTTTGCCACCGACTTTAGACAGGGCTTTATCCAAAATCTGGTCCCCTCTGGTGGTCATGCCCAAAATCTGGACATCACAGTCTGGGTAGCACTTTTTAAGGCAATCTTGGACATAGTGCGCCTGCCATAGGGCTAGGCGACTTTCTCGGGAGGCAATGACCAGGCGCTTGGGGGCTGCCAAGGCAGAGGCAGAAGAGGAGGAATTTAGGGTTTGGGACATAAGGCTAATTCAATGCCACTCATTTTTTCAGAAACTAGAGGATATTCCTAATCATCAAATGCAACATTACCATTTACTTAGACTAAACTAAATTTTATTTTCTATATTCATTTGTCTTCGGATAGCAATGGCCCTGAACTTTCCTTTTACAGCAATTGTTTCACAAACCGAGATGAAGCTGGCGATCACGCTCTGCACAATCGACCCTTTAATCGGCGGCGTTCTTATTTTTGGTGATCGTGGAACTGGTAAGTCCACTACCATTCGCTCCCTGGCTGCCTTGCTACCCACTATGAAATCCATTGTGGGCTGTCAGTACCACTGTAATCCAGATTCTAAAAGTCTTTGCTCTGAATGCGAGGCTAAAAAGGCGGCAGGTCAAAAGCTAAAAACAGAAAGTATTCCAGTGCCAGTGGTGGACTTACCTCTGGGCGCTACTGAAGATCGAGTAGTGGGAGCATTGGATATTGAAAAGGCACTTACTCAAGGTATTAAGACCTTTGAACCAGGCCTGCTAGCAAAAGCGAATCGTGGCTATCTCTATATAGATGAGGTAAATCTACTTGAAGATCACTTAGTGGATTTATTAATTGATGTTGCTGCCTCTGGTGAAAATATTATTGAGCGTGAGGGTTTAAGCATTCGGCATCCCGCGCGCTTTGTATTGATTGGTAGCGGTAATCCTGAAGAAGGTGAATTACGCCCTCAAATGTTAGATCGATTTGGTTTATCGACAGAGGTGAGAACTCCTGGCGATTTTAAAGAGCGTGTAGAAATTATTAAAAGACGTGATGAGTTTGAAAGAAACCCAGAGCGCTTTATTGCCAAGTGGCAAAAAGTAGAAGACGATTTCAAACAAAAAATTATCAAATCTCAAAAACTCTTAGATAAAGTGGAGGTGGAAGATGAATTGCTTGAAGTCGCCACTAAACTCTGCGCTCATTTGGGAACCGATGGCTTAAGAGGTGAATTAACCCTGTTAAGAGGCGTTAGAGCCTTAGCTGCATTCGAGGGCAAGAAAAAAGCCAACCTGAATCATTTGAAGAAAATTGCACCCCTCGCTCTAGGACATAGATTGCGACGTAATCCGTTGGACGATAGTTCCTCAGGAGCAAGAATTGATCGTGCTATGCAAGAGTTTTTTGCCACTGCAGCAAAGTGAAATCTGATCAAACAGTATGGTTTGATGCCAATTTAATTGCCATTCTATTGGCAATTAATCCCAAAGGTCTCAAAGGTGTAACCGTCAAAAGCCAATTTGGTCCTGTGAGAGAGGCCTGGTTTAGTTATTTAAAACAACTCACTTCCTCATGCGGTATGCAGGTACTGAAAGCACCTGCCAATATCTCTGCTGAACAGCTGATTGGTGCATTAGATGTTGAAGCTAGTTTGCAGGCGGGTTCATTGGTCATGAGTAAGGGTCTTTTGGAGCGAGTCCATGGCAATCTATTGCTACTACCGATGGTAGAGAGAATGGACTTACAGGCCATTGCATTGATCTCACAAGCTCTAGATGAGAAAAATGCATTTGATGAATCTACTCACTTTGGAGTCATTGCATTTGATGAATCAGATAGTGTTGATGAATCAATTAGTCCTCGATTGCTAGATCGATTAGCCTTTGAGTTGTACTTAGATCAATTATCTTTAGTAGATATCAAAGAATCCCTTGAGGTGAATGCTGAAGATATAGAAGAGGCACGAAAACTTTTGCCTTCAGTCAAGTGCAGTGACGAATATTTGGAAGTAATGACAAAGGCAGGTTTTAGTCTAGGTGTGAGCTCTTTCAGGGCAAATCACTTTGCGCTGGAGGTAGCAAAGACCTTGGCCGCATTGAGGGGCCTGGTTGAGGTGAGTCAAGATGAGGTGATTGATGCTGCCCGCTTGGTATACACCCCATCTAAGCGGGCATATATGCCTCCTGAGATGGATCAATCTGAAGACCAAGCTAATGAGGATCAGAATGATCAAGATTCTGATAGTGAGCAAGAAGACTCTCAAAGCGATCCAGAATCCTCAGATGAAATCAAGCAAGAGCAGCCTTCTGAGCAGGAGCTAGAGGACATCATAGTTCAGGCGGTAAAGGCCTCGATTCCTCCTAAACTCTTGCGGCAATCCAAAGATATGATGCGGGCTGGTAAATCGGCTGCACATGTTTCCGGAAAGTCAGGATCAATTCAGAAAAATTTCTTGAGCGGCAGACCTCTTGGAGCACGCAAGGGAAGGCCTACCGATGGCAAACGCCTAGATATTCTGAAAAGCATTAGGGCTGCTATACCTTGGCAGCGACTTCGAAAAGGAGTGCTTGCTCACAATCAAGCGAATCAGCCTCACAGCCGAATTGACTTTAGGGCTGAAGATCTGCATATCAAGCAGTATTTAAGAAGACGAGGAACGGTCACCATTTTTTTGGTTGATGCATCAGGCTCATCCGCAACTCAGCGTTTAGCTGAGGCAAAAGGTGCTCTAGAGGAATTATTGGCACAGTGCTATATCAGGCGCGATGAAGTGGCGATGCTTTCCATGCGCGGGGCAAAGGCAGAGGTGGTGTTACCCCCAACGCGTTCACTTGCTAGGGCAAAAAGAAATTTAGCAGCTTTACCTGGTGGGGGCGGTACACCATTGGCTTCAGGTTTTCGGGCCGCAAACGAGATGGCTATCTCTCTTCAACGCAAAGGTTTAACGCCCATCATTGTCATCATGAGTGACGGTAAGGCTAATGTAAATCTTCAAGGTGTTGGGGGGAGGGGTAGCGCTCATGCTGATGCATTAACGGCGGCTAAAGAGTTAAGACTGAAAAACCATCGTGTATTGTTTGTTGATACATCGCCGCAACCTGAGATCTTGGCTCAAGAATTATCCGGCACGATGGCTGCACAATATTTTCCATTACCTTTTACAGGCTCTGGAAAACAAATATCACAAGCAGCTATGCAATTAGCAAATTACTGATGCATCTTCTTTTGTGATAATTTTTTTAGGACCTGTTGACCTCTAAAGTAGGCATTTAAAAATAGCCCTAAGCCAATAAGTACTCCTAAGAACAATGCGACATACATTATTGTGGACATGGTTCTCTCCTCTCTTCAAGTAACGCTGCTTCAATTAATTCAATAGCATATTTTTCATTTGCTTCATGAAACATATGTCCGCCTTTGATCTCAATGACCTTTGCTTGAGCAAAGTATTGCTTAATAACCTGTTGTAGAGCTTGCGCTGGAATCCAACCATCATCTTCAGTCAAGATGAATGTCAGTTTGGATTGAATTTTTTTACATTGCTCAAGCAGTCCTGGTATGTCAGTGCCGGCCATAAAGCTCATTGAGCCGTTGAGATGATCCGCATTCTTAAACAAGGTTTTATATCGATTTCGTTTTTCAGTATTGAGATTCGTATTGGTTGAGTCAATCAGGCTATCAATCATTTTGGTGTGTGGCAAAAGATCGGCAAGCACAGCAGTAAAAAATGACGATGTCACTATCGGATTTAAAAATGGTGCAACAAATCGATGATAGAAGCTAGGTAAGCTAATGAGCGAGGGGTTAAGGCCCACAATCGTTTTGGCTTGCTTATTTTGAAGGGTGTAGCTTAGGGCTAAGGTAGCTCCTGCAGAGTGACCAATGATGTGATCAAAATATTCGATATGGAGAGCCTCTCTTAACTCAGAGAGTTTGGTGGCTAAGGCATCTAGGTTTAAATTTTTTGCTCCCAGGTTTCTGGTAAACCCATGGCCGGGTAGATCAGGCGCAATGACTGTATATTTTTTTGCCAGCTCTGTGAATAGCTCACCCCATGTGTGGGCAGAAGACCCGGTTCCATGCAGTAGCAGCACATGAATCGGCCCATTACCTGCGATTTGCACGTGCCAAGATAAATCTCCAGTCTGAACCTTACGACTGAAAGATCTATTGGGCCAGTCTTCTGGAATTTCACTAATCATTCTCTAAAGCCGCTATTTATCAGGGTAAACCCTTGTATTTTGGTTTGACAGTAACTCAAATAGTGTCTATATTTTTTTACATAGTAAATTGTATTTTAAATTAGACAAAGAAAATTATTTCTTTTAAAGGGGCAAGACCATGTCACCACTTAAGCATTTAGAGCGCGCTTTAGACCATGCATTGAAATCTCATGAATCTGAAAAAGGTCCTGCTCTTTTAAGTAAGGCGATCAGACACGCTGTATTTCCAGGTGGTGCACGTATTAGACCGCAACTCACTTTAGCAGTAGCTCAGGCTTGTGGCAATGATGATCCGCAACTATCGATGGCCAGTGCAATTGCTATTGAGATGATCCATTGTGCTTCTCTAGTGCATGATGATTTGCCTTGTTTTGATGATGCCGATATGCGACGTGGTCAAACATCGGTGCATAAAGAATTTGGCGAGAGATTGGCAGTGCTCACTGGCGATGCCCTGATTGTGATGGCATATCAAACAGTTGCTGCAACATCAAGACGTTCAGCACAAAGACTGGCGCCGATCATTAAAACCATTTCTCAAGGAGTGGGAGCGCCGTTTGGAATTATCGCTGGGCAAGCATGGGAGTGTGAGTCTCAAGCTGTTTTAAGTGAATATCAAAGAGCTAAGACAGGTGCACTGTTTGCAGCGGCAACTGCCGCTGGCGCTCAAGCAGCTGGATCTGATGCTGACACATGGAAAAATCTAGGAGAGTGGCTCGGAGAGGCTTATCAAGTGGCAGATGATATTCGCGATGTACTTGGTGACTCACAGTTTCTTGGAAAACCAAGTGGACAAGATCAAGAGCATCATCGCCCGAGCTCAGCTAAAGAGTTGGGTCTAAATGGTGCTGTTGAACATTTTGATTATTTGGTTGGACAAGCCATTGCATCTATTCCAAATTGCCAAGGTGATGGCTATCTTAAAAAGCTAGTTGCTTTTGAAGCAGAAAGATTGTTGCCCTCCTCATGGTTCGAACGTGGCGAACGTCAGCTAGCTATCGTGACACAAAAACAAGCAGCATAGGGCGCTCGAATAGCTTAATGGCTCAGACCCAATCCATCGCCATTGAACATAGTCAGAAGGACTATGGTTTATGGGACAGAATCTGTATATGGCGAGATAGACTCATTGCGGATACTCGCTTTCAGAATCGCGTAGCAAAAATACCCTTTCTCAGAAATATTGCAAAGAAGAGAGCGAATCAATTATTTGATGTGATGGCCGGATTTGTATACACACAAATTTTGCTTTCATGTGTGCGATTAAATTTATTTAACATCTTGAAAGATGGCCCACTTAATTTATCTGATATCAAAAAATATTGCGGACTAGATACAGTCCCTCTTAAAAAATTATTAGACGCAGCAGTCTCCATTCATTTATTAGAAATTCGTTCTCATGATCGATATGGTTTGGGAACGCTGGGTGCGCCAATGGTTGGTAATACTGCGCTTTCAGCAATGATTGAGCACCACACTGTTTTGTACGAAGACTTGCGTGATCCACTGTCACTTTTATCGGGCGACATTGGAATTAAAAAGATGGAGAAATTTTGGCCTTATGTTTCTGCTGATCAAAAAGATCAAGAGTCAGTTAAGGACAAAGAGCATGTTAAAAATTATTCTGACTTAATGTCAGCATCACTACCATTGGTGGCAGATCAAGTGGTAGATGCATATGACTTTTCTCAGCATGAATGTTTGTTAGATGTCGGTGGCGGGCAAGGAACATTTTTGAAAAGAGTTTTCTTAAATGCTCCGCAACTCAAAAGAAAATTATTTGATCTTCCAGGAGTTGCGAATCTCGCGCAGGAAAGTTTCGCTCTCACTTCCGATCATCAAGATATTGATGTGCATGGAGGCGACTTTTTCAAAGATTCACTTCCACGAGGGGCAGATTTAATTACTTTGATTCGGGTGATCTTTGATCACGATGACGAACGAGTCAAAATTTTATTGAGAGCAATATTTGAGGCTTTACCGGCAGGCGGCAAGCTATTAATTGCCGAACCAATGGCCGATACCCCTGAACATCCTGCGATGGGACATGCTTATTTTGGCTTCTATTTACTTGCCATGGGTAGGGGTAGGCCCAGGACGATTGATGAAATCAGCCATTTAGCAATGGATTCTGGCTTTAAGAGCGTGCAAGTGCTGCCTTGCAGCATGCCGATTAATGCCCAAGTCTTGCTAATTAGTCGATAAATCAGGGTTATTACTAATGCATTTACTCTGAAATGTGTATAAATTAGTTTACATAAAGAAGGTAAAGCAAAATATACATATGTCACAGCAACTTCATTCAACCGCCGTTTTACTTGAGTCGCCACGCGAACTCAGGCTAAAGCGTCTTTTGCTAGATGAGCCAACAGATGTTGATGTTGTTGTGCAGATAGAGTGGAGTGGAATCAGCACAGGTACCGAAAAGTTGTTGTGGAACGGAACCATGCCTGAATTTCCAGGAATGGGATACCCCTTGGTGCCCGGTTATGAGTCAGTCGGAAGAGTCACTCGTGTTGGAAAAAAATCTAAGCTCGATCTCAATCAAAGAGTGTTTGTTCCAGGAGCAAAATGCTTTGGGGACGTTAAAGGATTATTTGGCGGCGCTGCCTCGCATGTTGTTGTGCCGAGCGATAGAGTAGTCGCACTCCCAGAAAAAATGGGTGAAGAAGGCGTGCTACTTGCCTTAGCTGCAACTGCATACCATGTCACTCAAGGTAAAAAATCATTACAGCCAGATTTGATTATTGGCCATGGTGTATTAGGAAGACTCATCGCGAGAATCGCGGTGATGTTAGGGCATCAGCCTGTAGTTTGGGAGATTGATGCCGACCGCATGAGTGGAGCAGAGGGATACACAGTCCTTCATCCATGTGATGACGAAGTCAATAAATATAAAAATATTTGCGATGCCAGTGGACAGGTCAGCATTCTGAATAAGTTAATTGGCCGCTTGCAGCATGGCGGTGAGATTGCCCTGGCAGGCTTTTACGACAAAGACATTCAATTTAATTTTCCTGCTGCCTTCATGAAAGAAGCCAAGTTAAGAATTGCAGCACAGTGGTCACCAGAAGATTTAAGAGATGTGAAGCAAGCCATTGCAAATGGAGATTTAAATTTGCAAGGATTGATTACACATCACCGCAGACCATCTTCAATCGATGAGGTTTATCGCACTGCATTCGAAGATCCTAGTTGTTTAAAAATGGTTGTTGATTGGAGAGAGCCATTATGAATGCGCCTACCGTTCCAAAAGAAGTAACAATTCAATTTTCTCAATTGAAAAAAGAGGCTGCGATTGAGCCTGATCCAGTTCATACCGGCGAAATCAAAAAAGAAACTCAGATCATTGCCATTTATGGCAAAGGCGGAATTGGTAAAAGCTTTACGCTTGCCAATTTGTCCTACATGATGGCCCAACAGGGCAAGAAGGTATTGCTCATTGGATGTGATCCAAAAAGTGACACCACTTCCTTGTTGTTTGGTGGGAAAGCCTGTCCAACCATCATTGAGACTTCTTCGAAAAAGAAGCTCGCTGGTGAGGAAGTCAAGATTGGTGACGTTTGCTTTAAGCGTGATGGTGTTTATGCCATGGAGCTTGGTGGCCCAGAGGTTGGTCGGGGATGCGGTGGCCGCGGAATCATTCACGGATTTGAAACCTTAGAAAAATTAGGCTTCCATGACTGGGGATTTGATTATGTCTTGCTCGACTTCTTGGGCGACGTAGTTTGTGGCGGCTTTGGACTGCCAATTGCCAGAGATATGTGTCAAAAAGTGATTGTGGTTGCAAGTAACGATTTGCAATCCTTGTATGTTGCTAACAACGTTTGCTCTGCAGTTGAATATTTCCGAAAATTAGGCGGCAATGTCGGTGTAGCGGGCATGGTCATCAATCGTGATGATGGTACTGGCGAAGCAACAGCCTTTGCAGAAAATGTAGGTATTCCGATTCTCTCCGTGATTCCAGCGAATGACGATATTCGTAGAAAGAGTGCTAGTTACGAAATTATTGGCAAGCCAGATTCTCAGTGGGGCCCATTATTTGAAGGTCTAGCAAGTAATGTTGCTGCTGCTCCGCCGGTGAGACCTAAGCCAATGACCCCAGATGATTTGCTAGGTTTATTTGCAGCGAATCAAGTTGGTAGAGATGTAGTACTTGAGCCTGCAACCATTTTTGACATGGTTGGCAAAAATGAAGTGATTAAGCCAACTCTTGAAGTGATTTACGACAAAGCTTAAAGAGTAAATCATCGTGAAATCTACTAAAGTCATTCCGATACAAGACCAGACTAATAATACGTCTGGAATTTCCTGTCATTCGGGGGCGGAAGATTTATTAGCGGCTGCTAAATCAGCGAATAAGAGTGAGATTCTTGGTCAGTACGCCAAGGATTACCCAAAGGGTCCTCACGATCAGCCACAAAGTATGTGTCCAGCATTTGGATCATTGCGAGTTGGTTTAAGAATGCGTCGCACTGCGACGATTTTGTCTGGTTCTGCTTGTTGCGTTTATGGCTTGACTTTTACTTCCCACTTTTATGGCGCACGCCGCAGCGTTGGCTATGTCCCATTTAATTCGGAATCATTGGTCACTGGAAAGTTGTTCGAAGATATTCGGGATGCGGTATACAAAGAAGCGAATCCTGAGCTTTATGACGCTATCGTGATCATCAATTTGTGTGTTCCGACCGCTAGTGGTGTTCCATTGCAACTTCTGCCAAAAGAAATTAATGGCGTACGTATCATCGGCATTGATGTTCCAGGGTTTGGAGTTCCAACCCATGCTGAAGCAAAAGATGTTTTAGCAAGTGCAATGTTGCGCTATGCCCGCACAGAAATTGAAAGCGGACCAGTTTCAGCGCCACGCAATGGAATCTCTGATAAACCAACTATTACTCTGTTGGGTGAGATGTTCCCGGTTGATCCAATCAGTATTGGCATGATGCTAGAGCCAATGGATTTGGCAGTAGGTCCAGTAGTGCCTACGAGAGAGTGGCGTGAGTTATATCAAGCCATGGATTCCAAAGTGGTGGCAGCAATACATCCCTTCTATACCGCGAGTATTCGTGAGTTTGAAAGTGCTGGCCGCACCATCGTGGGATCAGCGCCGATTGGTTATGAAGGTACAGCACACTGGTTAGAAAACATTGGAGTTGCTTCCGGCGTCAGTGCAGAAAAAATTGGCAATGCTAAAGATAAGTTTTTGCCTATGATTCAAGCGGCACTCAAAGCAAAGCCAATTAAAGGCAGGATTACGCTTAGTGGCTACGAAGGATCTGAATTATTAGTGGCTCGTTTGTTAGTTGAGAGCGGAGCAGATGTACGCTATGTTGGTAGCGCATGTCCCAAAACAGCCTGGAGTAGTGCTGATTTAGACTGGCTAGAGCAACATGGAGTCCATGTTCAGTATCGCGCCTCTCTCGAGCAAGATCTTGCTGCTATGAAAGAGTTCGAACCAGATTTGGTGATTGGTACAACTCCTGTAGTGCAAAAAGCTAAAGAGTTAGCCATTCCTTCTTTGTATTTCACAAACTTGATTTCCGCAAGACCATTAATGGGTGCCGCAGGCGCTGGATCACTTGCGCAAGTGATTAATGCTGCACTAGCAAATCAAACACGCTTTGATGCCATGAATTCCTTCTTTGAAGGTGTTGGCAAAGATCACGCAACAGGAGTTTGGGAATCAGTACCTGTTGATCATCCTGACTTTAAGGCTGATGTAAGGCGTCGCATGGAAAAAGCGAAGGCCAAGCAAAAAGCAGAGGAGATGGGCTAATGCTAGTCCTTGATCACGATCGCGCTGGTGGCTACTGGGGTGCAGTCTATGTATTCACAGCTGTGAAGGGCTTGCAGGTAGTGATTGATGGCCCTGTTGGTTGCGAGAATCTACCGGTTACCTCTGTATTGCATTACACCGATGGCTTACCTCCGCATGAGCTACCAATCGTTGTGACTGGTCTAGCAGAAGAGCAGTTAGGTAGAGAGGGTACTGAAGAGTCCATGAAGCGGGCTCATAAAGTACTAGACCCAGACTTGCCCGCAGTAGTAGTAACAGGATCTATCGCAGAGATGATTGGCGGTGGCGTTACTCCTGAGGGAACTGGTATCAAACGCTTCTTGCCAAGAACCATTGATGAGGATCAGTGGCAATGTGCTAACCGTGCCATGAATTGGTTATGGACAGAATACGGTTTGAAAAAAATTCCAGAACGTAAGCGTGATGCAGGTGAAAAGCCAAGGGTTAATATTATTGGGCCGTCCTACGGCAGCTTTAATTTATATAGCGATTTAGCTGAAATTCGACGCTTGATTGAAGGTATTGGCGCAGAAGTCAATATGGTGTTCCCACTGGGATCCCATTTAGAAGATATTCCAAAGTTAGTCAATGCAGATGTCAATGTCTGTATGTATAGAGAGTACGGACGTTTACTTTGCGAGACTTTAGAGCGTCCTTATTTGCAGGCACCTATCGGCATGCAATCGACAACTGCTTTCTTAAGAAAATTAGGTGAGCTTTGTGAGATTGATGTAGAAGGTTTCATTGAAAAAGAAAAACATACTACGCTCAAGCCAGTATGGGATCTATGGCGCTCAGTAACGCAGGATTTCTTTGGTACAGCCAGTTTTGCCATTGTTGCCAATGAAACCTATACCAGAGGTGTCCGTAACTTCTTAGAAGAAGAGATGGGTCTCCCTTGTAATTTTGCGGTATCTAGATTGCCAGGAAATAAAACCAATAATGTAGAAGTACGCGAATTGGTTCAGAAGAAAACCCCGCTCGTCATGTTCGGAAGTTATAACGAGCGGATGTATGGCAGCGAGATTGGCGCACGCTTCTCTTATATTCCTGCTTCATTCCCTGGAGCCATAATTCGCAGACACACCGGTACACCATTTATGGGTTATTCAGGTGCGGTGTATTTGATCCAAGAAGTTTGCAACTGCTTGTTTGATGCCTTGTTCAATATCTTGCCACTGGGTACGGAGATGGATAAGGTAGATCGCACCCCAGCAAAAGTTCAGAGCTCTCTCAAGACAATGCCTTGGGAGCAAGAGGCACAAACTCTACTGAATAAATTAATTAGCAATCAACCTGTGCTCACTCAAATATCTGCTGCAAAGAGAATGCGAGATGAAGCAGAGCTTGAAGCACGTAAACAGAATATTGAAAGAGTCACAGTAGATTGTGTGCAGAAGTCATCTTTCTCCGTAACGGCGGGAGAAGTTGCATGAAGTCAGCACAAAAAAATTACCCTGAAAAAGGGTTAAACCAATATGACTTTTTAAGGTCATGTCCTCAAATCTACAGGGGTGATGTAGAAAAGACCGTAAGGTCAGTTTCAAGGAGTTGTCATCATGAGTGAAAACAGATCTATATCTGGGCTTACCGATGCAGAGGCTCAAGAATTCCATGCATTTTATGTGCAAGGTCTTTTAGGGTTTGTTGCAATCGCAGTCGTCGCGCACATACTTGTATGGGCTTGGCGTCCATGGTTCTTTTGATGCATTAGTAAGTAGAAAGTAAATAGCTCAGCTAAAAGGAGTAGTTCTTATGAAGACCAATATAAATTTAATCAATAAAAATGACCTGCAGGAAACCATGTCCTTCAAGTTCATTTTTGTAATTAGTTATGTCGTGATCTTTGTGGCGGCACTCATTTTGGTTGTGTTGCCTGCCTCACGAAAAAGTTGGTTATTTTCAGAATCTGACGGAGCTTCATTCTTTAAGTCAGTGGAGTCAGGCGTCTATAGCTTTATGTCTTACTTAAATTAGGAGAAATACTATGTGGAGAATATGGAAGTTATACGACCCATTACGTGCGATGGTTGCACAGGGCGTTTTTCTTTTTGCTTTGGCGGCCATGATTCATCTCATTTTATTGAGCACTGTTCAATACAAATGGTTGGATGGAATGAGTCAAGAGCAGTACAAAGCAGCAATCTCAGCAGCGAAGAAGTAATCAGATGTACAAACCGTAGACGAATTTCTAGTGATAGATATTCGTCTACGTACGATTAATTAGTTATGAGAAATTGTTTCTCATTATGTAAGGGGCGCTAAATGGCCATGCTCAACTTTGAAAAGAAATACCGCGTACGCGGTGGAACCCTAATAGGCGGAGATCTATTTGATTTCTGGGTGGGTCCTTTCTACGTTGGATTTTTTGGCGTGACAACCATATTCTTTGCATTCTTAGGTACTGCAATGATTTTATGGGGCACATCCCAGATGGGGGTGTGGAATATTTGGCAAATTAATATTGCTCCGCCAGACCTCAAATACGGACTAGGGGTAGCACCTCTCATGGAGGGCGGCTTATGGCAGCTCATTACGATTTGCGCCCTGGGTGCATTTGGTTCGTGGGCAATGCGAGAGGTTGAGATCTCTCGCAAGCTAGGTATGGGCTTACATGTTCCAGCTGCTTTTAGTATGGCGATCTTTGCTTATTTCACTCTTGTAGTAATAAGGCCGCTTCTCATGGGTGCCTGGGGTTATGGATTCCCGTATGGCATTTTGAGCCACTTAGATTGGGTATCAAATACTGGATATCAGTATCTGCACTTTCATTACAACCCTGCGCATATGATTGCGGTGACTTTATTCTTTACCACCACATTGGCACTGGCTTTGCATGGCGCATTGATTTTGTCTTCAACAAACCCTCAGCCTGGTCAGCCAGTAAAAACGCCAGAGCATGAAGATACATTCTTTAGAGATATTGTGGGCTACTCCGTTGGAACCCTCGGTATTCATCGTCTCGGTCTATTCCTTGCATTAGCTGCAGTCTTCTGGAGTGCTGTATGTATCGTCATTAGTGGGCCGTTTTGGACGAAGGGATGGCCGGAGTGGTGGACATGGTGGTTGAATTTGCCAATCTGGGGATAGTTATATCTGAATTGAATATGCGGAGAGCATGATGGAATATCAAAATCTATTTACACAAACGCAAGTCACTGGCCCCGCTAGTCATGGCGTTCCAATTAACGCATACGACATGCGTGAGAGAACTAAGACGATTGGCTTTAGTCATCTCATGGGTCGTATCGGTAATGCGCAATTGGGCCCTATATACCTTGGACGTCTTGGAGTCGCATCTTTGATTTTTGGTATGACTGCGTTTTTCATTATTGGTATGAATATGCTGGCCCAGGTGGGTTGGAATCCGCTGCAATTTGTGAAAAAACTGTTTTGGCTATCGCTCGATGCGCCATCACCCAAATATGGCCTAACCTTTCCCCCATTAAATGAAGGTGGTTGGTGGTTAATTGTTGGATTATTTTCAACTATCTCCATTATGTTGTGGTGGCTGAGAACCTTTAGAAGGGCGCAAGCGCTAGGTATGGGTACTCATGTACCTTGGGCATTTGCATCTGCTATTTGGTTGTTTTTAGTACTTGGTTTATTCCGTCCGGTATTGATGGGAAGTTGGAGCGAAGGCGTTCCCTTTGGCATCTTCTCTCACTTAGATTGGACATCTGCCTTATCCATTCGTTACGGCAATCTGTTTTACAACCCGTTTCATATGCTCTCAATCGTTTTCCTCTACGGTTCAGTGCTCTTATTTGCAATGCATGGCGCAACCATCCTAGCGGTGAGTCGTTTTGGTGGTGAAAGAGAGATTGAGCAGATTGTGGATCGTGGTACTGCATCTGAGAGAGCTGCATTGTTCTGGAGATGGACCATGGGCTTTAATGCCACCATGGAATCTATCCATCGTTGGGCTTGGTGGTTTGCAGTCTTAACACCATTAACTGGCGGCATTGGAATCTTGTTAACTGGTACGGTAGTGGATAACTGGTATCAATGGGGTGTAAAACATAATATTGCTCCTGCATACCCAGCGATATATGGGACTGTAGCTGACCCAGCTTTAACAGCGCCAGCTGCCCCAGTAGCCAAAGGGGACAAAAAATGAAACATGTGACTCAAAAAATTTCGATTGCATTGAGTATCTTTGCAATGGTGATGTTGACGGCGTGCGAAAGACCGCCGGTCGAATCAAAGCAAACAGGCTATCGTGGAACGGGCATGGATCAAGTCAACAATCCACGTACTGAAGCACAGCTAGCCAAGATCAATGAGTTGCCAGCCATGCTACCTTCGTCACCAGATGGCCCAAAGGCGGGTGCAGTCTATAAGAACGTGAAGGTCTTGAATAATCTGAGCGCCGCCCAATTTAGTACCTTTATGGTTTCAATGACTGCCTGGGTTGCTCCTAATGAAGGATGTGCATATTGTCATAACGTGCAAAATTTTGCTGATGATTCTCTCTACACCAAAACGGTAGCGAGAAGAATGATTCAGATGAATCAAAGTATTAATGGCAATTGGGGTGATCACGTTAAGACAACGGGCGTTACTTGCTATACCTGCCATCGAGGCAATAACGTTCCGCAAAATGTTTGGTTCAATCCAATTGAAAAGAAGGGCGGCAATATGTTGGGTAATACCAATGGCCAAAATGATCCATTGGCAACGAATGGCTACTCTTCATTACCAAACCAACCTTTTCAAAGTTACTTTGTAGCAGGTGCAGGTCCTGCACGCATCATTGGAGACACTGCATTGCCTACGGGTAACAAGGCTTCCTTGCAAAAAACCGAGAATGTGTACGGTGTGATGTCACATATGTCTCACTCCCTGGGAGTGAACTGCACCTATTGCCATAACAGTCGTGCATTCAATAGCTGGGAAGAGAGCACTCCGCAGCGTATTCAGGCTTGGCACGGAATTCAGATGCTAAAGGATGTCAACACCACCTTTATCTCACCTTTAGCTGCCATATCGCCTGCCCATCGCAAAGGGCCTGATGGAGATGTTGGTAAAGCCAATTGCGCTACTTGCCATCAAGGCGTTAATAAGCCACTCTTAGGCAAAAGTATGTTGTCAGAATATCCATTCTTAGCTCCTACAAGCGGCAAGCCCAAGGATGGAAATCAAATTGCCAAAAACTAATAACCACTCCTCCACTGATAGTCTCTATCAGTGGACGTTTGATTTGAAGGAAATCTGATGGACCAAAAGGTCGATCACTTTAAGATACCGGAGAATGTGGCGTCATATAGCTATGGCAGTCACCCTGAGCGAGTACTGGTGATTGGATCGGGATTTGGTGGTCTTGCAGTTGCTATTCGATTAGCACTCAAGGGCTACGAGGTCCAAATTCTAGAAAGATTGGATAGTGCGGGTGGACGGGCTTATGTTCATCGCCGCAATGGCTTTACCTTTGATGCAGGTCCAACCATCATTACCGCCCCATTTTTGCTGGAAGAATTATGGGAGATGTGCGGTAAGAAGATGTCTGATGATGTCGACCTCCGAGCCATGGATCCTTTTTATCAAATTCGTTTTTCTGATGGGCGTATCTTTAATTACACAGGTGATTTAGAGCGTATGAAAGACGAGGTCGCTCGATTTAATCCTAAAGATTTGCCAGGATATTTACGGTTTTTAGATGAAGCGGAAAATTGTTACAAGCTCGCCTTTGAGGATCTGGGCGACGTTGCATTTGATAGCATCAAAGACTTAGTCCAGGCGATGCCCAACCTCATTAAGATGCGGGCTTGGAATAATCTCTACAGCCTGGTAGCGAAGTACATTAAAGACCCGCAATTAAGAGAGGTGATGAGTTTTCATCCTCTGCTGATTGGCGGCAATCCATTTTCAGTGAGCTCTGCATATGCGCTCATTAATTCTTTAGAGCGTAAATGGGGAGTGCACTCTGCTATGGGTGGCACAGGGGCGATTATTAAAGGTCTTGTCGGTTTATTAGATGGGCTAGGCGTCTCTATCCGCTATGCCAGCACTGTCAAGAAAATTAATATTGTTGACAATAAAGTAACGGGCGTGACTTTAGAGAATGGGGATGTTTTGTATTCCAATATGGTGGTATCTAATGCCGATACTGCTTGGACTTACAAAAATCTGATTGCGCCAGAGTATCGCAAGGTATGGACTGACAAAAAAATTGAAAATGGTCAATATTCAATGAGTCTATTTGTCTGGTATTTTGGCACTAAAAAGAAGTATCCCGAAGTGCCACACCATATGATGCTCTTAGGTAAGCGCTATAAAGAATTACTAGAAGATATTTTTAAGCGTCATCATTTGGCAAAAGACTTTAGTTTGTACCTACATCGCCCTACGGCTACAGATCCATCATTAGCGCCTGAAGGTTGCGATACTTTTTATGTTCTATCACCAGTACCCCATTTAGATAGCGGCACTGACTGGGCTGAAGTAGCAGAGTCTTATCGAAAGTCGATTGCCAAGATGCTTAGCGAAACTGTTCTTCCTGATCTGGAAGAGAACTTAGTTGAATCCTTTGTAATGACGCCCCAAGATTTTCAAGATAGATTGCTCTCTTATAAAGGTGCGGCATTTGGTCTTGAGCCTCTATTGACGCAGAGTGCATGGTTCAGGCCCCACAATCGTAGTGAAGATATTGAAGGACTTTATATGGTTGGTGCAAGTACTCACCCAGGCGCAGGTATACCCGGAGTACTGTCTTCAGCTAAAGCCCTTGACTCCCTCGTAGAGCCAGCAAAAATGGTGACCAATCGTGCTTGATCGAGCTATCACTACAGAGTACGGCTTCCAGATGGATTTGGGTTCCTGCGAGAATCTGATGCGGGATGGCTCTAAGTCATTTTTCGCTGCTGCCAAAATACTACCGACAAAAATTCGTGATTCAGCAATAGCGTTATACGCATTCTGTCGATTACTGGATGACATGGTGGATGATCAAAATGCCCCAGATGATGTCATTAAGCAAATTGAATATCGGCTAGATCGGATTTATGCACAAAACCCAGTAGATATACCAGCCGATAGGGCATTGGCGATTGTTGTTGATCGCTTTCTGATTCCGCGCAATATATTAGAGGCGCTGGTTGAGGGCTTTAAGTGGGATCGCAATGGGCGCCAATATCAGACCATTGATGAGCTTTGCGATTACGCAGCACGGGTTGCATCAACCGTTGGCGCCATGATGACGCTGATTATGGGTGTACGTGATCGAAATATTTTAGAGCGTGCTTGTGAGTTGGGTTTAGCAATGCAGCTCACAAATATTGCTAGAGACGTTGGCGAAGATGCTAGAAATAATCGCTTGTATTTGCCAAGAGAGTGGCTAGAGGAGGAGGGTATAGATCCTGATGCCTGGTTAGCCAATCCTGTCTTTAACGAGAACATATCTAAAGTCATTCAAAAGCTTATTTGTCATGCAGATGAGATGTATGCCCGTGCTTCCTATGGAATATCGGGTTTGCCGCGTAATTGTCGTTCTGCTATTGCGGCTGCAGGCCTGATTTATTCAGAAATCAGTCGGCAAATTGAGCGTCAAGGTCTAGACAGTATTAGTCAAAGAGCTGTAGTTTCTAAGCGTAAGAAAATATTACTATTATTGAAGTCGCTTCAATCGACTATCTACAGTGCCAAAAAGAATGACAGCCTTAGTCAAATTCCATCGATTCAGTTTTTGGTTGATGCCGTTGAGCCCGAGGCACCATATTCCCACTATAGCGGTTCAGTAGAGGATAGGTTGATATGGGTTGTTGGTCTGATGGAAAAGATTGAGCGCAGAAAAGTGCAATCTTTTAATTCTTTAGCGCAGCATTAAGCAAAGCCCAGCAGTATCAAATTAAAAGAGCCGAGTGGGGTTTCTCGGCATTCTCCAGGGCAACATAAACTGGACAATCTTTGACTCTAAGCGTTTGACATTCAGCGTCTCATGCATTGATATGACATCTTCACCAAGCAGTTTGGATTTCAGCATTGAGCGAGCATAAAAAGGCGTATCTTCAAAGGTGTTCAGAAGCGAGACTGTGGGCGTGTTTCCGTCTGCTTCAGAGCGCATATTGCGATGAATTCCCCAGCCCGTCTTGCGAAGAAGGACTCTTTCGGGTGGCGAGAAGGATTCAATGCTGCCATCGAGATTAAATTTACTGGCAATCACGCGTTCAAGCCCATTTTTCTGCCTAACGTCATAAATCACTGCAGTACTACCATCTTTGAGGTGTGCTCTCGACCAATCCCACTCACTAAAGGGTTTGCTAATAGCTTCATCACCCTCATTGGAATCAAAATAGGCGTTTCCTTGCCACTGAAGGGAAGGATTGGTAAAGCTGACCTCTACTCTTGCTGATGGAGCAATCGGTCCCCAGCGGTGTTTTCCTTGATCATCCAGCGTTACCACTTGCTTGAAGAGTTGCTCTGGAAATACTTTAATACTCCCCTGAACTTTGTTTCCTAGTAAAGGAACGCGTTCGTCAATCTGAATAGTGAGGCAGTCATTTTCCCAGCGTAAATGGCTGGGGCCAACGGTAAACTGATGAGCGGTTCGCTCAATGGCGTTTTGAGCTCGCTCAGTCATCGTCCAATATTTTTTTCTAGGAGTGTAAAGCGCAACATTGATTGCGCAATAGTCATCTGCTGGCGCCGGCTTACTTTTGTTAGCCCAGGCGTAGTAGGGTGAGAAGACACTCCCTACAAAGGCAATAATGCTAAATCCATGCTGCCCATCATCGCTCAGGCCATCGATATACCACCAGAGGTAATTGCCGGGATCTACTGCTTGATTAAATTGAGGCGTTCCATCAGCATGGCGGCCGCCAATCGTCCGGACATAGCTGCCATCGGAATTCCTGGGCCCGGATGCGCGCTCCCCCCTGCCAGAAGTAGGTTGTTGATCTGAGACTGAGAGCCGAGTCGTTGAAAGGAGCTCATCCAACCGTGGGTTGCTTGTCCATAAAGGGCTCCACCCCGTCCCGGAAACAGTTTGGCAAATTCTCGTGGCGAGGTGCGCGTGATCTCTGCCTCCTGAAGTTGAAGGCCATACTGGCGCATGAGTGAAAAAGCTTTTTGTTCGCATCGTTCTATTTCCTCATCATCAGATTGAGTATCGCCATTTGCAGGTGCATTGACTAAGCAAAAAATACGTTCGTAGTCATTATTTTCTAGTGCTAAATCGGTTCTGTCTTGAGCGCAAATATAGACAGTAGGATTTGAGGGTAATTTTTTCTTCTCAAAGATATCAGAAAATTCACTTTGGTATGGCTGATTAAAAAAGACATTGTGTCTAACTAATGGAAAGCCAGATGCTTTAACACGCATAGACCAAGTTAACGCAGAAAGAGAATCAGATTGCTTCAAACTTTTTGGAATGGCTGATGTAGCCTTTGCACCCAATAAGCCGTGTTGTAGTGCGCTGATGTCGCCATTGAAGATTAGGTAATTACATTCAATCACTTCACCTGATGTCAATTGAACTCCGCAAACCTTGTCTCCAGAAAATTGTAGAGATTGGACCTCAGAGTTATATTGAAAATGGCAACCCTTCTTCTGAGCCAGACGGGCTATGACTTCGGGGATTTTGGCCATGCCCCCCTTGATCGACCAGACCCCTTTCATTTCAACCTCCGCAATGAGCATGAGAGTGGCTGGTGCGAGATAAGGAGATGAGCCACAGTAGGTCGCATAGCGCCCAAATAATTGGTGTAATCGCGGATCCGGAAAGTAATGCTTAAGAGCGGACCAAAGCGAACTAAATGGGCCGATATCCCAGAGGACTTTGCTTTTTTGTACGCCTAAAGCGGACATCATGCCTAACATATTTGGGCGAGGAGATTCTATAAAGGGACCCTTTAGTGCCTCATATACTTTTTGAGCGGTTTTGCAAAACTCTAAAAATAGTTGTGCTTGCTTGGGTCCGCTAAATTGTGCTATTGCTTCTGCACTTTGATGTTTATCTGCGTAAAGATCAAGTTGACCATCGCCCCAACTATGACGAGCCAGAATATCTAAGGGCTCTAACTCAAATTCTGCCTCAAAGTTTTCATTGCACTCATTAAAGATCTGCTCAAATATCCAGCGCATTGTAAAAACAGTCGGGCCCGAATCAATCAGTGCATCACCTACCTGGATTTGTCGAATCTTGCCACCGGGTACCGAGCCTTTTTCAAGGACGGTAACATCAAGCCCCTGGTGGGCTAACTCGAGAGCGGCAGTGAGGCCGCCAATACCTGCGCCAACAATGAGAATCTTAGGCGATTTGGACATGCTTACTTTGCCAAATTCCCTGCGCACTCATTACCCTAAAGCGGGTAAACATGGATTCAGAGAAGTAGGTTTGACCATAGGCAGCTTTAATTGCAGCGAGGTGAGCGCCTTGCTGCGCGTATTGCTCAAGGCATTGAGCGTTATCCCAAATGGTAAAAGTGGCTTGACGAAAGTAGGGTGCCTCTCCCACTCCAGCCGTCAGAATTTTTCCTGATGCATGCGCAATCGCATCTTCAGCAGGCTTTGCTTTTTTCCAAAATTGCACTGCTTTGCTTGGCCTAATAGATGCTCTCGTCAAGGATGCGATTGGACCAGAGCTCGGAGGGGTTGGATCTGAACAAGACATTGAAAACCCAGACCAAGAGCCTCGACTAGAGTAGGCTTGTACAGTAGCAATAAAAAATTCATGGGCGTGATCTTGATAGGCCTTGAGAAGGCTTGAAGATTTTTGAAAGCGGCTTGCATTATCTGCGGTATCAAAGACACAAAAGAAGCCTTGTTTCGTCAGGCTCGGAGTGGTGCTAAATCCCCCATTCACGCCTGAACCTAAGAGCTTACAAAATTGCAGACCAGGAAGATGTTGAAAAGGGCGTGTACCTAAAATATACCGAGAGAAGCCCCATCCTCTGGAATCGGAAGCAATATCGACTAAGCCAAATACTGCTGTCTGATCATTCATTCGATCTTAGGCGTCTACATCATCATTGGCATTGCTATCAACAATGCCAAAACGTCTCATTTTGATATACAAACCTTGACGTGATAAGCCCAGCAGCTCTGCTGCAGAAGCTCTATTGGTCATGGTGAGATCAAGTGCAGCCAAGATACATAGCTTTTCAATGATGTCAGTGGTCTCAGTAACAATTTGTTTGAGTGGCACCTTGCCAACCAATTGTGTGAGCTCTTTAGCGTTCTTGCCTAGATTGTCAGGTTTGTCTGCTACTTGAGTTGCCGCCTTAGAAACTTGATGAATACCGATCGCTACCAACGAGAGCTTGCTGCTGTTAAATCCTACAGCAGATATTCGCACTTCGATAGGCGAGCTGCCATCATCTGCTGTAATAGTACTTGCGTAGTCTTTAATGGATCCATGTTCACGCACGGTGCCTAAAATAATTTTGAGATCAACGCTGGCCCTACCAAGCCATATCTCGAGAGATTTGCCTAAGATGCCCTCTTTTTGTGTTGATTGGGACATCGAGACAAAGGTATTGTTGGTTGTGAGAATCACTCCATTTGAGCTGCAGACAATAAAGCCATCCTGGAAATCTTCCATGGCTTGAGAGAGCAGTGCAGCTTGCTCATTCACCGTACCAAGATTTGCAGTATGAGACTTTGGCTTAATAGATACCAGGCAGATATTTTGATTTCCTTCACGCAAAATCGTGCTCGAAATCTCCACATTCTCTTTCAGATTTTCGAGCGTTGTCTGAATAGAGGATTGCAGTATTCCGGCCTTAGACTCCATGAGGTAACTCTGAATAGCCTCATGATCTTTTGCAGGAAATAGATTGACAAAAAGCTTGCCCTGAACCTTTTTCAAATCACCCACTAAAAATCCAGCGGACTTATTCACTTCAACGATTTTTAAAGTCTGGCTATCAACAATTAAGTAGGCCTGATCAATGCTATTGAAAAGTTGTAAATACCGATTCTGAATAGCATGGAGATTTGCGTAGTCACGCTCAATCTCTTGTTGAGATTCAACCAATTTTTGTTGCAGCGTAGCGATGCTGCTGAGATCTTTGCCAATAGCAACTAATTTATTTTGGTTTGCAAAAAAGATGGTGCTGTACTGTATTGGGAGTGAAATAGAACCTTCTATTTCTTGATTCAC
The DNA here is from genome assembly GCF_018882445.1 of Polynucleobacter sp. 15G-AUS-farblos. Lineage (GTDB taxonomy): Bacteria > Pseudomonadota > Gammaproteobacteria > Burkholderiales > Burkholderiaceae > Polynucleobacter. The sequence goes on along the minus strand of NZ_JACVOM010000001.1, from coordinate 611,964 downwards.
TTGACGCCACTTTTGTTCATCCTGATCTTCGCTTGTCTTGAGGAGTGCATTGACTTTAGGTTGGCTATCAATGGCAACAGTGTCTAACCATTTTTTTCCTACCAAGGCCGCTGTATTGCTGGAGATGGGCTTAGACCCATCAATGCATCTCTCAATCACACCGGATTTGTCAACGATTAATACTAAATCTACTGAGTAGGCGAGCAGCTCTGCTGCTAAATTTATATCTAAAGCATTCAGTTGTGAAGAATCTAAATTATAAATTTTGGGCACTGTTTTTCTTTTACTTTACTTAAGCATCTAAGTATTTTTTTCTAATTGGCTAAGATGTTGCTCAAGTTTCTGAACGGATTCCTCAGGACTAAATGCTTTGATATCTGCCAGAATATGCTCAAATTCATCGGGCGCTTTATTATAAAGCGGCCCCCCAATAAGAACAATAATTCCTGGGTTCTTAGATTTTTCTCTGAGTAAATTGATCAACTTTGGAAGTTGTTCTAGTTGCTCAAGAGTTGAAACAGAAATGGCAATAGCTTGGTGTTCCTTTGACATGATTCCATAGGTGATGGATTCAATGTCAGCTTGTTTAGGGCGATGAACTTTCCAACCACAAAATGTAAGAAAATTGCTAAAAATGAGAGTGCCCAGTGAGTGCTGAGAGCCTGGGCAGCCAGAGATAAAAATCGATTTATCTTGTTGCCGCTCAAGTTGATTTGCTTGAAAGAGATAATCTAATTTGTGAATCACTCGCTCAAGCCTACTTACACCAATAGAGACATCTGCAAAGCTAAGTGTGTCATCCTCCCATTCCTTGCCTAGTTTTCTGGCAATTACTGGAATGAGTTCTAGAACAATGTAATCAATTGGCATTCCATGGGCTTTGAGAACCGTGATTGCAAACTCAAATGCACCTTCTTCAGTGTTTAACAAAAGACCGGTGAGCTGATCGATTTCTTCTTGGTTCAGCGAGTTCGGATGTTGATCTCGCCTTGCTCGAGGCTCTTGTACCCAATTTTGGTTGGAGGAAGTCCTGGATGCTGACACATCCACTTTGCGTTCAATCTCCTCAATTAAGTCCGGTAATTGAGTGCTGACCACGTCTCGGATGAGTTCTTTTTTAGCTAATGAATTCACTAAACAGCCCCTATGGTAGTACCTGCCATACAAATGACAATTAAATGTAAAATAATTATTACACCTATGATCAATTTTAAGCAATAAATTTGTATAAACTAGGGTTTGTACTTACTTTTAACCCCTTATATAAGGGAAAGTACTAGTTTTTGTAGGACTTTTTTGGCGTAAAGTTTTGTTTACACATAGCCGATACAGCAACCTGAAAACATGAAGACTTATAAGCCACTTTATAGCCCTGAACAACGCGCAAGACGCGATGCCACAGTGTGGACTCTGGTTCAGGGAATTTTGGCCCCAATTCAGTTTTTGGTATGCCTTGTAAGCCTCTCTTTAGTGCTGAGATATCTGCTTACTGGAAATGGTTATGAATTAGCAACGATTTCTGTAGTGATTAAAACGGTATTTCTTTATTTAATCATGCTAACAGGCAGCATTTGGGAGAAAGTTGTTTTTGGAAAGTATCTCTTTGCTGAGAGCTTCTTCTGGGAAGATGTTTTTAGTATGTTGGTCATTTTTTTACATACTCTGTATCTCTACTTCCTTATTGCGGGAGAAATAAGCCAACGCGGATTAATGTATCTCGCTTTAGCAGCTTACGCCTCTTACTTTATTAACGCTGGTCAATTTATTTACAAACTGCGTATCGCCCGCTTGCAGATGAGCAAGGGAGTGACTGCATGAATGCTATTGTCGACTTACCAAAAGATGAAATCAGTAGGACGGGAAAAAATATTCCTATTTATAAAGAGCGTGGCCAAAGAGAAGTTTTTTGTGGTCTCACTGGGATTATTTGGCTTCACCGCAAGATTCAAGATGCATTCTTTTTGGTAGTTGGATCCCGTACCTGTGCACACCTGGTTCAATCCGCCGCAGGCGTCATGATCTTTGCAGAGCCACGTTTTGCTACTGCGATTATCGATGATCGAGATCTGGCTGGTATTGCTGATGCGCATGAGGAATTAGATCGTGTAGTGAAGGCGCTACTTACTCGTCGTCCAGATATTAAGATGCTGTTTTTAGTGGGTTCCTGCCCCTCTGAGGTCATCAAACTTGACCTTTCAAGAGCAGCTCAAAGATTAAATAAAGAATTTTTAAATCACTGTCGTATCTTGAGTTACTCAGGTAGCGGCATTGAAACCACCTTTACCCAAGGAGAGGATGCATGCTTAGCCTCTTTGGTAAATGAGATACCTAAGCAGGTCGCTACTCAAGAAAAAAATCTTCTGATTGTTGGCTGCTTACCAGATGTGGTTGAAGATCAATTTCAGCGCCTCTTTACCGAGCTTGGAATTGAGAATGTGACGTTTTTTCCGCCAAAAAATTCGCAGCAAAAAATAGAGATTCACGCCAATACTCAATATCTCTTGGCACAGCCCTTCCTGGCTGAAACAGCCAGGTTAATTGAGGAGCGGGGCGCTAAAAGAATTTCAGCACCATTCCCATTTGGCGTAGAGGGAACCACGGCTTGGTTAAAAGCTGCGGCAAATCAATGGGGCATTTCATCTGATCGCTTTAATGAAGTGACTCAAGCCAGAATAGAGCGCGCTAAAAAGAGTTTGGAGCGCTATGTACCGATGTTGGAAAACAAAAGTATTTCCTTCTTTCCGGATTCTCAATTAGAAATTCCATTGGCGCGTTTTCTTTCTCAAGAATGCGGCATGAAAGTATTGGAAATTGGAACGCCTTATCTCCATAAGCAACATCTTGAAGCAGAGTTGGAGTTGCTTCCGGAGAATTCAAGAATAGTAGAAGGCCAAGATGTTGAGAAGCAATTAGATCGTTGCCGCTCAGACAAGCCAGATATCGTGGTTTGTGGTTTAGGTCTAGCTAATCCGCTAGAAGCAGAAGGCATTACAACTAAGTGGTCTATTGAGTTGGTATTTAGTCCCGTGCACGGCTACGAGCAAGCTGCTGATTTAGCAGAGCTCTTTGCCCGTCCTTTAAATCGAAGTATGAGATTAGCTGCTTAAGGGAAACAGATGCAATTAACTCTATGGACATATGAAGGCCCTCCGCACATTGGAGCAATGCGGATTGCGACCTCGATGACAGACTTGCATTATGTATTGCACTCACCTCAGGGTGATACATACGCAGATCTACTATTTACGATGATTGGACGTTCACGTAAGCGTCCTCCAGTGACTTACACTACATTTCAGGCTAGAGATCTCGGTGGTGATACAGCGCAATTATTTAAAGATTCAGTTAATAGCGCATATCAGCGTTTTCAGCCAAAGGCGATGATTGTTGGCGCTTCCTGTACTGCAGAATTAATTCAAGATGATCCAGGTGGCTTGGCAAAAGCATTAAGTTTGCCTATCCCAGTCATCCCTTTAGAGCTGCCCTCGTATCAGAAAAAAGAAAACTGGGGTGCTTCAGAAACTTTCTATCACATTGTTCGTGGCTTAGTGGCTGTAGATAAATCCATTTCTGCGCAACAGTATCAAGAGAATCGCACTGCTAGTAAGCAAGAAGGCCAGAAACCGACTTGCAATATTTTGGGACCAACAGCCTTAGGGTTCAGAAATCGTGATGATGTGCAAGAGATTCAGGGTTTATTGGAGTCTATGGGCATTGAAGTCAGAGTAGTGGCTCCTTTAAATGCGTCTGTATCTGATCTGGCTAAGATCCCAGCAGCTGATTTCAATGTGTCACTCTATCCTGAGATTAGCCAGTTGACTTCTACTTGGTTGAACAAAACCTTTGGACAGCCATTTACGAAAATTATTCCAATTGGCACTAAAGCTACTAAGGCCTTTATTCGTGAAGTAGCGCAGTTAGCCAATCTTGATCCAGAAGCTATCTTGGCTTCGCAAGAAGAGAGGGCGCGCTGGTATGCCAAATCAGTTGACTCCACTTATTTAACAGATAAGAGAGTCTTTATCTTTGGCGATGCAAGTCACGCAATCGCTGCAGCCAAAGTGGCCGCAGAAGAAATTGGCTTTAAGGTGGTTGGTCTAGGAACCTATAGTCGCGAATTTGCGCGTGAAGTACGTGAGGCTGCTAAGTTTTACGATGTAGAAGCGCTGATTACCGATGACTATCTCGAGGTTGAGCAAAAAGTGGCTGAATTAAGCCCAGACTTAGTTTTGGGAACTCAGATGGAGCGTCATATCGCTAAGAGACTGGGCGTTCCATGTGCAGTCATTTCTGCACCAGTACACGTTCAAGACTTCCCTGCGCGCTATTCCCCTCAGATGGGTTTTGAAGGTGCTAATGTTTTATTTGATACTTGGATTCATCCTCTGATGATGGGTTTAGAAGAACATCTCATCATGATGTTCCGCGATGACTTTGAATTTAGCGCCAAAGCTGCACCATCGCATTTAGGTCATGGAAGCCCGGTTGAAAATAAACGCACTGCTGACCTAGTCAGTGATGCAGCTGATGATCAAAAGTCAACCCAAGTGAATGCGGAAGTATTTAATGGCGGTGATCCAGCCAATCTGTGGGACGCAGCTGCTGAAAAAGAATTGGGAAAGATTCCATTCTTTGTTAGAGGTAAAGCACGACGTAATACAGAAAAATTTGCAGTAGAGCACGGTATCAGCCAAATAACGATCGAAACTCTCTATGACGCAAAGGCTCACTATGGCAGATAAGCGTACTTCCATGAGAGTGACGATTGTGACGATGGATACGCATTTAGCCAGTGCGACTGAGAGAGCTCGCTATGCGCTAAAAAAGAAAATGCCTGGCTTGGAATTAACGATTCATGCTGCATCAAGCTGGACGGTAGATAGCAATGCCCTAGCAAGCTGTATTCAGGATATTGAGACAGCCGATATCTTGATTGTGACTATGCTCTTCATGGAAGATCACTTTAAGCCAGTGATCGAAGCGCTCAAGGCAAGACGTGAGAACTGTGATGCGATGGTGTGTGCCATGTCCGCAGGAGAAATCGTCACCCTGACCCGTATGGGTGGCTTTGATATGGGCAAGCCTGCTAGTGGCTTGATCGGCTTACTCAAAAGACTCAGGGGTAATAAAGAAAAATCTCAGACTGGTGGCGCTGCTCAGATGAGGATGTTGCGCCGCTTGCCTAAAATCCTCCGCTTTATTCCAGGCGGTGCTCAGGATGTTAGAGCCTATTTTTTAACTCTGCAATATTGGTTAGGAGGCTCTGAAGAGAACCTCTACCATATGGTCAAAAATTTAGTAAATCGCTATGCCTCTGGCGAGCGTGAAGTGTTTAAGACCAAAGAGAAATTGGTTGAGCCTGTCATTTATCCAGACAATGGCATCTATCATCCGCGCTTACAGGGCCGCATGAGTGAATCTTTAGCTGATTTACCCAAGTTGGTTAGCGATAAGAAATCAAAAGGCAGGGTAGGTCTGTTGCTACTCAGATCTTATATTTTGGCTGGTAATACGCTGCACTATGATTCAGCGATTGCCGCTTTGGAAGCGCAGGGCTTACAAGTACTTCCAATTTTTGCGGTAGGTCTTGATGCTAGGCCAGCTATTGAGCAATTCTTTTTCCAAGATGGAAAAAATATCGTCGATGCTGTGGTGTCCTTAACCGGATTTTCTTTAGTGGGTGGACCTGCTTATAACGATGCTAAAGCAGCAGAAGAGGTATTGGCCTCCTTGGATGTTCCTTATCTTGCGGCACAGCCCTTGGAGTTTCAAACCCTCAATGATTGGGGTGGTTCTGAGCGCGGCTTATTGCCAGTAGAGAACACTCTAATGATTGCAATCCCTGAGCTGGATGGCGCAATCGTTCCAATGGTATTTGGTGGTCGTGCCGGCGAAGCGGATGTTCAATGCACGGGTTGCCATAAGGCTTGCGTGTTTGAGGCGAGCATTAATCGTCATGATATGCATACCTGTGTAGAGCGCACAGCCATGTTGGCAGCTCGCGTAAGTAAGTTAATTGCGCTTCGCAAAGCGGAACGTGCCAATCGTAAAGTGGCATTGGTAATGTTTAACTTCCCACCAAATGCTGGAAGAGTGGGAACAGCTGCGCACTTAAGTGTTTTTGAATCTGTTTTTAATACTCTGAAGGGATTGAAGACAGAAGGGTATACCGTTGACGTACCCAATTCTTTAGATGAATTTAGGGATCAGATTCTGATTGGAAATGCCAAGCAATTTAGTACTGATGCCAATGTGCATGCGCAAATTAGTGCAGACGATCATATTAAGCGTGAGCCTTGGTTAAAAGAGATTGAGGCCCAATGGGGTCCAGCACCAGGAAAATTTCTGAGTAATGGATCATCCATTTATGTATTAGGTAAGCAATTTGGAAATGTGTTTGTAGCGTTACAGCCTGGATTTGGATACGAAGGCGATCCAATGCGCTTGCTGTACGAAAAAGGATTTGCACCTACTCATGCTTTCTCAGCGTTTTATCGTTACCTGCGTGAAGATTTTGCCGCTTCGGCAGTCTTGCATTTTGGTACGCATGGTGCCCTTGAATTTATGCCAGGCAAACAATCTGGTATGTCTGGTTCATGCTGGCCAGATCGTTTGATTCATGATTTACCGAACTTATATATTTATGCCTCAAACAATCCTTCAGAGGGAGCGATTGCTAAGAGGCGCGCGGGTGCAACACTCATTAGCTATCTGACGCCTCCTGTTTCTCAGGCAGGCTTATACCAAGGTCTCTTGGAGTTAAAAGAAGCTGTGGAGCATTGGCGCAAGGCAGCGCCTAAAGAAGATGCTCAAGCTTGGGATGTCAATACTCAGGAATTGATCGATTCATTGCAAGCACAAGCAGTTGCACTGGAGTTTGTCTCTGCAGAGCCAGTATGGAAGACTTTAGATGTAGATGCAGTCAACAAAGCAGTAATGCATTTGAGTGAGCAAATTCTAGAATTAGAGTACACGCTGATTCCTTATGGATTGCATGTATTAGGTAGTCAGATGAGTGATGAGCAAAGTCTAGATATGCTGATGAGTTATGCCTCTGTGCAAGAAGGACAGATTCAAGATTTTTCCAGAGAGTCTATGAATGCGTTGATACATTGTGAAAATCTTGAGCAGTTTGCTAAAGATCAAAAGCTGAATCTGATACCTGGTCTGAAGGAAGAGCTGAATCAGGTGCTCAATATGTACCGTGATTTGCAGTCCGACAGCGAAATGCAGGGTATTTTCAAGGCCTTAGAGGGTCGCTATATCCGTCCAGCTCCAGGTGGTGATGTACTCAGAAATCCTCAGGTGCTTCCAACCGGTAGAAATGTACATGGCTTTGATCCATTCCGCATTCCTAGTAAGTTCGCTATGAAAGATGGACAGTATCAAGCAAATAAACTGTTGGAAAGATATCAGGCTGATGGAAATCCATTACCAGAATCAGTAGCAATGGTTCTTTGGGGTACAGACAACCTCAAAACTGAAGGTGGCCCGATTGCGCAAATCTTTGCCTTGATGGGCGCGTTGCCACGCTTTGATAGTTTTGGAAGATTAGCGGGCGCTCAATTGATATCGCTAGAAGAGTTGGGCCGTCCCCGCATTGACGTGATGGTCTCTATTTCAGGAATCTTTAGAGATCTCATGCCTTTGCAAATTAAGATTTTGGCCGAAGCTGCATACCTAGCAGCAGCAGCAGATGAACCACTTGAGCAAAATTTCATTCGCAAGCATGCGCTAGCATATCAAGCTAGTAATAACTGCGATTTAGAGACTGCTGCATTACGTGTATTTGGTAATGCCGAAAGCGCTTATGGTGCCAATGTCAATATGATGATTGATAACGGTCTATGGCGTGATGAAAACGAGTTGGCTGAAACATATACCCGTCGTAAAAGTTTTGCTTATGGAAGATCTGGGACACCAGTACTCCATAGCGATTTACTCAATAGCATTCTTGCAGATGTTGAGTTGACCTATCAAAATCTTGACTCCATCGAGTTGGGTGTAACCACAATTGATACTTACTTTGATACCTTAGGTGGCGTGAGCCGTGCTGTACGTAGGGCTAAAGGCGGTAAAGCCGCACCGGTTTACATTGGTGATCAAACCAAGGGTGACGCAGTAGTGAGAACCTTAAATGAGCAAGTCTCCTTAGAAACACGCTCACGCATGCTCAATCCTAAATGGTATGAGGGCATGCTCAAGCATGGTTATGAAGGTGTTCGTCAACTCGAGAGCCACCTCACAAATACAGTAGGTTGGTCTGCTACCACTGGTCAAGTTGAGCCATGGGTATATCAGCACCTTACACAAACATTCATATTGGATCCCGAAATGCGGGAACGATTAATGAGTCTTAATCCAGCGTCATCAGCGAAAGTGGCTAGTCGCTTATTAGAGGCGTCAGAAAGAAATTATTGGAAGCCAGAGCCATCGGTATTGGAAACATTGCGTCGCGTTGCCAGTGACTTTGAAGATCGACTTGAAGGTGTTTATGAGGGAGTACCTATTTAATGGAAACGGTTAACGTACCAATTGCTTCAATCAGTTCTCGGACTAAGCCGTTAGATGGTGAGGGAAGCTTGCAAGTTCACCTTGATCCAAACGAGAAAATTGGCAATGCCAAAGTATTTGCTATATATGGCAAAGGTGGAATCGGAAAGAGTACAACCTCCTCCAATCTCTCCGCAGCATTTTCTCTTTTAGGTAAGCGGGTAATTCAGATTGGTTGCGACCCTAAGCATGACTCTACATTCACGCTGACTAAAAAGTTGGTCCCCACTGTAATCGACATTCTCGAGTCAGTAGATTTCCACTCCGAAGAGTTGCGTGTAGAGGATTTTGTGTATGAGGGCTTTAACGGAGTTATGTGCGTTGAAGCGGGCGGTCCTCCAGCGGGAACCGGCTGTGGTGGCTATGTTGTAGGTCAAACTGTCAAACTCCTAAAAGAACATCATTTGTTAGAAGACACAGACATTGTTATTTTTGATGTCTTGGGTGACGTTGTGTGTGGTGGTTTTGCGGCTCCCTTGCAGCATGCTGACCGCGCGCTAATCGTCGCCGCTAATGATTTCGACTCTATCTTTGCGATGAATCGTATCGTTCAAGCGATTAGCGCTAAAGCAAAAAACTACAACGTCCGCTTAGGTGGTGTGATTGCTAATCGTAGTCAAGATACCGATCAGATTGACAAATTCAATGATCGAGTTGGCCTTAAGAAAATGGCGCATTTCCCAGACTTAGATGCTATTCGTAAAAGCCGCTTAAAAAAATGCACGATCTTTGAGATGGAATCAACACCTGAGATTGAGGCAGTGAAAGAGGAATACCTCCGCTTAGCCGCAAGCCTTCTTTTGGATGACGATCCGTTGATTATGGAATCACTAAAAGACCGTGAAATCTTTGACTTACTAGGATTTGATTAATGATGGATGCTATTTCTTATCTAGATAGACGCGGTAAGTTACAGGACTATTTTGATCGTACCGCAAATGATGCCTGGGCAAAACTGACATCAGATGCGCCTGTTAGCGGTATTCGTGCCACTGTCAGAGCTGGGCGCGATCAAATGCGCAACAACATCATTAGTCGCTTGCCAGAGGATCTCTCAGGAAAAAGAGTCTTAGATGCTGGCTGTGGAACAGGTGCTCTAGCACTTGAGTTGGCTAATCGGGGTGCTTTTGTAACTGCGGTTGACTTGTCGCCTAATTTAATTGAGCTAGCTAAAAGCAGAATTCCTGAATCTGATCGTCAAAATATTGAGTTCTATGCAGGAGATATGCTAGACGAGGCTTATGGCGATTTTGATTATGTGATCGGTATGGACTCAATGATTCATTACTGTGCAAAAGACATGCTGGTTGTTTTGGAGAAGTTAGCCCCGCGCGTCAAGGAGAAAATTCTCTTTACTTTTGCACCAAGCACCTTACCGCTGGAGCTCATGATTCGGGTTGGTCGTTTATTCCCTAGAAGAGATCGGGCGCCATTTATTGAACCCATTAGTCAAGTGAAGTTGCAAAAGTCGATTCATGAATCCCCATGGTTTGTCGATTGGGAAGTGCCATTTACTCAATTGGTATCAAGTGGCTTTTATAAATCCCAGCTTTTGGAGTTGCAAAAAAGATCATGATAGGTATTTTTAAGATCGCTAAGGCATGGACGAGGATAAACCCTCGCTTTTTGCCTTTTGCTGATGTGGCCACCCCTGATCTACCATTGGGGCGCCTCTTAAGACTATCTTTGTTTCAGGTATCCGTTGGTATGGCTACCTCCTTATTGGTTGGTACTCTCAATCGCGTCATGATTGTTGAGATGGGCATGGATGCATGGCTTGTCGCCTTAATGGTTGCTTTGCCCTTAGTCTTTGCTCCCTTTAGAGCATTGATTGGTCATAAGTCTGATACGCACCGATCTATCTTAGGCTGGAGAAGAGTTCCTTACATTTGGATTGGGACATGGTTGCAATTTGGCGGTCTTGCCATCATGCCTTTTGCCCTTATTTTGCTCTCTGGCGATACTCACTGGCCTGCATGGTTTAGTTATCTTGCCAGTGCCCTAGCATTTTTGCTCATCGGTGCGGGTATGCAAACAACCCAAACGGCTGGCTTGGCTTTGGCAACGGATTTGGCTGATGAAAAAAATCGGCCACGTGTTGTCGCGATGATGTATGTCATGTTGCTGGTAGGCATGGTGTTTAGCGGCATCCTCTTCAGTGTATTTTTGAAGCCATTTAGTCCTATGCAATTAATTAGGGTCATTCAGGGTGTGGCCATCATCACCTTGTTTCTCAATTTATTTGCCTTATGGAAGCAAGAGGCTCGCCAGCCCAGAATGACTTCCCCTGCGATTCCTCAGCCTAAATTCACTCAGAGCTGGCATGAATTCATCAAAAAACCAAACGTACGTCGGTTTTTAATCATGCTCGGTCTTGGAACAACAGCATTTAGCATGCAAGACATTATTTTGGAGCCTTACGGTGGCGAGATATTGCATCTCAATGTATCGGCGACTAGTTTTTTAACTGCCTTAATTGCATTGGGATCCTTAATGGCCTTTTCGCTCTCGGCAAGATGGTTAAGCCGTGGTCACAATGCCTACAGAATTGCTGCACTGGGTTTATTACTAGGGTTAATTGCATTTACGATGGTCATCTTCTCCGAGCCATTGGAATCTCCCAATTTATTCAGATTAGGCGCGCTCTTGATTGGCTTTAGCGGCGGCTTATTTGCGGTCAGTACTTTGACTATCGCAATGAGTATGGAGCAAGAAAATATGAGCGGCATGGTAATCGGAGCATGGGGTGCAGTTACTGCAACGTGTGCGGGGATTGGCATGTCTTTAGGCGGCGTCATCAGGGATCTTATTGCTGAGTTGGCAATGAGTGGAATGATCGGTTCAGCACTGATGAGCCCAGCTACAGGTTATAGCTTTGTTTATCACATTGAAATTTATTTGTTGTTTATTACTTTAGTTGCATTGGGTCCTTTGGTGGCTAAGAGGACATCATTAAATGTTTCAAAAATGGGTAAGTTTGGTCTAGCTGATTTTCCAGGCTAGTTTTTAAGGAAGGGGAGAATTATGGGTACGGGTGCAATTACACAATATATCGACGTAGCTCAAGTCGTGTTTTATATATTCCTACTTTTCTTTGTTGGGTTAATTATTTATCTAACATTAGAAAGTAAGCGAGAAGGGTTTCCATTGGAAACTGAGCGTTATGGACAGGTTCGTCGTGAAGACGGCATCTTGGGTATGCCAAGAGTGAAAAAATTTGTCACAGAGTTTGGCAAAACCTATTACGCTCCGCTTGAAACACCCCCAGAGCCAGAGAAAGTTTCTGCGGTTCCTATTCATCCATGGAATGGAGCACCTTTATCTCCAGTAGGAAACCCTCTGTTGGCTGGTGTTGGTCCTGGCTCATACGCCAATCGTGCCGATCATGTGGATTACGACCTAGAAGGTCATGCGCGGATTCGTCCTTTAAGAAATCTTCCACATATGGCGATTTCTAAAATTGATATCAATCCAATTGGTTTGGATGTGATTGGTGCTGATGGTAATAAAGGCGGTAAGGTGACTGATGTATGGGTAGACCATATGGAAATGATGATTCGCTATCTTGAGGTCGATGCTGATGGCAATAAGGTCTTGCTACCGGTGAACTTTTCCCGTATTGGAAAACAAGATATTCAAGTGCAATCTATTTTGTCAGGTCAGTTCGCACAAGTTCCTAAAACTAAGCATCCAGAAGAGGTGACTTTATTAGAGGAAGAAAAAATCATGGCTTACTTTGGTGCGGGCACTCTGTACGCAACACCTGAGCGCCAGGAGCCACTAATATGAGTCCGGACATTCATCACAGTCCAGAGCATGAGTTTGAGCCTGAGTTTGGGCTGCCTGAAAGATTGCCTGAGGGCGAGCGTATCTTGTGGCAAGGATCTCCTGATACGAAGGAGATCTTGTCTCGGGTCTTTCATATCAAAATGCTAGGCATCTACTTTGGATTGCTTTTAGCCTATAGCATTGCCACCGGATTGTCTGAAGGTGAGGCTCTGACCAGCATTGCATTTGCTGCTCTTCGCATTATGGCCATATCTGCGTTAGGTTTGGGTTTGATTGGTCTGCTTGGATATTTGATTGCTTCTACAGCGGTATATACGATTACCAATAAACGCGTAGTGATGCGCATTGGAATTGTGCTCAATATGACTTTTAATTTTCCATTGAAGATGATTGAGTTAGCGGATTGCGGATTAACTAAAGAGCAGTCAGGCGACATTTATCTGAAATTGAGCAAGGAAACGAAAATTGCGATTTTTCATTTATGGCCTCATGCAAGACCAGGACAGTGGGCAGTACCGCAACCAGCTTTAAGAGGAATTAAAAACTGCCCTGAAGTGGCTAAAATTTTGGTGGATGCTTGGGCAGCACAAAATAATGTCATTGCTCGTTCTGTTCAACTGGGTGAAGCTAAATCAAAAGATTCAAAGAATGCATACTCAGGGGTTGAAACAGCATGATCTTGCGTATGAATACCGCCCAGATGCAAAACTATATTGCATTGTTCATTGCCTCATTGCTGGCGGTAGTGGTTCTGCTTGTTGCAACTTATGATCGATCTGAAAAGTTGGAGCAGCAAACAGATACTCAAGTGATAGCTAAGAGAATCTTGCACTTTAGAGACCTTCCAAATGGTTCGGTTGGTGTGATTTCGGCAGAAAGCGGTCAAATGATTGCTGAGGTTGAAGGTCAGGCTGGCTTTATAAGAGGTATTTTGAGAGCCCTTGCTCGTGATCGTCGCATCCGTCAAATCTCGAGCGATGATGCATTTGAATTAGTCAGCCGTCCTGACGGAAGGCTCACCTTAACCGATCTAGCAACAAAAAATCGAATTGACTTAGAGTCATTCGGAAAAGATAACGCAGCAGAATTTGCAGCATTTTTAAATAACACGAGATAACTATGTCAAAACAAATTGTTCCCTGTCAGGTTGATATGTCCAATACGGCTGAATTTCTTTACGCTCACGTTGATTTGAGTGGCGTCCAGGTTGGCCCTGGTGATGAAGTATTGGTCCACGACCCAATAGTAGATATCTCCTTTGGTGAAGTATTAAGTTATGAGCGCACTGCGACGGTTTCTAAGGCAGGCATCTTCTCGCGACTGTGGGTATATCTCACAGCAAGACTAGAAGTCACGATGCTCTATGAGGTCAGTTTTTCCACCACACGATTTAGTAAGGCTAAAAAATATCCAAGGCAGATGCCTAGCAAAGAGACGGTAACAATGATTTTGAATGAAGGAGTGAAGGTATGAGTGCCAATGCATCAACAATGCCTATGGGGCGTCCTCTCAATGAGTCCACAGACCGCGCTCTTGAAAATACCATTCTGAGTCCTCGCTTTTATACAACAGACTTTGATGAGATGGATCGCTTTGATATCTCATCAGTTAGACCCGAGTGGGATCGCTTAATGCGGGAGTTTGATCAGGATATTAATCAGACCCACTTTCAGCGGCCTGAGGATATGTCCAAGGATTATTCCCATCTTCCAGAAGGGCTATATCAAGAGTTTTTAGACTTCTTGATTAGCTCTATTACTTCTGAATTCTCAGGTTGTGTCCTGTATTCAGAAATTAAGAAATCGATTAGCAACCCAGATCTCAAAAGCCTATTTACCTATATGGCTCGAGATGAGAGCAGGCATGCGGGCTTTATTAACCAATGGCTGAAAGATTTTGGTATTGGTGTTGATTTAGGATTTTTGGCAAGAACTAAAAAGTACACCTTCTTTAAGCCGAAGTTTATTTTTTATGCCACGTATCTTTCCGAGAAGATCGGTTATGCACGCTATATCGCTATTTTCCGTATTGTTCAAAAGAACCCAGAATTGCGTTTTCACCCGATTTTTCTCTGGTTTGAAAAATGGTGCAACGATGAATTCCGCCATGGTGAAGCTTTTGCATTATTAATGCGCGCCAATCCTAAGTTACTTACCGGTGTGAATCGTTTGTGGATTCGTTTTTTCCTGATCGCTGTTTATGCAACGATGTATGTTCGCGATCATTCAAGACCAGAATTTCATAAGGCACTTGGCGTCTCTCCAACAGACTATGACCGTGAGGTTCTCAAGATCACTTCAGAAATTTCGAAGCAAGTATTCCCATTCACCATTAATTTAGATGACCCAAGGGTTTGGAAGGGTTTTGAAAAGTTGAGAAAGATCTCTGATGAAGTTGAAGAGCTGAAGCAAAAGGGTGGATTCTTCTCAGCAATCAAGCGTGGCGCTTTGGCGGTATCGGCCGCGGCTACCTTCGTTCATATTTATCTTTTACCAGTAGTTCCAAATGAGCTACCGGCTGATATTCGTTTGGCACCTGTCTGGTAAGTATCAATGTATTTTTGGATAAGCCCCCTGATATTCACCATCTTTGTATGGTGGTTTAGCACGGGTCTTATTTTGAAACTGAATGGTTTGCCAAAGCGTTTTTTCAAGACGATCTTTGCACTTTCAATAATTGTTTTGTTGATGGCATTTTGGGGTTTAGAAATCTCGAGTCAGCAAACCACTGTTGCTGCTGCGTATTGTTCATTCACTTGCGCCATTATGATTTGGGGTTGGCAAGAGTTAGCCTTTTTACTGGGCTACATTACTGGATCCAGGCGTTCAGATTGTCCTACTGGTCTTAGCGGTATGAGACGAGCTTGGTATGCATTTCAGACTATTAATTATCACGAGCTGACTTTGCTCAGTTTGGGTGTTGTTATCTTCCTCATGAACATGGACGCTGTAAACCAAACTGGCTTATGGACCTATGTCATCTTGTGGGGAATGCGTCAAAGCACCAAGATTAATATTTTCTTGGGCGTATTAAATTTCAATGAAGCATTCTTGCCACAGCATTTGAAATATCTCATTACTTACTTTAAACGTAGAGCAATGAATTTCTTAATGCCATTTTCTATTCTGCTTTCAGTGATCTTCCTGGTTCCCATTTGGACACGTGCTGCTTCTGAGTCCTCTGCTTATGAAATAACTTCCTCTGCTTTATTGGGAACACTCATAGCGCTTGGATTGTTGGAGCATTTATTCCTGATCATGCCATTTCCTAGTGAGCTGCTATGGAAGTGGGGCTATAAAAATCATCGTTAATTGACGGTACATTATGGGCTCATATAAAACGATCTACTTAGCTCAACCCCGCGGCTTTTGTGCGGGAGTAGAGAGGGCTATCCTCATCGTAGAGGAAGCGCTGAAGCAGTATGGAGCCCCTGTGTATGTGCGTCATGAAATTATCCATAACGCCTATGTTGTGAAAGAGTTTGAGGCCCGCGGCGTCGTTTTTGTTAATGAGTTAGATAAAGTGCCTAAAGGCGCGATATTAATTTTTAGTGCACATGGTGTTTCTAAAGCGGTTCGGTATGAAGCAGACGAACGTCAATTTCAGGTGTTCGATGCTACTTGCCCCCTAGTGGCTAAAGTGCATGCTGAGGTTGTTCGCTTAAAAGAGCGTGGTTATCAAATTATTATGATTGGTCATCGTGGTCATCCAGAGGTAGAGGGCACGATGGGACAAGTGGATTCTTCTATTCATTTAATTGAGCATGTATCGGATGTAGACAAGCTTCCTTTTGGCAAAGAGGATTTGCTTGCTTATGTCACTCAAACGACTTTATCGGTTGATGAGACTTTAGAAATTACCGAAGCTCTCATTCATCAATATCCACAGATTCATGCGCCTAAACGTCAGGATATTTGTTATGCAACCCAAAACCGACAAGACGCTGTAAAGGCCATGGTTCCCCATGTCGATGTCGTCATTGTGGTGGGCAGTCAAAATAGTTCTAATTCGAAGCGACTGCAAGAGCTTGCAAGCAGTCTGCATGTGCCGGCATTCTTGGTGGATGATCCCCAGCAGATTCAGGCCGAATGGTTCAAATCCGTGAAGAATATCGGGGTAACCGCTGGCGCTTCTGCCCCAGAGGCCCTCACAGCGACAATTATTGAGTCGATTAACTCCCTTTGCCGGGGTTCGGTGGTTCCGATGATGGGAATCGAGGAAACCGTCAACTTTTCTTTACCAAAAGGCCTGCTGAAAGCAGCTTAAGCCTCAAAATAGGCCTTACCCCTTGATATATAAGGGTTTTCACTGGTAAAAATCAGCATAAAAAGTGTCAAATTTAATTGACACTTTTAAATGTCAATGACAAAATCATTTGCATGAAGCTGCCAGATCCCAAAGCAATTTTGACGCTTTTAAAGCCCATCACTTGGTTCCCGCCAATGTGGGCATTTGCTTGTGGATCGATTACTGGCAGTGAGCAGATTGCTGACAATCTGCCAATATTTTTCCTGGGTTTATTGCTTACTGGACCTCTAGTGTGTGCATCTAGTCAAGCAGTCAATGATTGGTATGACAGACATGTAGATGCAATCAATGAACCTAATCGACCTATTCCATCAGGTCGCATTCCAGGTAGATGGGGTTTGTATATCGCGTTGATTTGGTCATTCATTTCATTATGGGTCGGAAGCTTTTTGGGCCCCATTGGATTTCTGGCAACCATCTTGGCTTTAGTGTTGGCATGGCTCTATAGCATGCCGCCAATCCGATTTAAAAATAATGGTTGGCTTGGCAATCTTGCATGTGGAGTTAGTTACGAAGGCTTAGCTTGGGTTACTGGAGCAACTTTGCTCTCGGGAGGAGTAATACCTAGCAAGCCTTCACTAATACTTGCAGGTCTTTATAGTGCGAGCGCGCACGGCATCATGACTTTGAATGATTTCAAGGCCATTGAAGGCGATCGACAAATGGGCGTGCGTTCCTTGCCTGTTCAGCTTGGTGCATTCAAGGCTGCTCAAGTTTCTGCGCTGATGATGTTGGTCCCACAACTCCTTGTCCTCGGCTTGCTCCTGTATTGGGATAAGCCTATTTATGCATTTGTCATTGGTGGACTCATGATCGGGCAGATTCTATTGCTAAGGGACTTTTTGAAAAAGCCGATTGAGAAAGCCCTGTTCTATAGCGGCTTTGGAGTCCCTTTATTGGTCTCGGGAATGATGGTGGCTGCATTTGCAGTGAATAGTTTAGGAGTGCAGTCATGAGCATTGCTATGACACAGCCTCTTTATCAATCATCTACCTTTGGGTGGATCAGTATTGTGCGTCTTGGCTTAGTACAGGCAGCCATTGGCGCTATTGTCGTCATGACTACTTCAACATTAAATCGCATTATGGTTGTGGAGTTGGCCTTGCCTGCGAGCCTTCCAGGTTTGTTAGTGGCTATTCATTATTTTGTTCAAGTCATTCGGCCACGGATGGGATTTGAGTCTGATATCGGCGCTAAAAGAACCCCGTGGATCATTGGTGGCATAGGTTTATTAGCGCTTGGTGGATTTGGTGCGGCTATCGCCACAACCCTCATGGGTGTGAACTTAATCTTTGGTATTGCGGCGGCTATTGTTGCCTTCTTCTTGATTGGTATTGGTGTGAGTATGAGTGGCACATCCTTGTTAGCGCTATTGGCAAAGGGTGTGAGCGATGACAGAAGAGCAGCAGCAGCGACTACTGTCTGGCTGATGATGATTTTTGGTTTTGCCCTTACGAGCGGCATTGCAGGAAAATTTTTGGATCCCTATTCTCCAGAAAAAGTCATTCTGATCTCCGGAATTATTTCTTCGATTGCTTGTGTATTGACAGTATTGGCTCTCTACAAATTAGAGGGGCATGAGCTAGAAAATAAACCCATTAGTAGCGAGAAAAAAACACCTTTTAGAAAAGCCTTAGCGGATATTTTGGCTGATTCGGATACTAGAAAATTCACCATCTTTATTTTTCTGTCGATGTTTGCCTTTAGCGCGCAAGATTTAATTTTGGAACCTTTCGCTGGAATTGTTTTTAAATACTCCTTGGGTGAGACTACTAGCCTCTCTGGTATCCAGCATTCAGGAGTGTTGACAGGAATGCTTCTAGTGGCGATTTGTGGATCCAGCAGATTGAGGCCTTATTTTGGATCCCTGAGATCCTGGATGATTTATGGCTGCCTTGCGTCAGCAATGGCGATGTTTGGTTTGGTGCTCGCTGGCATTGTCGAAGGTGCCTGGCCCTTAAAACTCAATGTATTTGTTTTGGGTTTAGCCAACGGTGCATTTTCTATTGCAGCGATTGCTTCCATGATGCGATTGGCTGTAGTGGGAGGTTCTGGTAAAGAGGGCGTCAGGATTGGCCTTTGGGGTGGCGCTCAAGCAATTGCATTTGGCTTGGGTGGTCTTTTGGGTGCTGGCGCTAGTGATCTTGCGAGATCTATCTTTACTAATCCGGCATTTGCGTATTCATCGGTCTTTTTTATTGAAGCAATTCTCTTTATTGCTTCCGCATATATGGCATCTCAAGTTGAGAGCAAAACCAGTAGTCCTAGTGGAGCGAGGTGAAACATGACGACAGAATTTATTTATGACGCAGTAGTAGTTGGTGGTGGACCTGCTGGTGCCACTGCTGCTCAAACGCTGGCTGAAAAGGGCAAGCAAGTCTTGTTATTAGATAAGCGTGGTCGTATTAAACCCTGTGGCGGTGCGATTCCGCCGCGTTTAATTAAAGACTTTCAAATTCCAGATGAGCTATTGGTTGCCAAAGCAAAATCTGCAAGGATGGTATCGCCACTGGGAAAAACAGTAGATATTCCGATTGAAAATGGTTTTGTCGGAATGGTAGATCGCGCTCAGTTTGATGAATGGTTAAGACAGCGTGCAGTTGCTGCAGGCGCAACCCGTGAAGATGGCTTATTTGAATTTCTGAAACGAGAAGGATCCAATGTGCGGATCTACTATCGCTCGCGTGGTGCGCGGGATGGTGATCAAGGCGCATTAAAAAGCGTTTTAACGAAAGCGGTAGTTGGGGCTGATGGCGCAAAATCACAAGTGGGAAGAAGCGCTGGGGTGCCAGGATGTGCTGAGGCAAATTATGTATTTGCCTACCATGAGATTATTAAAACCCCTACCGATAAACCACTCTCTTTTGATGCAACGAGATGTGACGTTTTATATCAAAAACCTGTATCACCTGATTTTTATGGTTGGGTATTTCCACATGGTGACACCATCAGCGTTGGCACTGGCAGTGCGGATAAAGGCTTTTCACTCAGAAATGCAGTAGCCAAGCTGCGTGCAGATATTGGCTTAGAGGGTGCTGAATTGATTCGGCATGAAGGGGCGCCTTTGCCGATGAAACCTCTCAAGAGGTGGGACGATGGTCAGCAAGTTGTTTTAGCAGGCGACGCAGCTGGCGTAGTTGCTCCTGCATCTGGAGAAGGTATTTACTACGCGATGCTGGGTGGTCAGTTAGCGGCTGAAGCTGTTGCTGAATTTGTCGAAAGTAATGATCCGGCAAAACTCAAGCTCGCACGTAAGCGCTTCATGAAAGAGCATCGCATGACCTTTATTGTTTTAGGCATCATGCAATATTTTTGGTACTCAACAGATAAAAGACGTGAGAGCTTTGTCAAGATGTGCGAGGACAAGGATGTTCAAAAGCTGACTTTTGAGTCCTACATGAATAAAAAGTTAGTACGTAAGAAGCCTATGGCACATCTCAAGATATTTATTAAGGATATGGGGCACCTCTTAGGTCTCGCAAAAGTATGAAAATATTTTTCCAACATAAGTATTTGTGGTTGATAGCTGGATGGATGGTTGCCACCTCAGTCTTGGGTGGTTTAGCCACCAAATTGGGGCCTTGGTATTTCTCATTAATCCAGCCGCCTTGGAAACCACCAGATTGGTCCTTTGGTGTAATTTGGACCATTATTTTTATTCTGTCTGCTTTAGCGTGGATGGTTGCATTTAATAGTCGTCCGACACAGTCTCAAAAAAATACTATCAACATTCTTTTCTTCTTGAATGGATTTTTGAATGTGCTGTGGAGTGTCTTTTATTTCCGGATGCAGCACCCCGACTGGTCTTTTGTGGAAGCCTTTTTCCTCTGGGGCTCAGTGCTAGCCATCATATTAGTCATGTGGCCAATACGTAGAGTTGCGGCCTATCTGATGGTGCCTTATTTAATTTGGGTAACTATCGCCATGCGTCTAAATTGGGAAACCTTAGTCCTTAATCCAGGAGCTTACTGAGCATATGCCTAGTATGAAGTTGCTAAACCTCGGTGTAAATCACCACACAGCTCCGATTGATATCCGGGAGAGTGTGGCGATTGCGCCCGAAGTTTTGCAAGACTCTTTAATAGATTTAAGAAAATACTTACATAGAGAGAGTGCTGAACATCAGCCAGAGGTTGCGATTCTATCTACCTGTAATCGTATGGAGATTTATTGTGCAGCCAATGATGTTGACTATGAGGATCATCATTTAGAAAATCGCGCTTTTGAATGGCTTGCAGCCCAGAATAATGTTCAGCAAAATGAATTAAAGCCGTATATCTACTCTGCCAAGGAGAGTGATGCAGTAAAACATGCCTTTAGAGTGGGAAGTGGTCTCGATTCCATGGTCCTAGGCGAGACGCAAATCTTGGGTCAATTGAAAAAGGCCATTGAGAACGCTAGCCAGGTTGGAACTTTAGGATCTTATTTAAAGCCATTATTTGATAAAACATTTTCAGTTGCCAAAGTAGTGCGTGGCAATACTCAAATAGGCGCCCATTCTGTTTCGATGGCAGGTGCCTCTGTGAAGTTAGTCGAACGTATTTTTGGGCAGCTAAGCGAATGCAATGTCTTGTTTATTGGCGCCGGGGAAATGATTGGGCTTTGCGCAAGTCACTTTGCTGGTAAAAATCCTAAAAAGATTGCTATCTCCAATCGAACCATGGATCGGGGTAGTGAGTTAATTCAAACATTTAACAATCAAAATTTAAAGACTGAAGTCTTTCCTTTGGCTGATTTAGCTCAGCATTTGTATCAATACGATGTGGTGGTTTCTTGTACAGCTAGTTCACTGCCAATTATTGGTATGGGCATGGTGAAAACCGCATTGAAAGCCCGTCAGTCTCGCCCGATTGCTTTGATTGATTTGGCGGTGCCAAGAGATTTTGAGCCCGAAATTAAGAGTTTAAAAAATGCTTACCTCTATTCGATTGATGACTTAGGTGAGATCGTCAATGCTGGTAAAGCCAACCGTCTTGAATCTATCGGTGAAGCAGAGAAGATTATTGAAAAAGGCGTTCTGGAGTTTTATGAAACTTTAGAAAAAAGAGCAGTTGTACCTATTATTAAGACCATTCAAGATGTGGGTGAGCAATATCAAAAGATTGAGCTAGAAAAGGCCACCAGAAGAATTGCCAATGGTGATGATCCTATGGTGGTCCTCTCGCATATGGCTATTGCATTGGCCAATAAATTTATGCACGCTCCAATCCATGCTTTGAAGCATTCTTCTAATGAAAACTTAGAAGAATATAAAAAAATCATCTCTAAAATCTATTCATCGAAGTGAGGCGGCTATGCTAAAAATGACTAACCTCCTAGAGACCATTACAAATCCGGATGATCTGCGAGCGTATGAAGCGGCTAAGTTACCGCAAATCGCTAGAGAATTGCGCAATTTTATATTGAGCTCTGTCTCAAATACTGGTGGTCACTTATCGTCTAATTTAGGAACGGTTGAATTAGCGCTAGCCTTGCACTATGTCTTTGATACTCCCTATGATCGAATTGTCTGGGATGTAGGTCATCAAAGCTATGCACATAAAGTCTTGACGGGTCGCCGAGATTCTATGGCGGGCCTAAGGCAGTATGGTGGCATCTCTGGCTTTCCTAAGCGAAGCGAGAGTGAATACGATTCCTTTGGAACTGCTCATTCATCTACGAGTATTTCTGCTGCTTTGGGAATGGCTGTCGCTGCAAAAGCCAAAAATGAAGCACGTAATGTCATTGCGGTCATCGGGGATGGTGCTATGAGTGCCGGTATGGCATTTGAGGCAATGAATAATGCGGGCGTAAATAAAAAAGTGCCTTTGATTGTTATTCTGAATGACAACGAGATGTCCATTTCACCTGCGGTTGGAGCACTGAATCGCTACTTGGTGAAATTGATTTCTGGCTCAATGTACGCTGCCACAAAAAGAGGTTTAGATAAAGTCCTCTCTGTAGCTCCACCGATTCGTGAATTTGCCAAAAGGCTAGAAGGTCACGCCAAAGGAATGGTTGGACCAGCAACGATTTTTGAAGAATTCGGTTTTGACTATTACGGCCCTATAGATGGCCATAATTTAAATGTCTTGGTAGCAACTTTAGAGAACATTAAGGTGTTAGCGCAAACCGAAGGTCCGCAGTTCTTGCATATTATTACCAAGAAAGGGAAAGGGTATTCATTAGCTGAAAGCGATCCTATTCTTTATCATGGGCCTGGAAAATTTGATCCCGCAGAAGGTATTCAAGTTAAACCTTCAAGTAAGAAAACATATACGCAAGTTTTTGGTGAGTGGTTATGCGATATGGGTGAGCAAGATCAACGTCTCATCGCCATTACTCCCGCGATGCGCGAAGGTTCTGGGTTAGTTGAATTTGAGCAGCGCTTCCCAGATCGTTACCACGATGTCGGAATTGCAGAGCAGCACGCCGTTACATTTGCAGCAGGGATTGCTTGTGAAGGATTAAAGCCGGTTGTTGCAATTTATTCCACTTTCTTGCAGCGTGGCTACGATCAGCTGATTCATGACGTCACTTTGCAAAATTTACCGATTGTGTTTGCAATTGATCGTGCCGGTATAGTTGGCGCTGATGGTGCAACCCATGCGGGCGCCTTTGATGTAGCATTTTTACGTTGCCTACCTAATTTGGTTCTCATGACGCCATCGAATGAGCAAGAGTGTCGCGCAATGCTGACCACTGCCTTCATGCATGATGGACCGGCGGCAGTACGTTATCCACGTGGGGCAGGAATCGGTTCAGAAACTACTGGTCAGGCATTAGAGCCTTTAGCTCTAGGTAAGGGTAGGGTTGTCAGATCAATTTCTGAGAAGCAGAAGCCCAATAAGAAGATTGCCTTTGTTTGTTTTGGTCCACTTCTATATAACGCTCTACCAGTGGCAGAAGAGCTTAATGCAACCGTGATTGATATGCGTTTCGTGAAGCCATTAGATGAAGCGTTATTAATCAATATTGCGCGCACTCATGATGCTTTGGTTTTTGTTGAGGATAGTGCAGTGAAGGGTGGTGCTGGTAGCGCCTGTCTCGAGGTCCTGGCCGAGCAAAATATTCAAATTGAGTCTATGCAAATCGGATTGCCTGACGAATATGTCGAGCATGGTGAAGTGAATTTCCTCTTAGATCTATATGGACTCTCTCCAGAAAAGATAAAGCAAAGAGTCATAGCGCGACTAGCTTAGACATTAGACGATGATGGAGACAATCGAGATTGCCCCATATCGTGATCTATGTACCGATTGCGGGGTCTCTAGAACCAAGCAACCTAAGCGTTGCGCAACTGCTTGTCAATTCATTCAGCCCAACTATCCTCAATTTGAAATTACTACTCATGGACGAGTTCGTGAGATGGGGGATTCAGATGAAGTCTTTTTTGGCACCTATTTACAAATGTATCGGGCGAGCCTTAAAAAGCCATTAGAGGGAGCGCAATGGACTGGCATCATCACTCGATTATGTGAGGTGCTATTGGAGCAAGGGATTGTGGATGCAGTCATCGCGATGTCCTCTGATCCTGAAGATAAATGGAGACCACAGCCTGTCATCATTAGCAGAGCAGAGGATATGCAGGTATGTAGAGGAATGAAAATGGGCTACGCACCCATTGTTCAATATCTTGAGCAAGCTAAGGATCTTGGATATCAAAGAGTGGCAATGGTCGGTATTCCGTGTCAGGTTTATGCAGCTAGAGCTCTTGAGAAAGAGTTGGATTTCGAAAAACTATTAATTATTGGTTCTCCCTGTTCAGACAACACCACAACAGAAAATTTTCATCACTTCTTAGGTTTGCTATCGCAAAAACCAGAAGAGATTACCTATTTAGAATTTAAAGCGAACTACCATGTTGAGCTGCGCTTTTCAGATGGTCGCATTCAAGAGATTCCTTTTCTCAAATTGCCCCTTTCAGATTTACCAAAAGACTTTTTCCCAACCACTTGTAAAACTTGCGTTGACTATGTCAATTCTCTTTCGGATATTACTGTTGGGTATATGGCCGGTACGGGAGAGCAGTGGCTGATCATTCGCAATGAGAGAGGCCAAGAAATGGCCAAGTTATTGGAGCCTGAAATTCTTCTGGAAGCCCTGGAGTCAGCGGGCAATCGTTTGGGCCCAGTAAAGGGCTTCATGAAAAATGTGGAATTGGCTGCGGGAGGCTTACCTCTTCAACGAATGCCTAATTTCTTGAGAAGCATTTTTGCCTGGGTCATGCCCAGGTTTGGTCCCCGTGGTCTCGAGTTTGCAAAAGCCAGAATTGAGATGAAAGCAATCGAGTCAGTTATTCATCTACGCAGTACTGCGCCGCACAAAATCAAGAATATGGTCCCGTCCCATGTATGGAAACTTGTACGGACATACGGTTTGGAGCCCAGAAAAGAGGAATTAAAGGACTCTAGGGAAAGCACCTACAGTTAATCGTTTGTGCATTTGTTGGAAAGAATCTATAAAGTAAGGATTCCAATAAAGAGGCTCTTAGGCAGCCACGGTATTTTTCAAAAAATTCTTTTTTGATGCCGTGTCTTGATCTAGTGATGTTCATGAATTTATCTCGGCTGGTGAGCATTGCAGGATTTAAGAAGAAATCCAAGCAGGAAGACTTTAAAGAAGGAAATCAACAGTCATCCAAGGTAGCGGATAGCATGTGGAGTGACTGTTTGGTATCTAGCGCGCCTACTACAGCCAACTTTAAAAAAGAACAAGAAACCCACCCGCTTGAAAAGGCCTGTACAGAGGCTGAGTACCTAGAATCCCTGGTCAAAACCATCGAAGGGAAGATACTCCCTCACATCATTGAGCGGCATCTTGAATCATCGATTCCTGAGGACTTGCTGGCAAAAGCAATTATTGATGAAACAAGGATTTCAGAATTAACTCAATTAGTTCTCCAGGAGGATGCACGCACTTCAGTAACTTATGTAAAGACCATTCATACTTCCGGAACCAGCTTAGAAGATATTTACCTGCTTTTGTTAACCCCGGTCGCTAGAAAATTAGGGCAAATGTGGGAAGAGGATGAATCGAGCTTTACTGAGGTCACCATTGCACTGTGGCGTATTAAGCAGTTGATGTATGACTTAAGTCCTGTATTTCAGCAGTACGCTGAACAAAATAAAACAGGCTCTAGCATCATGCTGGTGCCGTTGCCTGGATCTCAGCACAATTTAGGTCTGTTTATGGTTTCTGAATTCTTTGCTAGAGCTGGATGGCGCATTTGGGGTGAGTTGGCTGCTACCGAAGAAGAAATTATTGCCATGTCTGCAAATGAATGGTTTGATGTTGTAGGTTTATCAGCCAGTGTGCGAGAGCAGTTTCCGCAGTTGAAGGAATTAATTAAAAGTATCAAAGCCAAATCAAAAAATCCGCATGTTGGCGTCATCATAGGCAGCCCGGTATTTAATCAATTTCCTGAACTTGTTGATACTCTCGGTGCTGATATGGTTGGAATTGATGCTGCAGATGCGCTCGAAAAGGCTACTTTCTACGTTGAGCGATTGCGCAAAATTTAATTTAGCAAGTTATGGCAGTTCAGCTAGAGAACGATTTATTTATTAGAGCTTGTTTTAGCCAAAAGACTGAGCGAACCCCAGTTTGGTTAATGCGTCAGGCCGGTCGCTATTTATCAGAGTACCGCGCTACCAGGGCTAAAGCTGGGAGTTTTTTGGATCTAGCGAAAAATCCTGAATACGCAACCGAAGTAACACTCCAGCCGATCGATCGTTTTGGTCTTGATGCAGCGATCTTATTCTCCGACATCTTAACCATCCCAGACGCAATGGGCTTGGGCCTCTCTTTTGAAAATGGGGACGGACCACGATTTGCAAGACCTTTAAGTTCTGAATCCGAGGTCAATAAATTACATCAAGCTGATATGGATCAGTTGCAGTATGTATTTGACTCGGTAAGCTCGATTGCAAAGGCGCTTAGTTCCAATGGCAAGCAGCAAGTTCCATTAATTGGATTTTCTGGAAGTCCATGGACATTAGCGTGTTACATGATTGAAGGTGGCGGTTCGCGCGACTTTGCAAGCGCTAAGAAGATGCTCTATGACCGCCAGGATCTCATGCAGAAGATCCTGGATATTAATGTGCATTCCGTAACTGAATACTTATCTTTGCAAATAGATGCTGGTGCGCAGGCGGTCATGATTTTTGATACTTGGGGCGGTTTATTAACGAGCTCAGATTATCTGAAATATTCTCTTGAGCCGATGTCCAACATTATTCAAAACTTACGAAGTAAGCCTCAATATGATTCAGTACCCATCATTTTATTTACCAAGGGTGGGGGTATTTGGCTAAATGATATTGCGCTTTCAGGCGCAAACGTATTGGGTTTGGATTGGACCATTGATTTGGCTAGGGCGCGTGAGGTCATCAATCAAGCAACGAATGAGCCAATTGCCATTCAAGGAAATCTCGATCCCTCAATTCTGCTGTCGAATCCGAAGGAAATTGAGGATAGAATCCAACGATGCTTCGATAATTTATCGGGTGCACAGGTCAAGAATGGCAATCCGCTAGATGGACATATTTTTAATTTAGGTCATGGTATTAGTCAATTCACACCGCCGGATAATGTGGCGGCTTTGGTTGCTAAGGTTAAACAATGCTCAACAGAGCTAAGACTTTCAAAGGTTTAGGGTAAATATGTCTCACGCACATCGAATCGTTATCGTAGGTGGGGGTGCTGGCGGACTGGAGTTGGCTACTAAGCTGGGAGATCGCTTCAATGCAAATAAAGTTCAAGTGACCTTGGTTGATAAAAATAGAACGCATATCTGGAAGCCTAAATTACATGAAGTGGCGGCTGGATCAATGGATCTGGCGGATCAAGAGTTAGATTACATTGCCCAAGCGCATTGGCATCATTTTAAATTCCGCATGGGTGAGCTAACTAGTATTGATCGAGAAAAGAAGCAAATTCAAATATCTGCTTATGTTGATGATTCAGGTGAATTGGTTACTCCAATGCAAACTATTTCTTATGACACATTAGTCATTGCAATTGGTAGCTTAACCAATGACTTTGGTACACAGGGCGTCCAACAATATGCTCAACGACTCGAGTCGATGGGAGATGCGAAACGATTCCATCTCCGCTTAGTGAATGCTTGCCTACGAGCACAAGCGCAGACTACTCCCTTAGCCCCCCATCAATTAAAGGTTGCCATTATTGGAGCAGGGGCAACCGGTGTTGAGCTCGCCGCTGAGCTACATCGCACTACTCGCGCCATCATTTCTTTCGGAATGGATAGGGTAGATCCTGAAAAAGATTTAAAGGTTGCTTTAATTGAGGCTGCCCCTCAAATATTGCCAGCGCTTTCACCACGTATATCCACTGCGGCAGATAAATTATTGTCTGATCTGGGTGTTGAAGTAATGACAAATGCCAAGGTACAAAAAGTTGAGGCAGATAAAGTTGTGCTTGCCAATGGTGTTGAGGTACCAGCGGAGTTGATTGTTTGGGCTGCAGGAGTTAAGGCGCCTGATTTCCTCAAGGGTATTGGGGGTCTGGAGACTAATCATGTTAACCAGCTTGTAGTCTTGCCAACCTTACAGACCACATTAGATCCCAATATCTTTGCGATCGGTGATTGTGCTGCATGTCCCTGGCCTGAGGCAAATAATGGCAAAGGCGGCATTGTTCCACCACGGGCCCAAGCAGCTCATCAGCAAGCAACGCACTTGTATAAGCAAATTAACCGGATTATGAATAATCAAGCTCTCAAGCCATATAAATATAAAGACTTTGGTTCCTTAGTGTCGCTTGGAGAATACAGTAGTGTGGGGAGCATGATGGGTGGCCTCATTGGTGGGAGCCTCATGGTTGAAGGACTCTTTGCCAAGATGATGTATGTCAGCCTGTATAAAATGCATCAACTAGCTCTGCATGGTTGGTTTAAAGTTTTTCTGGATACTTTGAGTCGATCGATTCATCGCAGGACCCACTCTATCGTCAAGCTGCATTAGTGCTGGGTTCCACTTACCCGCAAGCTTAAAATCATGATCTAATTACCAAGTATTGAGTGGGTAAACCCAGAACGAAAACAGGGATAGAATCTCATCATGAATGACGATAAACAAACCTATATAGACAAAAAATTACGTCCATTACCGCGTTGGATATTTATGTCCCGCTGGTTACAGGCGCCCTTATATATTGGCCTTATTGTTGCTCAAGGCGTCTATGTTTGGCAGTTTTGGTTAGAGCTAGTTCATCTCATGAGCATGATGGCCAATAAGACCATCACTGAAACGGCATTGATGCTCATTGTGTTAGGTTTAATTGATGTGGTGATGATCTCTAACTTATTGGTTATGGTCATTGTGGGTGGTTGGGAGACCTTTGTTTCTCGATTGGAGTTGCAGAACCACCCAGATCAACCTGAGTGGTTGTCACATGTCAATGCCGGCGTGCTGAAGGTGAAGTTGGCAACGGCCATCATTGGTATCTCATCAATTCATTTGCTAAAAACGTTTATTAATGCTGCTTCATATGATGAAAAAACCCTGATGTGGCAAACCTTGATACATATCACCTTTGTGCTTTCAGCAGTGGCAATTGCCTACACTGAAAAGTTGGTAACTTCGGCCCATAAAAACCATTAATTAGTAGTTGCACATACAGGTTGCTTAAGGTAAGGTCTTAAAATTTTTGTCACATAGCCCCTTTTCATGGGGTGATATATTGATCGAGAGTCTTTTAAAAAGGTAGGCAATGTCTCGACGTCATTTTCTGAAAACAACAGTCGCAGGTACGGCAGCAGTAGTTGGTGGCTCGGGCATGAGTATTCCAACATCTCATGCCATTTCAAATTCAGAAGCTAAGCTTGAAGCTGCAGCAGCTGATATTTCTCAAAAATTATTCTCTAAAGATGGTTTATCTGTTCCGATTGCTAGTAAGCCCACGGTATCAAAGTTGGCCAAAGGACTTGATCGGACCATGGTGCTTGGCGGCGGCGGAGAGTATTACATTGCTTGGTATTGCGGATTCTTTCATGGTCTATACGAGGCAGGTTTAGATATGGCCAATATTCCTGAGATGGTTGTTGGTACGTCTGCAGGTGCATACATGGGCTCCTCACTATTGTCCGGGGAGTTTGGTCGCTTACGTGCTGAGTTCGATTTCTTTGGAAAGTTTCCACAAATCTTAGCTAAGATTGCGCCCGTCACCAGTCCCAATCTGAGTCAGATGCGCGCAGCTCAAATCAATATGAGTGCGGTAGATGGTAGTACTAAAACTCGCCAAATTATTGGTGCAGCGGCATTGGCTGCTGACAATAAATTAAATGGTAGTCGTATTGAGCAGCTTGCAGCTCTCTTAACTGGGGATAGTAAAAAAGATTGGCCTACTGCTCGGATGTTTACAACCGGGATTGATTGCTATTCAGGAGAGAGATTGGTTATTGGCCAAGACGTTGCTAGAAAAAATAATATTCCCTTGGCGCACGGTGCAGCTGCCAGTAGCTCGCTACCAGGGGTTGATGGTCCAACCCTATTGGGGCAACGTTATGTAATGGACGGCGGTATTTGTTCTAATCCTGCTCATATCGATGTGGTGGCTGGCTCTAAAAGAACCTTAGTTATTACATTAACTGATGGAGTAACAGGTGCAATCTTGACCAATATTCCACATCCTATTGCTCAAAACATAAAAGATGTGGAAGCCACGGGTACAAAAGTGCTCTGGATTGTTGCGGGTACCCCTCCAGGATTAAACCTCCTTGACCCAAAACAGATTGCAGGCGCGTTGCGGATAGGGTATCAACGAGCTAAAGTAGAGGCTTCAAAAATTAAAGAATTTTGGGCTTAGTATATTTATTCACTGAGCGCTTATTAATCAGTCCCATAATATTCTGATGACTGCCAGAGCCCTTCAATTATAAAAATAGACTCTCATCCACTATGATGAGAGTTAATTATTTGCGGTTTTTACCTTACGGAGTTCATTGATGACTTTATTTCTCAGATCCACTCTCGCTGCGTGTTGCATGCTGGTGCTAAATCCATTAGTGAATGCTGCTGACTCTAATGCGGATACCATTTTCTTTGGCGGCCCCATTGTGACGGTGAATGCTAAGAATGAAGAGGTGGATGCGCTAGCAGTGCAAAACGGAAAGATTGTTGCCCTAGGAAAGAAAGATGCCATTACAAAGCAGTGGCAATCTAAATCTACTAAGCTCATTGATCTGAAGGGCCAAACTCTCATGCCGGGCTTTGTTGAGCCACATGTACACATTATGTTGACTGCAGTATTCGAAGGTCTTGGACTGAATTTAAGTAACTTTACTTTGCCCTATGACACCCTGGATACATTGAGTCAGAAGCTTAAGGCTGGCCTAAAAAATGTGCCGCCTGGAGGCTGGCTATTTGGATTTGGAGTAGATCCATCAAGGACCACTCCATTTATGGCTGAATTAACTGCTGATGAATTGGATAAAGTTTCTAAAGATGTTCCTATCTTCATCGTCAATCAGTCAGGTCATATCGCTTACGTCAATCACAAGGCTCTAGAGCTTGCTGGCGTTACAGATAAAACCCCAAATCCTGCTGGTGGGGGAGTATATGTAAAAGATGCCAAGGGTAAGCTCACCGGTAAGCTGATAGAGCCACCAAGCTTTTTACCATTCATGGCAAAAATGCCAAATCCTAGTGAAGCCCAGTTGTTTTCTGCCGTTCAGGGAACTATGAAAAAAATGGCCTCAACTGGAGTAACAAGCGCATCAGAGATGAGTGTTGGCGGTAATTTTGGGGTGGATAAAGAGATCGCTATTTACAAAAATATTTTTGCAAAGAATGCCTCGCCTATTAGAGTCAGAGGATACTTATTTAGTCAGGCCTTACCTGCTGGCTACAACACAATCAAACCCAATGACGGCGACGATAAGTTACGATTTATTGGTATTAAATACATTACTGATGGCTCCACCCAAGGCTTAACTGCCGCACTCAATGATCCCTATAGCTATCCTAAGGGTTCTAAGTGGAGTGGGGCGCTTAATTACAAAGATGCAGAGATTTATGCATCCATGAAATCCTATTTCGATCAAGGCTGGCAAATTTCTTCACACTCTAATGGCGATAAGGCGATTGATCAGGCATTAAATAGTTACTCTAAGTTATTAGCAGGCAATCCAAAGCCGCAAGAGCGTCGTTTACGCATCGAGCACTTTACTGTTAACCATGAGTCACAAGTGAAAAAGGCAGTTCAGTTAGGAGTGATTCCTAGTTTTACTATTGGCCATGTGAATTACTGGGGTGCTGCGTTTCATGATCACATCATAGGGCCTGAGAGGGCTAAGCGTATTGACCCTGCTGGAGACTTCAAGCGGGCTGGCGGTAAATTTACTCTGCATAGTGATTCGCCAGTCTCGAATGTGGGACCTTTGAATTATGTCAGCGAAGAAGTGACGCGCTTATGGCAGTTGCCTCCTCAAAAAGTGCTTGGGCCAACCCAAACAGTGACTGTTGATGACGCCATTCGAGCGATCACCATCGATGCCGCATACCAAATCTTTGCCGACAATATCGTTGGTAGTTTAGAAGTTGGCAAGCAAGCTGATTTAGTGGTGCTCGAGAAGAATCCTCGCAAGACTCCACCGGCTGATATTCGTAATATTAAAGTAAAAGAAACTTGGATTGATGGCAAGCAAGTGAGCTGGTAAAACTTATTAAAACTGTAGTATTTCAAGCTTCTTGTAAGCTTGAGTAAATTATTCATGTATTCATCTGCAGCTATTTCTATAGGCGCATACTAGAGGGGTAGGTTCTGTGGAGATGATGAATGTGCATTAAAAAAGAATTACTGGTAATTGGCTTATGGATGGTAGCTGGATTGGTTCAAGCAGCTACGCCACAAGATTTTTTAAAGACCTATGAGGCTCAATCAGGTAAGGCATCTATAGCCCGAGGCGAGCAGTTCTTTAATGCAAAGCATGGCAAGGAATGGAATTGTGCCTCTTGTCATGAAACCCCTCCAAATCACGATACCAAGCATATTGTCACCGGCAAGGTGATTAAACCTCTTGCACCTTCAGCAAATCCTGCACGCTTTACGGATGAAGCTAAGGTAGATAAGTGGTTTAAGCGTAATTGCAATGATGTCCTTGGGCGCGAATGTAATGCACAAGAAAAGGCTGATGTGTTAGCCTGGCTAATGACGGTGAAGTGAGATTCCAATGAAAAGTGTATTTACATTCTTGTTTGCTGTTTTATTAGTAGGTCCAGCCATTGCTGCCAAAATGCCTATGCCATCCGATATGCCTAAATCTTATGATGCCGAATGTGCCAGTTGTCATATGGCATACCCGCCGGGATTACTAAGTGAAAAGAGTTGGCAAAATGTCATGAGTGGGCTTAGCAAACATTTTGGTACAGATGCCAGTATTGATGAAAAAGAGAAATCAGAAATTACTATCTGGTTGAAGAAAAATGCAGCCACTAAACAAAAATATAGTGAGACAGCACCAGAGAATCGGATAAGCAAGACCTCCTGGTTTATTCGTGAGCATGATGAGATAAAAGCGGATGTCTGGAAGCGAGCCGGCATCAAGAGCCCAGCTAACTGTGGTGCTTGCCATACCACGGCTGCCGAAGGCATTTTTAGTGAAAAGAATATTGCGATACCTAAAAAATGACTGATAAGCAAACTATCTTAGTTTGGGATATTCCAACCCGAGTTTTTCATTGGCTCTTAGTGATTTGTTTTGCTGGTGCTTGGCTTACTTCTGAAACCGAGCGACTCCAGATGATTCACTACGCATTTGGATATTCTGCCTGTGCTCTAGTGCTGTTTAGGCTGGTCTGGGGCTTGATTGGCACTAGATATGCCCGTTTTACCCAATTTGTGAAGGGTCCAAAAGCAATGCTGGAGCACTTTAGTGGCGTTTTAAGTGGTCATCAAGAGAGCAATCCTGGGCATAACCCTGTGGGCGGGATTGTGATGCTCGGTCTGATGTTCATGATTTTATTGATTGGATTAAGTGGTTACTGGAGCGTGAAAGAATTTCTTGGGGATTTCATGAGCGGTGCGCATGAGGCAATTTCGAGTCTAGCCTTGGCATTAGTGATTATTCATATTGCCGCTGCTATCATCATGAGCTTGCTTCAAAAAGAAAACTTAGTAAGAGCCATGGTTAGCGGCAAGAAGCAAGGAATGCCTGAGCAGGGCATTCGGTTTCCGCAGTATTTCATTGGGGTATTGCTTATTTTGGCTTGGGTCTATTGCTTCTATATGGTTGTGAGTGGCTCTTTGCCTGCTTTAACTCAGTAAGTCTGATATGAAAACTATTTACTTTAAGCTGACTACTTTTTTATTGATTGCTTTATGCAGCGTTCATGTATACGCGCAAAATGCAGCACCCTCATGTGAAGTGGTTGAGAAGGCGGTGACTCTTGAAAAAGGTTCGATCAAGTATTTCAAGATGGGAGCTGGGCAGCCGGTCCTATTGCTTCATGGGCTATTTGCTCAAAAGGAGCAATGGGCAGATTTTGCCTGTGAGTTATCAGATGCGGGGTTTATGGTTTACGCACCCGATCTGCCTGGTTATGGCCAGAGCACGGGTTTTGCAATTGAAGACTATCAATTAACTAATGAAGCTGACTTACTCCACCTCTTTGTTCGCAAGTTAGGAATACCCCCGCTGCATATTGCTGGTAATTCAATGGGTGGGGCTATTGCAGCAATTTATAGCACTCAATACCCAACAGAAGTTTTGAGTTTGGGATTCATTGGGGCACCACTGGGAATTATTGGGTGGAGTCCTCAAGTGCGCAATGCCATAGTCGGGGGTGTGAATCCATTTATTCCGACTACGAATACCCAATTCGATTTAGAGATGAGCTTTCTATTCGCTAAGCCACCCATCATTCCAGATGGAGTTAAGCAACAAATTCTGCGGGAGTACACCGTCAATAATCTACATTATCAAAAAGTATGGAATATTGTTAATCTCGATCTCAATGCATTAGAAGCTGTCAATAAATTTCCTAAACCTGCCTTTATTGTCTGGGGTGTAGAGGATGGCATCTTCAATATTGCAGGAAGACCTCTCTTGGATAAGAAATTTCAGAAACCAACTTCTTATTCCATCGCGAATGCCTCGCATTTAATCATGCTTGAAAAGCCGGTAGAGATGGCCAGTCTTTATAGGTCTTTCTTGGAATCCTGGCAAGGGCCTACCCTCGGTAAGTAATAATCTAAACAGCACATCAAGTTTCAGTTATGCTGTCTCCTTCGGAATAATTCACCTCGAAGGCTCTCAATGCCGAATACGATGCAAACCAATAAACCAGCCAGCCTTTTGCCGCCAATAGAATTAAGCGTGAAGAATGGGGATTTAAAAAAAGGGTCCTTGATCTCCATCATGGTTGCTGCAACAGGGGTTGTATTTGGCGATATTGGAACTAGCCCCTTGTATGCATTGCAGCAGTGTTTTAGCTCAGATCATGGCATCCCATTTAGCCCAAATGCTATGTTCGGCATTCTTTCAATGATCTTGTGGTCCTTCATCATTGTTGTCTCATTAAAGTATGTTGTTCTTGTCATGCGGGCTGACAACAATGGCGAAGGTGGAATTTTAGCCCTCATGGCTCTGGCACTAAAAACGGTGCCGAAAGGTTCAAAGCATGCCACTTTCATTATTGTGATGGGCATCTTTGGGGCAAGTATGTTTTATGGTGATGCAATTATTACTCCAGCCATCTCCGTCTTATCGGCAGTTGCAGGACTAGAGGTCTTATCAGCAGGACTAGCGGATTACGTTTTACCGATATCCCTCGCCATTCTTTTTGGACTTTTTCTGATTCAGAAAAAAGGTACCGGCATGGTTGGTAATTTATTTGGCCCCATCATGATTCTGTGGTTTTTAGTAATCGGACTCATGGGTCTGTATCAACTAATGCAAAACCCAGTCATTTTGGGTGCAGTAAGTCCATTCCACGCCATTCATTTCATGAGAGAGTACTCAGCCCAAGGATTTATAGTGCTTGGAGCTGTTTTTCTGGTACTTACAGGTGCAGAAGCGCTCTATGCCGACATGGGACAGTTTGGGAGTCGTTCCATTCGATTTGCTTGGTTCTTTTTAGTCATGCCTTGCCTCTTATTAAATTACTTTGGGCAAGGGGCAATGCTGCTGCAAAATCCCGCCGCTGTGAGTAATCCTTTCTTCTTAATGGTGCCAAAAGCATTTGTATTTCCTTTGGTAATCTTAGCCACGATTGCTACCGTCATCGCATCACAAGCAGTGATTTCAGGCGCATTTTCAATGACCAGCCAGGCCATACAACTTGGCTTTATTCCTCGTATGAATATTCGCCACACCTCAGATAGCCAGATTGGTCAAATATATATACCGATCGTCAATTGGACTTTATTTGTTGTCGTGGTGGGCTTGGTCTTGGTCTTCAAGTCTGCAGATAATCTAGCCGCTGCCTATGGAATTGCCGTCACTACCACCATGATTGCTACAACCATTTTGGTGTGGCTAGTGATGCAATATTTTTGGAAATGGAATCGAATCTTGGTGACACTCATCATCGGGCTATTCTTGACAATTGACTCTACGTTTTTCATTGCAAATGCCGCTAAAGTGGCTGATGGTGGATGGTTTCCATTGCTTGTGGGCGGAGTCTGTTTCTTCTTCTTTATCACCTGGTATCAAGGGAAGAAAATCGTAGAAAGTATTGTGAAAAAAGACGGGGTTAAGTTAGATGTATTTGTTACTGCTTTATTGAAAAACCCACCTACTCAGGTTGCAGGTACAGCAGTCTATCTAAACTCACACATTGAATTTGTGCCCATTGCATTTACAGATAATATTAAACATAACCACGTTATCCATGAGCGAATATTCTTTTTAAATATCGTGACTTGGGATGTTCCTTATATTAAAGATAGTGAGCGCATAAGCTCAGTGGAGTTGGGGAAAAATATTCATCTTGTGAGGGCGGTATTTGGATTTAATGAATCCCCTGATATGCAGGAAATTCTCAAATTGATTGCTGCCAAACTGGATTTGCAATTTGACTTATCTGACACATCCTTTTTTGTTTCTCGGGATGCTATTTCTCCGGAGGAGTTATCGGGCATGTCTCTTTGGCGAGAGACTATCTTTAGCTGGATGCTGAAGAACTCAGCCCGTCAATCTGATTTTTTTAAAATTCCAGTAAATGGATTAATGGAATTCGTGACCAAAATTAGGATCTAACTATCTTTTAATAATGGATATCGACTCCAGTGTCTTCTTGAATGGAGTGGGTTCTATCGCGCTCGGCCCCCAAAATGGGTTGTTATAGATGACTAAAAGAAAGAACATCACGCCAAGTGATCCACCAACCAAGGCAATCATCACTGCATGAATGCGAATGTTTTTTGTTTTAAAGAGGGCAGAAAAGAGAATTAATAACGCTGCTGAAATGATCAGCGCTGCCCACATCGGTTTTGCCAGAAATGATTTTGCACTCTCAATTCGATTACGACGTAAGTCCGTATAGTCTGATAACAAACTGAGACTTTCGTTATGTATCGCAGTACTCTCAAGGCTTGAAGGTTTATGACCAACAAAAATTTGTTTAATACGATCGAGGCGTTTAAATGCATTTAAATCAAACTGCTGTCGATTCAAAATGGGCCATTCTTGATCAATCACCGCCTGGGCATAGTTAATGAGTTCTTCTTGTCCAGCTTTCTTGGTTTCACTGGGATAGGCATCCATGATTTGATAAAGATTGAATAAGGTATGCGCTTCCTTTGATACCGTGTCACTTACAGAATTGTAGTTTTGCCACGCAGCAACAGTCACAAATGCAAAGACAAACCCAACCAGTGTAGGCATGGTGTTGGCAAAGATGGTGCCGAAAATTCCATCATCATTTATGCTTAACCAGGTGCAATACTTTTGAATTAGAAAGAAGATTAAAAGGCTTAAGCCTGTAGAGACTACCAGCATGAGGATGAGTAGGCTTGTTTCGGATAAAGTAGAAAGATAGGTCATGATTTATTTCGTTTGTGAATCAGTTCGACGTCGTACTGGTGGAGGGTATCAATGAGCTCGATTAATTGCTTGCGATCGGCTTCGCTAAACAAGACTTTGGGATTTTGCCCCTGTATTAATAGATTTTTTTCTTCAAGTGCACGAACAGATTCGCCAATTTTCATGTCGCGATATCCGGTCAATTGATAAATCTTGAAATAGAGAATAGCGATATTGACATGCTCATAATCAGGGGTCACCGCGCCAAAGCTTTTCGTAATGCCCGTCAGTGCAAACTGCGCATCTCCAATGGTTTTGGATCGGAGGAGTAAGAATTTCATACTATTGAGTCGATTAGCGATCTCAAACTCACAAGAAATGATTTCCTTTTCTTTGCTCAGCTTGGATTCATAGTGATGCTGGGTAATTTGATATACGGCGGCGCCGCCTGAGAGAAAAACCGACGATAAGAGCCATATCCCAAAATTGCTATTCAGCACTTCGCTGAGCTTGGCCCAAATATCTTTACCTAAGTTTTTGGCATTTTTTTCTGTTGCGGACCAGTCAGAGTCAAGCTTCTTGCTAATATCTCGGCGGTAACGCTCCTCGGCCTCGATTATTCGCTTCTTGTCGTCGTCTAGCATTGGCCTTATCCCGGGGGCAAATAAGCCATATTAGCAAAGATATCCATGAATAGGTAATCCTCCTATACGCTAGGATCACAAAATTGCCGATCGGGCTATACTCATTTTAACGCTCCAAAATAGGTGCGATTAAGCTGAAAATGGCATGAATTCTTGATAGGATTTAGTGCATTAAATAATAAATACATCATGTAGGAGACGAGAAATGCCAAGGTTCAATAGATGTCTGGGCCTGTATTTCATTACGAACATCGAAGTTAACTGAGCGAGTAAGAATGGAATCAACAAATAAGCCACTTCGTGTGGCGATTGCTGGATTAGGAGCTATTGGAAAGTCTTTGGCAACCCGTTTGTCAGACGGCGTTGTACCTGGCGTTGTATTAACGGCAGTTTCGGCTAAAAACCAGGAAAAAGCCAAAGAGTTCACTAAAACCTTGGCCTACCCAGTCAAGGTTTTATCAATATCCGAGCTAGAACCTGAGGCCGATGTCGTTGTTGAATGCGCACCAGCTGAATTACTGGGCGATATCATTGCCCCATTTTTGCGCGCTAAGAAAAAAGCCATCGTTCTATCTGTGGGCGCAATTCTATTTAAGCCTGAGTTAATTGAGCTTGCAAAAACCACGGGCGGAACCATCATGGTCCCAACAGGGGCTTTAATTGGTTTGGATGCCATGATTGCAGCTGCGGAAGGAGAAATCTTCTCCGTCAAAATGGTTACGAACAAGCCGCCATTAGGTTTAAAGGGTGCCCCACATCTCATTGAAAACAATATTTCAGTTGATGGACTCACGGAGCCATTAAAAGTATTCTCTGGTAATGCAAGAGAGGCTGCAAAAGGTTTTCCTGCAAACCTCAATGTAGTAGTAGCGCTTGCCTTAGCGGGCGTTGGTCCTGAAAAAACCCATTTGGAAATTTGGGCTGATCCAACTGTTGTCAGGAATACTCACACAATTACAGTCGACTCAGATTCTGCTAAGTTTTCCATGAAGATGGAAAACATTCCATCAGAGAATCCAAAAACAGGACGTATCGTTGCGCAGAGCGTTGTGGCAATGTTGCGTAAGATGTTGGCTACATTCCAAGTCGGAACCTAAAAATACAATAAAGGAAGACAGATGACTTTTACTGCTGCAAAAAAAGAAGAGATACGCCTTCGTTACTTAGAGGTAGATACCTCAAACGTCGCAGATGTTCTCGATAATATGAATCTGCTGCAACAGGGGCTTTCATCTCAGTTTGGGCCTTACCCAGAAACAAGCAAAAGAATGGCGGGTTGGGCTTATACGATTCGCGGCCAAATGACGCCTTATCCACAGGGCGGTGACGCGGATAAGATGGCAGCTTGCCAAGCCATCTCACCAGGTGAGATTAGCGTTTGGAGTGGGGATGGTAATGGTATTTGCTATTTTGGCGAGTTAATTGCGCTGGGCATGAAAGAGCGTGGCTCAGTTGGCGCTTTGCTTGACGGCGGCATAAGAGATGTTCGTTGGATTGGTGAGCATCAATTCCCTGTATTTGCTTGCTATCGCACTCCGGTTCAATCTATCGGCCGCTGGAAGGTAACTGCGAGTCAAGTGCCTGTTTATATGCGCGGTCATGATGGCGGAAATGTCATTGTTAGACCAGGCGATTTTATTTTGTGTGATGATGATGGTGCGATTGTGATCCCGGTGGAGCATGTTGAGTCTGTTTTGATTGAATCAGAGCGATTAACAGCCATTGAAAAGAATATTCGGATCGATATTGCCAATGGTTTGAGTCTTGCAGATGCCTTGAAAAAGTATGGCCACGTTTAAAGATTTAAGGGAGTTTGTTTTACTGATATTTTTTGC
The DNA here is from genome assembly GCF_018882445.1 of Polynucleobacter sp. 15G-AUS-farblos. Lineage (GTDB taxonomy): Bacteria > Pseudomonadota > Gammaproteobacteria > Burkholderiales > Burkholderiaceae > Polynucleobacter. The sequence continues at coordinate 571,867 of NZ_JACVOM010000001.1, read as the reverse complement.
CTGAGTTTTATCTTCTCACCGAAATTCAAAAGGACTACTTATGCCAACGATTGAGCGAGCTTTTGTGATTCGCAGTATTGCAGTGTTGTTTTGGGCAATTTCTTTTGGTGCATCAGCGCAAACGAACTGGCCCAATGGTCAAACTGTTAGGGTCATTGTCCCATTTCCTGGTGGGGCTAGTACATTGGATTCTGTAGTTCGCACGGTTACGCCAGATATTTCCAAGACCTTAGGATCGCCAGTGATTGTGGATAACAAGCCAGGCGCAGGTACTGTGATTGGAGTAGATGCCACTGCTAAAGCAACTGATAATTTGACCGTTGGGGCTGTGGCTAATAGTTTTACTGTGAACCAATCTCTGATTAAATCTTTGCCTTACAACACCACAAGAGACCTACAGCCAGTTGTTCTCATGGCGCGTACAGCGAATGTCTTGGCGGTGAAATCTACTTTGCCTGTCAATAATTTGAAGGAATTGGTGCAGTACGCCAAGAAAAATCCAGGGAAGTTGTCCTATGCTTCATTTGGAAATGGCACAACAGCTCACTTTGCGGGTGAGATGCTGAAATCGATGGCTGGTATTTATGTAGTGCATATTCCTTATCGCGGCCAAGGTCCAGCATTAACCGATCTGATTGCGGGCAACGTGGATTTCATGTTCGGAAATTTGCCTGATTTCTTGCCCTACATTAAATCTGGAAAAATCAAGGCAATTGGCACAACCTATCTCACTCGTGCACCACTTGCGCCAGAAATTCCGACCATTGCCGAGCAGGGATTCCCCACCTTTGAAACAGATTCTTGGTATGGCATTGTTGCTCCTAGCAGCATGACTAAAGATGCCGTAGATAAGATGAATCAAGCTGTTAATAAGGCTTTGCAGGATCCTGCTGTGAAGAAGAACCTTGGTGACCGAGGTATTGAGATTATTGGTGGTACCCCCGCTAAATTCCAAGAGCATATTCAATCTGAAATTCTGAAATACGAGCGTATTGTGAAGTCTGCAAATATGCAGGCTGACTAATAAGACGATCTATGTATCCCATGCTGGTATTCAAAGAGGGTGGCTACCGCTACCTTCCGAGTGTCTTTCAATATTCTGCTGGTGTAGCGGCTGAGCCTGGCTTCCAGTTAGTGCAAGCGAGGTTCAGTTCTGTGCTGCCTATACAAGAGGCTTTCCTTCGAATCGAGCAGTATTTAGGAAAAATTGGTCGTCCCCTAACTGCATTTGCGCATTGTGAGCTGAGATCGCCAAAGCAATTTGACGATCAAGGATTTATTGCCTTCAATCGACAGTATGTAAGTACTTTAGAGCGCTGGGGAATCTATCAAGCAGAGTCCCAGGGGAATCCTGTTAGAAACCCTGTGGCTAGAACCAATGTTTGCCCTGAGTACTTTGGCCCTTCCGAGGTTGGTATGTATTCATTTGCTTTTACCGTTCCAAGTAATACGGACTGCTTAAACAGTTTTATCTTGTCTGGCGGTGGTGATGCTAGATCAGGTCCAGAGTCTTACCGTGAGCGTATAGTGGCTTATGGCGATACATCTGAGGCGGGGATGCGAGTCAAAATGGAATTCGTTACAAATGAAATGAATCAACGTTTGATGAGCCTTGGTTTTGATTGGAAAGATGTTACTAGTGCTCAAGCCTACTCAGTTCATAACATAGGCGCTTTGGCGGAAGAAGTTTTTGCTAAAACAGGGCGGATGCAATGCGGTATTAATTGGTATTTTGCTAGACCGCCAGTTGCTGGCCTTGACTTTGAGATGGACCTTCGAGGTTCAGTAAATCAAATTTTTATATAGATTTTTTATATCGTTTTCTGAGTCATTATCTGAACTGGAAGATCACTAAAGGATTACATGACTTCATCATCTTCTGTAGATAACAAACCCGCTATCGAGACTCGCAGAATCTCGCCTCCCAATATTGGGGAGGCCTATTTAGGCGAAAGGATCTTATGTTATCGCCCCATGAAGCATGGCTCTCCCAATTTAAGTGTGGTGCAAGAAGGGGGTAAGGTGATTGCTCATAACTATGGGCATGGCGGAAGTGGTTGGACTTTAGGGCCCGGATCTGCGAAGTACGTTAATTCACTATTAATCAATTCTGATTTTGGAGCTGAGCTATCGAATAAATCTACTCCCATAGCTATTATTGGAGCGGGGTTGATTGGCCTCTTTACAGCATATGATCTGATTAACCGTGGCTTTAGCAATATCACCATATATGCAGAGCAATTAAAAACATTGCCCTCACATTATGCGGGCGGTCTATTAGCTCCAGTCTCTATGGATAACGACCATGCGATGCAGGCGATCATTGATGAGATTGGAATAGAGGCCTACCGTTTCTATGATGGCATTGCCAATAATCAAAATGCAGATTTCAAAAAAGGTGCTCGTAAGGTGCCTAGTTACTTTAGTAGCCGAGACGACTCCGGTCTAGAGCCCTATGTTGGAAAAGTCATGGGGCCGGCCAAGGATGTCATCCTAGACTTTGGTAATGGCACAACTCGTGCCATGGTTGTCTATGATGATGGCGTCTTTATGAATACTGCACTTCTCATGGAAGAGTTGCATACATTCATGAAGCGTCACCATATTGAAATCATTCAACAGAAGATCCATTCCTTTAATGAGTTAAATCAACGATTTATCTTTAACTGCAGTGGTTTGGGTTCACGAGAGTTGGCGAATGATCCAGCGCTTGTTCCAGTTCAAGGTCATTTGATCATGTTGAAAAATCAGATTCCGGAGAATATGAATTACATGATTTTGGTTTATTTTGGCGAAGGTAAAACCGAAATGGATCAAAAAGTCGAACGCTCTTTTTACTTATTTCCAAAACACTTGCCAGACTCATCACCACAAGATATTGGAGTCATGGGAGGTACTTTTATTGAGGGCGGCAGCCCAGATAAGCCCAATCTAAAAGAGTTTGACACTATTGTTCAAGGTGCTAAGACGTTTTTTGGATTAAGTTAGCATGAAAGCTTCTCATCGCTTATCCATTTTTCTTTCACTTTTCCTTGGCTTATCTTTAGTCTTAGGAAATGTCAGCATTTCTCAACGTGTGCTTGCTGCCGATGTAAAGCAGATTCAGGCGAGTCAGATGATTGCATTGGCTGATCAAGAGGCGCCTGAGCTATTAAAAACTTTAGAAGAGTTGGTAGCAATTGAGTCTGGAAGTTCAGATCTAGAAGGCCTAGCAAAGATTCAGGCAGCTATAGGCAAGAAATTAGATCAACTTGGCATTCCCTATGAAGTCATTGAGGGTAGTGGTAACACTAAGACAGGCGCAATGATTATGGTGAAGCTTAAGGGTAATGGCGTCGCCAAAATTGCCATGATTGCCCATATGGATACGGTGTATCAAAAAGGGGATAGTCAAAAACAGCCCTTTAAGATAGTTGATGGGAAGGCCTATGGTCTTGGTATTCAAGATGATCGCGCCGGCATAGCAGTAATTCTGCATACACTCAAGATGATCAAGGCTGCCGGTATTAATTCATTTGGTGAATTCACTATCCTGATTAATGCTGATGAGGAAATTGGATCACCTGGCTCTAAGGAAGCCATTATGGCTTTGGGTGAAGCAAATGATTTGGTAATTTCTTGTGAAACAAGTGGAACTAAAGCAGATTATGTTCGTTTGGCTACTTCGAGTATTGCGCGTGCCGAGTTAACGGTGCAAGGTAAGGCCGCTCATTCTGGAGCTAACCCCGACTTCGGCCGGAACGCTTTATATGAAATGGCGCATCAAGTGCTGCAGACTCGTGATTTAAATAATATTGCTCCAGGCGTTAAGTTCAATTGGACCCTTGCTCAGGCTGGAACTGTACGTAATATGATTCCGCCGGTTGCTAAGGCATCAGCCGATATTCGGGCTAACAAAATGAGCGACTTTGATTTAGTTGAAGAGAAGTTAAAAGAGAAAATCAAGAATCACCTCATTCCAGATACTACGGTGACTGTTGATTTTGTTCGGGGGAGACCCCCTTTAGTGCCTACAGATAAAAGTTTGGCTGTAGCTAAATTGGCGCAATCGATAGCAAAGGAAATTCAGTGGCCATTAGAGGTGCTTGATAAGCCAACGGGTGGCGGTACTGATGCTGCGTATGCGCAAGTTCGCAGTCGGGGCGCAGTGATTGAAAGCTTTGGTTTACAAGGTTTTGGCGGCCACACCGACAATGCGGAGTACATTTTGATTGACTCCATCAAGCCCAGGTTATTTATTACCAGCATGCTGATCGATCAATTTTCAAAGCAATATTCAGCAGTGAAGTAAGCTTTGTTGGTGCTTAATCCTTAAAAGTCACCACATGGTCTGCTGCTAGGCAAATACCAATTTTTTCGCCGATAGCATGGTCATGATGGCTCGGAACTAAGGCAAAGACTTCCACTCCGGATTTGAGTCTAAGGGTATATAGAAAATCTGCGCCCCGGAAGGTTTTGCGCACTACCTCAGCTTGAGTAGGGCTATTGTCATCGTGCTGAATATCATCCTCACGAAGCAATACATTGACTTCGTCTCCAACTTGACCATCGTGCTCCTGATCAAGTTCAAGCGTGCCAAGTTCGATTTGTACTTTGTCTCCCGCTTGAATGAAGCCCTTTACAAATACCCCACGACCAATGAAATCTGCGATGTAGCGATTCATTGGCTTATGGTAAAGCTCGTAAGGACTATCCCATTGAAGCACTTTGCCATCGGACATCACGCCTACTCGATCGGCGATCGCAAATGCTTCTAGTTGATCATGCGTTACTAAAAGAGCAGTGATGTTATTGGCCTTGAGTATCTCGCGCATTTCTACTGCGAGACGCTCTCGTAAATCGACATCCAAGCTTGAGAAAGGCTCATCAAGCAAAATTAAATCTGGCTCTGGAGCCATTGCTCTGGCAAGGGCAACGCGTTGCTGTTGACCGCCGCTGAGTTCGTGAGGGTATGAACCTGCTTTATCTAAAAGGGAGACTCTCTTGAGCCATTCTTTGGCAACGGTGTCTCTTTCCTGATGGGGTAGATGCTGAAGACCAAAGGCAATGTTCTCCAAAACAGTGAGGTGCGGAAATAATGCAAAGTCCTGAAAGACCATCCCAACACGTCTTTGATTTGGTGGAATATGCAAACTTGGGGAGCTCACCACTTTGTCGCGCAAGAGGATTTCACCTGAATGTGCCGGCTCAAATCCACAAATAGCTCTGAGTACAGTTGATTTGCCGCAGCCAGATGAGCCCAGTAAGCAACCGATCTCACCTTGGGCTAGATCTAGATTAAGCCCATTAACAGCAGTGTTATAGCCATGCCCCTCTTGGCTTGGATAAACGATTTCCAGCTGTTTGATGGAAAGGAGAGTGCGAGCGGAGTTCATCTCTATAATTTTCTCATTAATGCTAGTGGTTTAATGCATAACAAGAGTCTAAACGGATTGCCGATTTCATGAACCGTATTGTCGTACCAATTGCCCTATTGATATTGTTGCCTATATTTGGTCTGGCTGTGCCATTCTTTATTTCGGGTAGCGGCGGGGGCGCGGAGGCGGTTGGCACCTTAAATCACTTGTGGACTTATGTACTGGCTTCTTATATCGCTTCCACCCTAATCCTCGTAATTGGAGTTGGGATATGTATTTTTGTTTTAGGTGTAGGAAATGCTTGGATTATTGCTAGTTATGACTTCCCTGGAAAAAGAATATTTGAATGGGCCTTAATTTTGCCCCTGGCTGTACCAACTTACGTCATGGCCTATCTATTTGTAGATACTTTGCAATTTTCTGGGCCTATTCAATCAGCACTTCGCTCTTGGTTGGATGTAAGTTCTTTATGGTTCTTTCCCGATCCCCGTTCTTTAGCGGGTGCAATTTGGTCTTTCTCATTTTGTCTTTTTCCTTACGTATACCTCCTTGCGCGTACATCATTTTTAGAGCGTAGCAGTCGACTCATGGAGGTTTCTGAAACCTTGGGCTATAGCTCCTTGCAGAGTTTTATGAAATTGGTTTTACCAATGGCTAGGCCAGCTATCTTTGCTGGAATGGCTTTAGCACTGATGGAGGTACTTGCTGATTTTGGTGCAGTCTCTTATTTCGGAGTGCAAACATTTACTACGGGGATCTTCAAGGCTTGGCTATCTTTTGGCGACCGTTTGGCCGCCGTCCAGTTGGCTTTGGGGCTCCTTGGTTTCGTTTTACTCATTTTTTATATTGAGCAAAGTAATCGCTCCAAATTACGATATGCATCAAGCGCACAAAGAAAATTTTCAGCCAAGATCTTGCATGGTAAGAAAGCCATTTTTGCCTTCGTTTTTTGTGGGACAACCTTGTTGTGCGGGTTTTTATTACCAGCCTCCGCGCTGATCCAGTTGTTACTCAAGCAGGGCCTCAGTTTCGATGTTCGTTACTTTGCTTGGCTTAGTAATTCAGTTCTGATCTCGTCAGTTACAGCGGCCATTGCCGTCTTTTTGGCCCTCTTTTTTGCCTATGCAGTCCGCTTAAATTCAGGCTTAGCATGGGTCAATCGCTTACTTGGCTTTGGTTATGCTTTGCCAGGAGCGGTTCTAGCAATTGGTATTCTTTCTTTCCTGGAAGTTATGCAATTGGCCTGGTGGATTTCTGCAAGCGTCATGGTCTTGGTATATGCCTATTTAGTGCGTTTCTTATCTTCCAGTCTGCAAAGTGTGGAAGAGGGTCTAAATAGAGTGACCACTTCAATGGATCAGTCTGCATCGTTGTTAGGCTTAAGTCAGTGGGAGATACTCAAAAAAGTACACGTTCCACTAATTAGGCGAAGTTTAGTTACTGCGGGACTTTTTGTCTTTGTCGATGTGATGAAAGAGTTGCCAGCAACTTTATTATTGCGCCCATTTAATTTTGATACTCTCGCTGTAGCGACTTATCAGTTAGCGGCTGATGAGCGACTCTCTGAGCTTGGACTTCCCGCGCTCACTATCGTCTTGGCAGGATTGATGCCGGTTTTGGTCCTGTCAAAGATGATTTCTCAAAAACGTTCTTCCTGATTCCACCTATTTGGTAGTTTCAATGGCTTAAGCCAGGCTCCCTCTATGGGATTTTTCCTACTAGTTGATAATGATTCTCATTATGATGTAAACTAGAACAAATCTATAAATAAGCCCTTAAATGGGTAAAAAGTCAGAAGGAATTAGGAATGGGTGTCAGAGTAAGCTTTATCAATCATGTGGTCTTCTTGAGTGTTATTGCTGGAACTGCCTTTGCGGCGGAGCCTGTTAAGGAGCTGAATTTATATTCTGCTCGCCATTACCAAACGGATGAAGCGCTTTACAGCGACTTTACCAAGAGGACTGGCATCAAAATCAATCGTATTGAGGCCGATGACAATGGCATTCTGGAAAGAATTAAGAGTGAAGGTGATAAGAGTCAAGCGGATGTCATTTTGTTGGTGGATGCAGCGCGTCTTTGGCGTGCACAAAACCAAAATATTTTTGCGCCAATTAAATCAAAGTATTTAGAGCAGCGTATTCCTGCTAATTTACGAGCCTCAAGTGAAGCTGCTGGTATTTCTTGGTTTGGATATTCCACTAGAGCACGGGTGATTGTTTATAACAAGGGAACAGTCAAGAAGTCTGATGTTGATACGTATGAAAAATTAGCCAGCCCAGAAAATAAAGGGAAAGTGTGCACTCGGTCCGGATCACATCCCTACATGCTCTCATTGGTTGGTGCCTTAATTGAGAGAGATGGCCTGCAGGCCACTGAGACTTGGGCAAAGAATATGGTCGCCAATATGGCTCGTAGCCCCCGGGGTGGTGATACCGATCAAATTAAAGCCGTGGCGTCGGGAGAATGCGGCGTGGCTTTGACCAATACATATTATTTTGCACGCATGATGCAGTCGGACAAGCCAGAAGACATCAGCATGATTTCTAAAATTGGATTTGTGTGGCCTAACCAAGGATCAGGCGGAGTTCATATCAATATCTCTGGAGGTGGAATGGCGCGTAATGCTCCCCATCGTGCAGAGGCTTTACAGTTCCTAGAGTATTTGGCTAGTGATTCAGCGCAAGAGTATTTGGCGAATGGGAATAATGAGTGGCCTGCAGTACCTTCAGTCAAGGTAGAGAATCCTGCCTTGAAAACCTTAGGTCCATTTCAGGCTGAAAAAGTTTCGGTGGCGGCCATTGGTAAAAATCAAATTGCTGCACAAAAGCTTTTAGATCAGGTGGGATACAAATAAATCGGTTAGCGCGTGTGAACTTAGTGCAAATTACCTTAGCGGCGGTAGCAATTGGATTGGTATTGAATTTATCAATCGAGTTTTAAATCGACCAATTCTTATGAGCGACTCAATAAAAATCCCCAGGCATGCTGGGGATTTTTATTTATTAGAGTCATTAAAAACCTAGACCCAACAAGCCATTACTATGCAGCTACAGCAGTCTTTTCAGTCTCTGGTACGGATGAGCGGATGAGGTAATCAAACGCACCCAAGGAAGCTTTTGCACCTTCACCCATGGCGATAATGATTTGCTTGTATGGAACAGTGGTGCAGTCCCCAGCAGCAAAAACGCCTGGTAAAGATGTTTCGCCTTTGGCATCCACAATGACTTCACCATGCTTAGACAGATCAAGGGTGCCCTTAAGCCAGTCTGTATTTGGCAATAGACCAATTTGTACAAAGATGCCTTCAAGCTCAATCTTGTGATCAGTGTTATTCGTGCGATCCTGATACATCAAGCCGTTCACTTTGCTGCCATCACCCAATACTTCTTTAGTCAGGGCGCTCTTAATGACGCTGACATTGCTCAGGCTGGCTAACTTGGCCTGCAGAACAGCATCTGCACGTAATTTGCTATCAAATTCGATGAGAGTGACGTGGCTAACAATACCTGCCAAGTCAATTGCAGCCTCTACACCAGAGTTGCCACCACCGATGACAGCGACACGCTTGCCTTTAAAGAGAGGGCCATCGCAATGGGGGCAATAGGCAACACCTTTATTGCGATATTCTTGTTCGCCAGGAACATTCATTTCTCTCCAACGGGCGCCGGTACTAATTACAACGGACTTACTCCTCAGAACAGCGCCATTGGCTAACTCGACTTCAAGTCCGCCGTCGGTTTTGCGAAGCGCATTAGCACGCTGCAGATTCATGATGTCGACTTCATAACTTTTCACGTGCTGCTCTAAGGCTTGAACCAACTTTGGCCCTTCAGTTTCTTGTACAGAAATGAAGTTCTCAATTCCGAGGGTATCCATAACCTGGCCGCCAAAACGCTCAGCCAGAATTCCGGTACGAATACCTTTACGGGCTGCATAGATTGCAGCTGAAGCACCTGCCGGACCGCCGCCAACAATCAGCATATCGAAATCATCTTTAGCGTTGAGTTTTGCAGCATCTTTTTCTGGGCTGTTGGTATCAAGCTTCGCAATGATTTCTTCAACGGTAGTGCGTCCTTGGCCAAATACTGCATCATTCAAAATCACCGTTGGTACAGCCATGATTTGATGTTGGTCTACTAAGTCCTGAAACAGGGCGCCATCAATCATCTCGTGCTCAACATTGGGGTTGAGCGCTGCCATCAAGTTCAAGGCTTGAACTACGTCTGGGCAGTTATGGCAAGACAGCGAAATAAAAGTCTGAAAATGCAGCTTTCCCTCAATTCCACGGATCCGCTCAATAATGTCTTGCTCTACCTTAGGTGGGTAACCGCTAGCTTGCAAGATGGCCAAGATAAAGGAGGTCATCTCATGGCCCATAGGTAAGCCTGCAAAAGAGATGCGTGCTTCTTCACCTGCTTTACCAACCGTAAAGCTTGGGATCTTCTTGGCTTGACCATTGGTGACCACAGTCACTTTTTCCGATTGCTCAGCAACTTCGTTTAACAGCTCAAGCATTTCTGCTGATTTAGGACTGTCGTCCAGAGTAGCGGTTAACACAATCGGGCTGACGATCTTTTCAAAGTAAGCCTTGAGTTGGGTTTTGATATTGTTGTCTAACATGATGCTTCCTTAATATTCAATTTTGATGAGTCTATTGGGCAGGATCCGGTCCTCTCCAATAGACTCTCCGAAGAGAGTCTGATTGGTAAATAGAATTCCTATTTAGATCTTGCCTACGAGGTCTAAAGACGGAGTCAATGTAGCTGCGCCTTCTTTCCATTTAGCAGGGCATACTTCACCAGGGTGAGCTGCTGTGTACTGAGCTGCCTTCAGCTTGCGCAATGTTTCAGAAACGTCACGAGCGATTTCATTTGAGTGAATTTCTGCAGTCTTGATGACGCCTTCTGGGTTAATGATGAATGTGCCACGCAATGCCAAGCCAGCTTCTGGAATGTGCACACCAAATGCATTTGTCAAAGTGTGTGTTGGATCGCCAACCAATGGGAACTTTGCTTTACCTACAGCTGGTGATGTCTCATGCCAAACTTTGTGTGAGAAATGAGTATCAGTAGTCACGATATACACTTCAGCACCCATCTTTTGGAACTCAGGATAGTTTTCAGCAGCATCTTCAATTTCAGTAGGGCAGTTGAAGGTAAATGCTGCTGGCATGAAAATCAATACTGACCAATGGCCCTTGAGGGTTTCGTCAGTGATAGTAATGAACTTGCCGTTGTGGAAAGCTTCGGTTTTGAACGGCTGAACTGCTGTATTGATAATAGACATGATGTTCCTTTAGAGGGGTTGAAAAAATAACAACTGGGTGAATTTTGGGGCACTGGCATAAATCAGTCAAATGAATTAAAATGATGTTAATAATCGATTTATTAGATAACTGAAGGGGCTTGCTATGGCTGCATTACCCACAATAAAGCAATTACGCTATTTAATCGCACTGAGCGAGACCTTGAGCTTCACTAAGGCTGCAGAAGCCTGTTTTGTAGGGCAATCCACCTTAAGTGCGGGCTTGAAGGAGTTGGAAGACTCCCTTGGTGTACAGCTGGTTGAGAGGGATAAGCATTCGGTCTCTATGACCCCTATCGGTCGAGGTGTTGTAGAGCGTGCGCAGCGCCTGATTGTTCAGGCGGATGATCTAGTGGATTTTGTAGAAGGTTCTGCAGGATCTATGGTGGGGGTGATCAAATTGGGCGTTATTCCAACGATTGCCCCATTCTTGCTGCCTTCTTTATTGCCCAAGATAAGAGAGCAATACCCAAACTTAAAGGTGGTCTTGAGGGAGGATCTATCAGCAAATTTAATGGAGAAGTTAAACCGCCACGAATTAGACTTTGCCTTGATTGCTTTGCCTTATGACACGGAAGGATTTTTGGTCAAAGAATTATTTGATGATGAGTTTTGGTTAGTGGCAAATGAAAACGATCCAGCCTTTAAAAATAAAGAAATTCAGTTGAACAATAAATTAACTGATCGACTCTTGTTGCTAGAAGAAGGCCACTGTTTACGCGACCATACCTTAAAAGCATGCAAAAGAAGTCAGCTGGCAAAGCACGACGGCATTGAGGCCACCAGTTTGCTGACCTTGGTACAAATGGTTGAGTCGGGTTTAGGTATTGCACTCCTGCCAGAGATGGCCGTGAAATCTGGCTTATTAAAGCAAACTCAATTAGTCGCTAGATCCTTATCTTCTTCAGCTCCCAAGAGAAGGATTGCGCTTGTAGCAAGAGCCTCAACGGCCCGTATAGAAGAATTTAATGCGCTAGTGAAAGTCATTAAGACTTAAGCTTTATTTGGTTTACAAATAAAAAACCCAGCACTAAAAGCTGGGGTTTTTTATCAATTGAACTTAGTGAACTTACCAAATAATCCAACCGCTTGTATCCCACTCTTGTTGAGTAATGAAGCCGCTGTTGTCTTTGTCTAAGGTTTTGAATTCTTGTTCAGTCATGCCAGCCTTGAGAGCCTCAGCCTTACTGATCTTTTTGTCTTTATCTGTATCTATTGGTGCAATTGAGTTGTTTTTAGTCTTATGTACATTCAATTCAGTAATGCTGATAGAGCCATTGTTATCTTTGTCAATTAGTAAAAAGATGGCATCAGGCATGCCTGCTTTGGCAGCTTCCTCTTTGGTAATTTTTTGGTCTTTATTGGCATCTAAAGTACTTAATGAAGCAATCTTAGGCGCGGTTGTCTGGGAGTATCCAGTCAGAGGTAATAGTGCAGCAGCAATGAATAAATAATTGATGTGTTTCACTGAGAGTCTCCTTTGATATTGGTTGCTAATTTAACTATACCCGATTCAGGGTGCTCAGACTATGAACTCATGGGACATCAGCTCGGCATATTCCTTTGTGAGGAAAAAGTCAGGCGGATCATCTAGCAAAGATATTGAAGTCATATAGCTAGGATTGGAGTATATAAAGAAGCGGATTTGGTCATAAGCAGCCAAAAGATTCTCTTCTTGAAGTTGTAGCCCAGTATTTTTTAGGGCTGAGAGCTGAAATAAGAATTCGCCAAATTTCACACCAAACTTAGATTCATAAAAGATCTTTCCGTAACTAAAGGAAGCGACCTTAAATTGACTATGTTGAATAAAGGTAGAAAATAATCTCTCGATGATGAAGGGCTTCATCGTCACATTCAAATCACGATGATATGACCCAGTACCGGCATATATGGATCCAACTTCAGTATTGTTAGCCGCCTCTTGATCTAAAAGTTGGAGTGCTTGGTCTACAAAGGAAAAGTAAGCGCTCCAAAATGGTGGCTTTGCAATGAAGTAATTGCAAAAGGCGAACGTATTTTTATCCATTGGTGCGTTAAACGTTACGCCCAGAGATTGTTCTAAAAAATCAATAATTTTATCTAGGCCTGCATGGCCACACTGCACCCCTTGCTGCCAAACATTGAGATGGAGCGCCTCTATTCCCATCATGGGGTTAACGAAAACACAGTCATAACCCTCATTCAATTTTTGCTCAGCAAAATGCGCAAAATCATCTATTGCTAAAAGAGACTTGTGAGTAAATTTTCTGGATACCAAGCCCCAGGCATCACTTGAGCCGCTATTGGCTTGATGGATTTGCTTAAACAGCTCATATTCTCTAGTGCTGTTATCGGTATTGCTACCTGCATCCCAAGGAATGACGCTTGGGGGAAGTGATTTTTTATCATCCTCTCCCATGTAGGGTTGATAGAGCTTAATCATGAGTATTGGCTATGTGGTTTTGCTAAGTCCTCACTGTAGCAGAGCTTCAAATAGGCAGGGGTGATAGTGCCTGCTCCAGAAGTGAGGTACGGCTAATACCTACAACGCGCATCACTCTTGTATTTAGTGAAATACACAATCAGGCTAGCGTCTGATTTATATTTTGTGTAGTAGATCGTAGCTCTGGCATCACTTTTATATTTTGTGAAATACCAAACGCCCGGATCATTGTCAGATTTATATGCTGTTTCATAAACAATGCAATTGGCATCTGATTGATACTGCGTTACGTAGACCTTAGCATCGGCATCTGAGGCATAGTCGGTGATATAAATCTGGGCAGCTTGGGTGGGGGAGCTTATCAAGATCCATCCCACAAGACTAAATTGCATGATGCTTTTTAAAAAGTACATTAATGCCCTCCTGATTACCTTAAGTAATTAAGTTGGGATTGAGCGCCCTAATGCGTTCATCAATATAGTATCCGCCGTATTCGGTATAGCGCAAATACTTGCGCCCACATTCTTGGCATTCACACACATCAGAGCGGTTATAGGGATGAAATTGAATGGAGATGGGGGCATTTTCCGACCATATATTCGTACCTTGAGGGTGATCCTCATCCCAGCACTCTGGGGCGCCCTCGATCCTGAGGGTGCCGATTGGTTTTAGACAATCTAAGCTAAATGAACCTGGAACGGTTTCCCAGCCATTGCAAGCTAGGGAGGAGCAGGAAGGGCAATTCTTTTTTGAGGGAGTGGCATTTGCTATTTCAAGCAATTCACTGCGGTTTAACTCTTTGAGCATTTCCTGGGCATTTAACTGATATGCGATATATTGATATTCATCAAACTGTACCTGAAATCGGTTTTGACCTTCTTTTAGACAAAGGCGTCTTATGAAACTTCAATCTGTCCTAGCTGCACTTCTTGCTGCAGTTGCTATCAATGCATCGGCTGCATACCCAGATAAGTCAATTAAGTTTCTTGTGCCTTGGCCTCCTGGTGGTGCAACCGATCAAGTCGCCCGTATTTTGGTGCAGCCCCTTACTAAAGAACTGGGTGTTTCAGTCTTTGTAGAAAACAAGGGTGGTGCAGGTGGCAACATCGGAACGCAGGCATTTGTTCAAGATAAACCTGATGGCTATTCCATCTTGATGGCCACTAGCTCTACTAATGCTGCTGGCCCTCATTTATTTTCTAACCAAGGCTTTGATGTTATTAAAGATTTCACACCAGTGGTACTGGTTTGTACGATTCCAAACATCATGGTAGTGCCAGCATCCTCTCCTTGGAATAGTCTGAAAGACTTGATGGCTAATGCGAAGCAAAATCCCGGCAAGTTTACTTATGGTTCAGCAGGGATTGGCGCGTCACAACACTTAGCAGGTGCTCAATTTAAAACAGTAACGGGTTTAGATATTCGTCACGTCCCTTATAAGGGTAGTGGGCCAGCTGCCTTGGATCTCATGGCAGGTCACATTGACATGATGCTAGACACTGGATCACTCAATAATATTAAAGCTGGAAAATTAAAAGCCCTAGGTGTTGCTGCTGATAAGCGTATTCCAGAACTACCAAATGTTCCCACTATGAAAGAAGCTGGCGTGCCAATGGTTGCGAATGCTTGGTATGGCGTCATGCTTCCAGCGGGTGCATCCAAGGAAGTGACCGAAAAACTCAATGCTGCATTTAATAAGGTATTGAATGATCCTGAAGTACGGAAAAGCCTGCAATCTATTGGTGCCCAAATTGATGGCGGCTCTGTTGCAGAGTTCACTAAGTTCTCACAATCAGAAGTGAAGCGCTATGAAGGTATTGTGAAGATGTCAGGTGCGCCGAGAGAATAAATAAGAAATCACTTAGAAAAAGATCATGAATCAAATAGAAATCATACGAGCAGTAAGTGACATCATGGATGCCATCGGCGTCGCCGTGGTAGCTATTGGCGTCCTTTGGGGATTTATTCTTTTTGCGAAGAACTTAATTACCCAAAACTCTGCCGAGGCTTACAAGGTATTCCGTGTGCAGATTGTGCGCTCTTTGATTTTAGGGCTCGAGGTCTTGGTGGCTGGGGATGTAATTCGGACGGTTGCCATTAGCCCAACCTTGATGAGTGTGGCTGTATTGGGTGCGATCGTCTTGATACGCTGCTTCCTAAGCTGGTCTCTTACACTAGAGATTGATGGGCGCTGGCCTTGGCAAGCACCTCGAAAAGAATAGCCATTGCTTTTGATGGCATTAATCTGATCTACATGATCTTGTTGAACTTATAAAGGTAATTCTATGTCACATGTTGCACACCTATCGCTTCAAACTAAGCCCGGCTCCTTTCAGAAGGTATGCGATCGTTATCACCAATTTGCCGAGGAAGTCTTGGCAAGTCACCCTGACTTGCATGATGTCATCATCGTGGGTAATCAGGCACAGAATATCGTTGAAGGTTTTGGTATTTGGGAGAATGCTGAACAAGCTGCATCACTCGAAGATACTGCTGACTTTGCAAAGTTCTTAGCAGATATCGAGGCTAATCTTGCTGCCCCAGTAGGAAGAAATGATTTATTGGTTTTCTACCGCATGAGACCGAAAGCTTAATTCTTTGCTCAAGCAATGGATTGATAAATAAAAACCCCAGCAATCACGCTGGGGTTTTTAGTTTGGGCTCTACTGAACTTTACTCAATTTATTTGAGATAGAGAGTGTGTCTCCAAGATCCATCTGCAAGATGTTCTGTTTCAATCCAACCACCTACGCCTCCAAACTTTCCAGTGCCACCTGTAATGGCGCGTCTTGTACTGGTTGCTTCCATTAGAGTTGCTTTAGAGCTTGGGTATTTTGCAATTCCTTGAATCACTATCTGATCTTTGGTGCCATCATCAAATGCGAAGACTGCTGAAGTCATGCGATATTCCATTCCCTTTTCACTCACGAGTCCAGTCGTGGTCATGATCCAGTCTGTAGTGATGCTGGTTCCATCATCCGTTTTTGCAGGAAAGTGCCAAAGACGGACATCGCCAATCGATTGACCGGGTTTCCCATGATCTAAAAAGGTAGGGGCTGCTACTTCCGGATGAGTGACAACGATTTTGGTTTGAGCTAGCGCTATACCGCTAGAGAAGATGGCAGTAATAACTAGAAGGGCTTTCAGAATTCGCATTTGGGACCTCTGTGGGTGGTGATGAACTATTACTATATCCAAGTTAACCTACTCCTGGCACAGTTCTCATTCCTCTGGGCTCCTAGTGTTGTATAAAGTGCCTATATGTCATCCATTGAGCAAACCAGTAAATGAAGGACCAGTCATTTAACCTACTCTCTTATCTGAATTCATTTTTAGAGGGTCATGCGTCTGTCCTAGATGCCCAGAAATTAGAAGTACTTCTTTCTACTATAGAAAAAGAAGCGCATAGCATGCATGATTTTTTAAATGCGCTAGTCAATACTGAAGTATGGAAATCTTGGCAGATTCAAGCTAATCCTTATCAATCGAATATCTTAGCTATCGGAGTAGAGATTGATCGCATTGGATCAGATCACATTGCGCCCGCCTATCACTCGAAAAAGCACATGATGGATGTCTGCTTGATGCTTTCCTATATCTTGATGCAAGAAGAAGGCGCTCAAAAGGATTTGTCAGATAGCTCACCGTGGATGACGAGCTCAACTGAAAAGTGGCAACTTCTACTTGCTGCTGCAGCACATGATTTAGGCCATCCCGGTTTAATGAATAGCGCTCCCTATGAAATAGAGCAGCAAAGCCTAGATTTATTAGCAGCACTTTTTAATCGCACTGGCGCTGATCCAGTTTTAGTAAAAGAGATTCTAGAGAGCATTGAACCCTGGATACTGGCTACAGACCATGCCCAATATGGCGCATTATTGGAGCGGGTGAGTCAGCCTGGGTTAAAGCATGTGGATTGCTTAGCCATGCTATTAGTTGAGGCTGATTTAGCCTCGAGTGTGCTGCCCGTAAGGGGTAAGTTACTGACGGATCGCCTCAGCGATGAGTGGGCTAAGCCTTATCCAGAAAAATCGATTGCTCTTCGAAATCAGGTGGGGTATCTTAGCTTCCTTGCCAGCCTACAGTTTCTGAGCCCCCATTCTGTCCATGCTGGTATCGCTACAATCTTGACTAATTCTCTTACACAACTTCGCACACGACTGTCATGAAGACTAACCATAATATTTTTTCCTTACCTAAGCCGCTCTTTTGGCTATTGGTTATTGCTAACTTAATCTATGCCTTTTGGCTAGATAGTAGCTTTGGATCATTTTGGGGATGGGATATCTCTGACTTAGCTGATAAACAAACTGCAGCTATTGAAGATGTTGCAGCCGTAGCTCAGTTTGTTTTATTTGCCGTCACAGTAGATATGACCATTCGTCATTTTGCAGTGCGCTTTAATGAAACTAGCCAAGGACACCAGATTCCTGCAATTTTGGTGCAGGCGCTTACCTTAATTTGTTACGGCATCATTGGCTTGTTTGGCTTCATCGTGCTGTACGACCATTCTGCCGGACAGTTACTGGCAGCATCGGGTGCAATAGGATTCGGCATTGTCTATGTTTTACGGGAGATGATTGCTGACGTTGTAGCTTGTATCCAAATACAAACTGACGGATTAATTAGTATTGGTGACCAGATCCAGGTTAGAGGCGATGGCGGTGGCTATTACGAGATAGTGCAGATGGATCGCCGCATGGTCACCATCCGAACTGTATTGAAATACGACGTTCGCATTCCGAACCGTCGTTTTATTAATCTCGATTACATCAATCTGTCAAAGCAAGAGACAGAAATGGGCGCGCGCCGTATTCTGGAAGTAGATTTAGATTCTGGAAACGATGCAGATAAGGTTATTGAGTTATTGAGCCAGGCGGCTGAGTTCACCATTAAGAATGATCCCAACTTTTTTCCTTGGTATCGCGCATTTTTAGCCAAGATCAACAATGGGGCTTATACCTTCTTCTTGGTGTATGAGTGCAATCCAACCATTCCTCCAATTCGTTCCAACGGTATTGTGAACTTATCGATTGCGCGCTTCTTCAAGTTGGGCGGCATCAATATGAATTCAACTGTTGAGGTTTTCAAGTCATCTGAAATTATTGATACCGTGAAGAGTCGTATCAAAGATGTTTACCGCCTGGGTGTACTCAGAGCCCTCAACTTAGAGCAGGTTACTCAATTAACGGATGCTGCTGAAATCGTCAATTGCCGTGCTAACCAGTTGTTTATTGAAAAAGGGCATACCGCAGATAGTATGTACATTTTAATTGAGGGTGGACTGGAGGTAACCATTCCGAATGAGCAAGGTGAGGAGGTTGTTGTTGCTTCTATTTGGCCTGGGGATTGTGTTGGTGAGATGTCCTTACTTACCGGTGAGCCACGTTCGGCCAATGTCCGCGCTAAGGTTCATTCCACTCTGCTGGAGATCACCAAAGCTAATATCGCCCCTATTTTTGAAAGCCATCCCGAGTTGATTGAAGAAATCTCTAGCGTTCTTGAACAGCGTAAGGCGGCAAATGAGCTATTGCTGAATAAGACTGTTGAGCCCGACGAAATGAAAAAGAACATTAAGGCCTTGACCAAAAAGATCCTTAAGTTCTTCTTTAACAAGGGTTAACCCGAGTCTGGGCTCTGCTAGCCCAGCTCCCCACCGATGCCGGGCTAGCCCAGCATTTCTTTTTTCTCATTATGAAATCCCCCCAAAAAGGGTGGATGCCCATTTTTTGGGCTTGGGGCGGGGATATTGACTTGAAAATTTGTTAGTATCAAAGCATGCTGGCAACGGCTTTTGCCCCCTTAAGGCCAGACTAAAAACAAATCCAATTGGACGACACAACATGAGCTTAATGAATTCTTTTGCCAAATTAAATCTACGCACTAAATTAGTAATTGGGTTTTCAACTGTCATTTTATTTATGGTGGTGATTACAGGATCTGCTTTTTATGGCTTAAATAAAGTTCAGGGTAGTGCACAACAGATGTATGACAGAGACCTCATAGGTATTAGTCTCTTCCGTTCCGTTAATCGCGATGTAAACGTCATTGGCCGTGTGGTGAATCGCCTTGCTTTAGCGGCAAATGCAGGTGATACAGCTGCCGAGAACCAGGCAAAAGAAACTATCGCAAAAACAAAAATTGCGCTACTGGGGAATTTTGAAAAATCTAAGGTTACTGTTATTCGTCCAGAGGTAAAGGCTTTGGTTAATGATGCAGAGAAGCAAATCTCTCGTTATTTTACTCAAGTCGATAGCATCATAGAAGCTGCTGAAGGTAAGGGCGGAGCAGTTGCTGCTTACAAAATTGTGTCCTCAAAAGAGTATCAGGAAACCCTGTATAAGTTGATGTCCGAAATAAAAGAAATTAGCGACATTAAAACTGCTGCTGCTGAGAAGGCGATGGAAGCCTCTGCAGAATCTGCATTACATCTTGAGCAGTTAATGGCTATCTTGTTAGTGGCTGCGCTAATTTTATCTTTACTAATAATTATTGTCGTTAATAAATCCATTAATGACCCAATTACCAACTTAAAGAATGCCCTAGCGGATTTGGCTGCTGAGCGTTTAGATACTAAGGTTCATAACACCGATTACACCAACGAAATTGGTCAAATGGCCAAAGCCGTTGCTGAATTGCAGATTAGCTTGCAGCATGCAGCTAAGATGGCTGAAGCGGAGCGTGAAAATAATCGTATTGCTGCTGAAACTACCAAGGAAATCGGCGGCATTATTTCTGCAGCCGCCGGTGGCGACTTTACTGCTGCTGTAAAAGTAGAGGGTAAAGAAGGTTTCTTCTTGGATATCTCAAAGCAAGTCAATCAGTTGATTGAAACTTCGCGCAATGCCTTTAAAGCCATCTCTAAGAATGCAACGAGTTTATCTGCGGCTTCTGAAGAGTTATCCGCTGTAAGCACGCAGATGAGTTCTAACGCTGAAGAAACTAATGCGCAGGCTGGTTCAGCTTCTTCAGCTGCAACTCAGGTCAGCACCAATATGCAAACCGTTGCTACTGGTGTTGAGGAGCTAAGCGTGAGCATCCGCGAGATCTCTTCTAACGCAATTGAAGCTTCTGCAGTCGCCACACAAGCAGTAAATGAAGCGCGAATGACTGGCGATACGATGACCAAGCTTGGTATTAGTAGCCAAGAAATTGGTAGTGTATTGAAAGTGATCTCATCGATTGCTGAACAAACCAATCTGTTGGCATTGAATGCCACGATTGAGGCGGCTCGTGCTGGAGAGTTAGGTAAAGGTTTCGCGGTAGTAGCGAACGAAGTTAAAGAATTGGCCGGTCAAACTTCTCGTGCTACTGAAGAAATTGGCGGCAATATTGCCAATATCCAGCGTGATGTTCAGGGGGCAATCGATTCGATCACTGCTATTTCTGGAATCATTAATAAGATCAACGACATCTCTGGAATCATTGCTAGCGCCGTAGAAGAACAGGCTGCTACAGCTAATGAGATTGGTCGTAGTGTTGCTGAAGCTGCGATGGGTAGTACTGAAATCGCACGCAATATTGATTCTGTTTCGACTGTTTCTAGAAACACCACTGAAGGTGCTAACAATTGCCAGCAAGCTGCTCAAGACCTTTCTAAAATGGCCTCAGAATTGCAAAGCATGGTCAATAAGTTCAAGGTTGAAGGCTGAGATCGGTAGAGATATTTAATAGTCAGTCTCTCCACTAGAGATATGGACAATAACGATCAAATCCTAGATGAGTTTCTGCTCGAGGCTGGCGAGATATTCGACCAGCTCGATCTGGACTTTGTTCAGCTTGAGCAAACTCCCGATGACAAAAAACTCATTGGTAATATCTTTAGAGCAATGCATACCCTTAAAGGTAGCAGCGGCTTCTTTGCCTTTCATCGTCTTGAAAAAGTAGCGCATGCCGGTGAATCTTTGCTCAGCAAATTGCGCGATGGGGTTTATATCCTGAATGAAGAGATGACCGATGTTCTTTTGGAAACCTCCGATCGCTTGCGTGCGATTGTGGAAGGCGTACAAAAACAACGTCGTGAGCCTGAGGGCGATGACTCTGCTCTGATTCAAAACCTAAAGTTTTTAACTGAAGGCGGCGTTGGTATTGTGAAGACTGCTACTCCCTCCGCTCCCTCTGCGCCTTCTGCAACCCCTGCGGTATCAAGTACTACCCCAGCTAATCCAGTGGTGGAAGAGGTGATTCAAATTGCTGAGCCTGCTTTGGCGGAAACGATTCCAGAGGTAGCCGCACAAGATCTAGAGCAAGAAATTTTAGAAGTTATTAAAGAGGCCTCTATTGATGCCGCTGTGAATGAAGCGGAAAGCTCAAAAGAGATAGCGGCACCAGTCAAAGTCAGTGTTGAGCTGCTCGATAAGCTGATGAATTTAGTGAGCGAGATGGTGCTGGCGCGTAACCGCTTGCTGTCATTTGCAAGAACCAGCGGAGATTTAGCATTTAACAATACGGTAAGACGTATTGATACCGTTACGCTCGAGCTGCAAGAGCGCATGATGAAAACGCGCATGCAACCCATTAGCCAAGTTTGGTCTAAGTTTCCGCGTTTAGTTCGTGATATTTCTCAGGACTGTGGCAAAAAAGTAGAGTTAGTGCAGATTGGTGCGGAGACTGAGTTAGATCGCACCCTGTTAGAGGGTATTCGTGATCCATTAGTCCACATTATTCGTAATAGCGTAGATCATGGTATTGAATTGCCGAGTGAGCGTATTGCTAAAGGCAAGCCTGAGCTTGGCGCAATTAAATTACGCGCCTCTCATGAAAATGGCATGGTTGTCATTGAGATTGCAGACGATGGTGCTGGCATTGACATCCCCTTAGTCAAGCAAAAAGCAATTCAAATGGGCTTAGTGACAGCTGAGCGTGCAGCAAAGCTGACTGAGCGCGAAATCATTGATTTCATCTACTTACCCGGCTTTTCAACTAAGGCCGAGATTACCAATTTATCTGGTCGTGGCGTGGGCATGGATGTGGTGCGCACCAATATCCAAGAAATTGGTGGCACGGTTGATATTGCTACTTCTGCACAAGGTACCCGTCTCCGCCTGAGTATTCCATTAACGCTGGCGATCATGCCTGCGGTCTTTGTTCGCTCTAAGCAGCAAAGCTACGCTATTCCACAGGTGAATGTGATTGAAATGCTGCGCTATGAACCGCGCGTAGGTGTGCCAGGCGTTGAGAATTTTTACGGCGTTCCTGTCTTCCGTCTGCGCGATAAATTAATTCCTTTGGTCTTCCTCAACTACGAATTAAAAGTAGATGATGTGATGCCACCAACAGATCAAGAGCTTAATATCGTCATTGTTCAAGCCGCCGGCATTCGCTTTGGTTTAGTGGTGGACGAAGTGATGTACATGCAAGAGGTTGTTGTTAAGTCTGTAGGGCCTCTACTAAAGGGTACGCCCGTCTATAGCGGAAGTACGATCCTAGGTAATGGCCATGTAGCATTGATTTTTGATATCAACGCTATTGCAGTTCGCTCCGGAATTATTGCCAAGCTTGCTGATAATCAGTTTGAACAAGATATCTCTGCTGTTTTAGGGGCAAATAATGAGTCACAGCAGATGTTGATGTTTGACCTGCTAGGTTTAGAGCGCATGGTTATCCCGCTAGAAACAGTGGATCGATTAGAGATGATTGCAGCATCACGCATAGACCGTCGTGGAAACGAGGCTGTTGTGCTCTATGGCAATAAAATTATGCGTTTAATTTCATTGGCTCATTATGTTGAAGGCGCGACGCAAAAGAGCTTGTATGGCGATGAAACGGTGCCTGTGATCGTTCATTACCACCACGATCAGCCAGTAGGATTCATTGTTAAAAAAGTACACAATATCGTCAACGTCCCTACTCAAGTGGTGATGGTTTCACCACCACAAAGAGGCATTATGGGTAGCGTGATCGTAAATGACACTGTGATGAGTATTTTGAATGTTCAAGACGTTTTAAATATGTCTGGTCTTGGCCCTAACCAAGAATCCGGTATTGCTGGAGCAGATTTTATTGATGGCGATGTGATTACGATGGATCGGGAGATGAAATGAGTCGTTCCGGTTCCTATGCCACATTTTTTGTAGGCGATTTTTTCTTTGGCATTCCGATTGCGATTGGCGTTGAAGTTACCAAAGGCCAGGAAGTGACCCCAGTTCCTTTGGGTCCTAAAGAGGTTGCGGGATTTTTTAATCTGCGCGGCCAAATTGTGACTGCTATCAATATGCGAGTTCGTCTTGGCATGCCACCAGTTGATTACGGTAGCGACGCACTTAGTATCTTCTTCCAAGATCAAGACCACCTTTTTGCACTCCTGGTTGATCGAGTTGGGGACTTTACTGAGGTTACTGAGAGGACGTTTGAAGAGACTCCATCTAATCTTGATCCCAATGCCAGAGAGTTAATTGTGGGCGTTCATAAATTAGCCGATAAACTATTGTTGGTGTTAGATACCCACAAAATAGTCTCCGGCATCAATCTGGTTCAAAGCTAGATTCTCACCCCTCATTTTAGGAAGCAGTGGATAAAGTACGTGTTCTGATTGTTGATGATTCTGCGGTAATGCGCAAAATCATCGCCAGCGCTTTACAAAAAGAACCTTCAATTGAGATTGCGGGTTTTGCTGCCAATGGTATTCAGGCAATCGAGGCAATTCAGACCTGTAATCCGGATGTGGTGACGCTTGATATTGAAATGCCAGAGATGGATGGTCTGACGGCATTGCGTGAGATACGTAAAGAAAATCGGTACTTACCTATTATTATGTTCAGCTCGCTTACACACAAGGGAGCTCAAGCTGCTGTCATGGCGCTTACTGCTGGCGCGAGTGATTATGTTGGCAAGCCTGCTAATGCAACCGGCGGCATTGATGATGCCTTTAAGGTTCTGGAAACCGAACTCATTCCAAAGATCATTGGTTTGGCAAAGCGCGTTAAATCACGTAGAGCAAAAGAAGGATCGGCAGCAGAGGTGTCTAAGCCCATTTCAGCAGCTGCTCCTAAGGCAGTGATTGCTGCAAAATCAATTGCTCCGATTAAAGCGCCATCCAGCTTAGCCTCAAAAATAAGTAAAGCTACTTCAGGTGTATTAGCAAAACCAGCAGAAGCAGTGTGTATCGGTGTCTCTACTGGTGGACCTGAGGCATTAATGCAGGTATTTGGCGCCTTTAATGCGCCCTTGAGTGTGCCTATTTTTATCGTGCAACATATGCCGGCGGATTTCACAGCTTTGCTTGCCGCACGTTTAAGTGCGACTGGCGTGATGACGGTTAAAGAGGCTGAAGAGGGTGAGATTGCTGAGCCGGGTATGGTTTATATTGCCCCGGGCGGTTTTCATATGACTGTGTCACGCCCTGGTACCAAGACCATTATTCATCTCAATACAGAGCCTCCTGAAAATTCTTGCAGGCCAGCCGTGGATGTCCTATTTAGAACCGCTGCCGATGTCTATGGGAGCAGCCTATTAACAGTCATGTTGACCGGTATGGGCTATGACGGATTAAAAGGCTCTCAGGTAGTTAAGGAAAAGGGTGGTCAGCTCATTGCCCAAGATGAAGCCACGAGCGTTATTTGGGGAATGCCTGGCGCCGTAGTGCAGGCTGGATTGGCTGACTCTGTATTGCCAATCGATAAGATCACCGACGAAATTATTTTCAGAACTCGCAAAGTTCCCGCAAGTCGCTAGTATGTCTAAAGAATATTTACCTCAGTTTTACATCATGTTAGAACAGCAGGTAGGAATTGCTTTAGATGACACCAAGCAATATTTGCTGGAATCCCGCTTATTGCCCTTAGCCACTCAAAATGGCCACCCCGATGTCTATGCCCTCATTAAATACCTGACGCAAAATCCAATAGGCCCTATTCACTGGTTGGCGTTTGAGGCTTTAACTACTAATGAAACCTCTTTCTTTAGAGATAAACATGTTTTTGAAGCGCTCAAGAACAAAATCTTGCCGGACTTAATAGCATCACGTCAAAAAGAAAAGACGCTTCGTATTTGGAGTTCTGCATGTTCTGCAGGGCAGGAGGCCTATAGCTTAGCAATGATGTTGCGTGAGGACTTTGGCCATCTCAATGACTGGACTATATACATTCAGGCTACAGATATCTCTGAACTCATTCTGGAAAAGGCTAAGTCAGGAATCTATAGCTCCATGGAAGCGCATCGAGGACTAGACGCACACTATTTACAGAAGTACTTCACACATATCGAGAAGGGTGCTTATCAAATTAAGCCGGCTATTCGGCAGATGGTGAATTTTTCCCATCACAACTTAGTAGGGAATTGGCCTTTCTACCCGAAGTTTGATTTGATCATGCTCAGAAATGTACTCATTTACTTTAAGCAGGATGTGAAAGATAAAGTCTTACAAAAGATGTATCAACAGTTAAATGGTAGTGACAGCGTACTGATATTAGGGGCCGCCGAATCTATTTACCTTAATGATCTATACAAATTAGTGCCATTAGATAAGATTTCATTCTACAAACCCAATTCTCCTGTGAAGGCCTGATATGGAAAATCAAAATACTCCTCCAGCCGATGCGATTGATCCAGTGTTCGCGGCATTTTCTGTGTTGGTCGTTGATGACAGTAGAACTTTACGTAAGATCCTCATTCGGGAGCTGAACTCCTTGGGCTTTCATAATATTTTGGAAGCAGCCGATGGTTTAGAGGCGATTGAGGTGGTGAAGACAAAGCCGGTTGATCTCATGTTGCTAGATATGGAGATGCCCGAGCTTGATGGATTGGGGGTCTTAGGGCAGCTCAAAGCAGATGAAACCTATAAAGCATTGCCTATTATTGTGATTTCTGGGGCTGATCAGTTTGAAAAAACGATTAAGTGTATTGAGATTGGCGCAGAAGATTATCTGCCAAAGCCTTTCGATCCAATTTTATTGCGTGCTCGCATATTTTCCTCTCTTGAAAAGAAGCGCTTACGTGATTTAGACCGTAAGCATTTAGAGATGCTGAATCATGAAAAGCAGTTGCTCGAGATAGAGCAAATGAAAACTGAAAAGCTGATGCTCAATATTTTGCCAAGACCAATTGCAGATCGCTTGAAGCGGGGCGAGAAAAATATTTCAGGTAGCTATCCAGACGTGACTATTTTATTTAGTGACTTGGTGGGTTTTACCAAAATGTCATCTAAGACTACCGCTACAGAATTGGTGAAATTGCTTAATGATTTGTTTACACGTTTTGACGTGAGAGCTGAGGCCTTAGGCCTCGAAAAGATTAAAACTATTGGTGATGCTTATATGGCAGTGGGAGGTCTTCCCATTCCTCGTCCTGATCATGCTGCTTTATGCGCAGAAATGGCCTTAGGCATGTTTGAAGATCTCAAGAACTTCAACCAAGAAAACAATGCTGAATTAAATATGCGTATCGGGATGAATTCTGGACCGGTAGTGGCAGGGGTGATTGGTTTTACCAAGTTCTCATATGATTTGTGGGGTAATACAGTGAATACTGCTAGCCGCATGGAGTCGACTTCCCAGCATGGGCGAGTACAGGTCTCACCAAGCACCTATGAGGCGCTAAAGGATAGCTATGAATTCGAGGATGCTGGCCTAATGGAATGTAAGGGTTTGGGTGAAATCCGCACCTATTTGCTGGTAGGGAAAAAGGGCTAGTACAGTCATAAAAGCTGTTTTATTATTAACGGATTATTCATTTAAGGGCTTCAATAATGTCTGAGCATTCCAATACAACAGAGTCAGTGCGCGATCATTCCAACGGCCTTGAGGCCTTTATAGAAAAACTGATTTTCAGAAGCCGCTGGATACTGGCCGCTTTCTATTTGATCTTGGTCGCAACACTCTTTTTAGTGGCCATTAAGTTTGTCAAAGAATTTGCCCATTTTGCAATGATCTTTTGGAATGCATCAGAGGCAGAGTTTGTTACAGGCGTTCTAGAGATTGTTGATAAGACTCTTTTGGGTAACCTGCTTATCTTGATCATCTTCTCCGGATATGAGAACTTTGTTTCTGTTATAGGCGCAGCTAAAAATAGTGCAGATCGTCCTAAGTGGATGGGTGGCGTCGACTTCGCTAGTTTGAAGCTGAAATTGATTGGCTCGATTGTGGCTTTGTCAGGCATCAATCTTCTCGCAGCCTTCTTAGAAATTGATACAACCAATAAAGACAATTTAGGTTGGATGGTTGGAATTCATCTAACCTTTGTGGTTACCGGTCTAATCTTTGCTCTGTCTGAAAAATTTATGGTTCACGGCGGTGATTGATCTTGCAGTTAGCCCGTCATTGCTAAAGAGCCCCCGTCAGTTATGTCGGGGGTTTTGCTTTAGGGACTTCTTATTTAGTTAATTTAGGTTTGCTGGGTAGTTCAGTCACTAATTTATAAGCCACTGAGTATTTGTAGATATTACTAACGTATTGGACTGTTTCACTACCGATACGCTCTGCAGCAATCCGCTCTACATTATCAAACCAGATGTTGGGATTGAGACCACGCTTTTGTGCTTCAGCTCGTAATTGCGAAACTCTAGTTGGGCCTGCGTTATAGGCAGCAAAAGCAAACAAGACCTTATTCAGATCGGTCATCTGCTCTTTACTGTAATACTGATCAATCAGGTATCGGATATATTTCACGCCACCATTAATATTGTTATCCACACTATTAATGTCACCAACCTTAAGCTCTTTGCCGGTTGCAGGCATGATTTGCATGACTCCAATGGCACCTACTTTACTTTTCTTATTTTGATCTAGCCGTGACTCTTGGTAGCCTTGGGCTGTCATGAGCAGCCAATCAATATGGTATTGATCACTGTATTTTTGAAATGTCTTAGCTAAGGTATGAAATTTCTTCAGATCTGCAGGGTTAGTGGCATTCTTTACCCATTTCAATGATTTCAGGTAAGTCTGTAATTTTTGATTTCCAAAGCTACTACCAATTTTATTTTTCTCAGTGAAGGCATCCAAGGCTTTTTTTAACTCAGGAGAGTGCTTTCGAAATCCGAAAGCGACACTACCATCCTGGTGTAGAGAAATATCTTCATGAATATGAAGGTTGGGAAAAATGCCCTTCCAGAATCGAGCTAAATACAGATCGCTGACAGTGATTGGTACTAGATTGGCATTCACCATCTCCAATATATCCTCTGTCTCAAACGTGCCGGGCGCATTTTTAATGATGATGGGCGCCTTTTTTTCCTTATGAAACTTGGTATTCAAGAGCTTCAGATTTTCAGCATAGCTGGTACTTGGATTAACGAAAACCGTCTTACCTGATAGATCCTCTAGATTGGTAATGCTTGGTGCATTGGCTGAGGTAACGATGACTTCTTTGATTCCGCTAGCTATTGGTATTGAAAAATCAATGAGCTTTTGACGCTCGGGAGTAATGGTGAGATCAGCTGCAATGATGTCACCTCTTCCAGCAAGTAGTTCTGGAATAAGTTGGTCGCGTGATGTGGGTACAAAAATAAACTGAACTTTTAAATGCTTTACTGCTACTTGTTTATTTAGATCTTGTTCAAAGGCAGTCATCATGTCATACATCAGGCCACGCTGTTGTCCATCCTTATCTAAAAAGTAGAGGGTTTTGTTGTAAGGGATTAAGACGCGCACGACGCGGCGTTTGATCATGTCATCAAGATCTCCCTTCCAGACCTTGCGTTGAGCCTGAATAGTGATGTGATCACTAGTGGGTGATTCAGCATGAGCCGAGACTATCGACAGAATGCCTAAAGCTAGCCCTAAAGCTAGGTTTCGAATAATGCCCAAATCTATGCTCATATAATGATTCCCAATACAGCCACTTAAGTTACATTTAATCAAAATTAAGCACTTATTATCATGCACAAGAAACTATTCTCCTCCCTGGCTTTGATTTTTGCGGCAATGCTCTCAATGGGCTCGGTTTATGGCGCTGAAGATATCAGCCCAATACCTAAGATTTCTGAAGAATGGCGTTTTTCAGTAGTCCCTTACGTATGGGCACCTGGTATCAAGGGCACACTGAATTTCTCTGATGGCCTGGTTAAAACGGCAGATTACTCTTCAAGCAATGTGCTCAGCAATTTGAAAACCGGCGGCATGATTGCTGGAGAAGCCCATTACGGAAAGTGGGGCGTAATGGGCGATGTGATTTCAGCAACCCTTCAGAACACAGGAAACATTCCAGTCGTTGTACCAACGCGTGCCGATGGTACGGTGAGGGCAACTTTGGCCGATAAGGTGACTGTGCAGCAAACCATCCTGACGGGGGCGGCTACTTACACCCTTGCTAATACTAAGGATCTGTACGTTGATGGCTTGTTGGGTATTCGTGCTATCTACGCTACTGCTACTTTGAACCTTGCTTTAGATGGAGGTAGAAATAAAGCCTCTGATGCTAAGACCACTTCAACAGTAGATCCTATTGTCGGCTTTAAGGGCCGCTATCGTATTGCAGAATCCACATGGTATGTACCGTTCTACGGAGATATAGGCGGTGGCGGTGGCACTACCAACTTAACATGGCAAGCAATGTTAGGTGTTGGTAAGACCTTTAATAAATTAGTGGATGCATCCCTTACTTATCGAGCGCTTTACTACGATATGAATAATGGCGGCGTATTACAAAAGACCACCATGCAAGGTCCTCAGCTGGCGGTATCTTTGAATTTCTAAAGCTACTGAGTTAGCAATTTAGTTAAGTAATTATTTAGCGGCTAGACAAGTCGTAAATCAGATTGATAGTCAGTACTAGTAAGGTGGTATTGAAGACAAACGCGGTCATTCCTTGAATCATGGCCAAGTAACGCATTTTGGTGCTGGCAATATTCACATCTGCTGTTTGACAAGTCATCCCTAGGACCATGGAGAAGTAGAGGAAGTCAACATAGTTCGGATTCAGTGTGCTTGGAAAGAGTAGGGGCGGCTGTTTAGTCTTTTCAAGGGCTTGATAGTAGGCATGGGCATAGTGCAATGTAAAAGCCGTATGGATCAGAAACCAAGAGCTGATATAGGTCAGAAGTACTAATCCGATTTCCAGAATCGTGTTATTGATCATGAGGGATTTGACATCAATCATGATCATCACAATCACAACCAGGCTAGTGATTGAGCCAAGGAGTGTAGTCAAAAGAATAAATATGGCGCCATCATCTTCTTTTTCTGAAAGATGAGCGATATTTTCCTTGGTGGAAAAGTGCATCATCACAAACGTAGATAGAACATACAGGCTGGTTGCCACAATCCAAGACAGCGCTATCCGAACCATCGCTGATGGGATTAATGACAGCGTGAAAAAAGCGACTACTCCAGCAATGACAATAATCAGCAGGCGATGGCTAGCACTGAGATAATGCCAGCGCTGTGACCAATGGATGGATTTCATAGTAGCCCTAGTATGCCTTTAACGGCGACAATTATCGCAAATACCCGTTCTATATTTTGAAGTCAGGAGGATTTGAGATAATCAGTCTTAAATTATCCAAGGAGAGTGTGTTGCGCAAGAAAAAAACTGGTTGGGGCATGGTGTTGGGCGCCATATTTCTGATTATTGCCTGTATCGTGGCCTTTAACATGACCAAGCTACCCGAGAAAAATGTTTATTTTCCTGTAATACACACTCCTAGCGCTTAAGAGTTTGTATTAACCCATCCACTGACTAACTGGGGCTGCTGCATCTTGTAGCGGTTGAGAAATGATGTCAACCAAAGCAGGCTCCCCGCACTCAATTGCAGCCTTAATCGCGGCTTCCAGTTTTTGTGGATCATCCACTGTCCAAGAGCGCACTCCATACGCTTCCGCTACTTTGGCATGATTCGTGCGATTGAAGTCTACCGAGTAATAGCGCTCGTCATATCCTGCTTTTTGACTGGCTTTAATCCAGCCATAGACAGAATTTGAAATCACAATCATGAGTATGGGTAGCTTATAACGAGTAATTGTTTCCAGTTCACCCACAGTAAATCCAAAGCTACCATCACCCATGACTGCAACGCATTTGGATTGCGGTTGACCAACCGCAGCACCAATGGCTGCAGACATAGCAAATCCTAGGGCGCCATGCGCTCTATTTGTAATGAAGTGTCTGCCCGGAACATCACTCAGGAAGTAAGCAGAGAAGTAGGGACATGGCGTTCCTGGGTCTGCGCAGACAATCGCATCTTTTGGTAGAAGACGGTTCAGTGTATGAACAATTTTTTCAGGAAGAATGGGGGTGTCATTACTATTTGCCAGCTTTAGAAAAGATTCAAACTTGATCGCTTTAGCTTTCGCAACCACGGCTTTACCATCAATACAGTTTGCATTGCGTGATTGAATATTGGCTTTTAAGTCACGATAGAGTTGCTCGAGAGAGAGCTTCGCGTCACCAACCAGCCCAACTGCAGTGGGGTAATTCGCACCAATGGTTTCAGGATCAACATCTAAATGAATAATGGGGATCGATTTATTTGGGAAACGCCAATTTTCAGTAGTTGTTGAACCAGCACGGCAGGTAATAAAAAATACTAGGTCGGCAGCATTGACAACATCTCTAGTGGCCATGACGCCGCCATTAGCGCCAACCACACCAGCATTCAATGGATGCGTTCCGGCAAGACTGCCTTGACCACTCACAGTGGTACACACTGGAATGTTGAGCATTTCTGCAATGCTCTCCAGTATTTGTTCTGCGCCTGAATTAGTTACGCCGCCACCACAAATGAAAACCGGTGATTTTGCGGCCAAGATGAGCTTGGCTGCTTTTTCAATATCAGTGCTGTTAGCTACATAACGCTGAGCTGGATATTCGCAATGTTCTTTTTGTGCCCAAATATCACTCGCAGCAACAGGATGTTTTTGTACATCATGTGGCAAACAAATATGGGTGCTACCAGGCTTTCCAGTGGTCATTGCGCGGAAAGCGTTGCGGACAGCTGATGGAATTTGCTCTGCCAGATCAATGGTGGTATTCCATTTGGTTAATGGCGCATACAAAGCTTGTTGATCAAGCTCTGTTAATGGAAACTTGCCGCGAGAGGTAACGGGCACATCTGAGGTGATGCCCAATACTGGAATAGATGATTCATTAGCCTCTACTAAGCCTGGCAGAAGATAAGTTGCTCCACCACCACTAGGCCCTTCGCAAACCCCGATTTTATGAGTGACTCGTGCATAAGCATCTGCCATATAAGCAGCGCTGCGTTCATCCCTAGTTAGGATGTGCTGCATGCCATGATCCAGTCTTGCTAGGGCATCGTAAAACGGAAGACTGGTATCGCCGCACAAACCGAAGATATGCTTGACTTCATATTGCTCCAGCATGCGTACTAGGGCTTCAGCACCAGTAATCTTTTCACTCATATTAGTCATCTAAATTCAGTTTGGTTGCTTTAACAAATTGCTGCCAACGTTCAAATTCACGTTTTGCATATTTATCTAGAGTTGGGCCATCGCTAGCTTGAACATCAAAGCCACCTTGGGTTAGCTTAGTCTTCACTTCAGGATCGTTCAGCACTGCCTGAAAATCCGCTGTCAGTTTTTTAACAGTTGCGGCTGGCGTCTCTGCGGGTGCGAACGCACCAATCCAGGAGTAAGCCTCAAAGCCTGGATAGCCAGACTCTGCCACGGTTGGGGTCTTTGGTAACTCAGGGAGGCGCTGGGCTCCAGTGACAGCAAGTGGCTTGAGCTTATCAGCCTGAATTTGACCCTTAAGGGCTGCATAGCTCAAGAGGGTCAAGCTAGCAGTATTGCCAACAACAGCAGCGATTGCTGGGCCACCACCACCATAAGGAACGTGCAGCACGAAAATCCCTGCTTTACGTTTTAAGTCTTCCATAGCCAGTTGATTCAGAGAACCAACACCGGTTGAGGCATAACTAAAAAGACCAGGGTTCTTCTTTGCTGCTGCAATAAATTCAGACAGATTATTTCCTGGTACGGATGGGTTGGCAGCAATCACAAGCGGAAAGCGAACTAACAAACTAACACCTACAAAATCCTTAAAGGTGTCATAAGGGAGTTTGGATTTAACAATGGGGTTAATGGAGTGATTATCAAAGCTGATGAGCAAAGTATTTCCGTCGGGAGCTGATCGCGCAACGTATTGCGTAGCAATTTGGCTCGCAGCGCCCGGACGATTTTCAATGACTACCGGTCTGCCAATTCTTTCGGCCAGTTTGGTTTGGATTGTTCTGGCTGTGATGTCTGTGCTTCCACCGGGTGGAAAGGGCACAACTAAGGTCAAGGGCTTATCGCTCTGAGCGATAGCGATACCTGAGAGGGTGAGTGCCGCCAATGACAGCAAGAGGTATTTAGAGAATAAATTTAAAGTGATTTTCATAGTTAAGCCCTAGTGTTGGGTGCAAAAATGGTGATCGATAATGAAGTCTACAGGATCTGATGGAGATTGACTGAGGCGCGCATCTTGTATGAAAACACCTTGAGAGCTATCTACTGCTTGAATATGGAGCTCTATATTAGGGAGGGAAATCCGAATCCCAGTTGTGTCAGAAACGATGCTTTGTTTGGAAAGGTTGAGGAGTCTTTGAAAGGTAGCTGCAGTTTGACTAATATCGGGGCTAGCAAGGGTAATTAGGGGTAGATGGCCCATCTTATTTGGGTGAGAGAGCCATGCCTTTTGCCAAACATACTCAGGATTTAAGTGTTCACAAAAATAGATCCTGAGACCTGGAATAGGCTGCTCTGAAAAGCGGACCGTCTTAAATTGGACTAATACGGTTTCTCCCATAAATTCACCCTCGCGGGATAAATCTTGCACTGGGTTTACAGCAAACCCAGATGCTTTGAGATGGGAGTAGCAGGCATCAGCATCATCTGTACGAAACACTAGGGCATCCAAGCCAATCGCTTGGTTAGCGATTTCTGCCCTCTGGATGGGCTTGCCTTTTTCCCAGCCCAATAGTTCGATATAGCTCGAGTCCAGCATGATGAGGCGATTACTTGAGCCCAGGTTATGGTGAGCGAGCGGGGTTAAGTGAAAGCCTTGGCTCGTGAAGGTTTGGCTGAGCTCGCTCAGACTATCTCTACCCATGATCACGAGATGATCAAATAGGTATTCTGTGGGGTGGTTTGAACTCACGGAGAATGAAATAGCAATATCAAAAAATTATCATATACGATATTGGAAATACATAGGAGACCTCGTGAAAATTCAGACCATTCGTCGATCTTTATCCATTTTTACCTTGCTATCCCTTGGGCTTTTTGCAGGGGTATTTGGAGTGCATGCTCAAGGGGTGAAAGACTATCCCAATAAATCGATTACCTTGATTGTTCCATTTCCGCCGGGTGGGGCTACCGATGCACTTTCTAGAATCGTTGCGCAAAAGCTCTCTACTAACTTAGGTCAATCTGTCATTGTGGAAAATCATCCTGGTGCCGGGGGAACAATTGGCGCCACTATTGGAATGAGGGCGATTCCAGATGGTTACACGCTGTTGTTCACAACTAGCAGTACGCACTCCGTTGCACCTAGTTTTCCTAAAAAACTGCCTTACGATTCAGTAGCTGATTTCACGCCAATTGGTGGCGTAGCAGTCTCCCCCGCGATTTTGATGGTTACCAAAACCTTGCCCATCAAGACAGTGAAAGATTTAGTGCTTTATGCAAAAGCCCATCCAGGTGAATTGAACTATGCATCAAGTGGTGTTGGTACGGTTATTCAATTAAATGCTGAGGCTGTAAAAGCGCAGGCCGGAATCAATATGACGCATGTGCCTTATAAGGGTTCTGCGCTAGCAATGCCGGATTTAGTTTCTGGAAAAGTTCATATCTTATTTGACTCCATCGTTTCAAGTCTGCAGCCCGTAAAAGACGGAAAGCTAACGGCATTAGCTGTTGGCGGAGTGAAACGTTCCCCTCAATTGCCTGATATACCCACATTGGCTGAGGCTGGAAAAGATTATGGAATGGGTCAATTTGAATCTTCTACTTGGTTTGGATTGTATGGCCCCAAAAATCTGCCTCCAGAGATAGTAGCCAAACTCAATGCTGCCCTAAATAAAACAATCGAGTCACCAGATGTGATTGAGAGATTTGCGCAGGTTGGCGCAGAATCAACACCGGGCACTCCGGAGAAATTTGCCAATATGGTTGCCAGAGAGCGTGCACGCTGGAGTGCTTTAATTAAACAAGCACAAATCAATCCTGATTAAAAAGAACAAGAAGAAAAACGCCTATGAAATTCAACTGGAATAATCCTTACCCCACGATTCGTGTACCTGTCATGGGGCGAAATGTGGTTTCTACATCCCACCCCTTTGCCGCTCAAGCTGGTTTAAAGATTATTCAACAAGGAGGAAATGCAATTGATGCAGCAATTGCTACAGCTGCCGCTTTGATGATTGTGGAGCCAGTGTCGAATGGATTGGGTAGCGACTGTTTTGCGATTGTTTGGGATGGAAAAGAGCTGCATGGACTGAATGCTTCTGGCACTGCACCACAAGCATGGAATCCAGATTATTTCTCGAAAAAATATGGGACCGATGCCAGTGGTTTGGCAGACAGACCCAAGCGAGGTTGGGATTCGGTAACGGTGCCTGGCGCTCTAGCTGGTTGGGAAGAATTGCATAGACGGTTTGGATCATTGCCCCTGGGTGATCTATTACAGCCAGCCATTGAAATTGCTGAGCGTGGCTATGCCATGGCGCCAGTGGTGGCTCATAAGTGGGCTGCCGCCATTCCAGAATTAAGAGATCAACCCGGATTTGCCCAAGCTTTTATGCCTCATGGTCGGGCGCCAGAGATTGGAGAAATCTTTCGCTTTGAGGCAGCAGCGAAGACGCTCAAAAAACTAGCCAAGTCAGGTATTCGTGAGTTCTATGAGGGTGAGATTGCACAAGCAATTACCAATTACTCTAAGACGCATGGTGGCTCAATGACGCTAGAGGATCTTGCTAGCTATCGTCCTGATTGGGTTGGCACGATTCACCAGGAGATGAAGGCAGCAGATGGTAAGACCTACGCCATGCATGAGATACCTCCCAATGGCCAGGGTATAGGTGCTTTAATTGCTCTGGGGATCTTGCAACATTTTGATCTAGCAAGCTTGCCAGTAGATGGCGTACAAAGTCAGCACTTGCAAATAGAGGCAATGAAATTGGCTTTTGCAGATGTGTACCAATATGTTGCTGATCCACGTTCCATGCAAGTAACACCTGAGCAGATGTTAGATCCTGCTTATTTAGCGCAGCGTGCCAAGCTCATCAATCCAAACAAGGCAACCCACTTTCCATTCGGCTTGCCACAATCCGGTGGAACAATTTATCTATCCGCAACGGATGAAAAGGGGCGCATGATTTCTTTCATTCAAAGTAACTATATGGGCTTTGGTTCAGGTGTAGTTGTTCCGGATTGGGGTGTGAGTTTGCAGAACAGAGGATTTGGTTTCTCAATGGATCCAAAGTCGGCAAACGTAGTTGCTGGTGGTAAGCGTCCTTTTCACACCATCATTCCTGCATTTTTAACTCGCAAAGAGGGCGATACCTGGTTGCCACAAATGAGCTTTGGTGTGATGGGCGGAGATATGCAGCCTCAAGGCCATCTACAAACTGTTCTGCGGATGTTGTCTTATCGTCAGCAGCCACAGGCAGCTTGTGATGCGCCCCGCTGGAAAGTCAACCGTGACTTCAGCCTCGATGTGGAAGCCAATATGAATGCTGCAACAGTTCAGGGCTTATCAGATCTAGGCCATACCTTGAAGAAAATTGATGATCCCTATATGGATTTTGGTGCAGGGCAATTTATCTGGAGACTGTCGGACGATATTGAGGACGGCTATATCGCAGCAAGCGATCCAAGACGTGATGGGCAGGCGGCTGTTTATTAACGGCCCTATTGATTACTTAATGAGCTTTAAGTTTTTAGCGCCTTTACCAGTCATCGTAGATGTTGTTCGATAGTGCTCAAGTAGTAATTGTTGTGCAGATGCTATATCACCATTAATTGCTGCTTGGAAAATAGCAATATGTTCAGCATGATGATCGCGTCTACCAAAATTTTTACTTGCAGCTACTTGACGATAGCGGTAGCTTTCAGTGCTTAAGGTTTCACTAAACTCTTTCAGCCATCTTGAGGATGCATTTTCTAGTAGAGTCTTGTGAAACTCTTTATGAAGGCTCTCCCATTCTGGGTTTGCATTATGTTCTTTGGTTTCTAGTGATCTAGGTGTTCGCGATAATTTATGTATCAGCAGAGCCAATTTACTTTCCCAATCATCGGTTCTATTTTGAATAGACTCTTCAAGCGCTTTTCCCTCAATGAAACAGCGAGTTTCGGTTAGGGCATCCAACTCTTCCCAATGCAATGGGGCCACATTAAATCCACGCTGGTCACTTCTAGAAACTAATCCCTCAGCAGACAGACGATTGAGCGCTTCTCGTAAAGGGCTAGCGCCGGTGGAATAGTGATTTGAGAGCTCTTCGATTTTGAGCTTTTGGTCTGCCTGAAGGCGGCCTTGCAGAATATCTGCCTTGAGCTGGTCATAAACCTCGCTGGCCCGTGTAGTGGCGGGTACTAGGCGGAGAGTCGCATTTTGCTTGGGTTTGCTGGTCATGAACTTTGTATTATAAATATCGATATTTTCATGATAATATAAAAATATCGATATTTAAAGGGGTATGAGGTATGGCCGAAAAGCTAGTTGCAAGTCACTCAAGTCTTACTTTGGCAGATGCTGACCAAATCATTGATGAAGCCCTGAAATTACGTCTAAAGCATCATCTCTTGCCGCTTGCAGTGGTAGTACTTGATTCAGGTGGTCATGTAGTTTCCTTTAAGCGAGAGGACGGTTGCGGCATCCTACGTCATGACATTGCCATTGGTAAAGCATGGGCATCCTTAGGTATGGGAATGCCCACAAGACACATTAGAGATAGATTGGCAAATAGACCCACTTTCCAGGCAGCCTTATCTGCTGCTTCAGGCGGAAGATTTATACCAACACCGGGCGGCGTTTTGATTGTGAATGAACAAGGCTCAGCAATTGGTGCTGTAGGTATTAGCGGGGATGCATCTGATAAAGATGAGTATTGTGCAATCGAGGCTATCAAATTGGTTGGCTTCGTTGCGGAGCCACCGATGCCTGCAGAAAATTGGAATGATGGACAGTTATAAGGAGTCATGATGAAACTAATTCAATCAGCTATATGCGTACTGGCATCCTGTTTTGTAATCTCTACGGGGGTGGCGCAGACAACAGCAACGTATCCTACTAAACCCATTCGACTGGTAGTTCCTTTTCCTGCAGGTGGTCCCACAGATCAATTTGCAAGGCAATATGCGCAATCGCTATCCGCTCAGCTTGGTAAACCTGTTGTAGTAGATAACAAGAGTGGCGCTAGCGGAGCGATAGGTAGTCTCGAGGTTAAAAACAGTGCCGCCGATGGCTATACCTTGCTCTTTGGCACGGCATCTACGCATGTGCTTTATGGCTTAATGACGCCAAAACCTCAGTACGATTCCATTAAAGACTTTACTGAAATTGCAGTTGTTGGGGATGCGCCTATTGTGTTTGCGGTAAGCCCTGGAACTAAGGGAGGCTTTAAAGAATTAATTGAGTATGCGCGCCTGAATCCAGGAAAGTTGCAATATGGTTCTGCTGGGGAAGGCACTTATCTTCATATTGTTGGTGAAAGATTGAAATATGAAGTGGGTAACTTAGATATACAGCATATACCTTTTAGGGGAAGCGCCCAATCAATTCCGGCATTGATTGGTGGTCAAGTAAATATGACGGTTGACACCCTTGGGTCTTTAATCAATCAACATCGTGCAGGTAAATTAAAAATCGTCGCCATTGCCGCTACAAAACGATCTCCTTTGATACCAGATGTTCCAACGGTCAATGAAGTGACTGGATTAAAAGACTTTCAAGCTGCCTTATGGAATATTGTTTCTGCGCCAGAGGGGCTATCGCCGGAGATTGCGAATATTTTGATCCTTGCAACCGACAAGGCTTTATCAGATCCCGCCTTGCTTGAGAAGCTAGCGTCAATATCGATTCAGCCGATTAACAACATTACCGGCGTAAAAGCAACTGCATTCATTGCAAAAGAATTGGTTAGCTTGCGACCAGTAGTGCAGTCTATTGCAGTCAAAAAAGATTAACTTAAGGGGTCAATATGCGTTTGTTTAGCTATAAAAATAAGAAAAATGAAAGAGGCATTGGCGTTCTTTGCGCTAAAGATTCAGAGCAATTTGTTGATTTATGTGCAACCGATCCGAGTATTCCGAATAGCCTTTTAAGTTTTATAGAAAGCGATGCTAGTCTTGGTAAAGCAAAGCAAGCATTAAGCAATCCCAATGCAGTCATTCGTAATTTGAGTGAGATTCAATTTGAGACCTTAATTGATCGACCTGGAAAAATTGTCTGCATGGGTTTGAATTACGCAGATCATGCAAAAGAGGGTGGCAATGCAAGGCCTGAGTACCCTAGCTTCTTTATGAGAGGTCCAAGCTCATTAGCGGCTCACAATGCACCACTCATTAGGCCAGCAGTGTCTGATAAGTTAGATTACGAAGCAGAACTCGCATTCATTGTGGGAAAACGTGCACGTAATCTCACAAGAGAAAATGCCCTGGACTGTATTGCTGGCTATAGCGTATTTAATGATGGCAGCATCCGTAACTATCAACGTAAAACTACCCAATGGACGATAGGTAAGAATTTTGATCAAACAGGTGGGTTTGGCCCATGCTTAGTCACGCCAGATGAGCTTCCTCCTGGTGCACATGGCTTACAAATTCAGTCACGCCTAAATGGGGTCGTTATGCAAAATGCCAATACCAAAGACTTTTTATGGGATGTTGCTGAAACCATTGTGTTGATTACAGAATGCATGACTTTGGAGCCTGGCGATGTGGTGATTACCGGAACGCCAGCGGGTGTAGGGTATGCAAGAACGCCGCCTGTCTTTATGAAGCCAGGAGATGTTTGTGAAATTGAAGTTGAAGGCCTTGGAATCTTGACTAACACTATCAAAGATGAGTAAACATGAAAATATCCATAAAAAAAGTATTTTGGATGGTTCTTGGGCTGGCTTTTTGCATAGGCGCCCAAGCACAAACCTACCCTCAAGGACCCGTGAAATTGGTTGTACCTTTGACGCCAGGGTCTGGCGCTGACACTGCTGCCAGAATAGTTGCCAAGTACCTGAATAAAGTCTGGCAGCAACCTGTTGTTGTCGAAAACAAACCGGGTGCTGGTGGATTGATTGGCACTGGTGCTGTATCTAATGCGGAGGCGAATGGACAAACCTTGTTATTTCAGTCAGTCACTTTTGCAACCAATCCTGCGACTTATAAAAAGTTACCCTACGATTTGGCTAAGCCGATGGTAAATATTGCCTATGTGGGTGATACCCCCTATGTCATGGTGACATCGCCTGATGGGCCTTACAAATCAATCAAAGATATTATTGCTGCGGCTAAAGCAAAGCCAGGAGAGATTCCCTTTGCGTCGGTGGGTGTGGGCAGCTCTACTCACTTTGCTGCTGAGTATTTTATTCAGGCAGCTGGGATTAAGATGAATCATATTCCTTTAAAAGGTGGCCCTGAAGCAATACAAGAGGTTATGTCAGGTCGCATTGCCTTTTGTATGGCATCTTTAAGTACTGCTCTTGGGCAAATTAAAGGTGGCAAGTTATTGGCACTCGGTGTTGCGAGTAAGAATCGCTCTCCAGCTGCCACTGATATTCCTACGATTGCAGAACAGGGCTTCCCCAATTTTGATATGAGCCTATGGTTTGGTATGTGGGCGCCATATGGAACCCCTACAGCAATTGTGCAAAAAGTGAATGGCGATTTAGCAAAGGCAATGCAAGATCCAGAGGTGCGTGAGGCTTATGCAAAAGTTGGCATTGAGCCAAAACAAATGTCGGCAGAAGAGTTTAATAAGTTTGTAAAAGAAGAAGTTTCAAGGTATCAAAAAATTGCAACAAATGCACAAATCGAATTGCAATAGTTAAAAGGAGAAACGATGTCAAATAAGCAAAATGTAACTCGCCGTAATGCTATTAAGTTAGGCTTGGGCGCGACTGTCTTAGGTGCCTCTGGTGTTGGGCATGCACAAGAGAAGGGAGTGAAAACACCTTTTCCTGTAGGGCAGGTATTAATCCCGATTGCTGGAAGCGATCAAGAGTTTCCTGTTCGTCGCATTTACTGTATTGGTCGTAACTATGCAGCTCATGCAAGAGAGATGGGATCGGATCCAACTCGTGAGCCACCATTCTTTTTTCAGAAGCCAACGGATGCGGTTCAGTTTGTAGCTCCCACTAAGATTGTTGATCATCCTTATCCTAGCCTCACTAAAAATTACCACTATGAAGTGGAATTGGTTGCAGCGCTCAACAAGGGTGGCAAAAATATCCCTGTAGATAAGGCCTTAGAGCATGTCTATGGTTACGCTTTAGGTCTTGATATGACGCGTAGGGATTTGCAGCGCTTCATGGGTGATCAGAAGAAGCCTTGGGAAATTGGTAAATCGTTTGATCGTTCGGCTCCTATAGGTCCAATCTTTCCGGTAGCGAAAACAGGGCACTTCACCAAGGGCAATATTGAGCTTTCCGTCAATGGGGTAGTCAAGCAAAAGGCCGATTTGAGTCAAATGATTTGGTCGGTAGCAGAACAAATCTCTAAGCTTTCTGAAGCAAATGAATTGTTCCCTGGCGACATTATTTATTCAGGCACGCCTGAGAATGTTGGACCAGTAGTCAGAGGTGACGTTATTCGTTGCCAGATTGTTGGGCTACCTGATCTCTCAATCAAGATCGTGTAATGCAATAGCGGGCTCCTAGGAGCCCGCTAAGTTCTTGAATAGGTAAGCCTTAAGGGCGTATTACTCTAGCTGGATTTTCTTCATAAGGTGGTGAGTAAATCACCAACAGTTTTACTGGCTCATCACTGATCACAGTAAAAACATGCATGGCATCGGCAGGGAAAAAACAGGCATCGCCTGGCCCCATTTCACAAACTTCCCCATTGACTTCTGCTCTTGCGCGACCCTCTAGCATGTAGCAGACTTGTTCAATCCCTGGGTGTGCGTGAGGCAGGGCGCCTTTCCCTTTTTCAATCGTGCCATGTAGTACTTCAAGCTGTTTTGCACCTACGGTTTCTGTGCCAATAATTCTGCGGTTCACAGTGCCCAAATGATTTGCTGGATGATAGCCTTCTACCTCTCCTGCTTTAACAAAGTAACGTGACTTAGTTGCGCTCATTTTTACTCTCTCAATCGAGTTAATAGGATTTTGGAAGACCCAAGACCTTCTCAGCAATAAAGCAAAGGATGAGTTGTGGACTCACGGGAGCTAGGCGGGGAATCCAAGACTCTCGAAGGTATCGTTCCACATGGTATTCCTTGGCATAGCCCATACCGCCGTGGGTCATGATGGCGTTTTCACAAGCATGAAAGCAGGCTTCTGCTGCAAGGTACTTGGCTGCATTCGCTTCAGCTGCACAGGACTCTTGATTGTCATAAAGACTGGCCGC
Source organism: Polynucleobacter sp. 15G-AUS-farblos (assembly GCF_018882445.1). Lineage (GTDB taxonomy): Bacteria > Pseudomonadota > Gammaproteobacteria > Burkholderiales > Burkholderiaceae > Polynucleobacter. Next base: position 529,349 of record NZ_JACVOM010000001.1, on the reverse strand, counting down.
CTTAAAGACCATCAAGTTGGCAGCCTCTAACTCCATCCAAGATTTGGCAAGGGGATGTTGAATGCCTTGGTTTTGACCAATGGGTCTATCAAATACGATTCGCTCTTTGGCATAGAGCGCGCCTCTTGCTAGCGCAGCTTGCCCAAGACCAATAGCCTCTGCTGCAATCAAAATTCTTTCGGGATTCAGACCGTGCAAAATATAAGAGAATCCTTTGCCCTCTTCACCAATTAGATCTTCACTCGGAATTTTGAGCTTATCAATAAAGACTTCGTTTGAATCAACACACTTACGACCCATCTTCTCAATTTCTCTGACATCAATACAGGAGCGATCAAGATCGGTATAAAACAATGACAAGCCTTCGGTTCCCTTAGCATCCTCAATAGGCGTAGTACGGGCTAAGAGCAGAATTTTGTTGGCAACCTGAGCGGTAGAGATCCAAATTTTTTGGCCGCTCACTACATAGTGATCACCTTGTTTCACTGCCTTGGTTGATAGCTTTAGAGTATTCAGGCCTGCATTGGGTTCTGTGACGCCAAAACAAGCGCGATCTTCTCCAGCGATCAAGGGTGGTAGCCAACGTTGCTTTTGCTCATCTGATCCGAACACCACAACTGGATGTAAGCCAAAAATATTCATATGGACTGCAGAGGCTCCCGATAGGCCAGCCCCAGTTCCTGAAATCGTACGCATCATCAGTGCTGCTTCAGTAATACCAAGGCCAGCCCCACCATATTCCTGGGGCATTGCAATTCCTAGCCATCCAGCATCGGCTAAGGCTTTATGAAAGTCAAAGGGGAAGTCACCAGACTGATCCTTCTTAAGCCAATACTCTGCATCAAAAGGTTTGCAGAGTTTTTCAATGGCATCGGCAATTTGCATCTGTTCTGGTGAAAACTGAAAATTCATTTTTTACTTCCAGTACGAATTAATGCCTCAATCGCATCTTCTGCATAGCCTAAGCCTCTTAAAATCTCAGCAGTATGTTGGCCAAGATTGGGAGCGGGGCTCAAGTCTTCTTTTGCTGGAGTCTCTGACCAAGATACTGGGCTTTTCATGACCCGAATTTGTCCTTCGCTGGGATGATTCTCTGTGTAAATGAAAGATTTACTATTGAGATGCTCATCATTGATCAAATCATCGATTGAATTCATCGCTTGATTGGGTAGATCATATTGGTCGAGTAGTTTATGCCATTGCGCAGTAGTGCGCGTCTTCATAATAGATTCAACTTCTCTGTACACCAGGTCAATATTGTTTGCTCGGTTGACATGGGTGCAGAAGATTTCTTCTTGAAGACGCTCAGGCTGACCAATGGCTTCAAAAAAGCTTTTCCAATGCTTGTCGTTATAGATCAGTATGGAGATATAACCATCCTGAGTTGCATACGGCTTGCGATAGGGAGACAGAAGGCGAGCATATCCAGATTTCCCAATGGGGGGAATAAAGGATTCACCACCTAGGTGATCACCCAAAATAAATTGCGCAATGGATTCAAACATTGGCACCACAATATGTTGGCCTTTGCCAGTTTTTTCTCTGGCATACAAGGCAGAGGTGACTGCGTAGACTGAATGCAGTCCAGTGACCCGATCGCCCAAAGTGGTTGGTGCGTAGCGGGGTTCGTGGATTCCATATTGCTGCATTAGCCAAGGTACACCAGCAGCACCTTGAATCAAGTCATCGTAGGCAGGTTTATCGGCATAGGGGCCATCTAATCCAAAGCCGGAACATGAAACGTAAATGATCTTCTCATTTACTTTCTTTAAATCTTCATAGCCCAAGCCTAAGCGATCTAATGCTTGAGGTCTGATATTGGAAATAAAAACATCGACTGTTTTGGCAATATCAATCGCTGCTTGTTTGGAGTCTGGATCTTTTAAATCCAGAACAATACTTTTTTTACCTCGATTGGCTTGCAGGAAGATGTGACCCATCTTAGGATTTTTCATCGGGCCGACATCACGCATATTGTCGCCGTCAGGGGTCTCAATCTTGATAATCTCAGCGCCCATAGACGCCAAAATTTGGGTTGCAAAGGGCCCCAAGATCACCGCGGTTAAATCTAAGATACGAACGCCTGCTAATGGGCCCATCACATTCCTTAATATTGTATTAATTAATTAATTTCTGACTTAATGCCAGATTGAATGATTAACTTACCCCAAAAAGCCATTTGATCGCTGACATATTGGGCAAAATCTTGTGGGTTTTTGGATGGCCAAACTACAAATCCAAGCTGTGCCAATTTAGCTTGCACCTCTTTGTCCTTTAATGCCTCTTGAATAGCCGCATTGACTTTATCAACGATGGGTTTTGGAAGATTGGCCGGACCAAACACGCCATTCCATGACACCACATCAAAACCTTGAATGGTTTTAGCAATCGGTGGAACGTTTGGTAGTTGGGCATATGGCCTGTTGCCAGTTAAACCAATCGGACGTACTTTGCCTGCCTTAATCATGCCCATGCCTGATCCAGTATCTACAACATAAACCTGAATTTGGTTGCCGATCAAATCCGTTAATGCTTGTGGGCTTGATTTGTATGGAATTTGGGTCATGCCGATCTTGGTTAAGTACATGATCGTTTCAGTGGTGACCAATGATGTGCTATTGGGTGTGCCATAGGATAATTTGCCTGGATTTGCTTTAGCGTAATCAATCAGCTCTTGAACAGTCTTCACAGGCAAGTCGTTATTAACAGTAAGCACAAATGGCAGTTCGCCAACTCGTGCAATCGGTGTGAAATCCTTGATCGGATCGTATTTCAGATTTTGAAATAAATAAGGATTTGCAGAGTGAGATGTATTGGTTGTCATTAGTAAGGTATATCCATCCGGCTTAGCGGAAGCGACTAACTGTGCACCGATTTGTGCGCTAGCACCCGGTTTGTTTTCAACAATGACAGGTTGACCTAAGATGCTACCCATTTTGGTGGCCATGATCCGCGCTACTGCATCTGTGCCGCTACCAGCTGCAAAGGGAACTACCAAATTAATATTGGAAGAGGGGTAGCTCTGAGCTGCACAGTGAAGGGAGCTAGCAGCCAGTGCAGCCGCTAGTACTTTGAGTAATTTATTCATCTTGATCTCCTATTGAATTTTTGCTGCAATTGCTCGACCAACACGTGATGCATTGGTTTTGCCAGTTGCTTTTGTTATGTAATCACCAATTTTGACAGTAGCATCAAAGTCTATCCCAGTTTCAATACCTAAGCCCTTGAGCATGTATAAGACATCTTCCGTTGCGACATTGCCAGTGGCGCCCTTGGCATAGGGGCAACCGCCCAAGCCTGCAATAGAAGAGTGAAAAATGCTGACGCCGGTTTGAAGAGCTGCGTATATATTGGCCAGAGATTGTCCATAGGTGTCATGGAAATGTCCGGAAAATTGGGTTTTAGGTGCGATGGTAAAAAGACTTTCAAATACGCTGGCAACTTGACCTGGAGTGCCTACTCCAATAGTGTCGGCAATATCAATCTCATCGCAACCCAAGTCCATCATGCGTTTAGCAACTTCGACCACCTCGGCAGGTGTTACTGATCCTTGGTAGGGGCATCCAAATGAACAGGAGATGCTTCCCCGAATGCGAATGCCATCTTGTTTTGCTGCTTTTGCAACCGGGATAAAGCGCTCAACGGACTCAGTGATGCTGCAATTAATATTTTTCTGAGCAAACGCTTCTGAGGCCGCAGAGAAGATGACGATCTCATCCGCTTTGGCTGTTAGAGCCCCTTCATACCCTTTCATATTGGGAGTGAGTACGGAGTAAATGGTTCCAGGTTTGCGTGCAATGGCAGCCATCACTTCACTGCTGCCAGCCATTTGTGGAATCCATTTGGGAGAAACAAAAGAGGCTGCTTCAATATTCGGAAAACCTGCATGTGACAGTCGATTGATTAATTCAACTTTGATCTCGATTGGCACAAACTCTTTTTCATTTTGCAGGCCATCTCTAGGTCCAACCTCAACAATCTTGACCTTTTGAGGAAGGTTAGGTGATGACTTCATTTGCTTTTCTCGAGAAAGGCCTTCATGCGCGCTTGAGCCTCATCACTAGTTCTAATATTGGCAATACGCTCTACAGTATCTTCAAGTAGGGCAGGTGTAATAGCTTGCTGTGATATATCTCGCACAATCTTTTTACAGGCCATGACCGCCATAGGACCGTTACTCAGTATGGCTTGGCAGATTTCATCCACTTTGCTATCTAAGGCATCGGGATCAACTAACTCATGTACAAATCCCATTTCTTTTCCATGGGCGGCAGTGAAGATTTCTGCTGTTACAAAATATCTGCGGGATGCTTGTTCACCTAATGCGCGAATGACATAAGGCGCAATCGTGGCTGGGAGTAAGCCTAATTTTGCTTCAGAGATACAAAAGCGAACTTGATTAGAGGCAACCAAGATATCGCAAACTGAGGCTAAACCAACTCCACCTGCATAAGCATCACCTTGTACTTTGGCAATGACCGGTTTAGGGCATGCGTAAATGGTATTGAGCATGAATGCCATCTTCCGAGAGTCAGCAATATTCTCTTCTTTAGTGAAATTGGCCATACTTTTCATCCAATTGAGATCGGCACCCGCACAAAAACTTTTCCCATTGGCTTGCAGCACAATCACGCGGCAACGCTCATCAGAACCCAGCTTGGTAAAAATGTCTTGCAGCTCAGCAATTAAGCCTTCATTGAAAGCATTTCGGACTTCTGGTCGATTGAGGGTGACGCGGACGATGTCCTCACCTTCAACAGTCAGATATTGATAAGAAGAGGGGGTGTTGGTAGTCAAATGCAGTCTCCAGTTTCTTTATTTTTTCTTTAATTTACTGGAAACGCAGGCTTAGGGGGAAATTCAGGGTCTGTGCCCAGATGGAATATGGCTCTTAGCTATCTTTGAACCAAGTCCATTTCACAGTGTTTTGCTATGTTCAACTGCATTTGGGGCGTTCCAGGCTTGAATGAGTTGCGCCATAGTGCTTGTACAGATAAGTAGAGATATTAAAAAGCTCGGAATATTTTTTTAATTGAATTCTTTGCTAATGGATTGATAAATTTTAATTACATTTAGGTTGGCGCAACACCTTTCGAAAAAGGGTTCTTTGGGGTAATCCCTTAATCTCGGTAGCTTTTGAATTCTATTTACCGCTTGCGGGATTGTTTAATATAAGAACGTGAGTCTTTTCCATCAAGTCATTTAACTTGGGTTGTATCTATGTTCGCCAGTGAATCACTTCGTATTTATTTGATGACCTCCGGTTTGCTGTTTTGGTTTTTATTAGTTTGCATGCTGGTGATGATAGAGATAGGTTGGAAGGTGGGCTTGCACTTCTCTCGCAAATACGGCATTAAAAAAATTGATGCGGCCGATACATTTTTAGCAGCCATTTTTGGACTATTGGCCTTGCTAATCGCACTGACCTTCTCAGGCGCATCAGATCGGTTTGATAAAAGACGTGATTTGATCACTCAAGAGGTGAGTGCTCTCGGAACCGCCTATCAATCAGTTGATCTATTGGCAAAAAACAATCAACCCCAGATCAGAGAGCTATTTAAAAAATACATCGATTCTCGAATTAATTTATATAAAGATAACGATACGCTCTCTGAGTTGCATTTAGAGAAAAAAGTTGCTCTCCACAATGCTGTTGGAGATGAGATTTGGAAAGCAGTTGTGCGGGCAGTTGAAGACACTGCTTATCCGCAAAAGTTAGTTGCAGCTCAAATATTGCCCGAACTCTCTGATATGTTCACGGCTTCAGAAAATCAGCGCCTTTCCAGTAAATTTCATCCACCACCGGTTGTGATGCAGTCCCTCATATTGCTAACTTTCATAGGAGCTCTCATTGCAGGATATAACATGGGAATTGAAAATAAGAGGGATTGGCTCTTGACTATTATTTTTGTTGTCCTAATGGCTGGAACGATCTACGTCATCATGGAGTTTGAGTATCCCCGGCTTGGAAAAGTCTCGCTGAATGATTTTGATATGGAACTAGTTAATCTGAGAGAGTCGATGTAGCCACCACTTGAGTAAATCATGCTTCTACTGGTATTTCTCTATGGCAAGCATTAAAAACGAGAGTAGATTGGTATCAGTATTCATGAACAAGGAGCTTATATGGCCAAGAGTCCATTTGATGTAAACGCCCTTCCGGGGCAGGAAAAGCTGATAAGAGCCACGAAAGAGGCTAACACGGTTGCCATGGAAAGCGCGCAAGCTATCAACCAAATTAATCAACAGGCTGCTCAAGAGTTGGCTATTTTGGTGCAAAAACGGGTTGCTGAATTAATGAAAACTCAGGATCCTCGGAGTGCATTTGATTATGTGCATGCAGAGGTATTACAAGATGATGCTAAAGAAGTCTCTCAATATCACCAGAAGCTCCTCAAAGTTCTCAATCAGGGTAACAAGGAATTGGCTGATATTGCTGAATCCATGATTGAAGAATCCAAAGCGGATCTCATTCACTTTGTAAACCATGCCACTAATAACGCGCCTGCGGGAAGTGAGGCATATGTGTCAGTATTTAAGACCTCATTTAATACTGCACTACAAAACTTTGAATTGATTCGAGCAGCGATGGCTGACTCATTCTCGAATTTTGAAAAGAGTGTAGAGGGTGTTGCTAAGCACTCTAATAGCGAAAAGAGTTCTTAGTACTTATTCTGAAATTCCAGGGCGGTTTTGATGGTTTGAAAATGAATCTGTACAGTCGATTCGATTTCTTTACCATAGCCGCCCGCCATCGATAGTGCGATTGGCAAATTTCTATTAAGAGCGTATTGCAGAACAGTCTCATCTCTGAGTCGCATTCCTGCGCTACTAATCTTCAATCGCCCAAGACGATCGCCTTCATGTGGATCTGCCCCTGCCAGAAAAATCAGGCTATCAGGCCGAAATCTCCTATCTAATTGATCTAGGCAATTTTCTAGGGCCTTTAGATAGGTTTGATCTTCACACTCATCAGCCAATCCAAAGTCGAGATCACTTACTTCTTTTTGAAAAGGAAAATTGTTCTCACCATGAATCGAGAGGGTAAAAATAGATGAATCCTGTTGCAGAATAGATGCGGTGCCATTGCCCTGATGAACATCCAAATCAATAATCGCAATTTTCAATTTAGAGCTCACTTCTTTCTGTAGGGCTCTTGCTGCAATAGCGGAGTCATTAAAGACGCAAAAGCCAGAGCCCATATCTCGATAAGCATGATGTGTGCCACCTGCTAAATTGACTGCTATTCCTTCAGACATCGCGGCTTTACATGCAGCTACTGTCGCTCCTGCAGATCTGCGGGATCGTTCCACCATCCTCTCGCTCCAGGGAAAGCCGATCTCTCTTTGTTCCTTTGGGCTTAAATTACCTTGAATGATGTTGATCAGGTATTGAGGATCATGGGCATACAGAATTTGAGTATCACTCGCTGCAGGCGCCTCAACAAGTTCAATGCCATCTAACGCGCCAACTAAGTTCCGGAGTTTGGAATACTTTTCCATTGGAAAGCGATGACCGCTTGGCAGCGGCAAAACAAAATGGTCGGTATAGAACGCTTTCACTCTTGAATCGAGTATTGCTCTAATACATTCAAAGGCACAACCTCAAGTGCTTTGATATTGGTGCTTTCGAGTTTAATGAGGGGCGCACAGTCTGCTTGGGCTGCTTCAACCCAGCGATTAATGCAAAGACACCATTGATCACCCGCAAGCAAACCAGGAAAGCGGTATTCAGGTCTAGGTGTGATCAGGTCATTGCCTTTAGCAAGGCTAAATTGCAGAAACTCATCGCTTACTACTGCGCAAACTAAATGGCTTCCGCTATCTTCTTCATTAGTTTTACAGCAGCCATCCCGAAAAAATCCTGTTAGTGGCTCAAAGGAGCAGGGAACTAAGGGTTGCCCCAATACATTTAGTGCTACATCATTTTGCATAAAAGCCCTCTTCTGAGTAATAGATACCAGTTTATTGAAATAAGCTTAAACTTGCTGAATGCGGAGTATGGGTAGCTCAATGTTAGATATGCCCCCTTGGAAGACTATGAAACAATTTCTGCTATCTCTTGTTGTACTGTTAAGTTTGCTTAGCTCGACGAGCTTTGCTCGTGATGCAACTCATATTAATAATGCGTTTGGTTCCGCTAGACTGCAAGGCGCTGGAAAACTGACTTGGTGGGGTCTTGATGTGTACGACGCCACTCTGTATCGCGCTGGCAATCTCAATTCTCCGGAATTTGCCCTGGACCTGCGATATCAAAAGTCCTTCACTGGAATATCAATTGCTAATCGAACCACTGAAGAGATGAAGAAGCTTGGCATACCAGATATGCAAGCTGTTCTGTGGGGTAAAGAGTTGGCAAGCTTTTTGCCTAATGTGGAATCGGGTCAAGCCTTAACTGCAATCTACACCCCCAAACAAGGCACACTGTTTTACTTTGATGGTAAACAGATTGCCCAGGTTAGAGGAGCAGATTTTTCTAAAGCCTTTTTTAGCATATGGCTCGATCCCAAAACCAGTGCGCCGAAATTACGTAGCGAACTTCTTGGACAAAATTGTCCGCCCCCACTCATTAGCGAAGGTTGTTAAGCGATGAAACTGAATGTATATAAATTAGCTTTGTTGGTACTGACGAGCGTGTTGCTGAGCGCTTGTTCTGGTCCAAAGATTTCTCAATACGCCAATGAGAAACCAGTTTTAGATTTAAGTGAGTATTTCTCGGGGACGATTGATGCCTACGGTATTTTTACAGATCGCAGTGGCGCAGTAGTGAAGAGATTCACTGTCTTGATTCAGGCGAACTGGACTATGGTTGATGGCAAGAAAGTGGGAGTCTTAGACGAAAGCTTTGAGTACTCTGATGGCACCAAGCAAAAAAGAATTTGGAAGTTGACTGAAGTTGCTCCAGGCAAATATGTAGGCAGGGCTGATGATGTTGTAGGGGATGCTTTGGGAGAGTCAGCAGGTAATGCCCTAAATTGGGCCTATACCTTGGCTTTGCCAGTAGACGGAACTATTTATAACGTCCAGTTTGATGATTGGATGTATCTCGTGACTCCAAAGGTCATGATTAATAAGGCTCAGATGAGCAAGTTTGGGATTAATTTAGGCGAAGTCACACTCAGTTTCTATAAGCGCTAAACAGAAGTCATCAATTTATGTCACACTTTCCCCTGCGGGGCAGTCTGAGCAAGGCTGTAGTCTTTGCCAACTGCACAATTTCTAATAAAAAATCATAAGGTGACATGTGACAACAGCTCGAGTCGTTAGTCTTTCTGAATTAGGCAGTGCCGACGTAATCAAACTCATTGATAAAGAGTTGCCCGCGCCAGCAAAAGGTGAAGTACAACTTCGTCAGACTGCCATTGGATTTAACTTTATTGATGTGTATCAGCGCTCTGGTGTATATCCACTCGAGCTGCCTACTGGTCTTGGTCATGAGGCAGTGGGTGTGGTACAGGCTATCGGTGAGGGTGTTACTGGTCTGAAGATTGGCGATCGTGTCATGTATATGAACGCTGGTATTGGCGCATATGCTAGTGCGCGCAATGTGGCTGCAGATAAATTGGTGCCAGTACCTGATAATGTTTCTGATGAAGTGGCCGCTGCAGTGTTTTTCAAAGCAATGACAGCGCAATACCTTGTGCAAAAGACATATAAGGTTAAAGCAGGTGATGTTGTTTTAGTCCATGCAGCAGCGGGCGGAGTTGGTCAAATTTTGGCAGGTTGGGCAAAAGCCTTGGGTGCCTTTGTCGTGGGAACCGTTGGCTCCCCGGCTAAGTTTGCCGCAGCTAAAGAGGCTGGTTGCGATGCCGTGATCGATTACTCCAATCCAAATTGGGTTGAAGAGTTTCTGAAGGCAACTGGCGGTAAGAAGGCGAATGTGGTTTACGACTCTGTTGCCAAAACAACCTTCTTAGGCTCCTTAGATTGCACTGCTCCATTTGGTACGGTAGCTCTATTTGGTGCGGCTTCTGGGCCAGCACCGGAGATTCAGCCTGAAATCTTGAACAAGAAGGGCTGTTTATTTCTAACCAGACCATCTGTATTCCCGCATAACGCAACTCATGCTCTATTGCAGGAGAACGCTAAAGCAGTGTTTGATGCCATTGCTAAGGGGCAAGTCAAGGTCCAAATTGGTGCTCAATTTTCTTTAGAGCAGGCTGCCGATGCACATCGGGCAGCAGAGGGAAGAAAGGTTTCGGGCGCTATCGTGATGATCCCTTAACTTACTTCGTAGTTCACCTTTCGAAGCCCCGTGTATGCGGGGCTTTTTTATTGCAAGTTCTAGATGTAATATGGACTCATGAAAACACTTATTCGCTCTCTTGCTCTGGTTCTTTGTTTGTTGTCAGGCTCCTCGGTTTGGGCACAAATTCCACAAACTCAGTACTCACAAGGTATTTCCTATATCACCGGTGGTGTAGGTGAAGAAGAGTCAACGGCTATCTTGACTGAGGCTAAACAATGGCCAGTTTTGTTGGAACTCTCACAGCTTGAAAATGGTAGAGGAGTGTGGATTTTTGGTAGTCAAATCAAAATACTGAATGCTCAAAATGCAGTGGTTTTTGATGCTAAAGCAGAAGGTCCTTACATGCTTATTAATCTGACTGCAGGCGACTATGCAATTCAGGCTAGCTATCAAGGTGTAGAGCAAAAGAGAAGTATTTCAGTAAAGGCAGGGCAGTCCCAAAAGATTTCCATATTCTGGAAATAATCTAATGGGTTGAAATAAAAAAGCCCCTGCAGAAATTCAGGGGCTTTTTTACTCTGTAACTCGCATTAGAAAATATCAGGCTCTGGTACTGGGGCACCAAAACTAGTCTCAAGAAAATCAAAGTCACAACCTTCTTCAGCTTGCAAAATATGACGGCTGAACATCCAGCCATAGCCCCGTTCGTATTTTGGCGCAGGCGCTACCCATTTTGCTTTTCTAGCAGCTAATTCTTCATCGCTAATCTCGAGCTGAATTTTTCTGGCATCAACATCTACTGTGATGAGGTCACCAGTTTTGACTAATGCAAGTGGTCCCCCAATATAGGATTCAGGGGAGGCATGCAAAATACACGCGCCATAACTAGTACCACTCATACGGGCATCTGAAAGACGCAACATATCCCTGACACCTTGTTTCACTAGCTTGAATGGAATTGGGAGCATGCCCCACTCGGGCATACCAGGGCCTCCCTTAGGGCCAGCATTTCTGAGAACCAGGATGTGATCTTCGGTGACATCCAAGTTTTCATCTTCAATGGCCTTCTTCATTTCTGGGTAGCTATCAAACACCAGGGCTGGCCCGGTGTGCTTCAGGAATTTTTCTGCGCAAGCACTGGGTTTAATCACTGCCCCCCCTGGCGCAATATTGCCGCGCAAGACGGCAAGGGCACCTTCTTTATATATTGGATTTTCTAGAGAGCGAATGACATCGGCGTTATACACCTCAGCATTCTGAATGTTTTCACCAAGGGTTTTGCCGGTAACAGTCATCGCTTTGTGATCAAGATGATGTTTCATTTCTTTGAGCATGGCTGGCATACCGCCCGCGTAATAAAAATCTTCCATCAAGTATTTGTCACCACTCGGCCTGATGTTTGCGATCACAGGTACTTTTCTGCTAGCAGCATCAAAATCATCTAAGCTCACAGTGCAATCTTTGCCAGCACGTCTCGACATTGCAATCAAATGAATAATTGCGTTGGTGCTGCAGCCCATAGCCATTGCAGCAGCAATCGCGTTGATGAAATTGGCCTTAGTCAAAATGCGTGATGGGGTGAGATCCTCCCAAACCATTTCTACAATTCTTCTGCCACAAGCAGCAGCCATACGAGGATGACTTGCATCCGCAGCAGGAATGCTCGAAGCGCCGGGTAGACTTAATCCTAGGGCCTCGGTAATGCCCATCATGGTTGCAGCAGTACCCATCGTCATGCAGGTTCCATGGCTACGGGCAATGCCGCCTTCTACCTCAAGCCATTGCGCTTCTGAAATATTTCCAGCACGACGTTCATCCCAGTATTTCCAAGCATCTGATCCAGAGCCTAAGATCTGGCCCTTCCAATTGCCGCGTAGCATAGGGCCAGCTGGCAAATAAATGAAAGGTAAGCCAGCAGATAGTGCGCCCATCACAAGTCCTGGGGTGGTTTTGTCGCAACCACCCATCAGTACCGCACCATCAACTGGATGTGAGCGAATGAGTTCTTCAGTTTCCATTGCCAACATATTGCGATAAAGCATGGTTGTGGGCTTTACATACTGCTCAGCTAAGGAAATCGCAGGCAATTCAATTGGAAAGCCGCCAGCCTGCAAGACGCCACGTTTCACATCTTCAACACGCTGCTTGAAGTGTGTATGGCAGGGGTTGATGTCAGACCAGGTGTTCACAATCGCAATCACTGGTTTACCAGACCAGTCTTCAGGGCCGTAGCCCATTTGCATGGCGCGCGAACGATGTCCAAATGAGCGCAGGTCATCTGGTTCAAACCAACGTGCACTGCGAAGGGATTCTTTTGTCTTTTTTGGCATAAAAGTCTGGGGCTTGGTTTATGGAGATTCTTATCTTAGTGCTTGCTACAGGGTAAAGGGTATATCAGTACTTGTTTTCTGTTGCGCTCTTAATTAATCTTACATTTAGAGACAGTAGCGATATAGATTAATTTATAAGGATCATTCAATGACCAAATTTTCTTTCTTCTCCCGGGTATTGCTTGTTTGGGGTTTGCTTGCTTCATGTTGCATCCCAGCAATTGCACAATCTGATTACCCCAATAGGACGGTAAAGATTATTGTTCCCTTTCCACCAGGGGGCACAACAGACATCATGGCTCGCATATCAGCCGAGCAATTGACCAAGATTTTGAAGCAGCCATTCGTGATTGAGAACATCTCTGGTGGTGGTGGCGTAGTTGGCGCAGAAAGAGCAGTTTCAGCCCCCGCTGATGGCTACACCTTAGTAATGACAGGCGTGGGACAAAATGCGGTGGCCCATGGTTTGGATCCGAATTTGAAATATGACTCTTTAAGAGATTTTGCGCACATCTCTTTAATTGATTTTGGTCCCAATGTCTTAGTGGTCAATCCAGAAAGACCTTTTAAGAGTTTGAAAGAGATTGTGGATTTCGCCCGCGCTAATCCCGGTAAATTAGATTACGGTTATACCTATGCCTCTTCTGGTCATATGGCGATGGAGCTACTCAGGCAAGCCACCGCTACTTGTACTGATGTGAAGAAAAGGGTCAATTGCAATCCATTGCCATTGGTGGGTATTCCTTATCGCGGAGGAGGCCCTCTGCTGAATGCAATTTTGGGTAATGAAATCCCGATGATATTTATCAATCAAGACACTGCCTTGCCCTATGTTCAATCCGGTAAGTTGAGACCTATTGCAGTCAGTAGCTTGCAACGCAATTCTTTGTATCCCAATGTACCCACTGTTGCAGAAAGTGGTTACCCAGGATTTCAGGCGCTGTCATGGGCTGGCATTAGCGCTCCCAAAAACACGCCTAAACCTGTCCTAGACAAATTAGAGGCTGCTATGGTTCAGGCTTTGCAAACTCCAGAGGTGAGACAGCGTTTAGAGTCCGTAGGCTTTGTAGTGCCTACCCCAGGCTCAGCTGCCTATGTCAGCTTCCTGAAGGCTGAAATTGATCAATGGGTTTCATTGATTAAGAAATCGGGCATCAAGCCGGAGTAGTAAATCTTTCCTCTTGGCTAAAAAGCACCTTCGGGTGCTTTTTTATTTCTAAATGAGCAGGGTTTATAATTCTATAAGCATTTGAATTAAAAGAGAATATTCTTAAAAATCCATTCTGCTTGGTTTGACAGTCCCTTTAGGGTCTTGGACAATGCCAAGGGTGGTTTGATTCAAGCCTACGATTCCTCATGACAGCCACTACTTCTGCTACCTCCAGCAAATCTGACTTTGTGCTCCAGGCACGTGCCTTGAGCTGTGTGCGTGGCGAACGTCAACTATTTTCTGATCTACACCTCCAAGTGAAATCTGGTGAGTGTCTCCATGTGCGTGGCCCTAACGGAGTTGGTAAAACCAGTTTATTGCGACTTCTCACAGGGCTATCAAAACCTGAGTCTGGTGAAATCTTATGGAAGCAGGATTCGATTGCAAAGGATCCCGTGCAATACCACCGAGATCTTTTATTTCTGGGACATCGTGATGCTCTGAAAGAGGATCTCACGGCTCTCGAAAATCTTGAAATGTATGCAGCACTCGACAATGTTGACTTGACGCAAGCACAAGCGCTCGCTACTTTGTGGCGATTTGGCTTGCGTGGTCGTGAAGATCTCCCAGTGCAATATTTGTCTGCGGGACAGAAGCGGCGAGTATTAATGGCGCGCATGGCAAGTCGCCAAGCCAAGTTATGGATATTAGATGAGCCTTTTAACGCGCTCGATGTGAATGCAGTTCAGGATTTACAAGATCTGATTGCTGAACATCTTGGTGCTGGTGGCTTAGTAGTGTTAACCAGTCACCAAGACATTCAGATTCCTCATGTGAGGGTCTTGGACTTATGAGTGCTTTCTTTGCCATCATCCATCGCGATTTACTGTTGGTTATGCGTCGTAAGAGCGAGGTCCTCACGGCACTTTTTTTCTTTGTCGTAGTGACGAGTCTTTTCCCATTAGGAATTGGTGCTGATGCTGCCTTGTTGCGTAAGATTGCCCCTGGAGTGCTCTGGGTAGCGGCACTGCTTTCTACCCTGCTAGGTTTGCAGAGAATGTTTGCAGCTGACTACTTAGATGGGGCACTGGAGCAGCTGCTCTTAACCCCACAGTCTTTAGTGCTTTTAGTTGCTGGGAAAGTCACAGCACATTGGCTAGTCAGTGGTTTACCCCTGGTTTTATTAGCCCCCATTATCGGTATTCAGTTTGACTTGGATGCCAGTTCTTTGTACGTATTAATGGGAAGCTTATTGCTGGGAACCCCTGTACTGTCCTTGTTAGGCTCTATTGGAGCAGCTCTGACGCTGGGGGTTCGGGGTGGCAGCGTCTTGATGAGTTTATTGATTTTGCCTCTCTATATCCCAGTATTGATCTTTGGTGCCGGAGCGGTTTATGCCAATAGCGTGGGCCTCGATATCTCAGGCCATTTTTCATTGTTGGGCGCCTTATTGATTTTGGCTTTAGCATTTGTACCTTGGGTAAGTGCTGCAGCCCTAAAGATTGCAATCGAATGAGCCAAGTAAATACTATTTCTGCTTCTAATACTCGCTGGATTAACTGGTTTAAGTTATCCAGCCCAAGCACTTTTTATCCAGTGGCGGGTAAGCTCATCCCAATCTTTTGGGTGCTCTCAGCAATCTTTGGCATAGCTGGTTTATGGATCAGTTTTTTTGTTGCGCCCGTGGATGCAGTTCAGGGGCAGGGATATCGCATCATCTTTGTACATGTCCCCGCTTCATGGATGTCCATGTTTATCTATTTAGTGATGGCTGCCTGGGCTGGTCTTGGGTTGATATTTAATACGCGTCTTTCTGCCATGATGGCGCAAGCACTTGCACCTATAGGTGCATGGATGGCTTTCTTATCTTTATGGACTGGTGCATTTTGGGGTAAGCCAATGTGGGGTACATGGTGGGTGTGGGATGCTCGTCTTACTTCGGAATTAATTTTATTGTTTCTCTATTTAGGATTTATTGCGCTGCAAGCTGCTATTGATAATCCACGAAGAGCTGATAAAGCCGGTGCAATCTTGGCATTGGTAGGCGCTGTGAATGTGCCGATTATTTATTTTTCTGTGAAATGGTGGAATACCTTACATCAGGGTGCATCAGTTTCCTTGACCAAGGCGCCAGCGATGGCACAGACGATGCTTTGGGGCATGCTTTTAATGGCACTCTGCTTTTGGATGTATTCGATTGCGGTAAGTTTGATGCGTGTTCGCACCCTCATTCTAGAGCGTGAGGCCCATTCGGATTGGGTGAGACAATTAAAAGAGGTCAATAGTTAATGTGGAATAGTCCCTCAGAATTTTTTGCTATGGGTGGTTATGCTCTATATGTATGGAGCAGCTTTGGTGTGTGTGCTCTTGTTCTTTTATTAGAGCCCATAGTCATTCGTGCTCGCAATAAACTGGTAGTGCGTCGTCTAAAGCAACAAGTATTAGCGGAGCAATTTGATAAAAAAGGTAGTCAGTGAAGCCAAGACATAAGCGCGCATTACTCATCGTAGCCGCCATAGCAGTCATTAGCGTTGCAGCGTTGTTGATTTTGAATGCGCTCAATAGCAATATTGCTCTTTATGTCACTCCCAGTGATGTTGCTGCAGGTAAGGCGCCCAAGGGCCAAGCATTTCGGATTGGCGGAATGGTCAAAGAGGGTTCTGTCAAACGGGATGGCTTGACAGTTCACTTTGTGATTACCGATATGGCAAAGGATATTCCGGTTGCCTATACAGGTATTCTTCCAGACTTATTTAAAGAGGGTAAGGGCGCGGTCATTCAAGGCCGCATTGATAGCAAAGGCGAATTTATTGCCAGTGAAGTTTTGGCTAAGCATGATGAAAATTACATGCCACCAGAAGCTAAGCATGCATTAGAGCAAGCTCAAAAAAATGGAAGTGCTAAATGATTCCTGAGTTTGGTCATTACGCTTTAATTTTAGCGCTGTGTATTGCGCTGATCCAGGGGGTGCTGCCGCTAGTAGGGGCTCACCAGGGTCGTCGCGAATGGTTGGTCTTGGCGAGGCCAGCAGCACAAACCGTCTTCTTCTTGCTGGCTGTTGCATTTGTGACTTTGACGTGGAGTTTTTATAGTAATGATTTCTCAGTACTCTATGTAGCGGAGCATTCCAACTCGCAGATGCCTGTTGTTTATCGATTAGGCGCTGTCTGGGGTGGTCATGAGGGATCACTTTTACTCTGGGTTTTTTTACTGAGCACTTGGACTATTTTGGTTGCCCAATTATCCAAAGCACTTGATGAGTTTATGGTAGCCCGAGTCATTGGCGTTTTAGGTTTAGTTACTAGTGGATTGCTCCTATTTGTCATCGCTACCTCTAATCCGTTTACGAGATTGTTGCCTGCTGCAGTTGATGGCCGCTCATTAAATCCTTTGCTGCAAGATCCAGGTCTAGTCTTTCATCCGCCCATGCTGTACATGGGGTATGTTGGCTTCTCCGTTGCATTTGCATTTGCAATTGCTTCCTTGCTATCGGGTCGTTTAGATGCTGCATGGGCGCGCTGGTCACGTCCTTGGACAACAGCAGCTTGGATCTTTTTAACGCTGGGTATAGCTCTAGGTTCTTGGTGGGCTTATTACGAATTGGGTTGGGGTGGTTGGTGGTTTTGGGATCCTGTGGAGAATGCTTCATTTATTCCTTGGTTGGTAGGCACAGCACTTTTGCACTCCTTGGCGGTTACAGAAAAGCGCGGCGGATTTAAAAGTTGGACCGTGTTGCTTGCTATCACTGCTTTCTCTTTATCGCTCTTGGGAACGTTCTTGGTGCGTTCTGGTGTGCTGACATCAGTACACGCTTTTGCTACCGATCCAAAACGCGGAATTTTTATTCTGATCTTCCTTTCTTTGGTGGTGGGATCATCCTTAGCTCTTTATGCATGGCGCGCTCCAAAAAGCACGATGGGTGGCAAATTTAGTTTGAGCTCACGCGAGACCTTGATCTTGCTTGGAAATGTCTTTCTGGTAGTTTCAGCTGGCTCTGTATTGTTGGGGACCTTGTATCCACTTTTAATCGATGCATTGCACTTAGGTAAGATTTCTGTAGGGCCTCCTTACTTTAATGCGGTGTTTGTGCCCATCATGATTCCTTTGCTGGTATTAATGGGTATTGGACCTTGGGCCAGTTGGAAGCAAACAGATTTAATTGCAGTACTCAAGCGTTTATGGCTTGCAGGTGTGGTGGCGGTCCTTGCTGGCATTACCATTCCGCTCATCATGGGTGAGTTCACCTGGTTGGCAGGCATCGGGTTCTTATTGGCATTTTGGGTCATCGCTTCTGGTTGTTTGCAGATTATTCGTCAAGCAAAGACTGGCAAGCCAACTCGCTCCTTTATGGGAATGCAAGTAGCGCATTTAGGCATCGCTGTCTTTGTGATTGGTGTCACTATGGTAGGTGCATATCAAGAAGAAAAAGATGTCCGCATGCTAGCTGGAGATACCGTTCAAGTTGGTGGTTATCAAATTCAGCTGCAAGATGTTAAGCAGGTTCCTGGCCCAAATTACACAGCCATGCGCGGTAGCTTCTTGCTGAGTAAAAATGGTGCTAGCGAAGCCATACTCTATCCAGAAAAGCGGAGTTATTTTTCTTCTACGATGCCGATGACTGAGGCAGCGATTGATGTGGGTTTAACGCGCGATATTTATGTTTCCTTAGGCGAAGAACTTGGCGACCAATCTTGGGCAGTACGCGTTTACTACAAACCGTTTGTTGATTGGATTTGGGGCGGCTGCCTATTGATGGCTTTAGGTGGCGTATTGGCTATCTCTGATAAGCGCTATCGCATCAAGTTAAAGGGCAAAATATCATGAAGGCCAAGTTTTTAATTCCGCTATTACTATTCGTAGTTTTAGTTGGATTCTTGGCTGTTGGATTAAACCGCGATCCCCATGAAGTCCCATCCCCTTTAATTAATAAGGCGGCTCCCGCATTCGAGATTGCCCAACTAGAGCAATCGAATAAGACTTTTTCACCGGCCTCCATGATGGGGCAGGTATGGATTTTGAATGTCTGGGCCTCTTGGTGCGTTGCCTGTCGGGAAGAGCATCCAGTACTGGTGGAACTTGCTAAATCTCAAGTTGCCCCTGTGATCGGTCTAGATTACAAAGATAAGCGTGAAGATGCTCTGGCGATGCTAGCAAGACAAGGCAATCCTTATGTGCTTTCAGCCTATGACGCCAATGGACGTGTGGGTATCGATTACGGCGTCTATGGTGTTCCTGAAACCTATGTGATTGATCGTGCTGGCGTGATCCGATTTAAGCATATTGGCCCCATCACTTCTCGGATCCTAAATCAAAAGATCTACCCCTTGGTCAGCGAGCTTAAGAAATCATGAAGTCTTTATTTCTGATCTGTGCAGCTCTTCTCTGTTTTGGAACTTCCTTTGCAAAAGATGCAGCCCCACTTGCTGAAGATCCAGTGATGGAGCAGCGTCTAATCTCTATCTCTGAAGAGATGCGTTGCTTGGTTTGCCAGAATGAATCTTTAGCTGGTTCACGATCTGATTTAGCAAATGACCTTCGTAGAGAAATTCGCAAGCTCATACAAGAAGGTAAGAGCGATGATCAAATCAGAACATTTATGGTCGAGCGTTATGGGGATTTTGTACTTTATCGTCCACCTGTAAAGCCAATTACCTGGTTGCTGTGGATTGGCCCATTTATTATTTTGGTGATCGGTATTGCAGGCTTGCTGATGTATTTACGTCGTAGAAATCAAAGTATGCCTAATACCATTCTCACAGAGGCTGATAATCAAAAGATCGATGCGCTGCTGAATCAAGATAGAAAAGACCGGCTTAATGACTAATTTTTTCATTCCTGCAATATTGTTGTTGGCTTTAGTTTTGCTATTGCTATTGCGCCCCTTTCTATTTCCGGCAAAGGTACCGGCTACCTCACGTCGTCAAATGAATGCGGCAATCTATCGCGAAGAGTTAGATAAATTAGAGGCTGAGCGTACTGCCGGACTTATTACAGCGGAAGACTACGAGATTTCTCATGCAGAGATGCGTCAGCGCCTCTTTCAAGATACCAGCGAAGAAGATGATCGCGCTACTTTAGGGTCCACTAAGAAAACAGCCATTGCACTTTTTGCGTTTGTCACACTCCTTTCCTCTGGAATGTATTTTTATTTTGGTGATGTCACTCAAGTTGCTCAGATGAATAGTGATCAGCCAATGACTCAAGAAGGTGTTGAGAAGATGGTGGCCGAGTTTGCTGACAAGATGGAAAAAGATCCAAGCAATCTAAAAGGTTGGACAATGCTTGCGCGTTCTTATCGTGTCTTAGGGCGCAATGAAGATGCGGCTAAAGCTTATGCACGTGCCGGCAATTTTATTGACAGCGATCCCCAGTTATTGGCGGATTACGCTGATGCGCTTGCATCTAATGCCAATGGTAGCTTTAGCGGCAAACCGTTGAGCCTGATTAATCAGGCCTTGAAATTAGATCCTAATAATTTGATGGCACTTTGGTTGTCTGGGACTGCGGCATTTAGCTCTGGTAATTATCGGTCTGCAGTTCAAGCTTGGGAAAAGCTTGCTACTCAATTACCTCCAAACTCTGAGGAGCTTAAGGGCATTGAGGCATCCATCGCTGAGGCGCGATCCAAGGGCGGTATGGTGGCTAAAGCTCCAGTAGCAGCTGCTGCTGGAAAAGTCATTAGTGGTCAGATTGCCTTATCCAGTGATCTCCAATCTAAGGTCAAAGAGGGTGACACTGTGCTCGTGATCGCTCGACAAGTAGGCGAGCGTATGCCGGTTGCTGTACTCAAGACCTCTGTAGCGCAATTCCCGATGCGCTTTATTCTAAATGATGCATTGGCTATGAACCCTAGTGCTCCTTTATCGAAGTTAAAAGAGGTTTCTGTAGAGGTGAGGATTTCCAAAACAGGCATGGCTAAGCCTGAGCCTGGAGATTTGATTTCTACAGCCAAAACCATTCAAGTCGGCACAGAAAATGTTCGACTACTGGTGGATCAAGTACGCCAATAAGCTTGGCGCTGATTGTTTAGCCGCGACCTACAAAAGGCATTTTCGTGGCCATGATGGTCATCGAAAGAATGTTGCTTTCTAAGGGAAGTTGCGCCATATGAAGCACTGCTTCACCCACATGAGTAACATCCATACGTGGTTCTACCTTGATCGATTGGTCAGCTTGCAAGATGCCGTTAGCCATTCGCTCGGTCATCTCTGTGGCTGCATTACCAATATCGATTTGACCGCAGGTGATGTTAAACGGACGTCCATCTAAGGCAATCGTCTTGGTCAGTCCACTGATTGCATGCTTTGTAGAAGTGTAGGGTGCTGACATAGGTCTTGGGGCATGCGCAGAGATTGAGCCATTATTAATAATTCTGCCGCCTTGAGGGGTTTGGGCTTTCATCATTCGAATTGCTTCTTGCGAGCAAAGGAAAGCGCCACACAGATTCGCGTTCACTACATTCATAAATTGCTCGTAAGTTAATTCTTCCATCGGAATTGCTGGAGCACCCATGCCTGCATTGTTAAACAGCACATCAATACGGCCAAATTTTGCTTTGAGTGCTGCGAATAATGCTTTGACATCGGCTGGTTTGCCAACATCGCAAGCTACCGCTAAGCAGTTACTTTCATTACCACCAATATCAGTAATCGCCTTTTGTAATCGCTCCAAATTTCGGCCGGTCAGAACAACATGAAATCCACCTTTAAGAAGGGCTTTTGCAGCAGCCTTTCCAATGCCGGTTCCGGCGCCAGTGACAAGTGCTACTTTGATTTGACTTGCATTCATGATGGTCTCTAGAGGTTCTAAATGACATCATCTTATCTCGATTTATTTAATCAAATTGAATCTTTTGCCAATTTCTTGGCTCGGGGCATAATGCAAAAAAGAATTGAGATAGTCATGCGATCCCTAAAAAAACACCTATATACCCCTTGGGCTATTGCCCTGAGTTTTTTATTGCTATTGGCAGCCCTATTTGCAGTCCTGTGGGTATTGATTCCACCACCGCCCAAGACGATGGAAATGGCTACAGGCTTTCCTACCGGTCTTTACTACCAGTTTGGTGAGCGCTTAAAGACTGAGCTCCGTGGGGAAGGCGTTGCGCTACAAATTAAAGCTACTGGTGGTACTCAGGATAACTTGGCTTTGTTGAATGATCCAAAGTCTGGCGTGGGCTTTGCGATGATCCAGGGTGGGGTGGCAAATACCAGTCAATATCCCAATCTCGTTTCTATTGCTGGCATGTTTTATGAGCCGGTTTGGGTTTGGTATCGCGATACGGCTTTTAAAGGTGAGGGTGGCCCACTTCGTGTTCTGAGTCAATTAAAAGGTAAGCGCGTTTCAATTGGTAATGATGGCAGCGGTACTTTGGCATTAAGTCAAACGATGTTGCAGCTTAGTGGCTTAACTGAAAAAGATATTCGGGCTGAAAAATTAAAGCCTGATGAAGCCATTAAAAAACTCAATAGTGGTGAGCTAGATGCCGTATTTATTGTGGCTGCAGCTGAGGCGCCTATTTTGCAGCAGTTCTATACCGTCCCCGGCATTCGTTTGATGAGTTTTGATCAGGCGGATGCTTATGCACGCAATCTGCCTTACCTCTCTAAGGTATCCGTTCCAAGAGGATTATTGAGTATTGAATATGATTTACCGCGCCAAGATATTCAGGTGCTCGCTGCAACAGCAACCTTGGTTGCGCATGACTCTATTAGCCCTGCGATGGTCTCGCTTCTCCTAGGTGCTTCTTACGATATTTTGAAATCCTATTCTCGTTTGCAAAAGATAGGGGAGTTCCCATCAAGCATAGGTTTGGATTTTCCTTTGCAAATTGATGCAGAAATTTATCTGAAAGATGGTCCCTCATTCCTGCATCGCCACTTGCCGTTTTGGACGGCAGTTTGGGTGGGCCGCATCATGAAGATATTGATTCCATTGCTGGTCATCTTGATTCCACTTTTTACCTATCTTCCAACATTAAATAATCTCTTATTAAAGTTGAAGTTGGCTAGAGTCTATGAAGAGCTCAAGATTATTGATAAGAATGCCCATAATCTTGAGCTACGTGAAGAAAACTTTAAGAAACTTGAATCAATAGAGCTTCGTGTAGGTAATATCAAGGTATCTAGATTAGAGGCAAAAGAGTTGTATGACTTAAGGGGGCACGTCGGAGATGTGCGTAGTCGTTTAAATCAGTTGAAATAAGGAGACAATCATTATGAAAAATAAAATATATCAATGTGTATTAACGCTTGTATTCGGTTTATTGGCGACGCAGATTTCTGCACAGACATATCCTAGTAAGCCTATTTCTTTGGTGGTGCCACAAACTGCTGGTGGAACCAATGACATCGTGGCGCGCCTAGTAGCCCCAGCGTTTGGTGAAGCGATTGGCGCCTCTGTTGTAGTTGAGAATAGACCGGGAGCGGGCGGTAATATTGGCACCCAAAGTGTGGCTAGATCGGCAAAAGATGGCTATACCCTTTTGCTGACGATTAACAGTGCTCAGGCAATCAACCCTGCGCTTTATAAAAACCCTGGATTTGATCCGATTAATGATTTTGTACCTTTGTACTATATCGGCGCAACTCCCTATGTATTAGTAACGCCACCTGGATCACCCTATAAAACATTGGCTGATGTCGTTGCTGCTGCGAAGAAAAAACCAGGTGAGCTTTCTTATGCATCTGCTGGTAATGGCACTATTAGTCACCTATTGGGCGCCATGCTTAACACCAGTGCAAGCATTGAAATGCAACACATCCCCTACAAAGGTGTAGCACCCGCAATTAATGATGTGTTGGGTGGGCAAGTGCCTTTAGCATTTGCTAGCTTACCTTCGGCTTTGAATTACATTAAAGCTGGAAAGTTGCAAGCAATTGCGATTAGCTCAGCCAAACGCTCTAGTGCAGCCCCTGAAATTCCAACGATTGCAGAAACTTATCCTGATTGTGTTGGTGAGGTTTGGGTTGCGATGTTTGCTCCAATGGGAGTGAGTGCGGAGGTCATTAAGAAAGTTCAAACCGCGATGGAAAAGGTGATGACTCGTCCTGATGTGAGAGAAAAACTCACTGCTCAGGGCTTGGATTTAAGTCCAGTACCTATTAACAGATTAGGTGCTTTACTTAAAGACGAGTTGGCGAAATGGGTCAAGATTGTGAAAGCTTCAGGTGCTCAGCTAGATTAGGTAATCCCTTTTCATGTACTGCCATAAAATGAACCTATGAGTATCACGTCACTGAAACCTCCCTTAACTTCGGCAAAAGCGCTGGCACAAGGTTTGCGCGCCGATGGTTTTGTGGTGGCTTCAGCGGAAACCGTTGCAGAGCTAGCTCATGTCCCAGTGGGCGACTTACAAACCCTATCCCAATACTGGGAAGGCTTGCCACGCGACCCTTATTTAAAAGATGGGGGTCGCTATCGTTTTCGTCGTCACGCTAGTTATGAAATCAAAAAAGAAACACTTGATCTAGTGCCTCATCGCGCCCATTGGCAATCAGTGGATTACAACGCTTTGCATGGCGGTATTGAGAGATGGTTTGAGCCAATTCAAAAACCATTACTGAGTAGTCCAGCATGGCAATCTCTCTTGCTGGGCTTAGGGCACATCTTGAGTAGTCTAAAGCCGGTGAGTACTTGGTTTATAGAGGCGCATCAATTTCGGATTGATACTACCGATGGTATTGGGCGACCAACCCCTGAGGGTGCCCATCGAGATGGTGTTGATTTTGTTGCTGTCTTTTTATTGGATCGTGTTGGTATTAAGGGTGGCGAGACCAGGATATTTGATGCCCAAGGCTCGGCAGGTTTGCGATTTACCTTAACCCAGCCTTGGTCCCTATTGCTCATGAATGATGAGCGCATGATTCATGAATCCACTCCCATTCAGCCAGTTGGAGATTATGGCTATCGCGATACTTTGGTATTAACTTATCGCTCTAATGGATTTCAGGATTCACCTAATAAAAGTCAGCAATAAATATTTATTCTGGCTCCATGCCGGCGTCTTTAATAGCCTTGGCCCACTTCACAGTTTCTAATTTAATTTTCTGACCCAGTGCTTCAGGTGTGCCCGGCTGGGATTCAAAACCCATCGCAGAAAAACGCTCGACTAGGTCCTTTGATTTAGCGGCATCGTTAATCGCCTTATTGAGCTTCATCACAGCATCTTTTGGCATTCCAGCTGGACCAAAGGCCGCAAAGAATGCGATCAACTCATAACCTTTAATGCCCAGTGCCTCATTGACAGTAGGGAGTTCGGGGATGGCAGGAGAGCGCTTTAGTGAGGTCACTGCAAGACCGCGGATTTTGCCTGCCTGAACTTGTGGCAAGGTAACGGCAAAGTCAGCAGTAAACATATTGACCTGTCCACCAATTAAATCGGTCATTGCATTTGGTCCGCTCTTATAAGAGACGCCGGTCATCTTGATTCCTGCAACACTAGATAGCATTTCTGAAGAAACACGTTGCGAAGTGCTTGCATACGCAAATGTCATTTTTCCTGGATCCGCTTTGGCAAGAGAGACAAAGCCGTTCAATGATTTAGCTGGAACATCATTATTAATCGCGACAATTAAAGGTACCGATCCAAAATAACCGATCGGTGTAAATGCGGTATCTTGGTTGTAAGGAAGATTTTTAACCAAGCTTTTTAATGCAGCATTGGTACTGTTGGTTCCAAAAAGCAGGGTGTAGCCGTCAGCTGGAGCTTTGGCTACCAAGTCTGCGCCAATCATGCCATTGGCACCAGGTCGATTTTCAATCACGACTGGCTGCCCTAAAGATTCCGCCATTTTGGCTGCAAAGGCTCGGCCAATTTGATCGGTTGCGCTACCTGCGGCAAACGGGACAATTGCTTTGATCGGTTTGGAGGGGTAATTATCTGCAAAAGCATAGGTGCCACCCAGGGTCATCACAAGGCCTGCAAGGGACAAAATTAAGTGTCTTAAAGGGGTTTTGGTTTTCATAAGGTCTCCACTGTTTTTCATAGTGTAGCGGGTCTTGCTGTTTTGAGGCGAGTAGAATGACTTCACGTTTTTACTGAGTCTTTATGCGCTTACGATCGGCTGGTTACACCCCTCTTATGCTCATGGCACAAACCTGTGCTTTATTAGGCTTTGCTTGCTATGCCGTAGTTCTTACCTCCTTGCAGGAGGAATGGCAACTCTCCAATCTTCAGTCCGGTTTAATTGCGAGCGCATTTTTCTTTGGGTATATGGTGGCGGTACCCCTAGCAACTGCACTTACGGATAGGGTGGATGCTCGTAAGGTCTATTTAGTAGGAGGGCTATCTGCGACCTGTGGTCTTCTGGGAATGGCCTTTTTTGCGTTTAACTTTTGGACAGCCTTGTTTTTTATGGCAATGAATGGCGCTGGGCTAGCAGGAACCTATATGCCTGGTCTCAAAATTTTGTCTGATCGTATTCAGACGGGGGAGTTGACGCGACATATTGCTTTTTACACCGCTTTTTTTGGGATTGGCACCGGCTTCTCTTATCTCTGCTCAGGCTGGATCCTGAGTGCTCTAGATTGGCACTATGTATTTGGCATTATTGCCTTGGGCCCATTTAGCGCATTTTTGATCGTGTTACTTCTTATTCCTCCTCTGCAGCATGAGAAGTGGAAAGGTCCGATCAATATTCGTATTCATGACATCTTCCCTGTAGATAAATGGAAATTGGTCCTGCAAGATAAAAATGCATCCGGTTTTATCTTTGGCTATACCACGCACTCATTAGAGTTATTTGCCTCAAGAAGCTGGATCGTCGCCTTCTTTGCATTTTGCACAGCAATTGCAGGAGAAACTTTTTTCTTGGCTGCCACTACTTTGGCAGGCGTGATTAATTTCTTTGGAGTGCCATCCTCCATTTTGGGAAATGAAATTGCTCTGCGCGTAGGTCGACAAAAATGGGTTTGTATAGTGATGCTCACTAGCGCGGTAATGGGTATTTTGTTAGCGTGCTCTACCGGCCAATCTTGGTGGATCATATGTGCATTGGCTATTGGGCACACTATTTTTATCATGGCCGATTCTTCTACGCTAACTGCCGGTTTGGTTATCAGTGCGAAAGAGAATATTAAAGGTGCCGCGATGGGACTCCACTCTCTAATGGGATTTGGGGGTGGCTTACTAGGCCCTGCTATTTTTGGTTTTGTATTAGACATCTCGGGATCACGCACTTCCCAAGTTTCTTGGATCTGGGCCTACGTATCCGTGGTGATTTGGGGTGTGCTCTTTGTGATTTATGAGCGCCACAATGGTTGGGGAAGCAAAGCAAGTCAATGAAACAAAATTTGGTTTGCTATCACTGCTCTAGCACCATTCTTCCGGATGAATTAATTGAAGCTGATTTGGCCGGAGTAAGTCGACCATTTTGTTGTCCTGGTTGTATGGCGATTGCGCAAACCATTCATGGTGAAGGTCTAGAAGTGTTTTATGCCAGAAGGGCTCAGTCATGTGAAAAGCCGGCAGCCTATTTAGCATCCAATGAGATTCCTGAAAAACTCCGACCTTATGACGACCCGTCTTTGCGTAGTCGATTTACGCGACCTTTTGGTGATACAGGTGAATTAGAGACAACCTTACGCTTAGAAAAAATTCGTTGCGCTGCTTGTGTATGGTTGTGTGAGCAACATCTTCGACGCATTAGTGGCGTTAGGGATGTGCAGATTAATTACGTCACACAAAAAGTAATGGTGCGCTTTTCCTCAGATCAAACTAGCTTAGCTAGATTGATTTTTGAAATCGAGAGAGTGGGGTATGAAGCTTGGCCTTTTGAACCCTCTTTATCTTTAGAGCGAGCTAAAAAGGAAAGAAGACAATTACTTACCAGACTAGGTGTTGCACTCTTGGGAATGATGCAAGTCATGATGTATGCGTGGCCATCTTATGTGGGCGCCGATGACATCACCGCTGAATACGATTTGTTATTAGCCTGGACTAGCTGGGTTTTAACTGTGCCTGTCATGGTGTACTCCGCAGGCCCGATCTTTCAGGCAGCTTGGCGTAGCGTGCTGTCATTTAAGGAAACCCGGATGTTGGGAATGGATGTGCCTATTGCATTGGCTTTGGCATTGGCATTTATTGCTGGAACGATCAATCTGATTACGGGTTCTGGCCAAAGTTATTTTGATTCGATCACGATGTTTGTTGCCTTTATATTAGCGGCGCGTTATGTCGAACTCCTAGCTAGGCAGGATGCCCAAGGTGGGGCGGAAGCCTTAGCAAAACAGCTCCCTGCGACTTGCGAGCGTATGACAGATTATCCAAGCTCACAGGTAGTAGCTCTAGTGCCCGTAGTCAATTGCAATCCTGGGGATGTCTTAAGAGTATCTCCAGGTGAAGTTGTGCCAGCAGATGGCATATTGATTGAAAATCCGAGTGCGCTAGATGAATCACTATTAACCGGAGAATCTAAACCTGTTGAGAAAAAGCTGGGTGATCGTGTCTACGCGGGAACTCACAATATTCTCAATCCACTCATCATGCGCATTGAAGCAGTAGGGCAATCCACTCGCATTGCAGGCATTGCCTCTTTATTGGATCAAGCTTTATTAGCTAAACCGGTGATGGTAAGCCTTGCAGAAAAATGGGCTGCATATTTCGTAGCATTTTTATTGTTTAGCGCCTTCCTCTCTTCGGCTATTTGGTTATATTTTGATCCAAGTCGCGCGTGGACCGTATTAGTTTCAGTATTGGTTGCCAGTTGCCCATGTGCTTTGTCCCTAGCAGTGCCTACTGCCATGGCTGCAGCTCAGGGTGCGGTGACTAAATTAGGCTTGTTGATTGTGCGTGGTCACGTGTTAGAAGGTTTGGTGAAAACGACTGATCTTGTTTTAGATAAAACGGGGACGCTCACCATGGGTCAGCCGGAGCTACAAGAAATTCTGAACTTGCGTCCGGGGTTTGATGCAAAGGAGGCGCTCGCTATTGCGGTGGCGCTAGAGGCAGGGCAGAAGCACCCTTTGGCACTCTCACTGCTGCGTGCTGCTCAAGATGATGAATTGGCTATTCCAGTTTTATCTGAGCCGGTTATGAATATTTTGGGTAAAGGCTTATCTTCGGGTAGTTACCGTTTGGGTAGTGCAACCTGGCTTGGAATTCAATCAGGGTCTCAAGTGGGTCAATATGGTCAAGTCCATTTGGCAGATGATGCTGGGCTGATTGCCAGCTTTATTTTTCTGGATACTGTTCGCAATGGCTTAGAAGATTTATTGGCTAGCGCAAAACGCAGAAACATTGCAGTGCATTTGGTATCTGGTGATGACCCCGCAACAGTCGCTTGGTGGGCTAATCATGTTGGCATCAGTAGTTTTGTTGGAGGCTGCTCGCCGGAAGATAAGTACGACTATATTGAGCGATTACAAAATGCTGGTCGATTTGTGTGGGCAATAGGAGATGGTGTAAATGATGCACCACTATTGGCGCGAGCAGATGTATCGATTGCTGTGGGTGCTGGAGCCCCTTTAGCGTCAGCTGGTGCTGATGCCATCCTGACTTCTGCCTCTCTAAAGCCGCTTGCAAAGACTTTATTGTTGGCTGATAAAACGGCAGTCATTATTAAAGAGAATTTACTTTGGGCTTTGGTCTACAACTTGCTAGCAATACCAGCGGCCATGATGGGTTGGGTTAATCCATGGGTTGCAGGCATTGGAATGTCTTTGTCATCCCTGGCAGTAACCTTAAATGCTTGGCGTTTGCGAAAGGCTTAGACTGTAGGGATGGGACTCTTTCTTCTTATTCCTATTTCTCTCCTTTTAGTGGGGCTCTTAGTTTGGATATTCAATTGGTCCATCAAAAGTGGCCAATTCGATGATTTAGAGGGTCCCGGACAGGCTATCTTGATGGATGATGACACTTCAACTTCTAAAAAAGTTAGTGAACACTCTCAAGATTAGCCATATATCTATTGGATAGATATCAGCTAGTTTCAGTCATTTTTGGGCAATACTATTTTGCCTCTCCCTTTTTGATATAGATCAAAACTCCCTTAAGACCTTACTTTGATAATCAATCCAATCTATTTGGATTATGTCGTTGTTTGGTCACAAAAAAGGAGAAACCATGGGACTTACCGTGGGGAGTAATCAAGATACCTTCAATTACAAGGTTGTCAGCCAATTTGCCATTGTTACTGTACTTTGGGGAATTGTTGGCATGCTCGTGGGGGTCATTCTCGCAGCTCAACTCATCTGGCCAGATATCACCTTTAATATTCCTTGGTTAAGTTATGGTCGTTTACGTCCGCTACACACCAATGCAGTAATTTTTGCTTTCGGTGGATCTGCCTTATTTGCAACGTCTTACTATATTGTTCAGCGTACTAGCCAGGCAAGATTATTTTGTGACAAGCTGGCAGCTTTTACTTTCTGGGGTTGGCAGGCGGTGATTGTTTTAGCTGCCATTACATTGCCTTTAGGATTCTCAACTTCCAAAGAATACGCAGAATTAGAGTGGCCGATTGATATCCTCATTACTTTAGTTTGGGTTGCTTACGCAGTCGTTTTCTTCGGCACCATTATGAAACGTAAGACGAAACATATTTATGTTTCTAATTGGTTCTTTGGCGCATATATTTTGACTATTGCCATCCTCCATATTTTCAATAATTTGGAAATGCCTGCAAGCTTGTGGAAATCATATTCTGCGTATTCAGGCGTTCAAGATGCAATGGTTCAATGGTGGTATGGTCACAATGCAGTAGGTTTCTTCTTGACTACGAGCTTTTTGGGCATGATGTATTACTTCATTCCAAAACAGGCCGAGCGACCAATTTATTCCTATCGCTTATCTATTGTTCACTTTTGGGCATTGAACTTCACCTATATGTGGGCAGGTCCTCATCATCTTCAGCACACTTCGCTGCCTGATTGGACCCAATCTTTAGGAACGGTATTCTCACTCATCTTGTTAGCACCTTCATGGGGCGGCATGATCAACGGCATCATGACTTTGTCTGGCGCTTGGTATAAGTTACGCCGTGATCCGATTTTGAAATTCCTGGTAGTGGCATTGTCTTTCTACGGCATGTCTACCTTCGAAGGTTCGATGATGTCTATCAAGACTGTCAATAGCTTGTCTCACTATACTGACTGGACTATCGGCCACGTGCACTCTGGCGCTTTGGGCTGGGTTGCGATGATTACGATTGGTTCTTTGTACTATCTCATTCCACGTTTGGTTGGTCAAAAAGAGATGTATAGCACTAAGTGGATCGAATTACATTTCTGGATTGCTACGATCGGGGTTGTGCTCTACATTGCTGCTATGTGGATTGCAGGCGTGATGCAAGGATTGATGTGGAGGGCCTTCGAGCCGGATGGAACTTTGACTTATAGCTTCGTTGAGTCAGTTAAAGCAACCTATCCTTTTTATGTCATTCGTTTAATAGGCGGCCTATGCTACTTAAGTGGCATGTTCTTGATGGCATATAACGTCTTCAAAACAGTTCAAGGTAAGGCTTTTATTAACGCGCCGATCCCAATGGCTGTTGCTGAACACTAATAGGAGAAGAAAATGTCTAGCGAAAATAAATTCTTTTCCCACGGAACACTTGAGAAAAACGTTGGGTGGTTAATCATTGCAACAATCATCGTTGTATCGATTGCTGGTTTAGTTCAAATTGTTCCCCTCTTTTTCCAGCACACCACTACTGAGCCAAGCCCTGGCGTAGAGCCCTATTCAGCTCTGCGTTTGGCTGGGCGTGATATTTATCAGCGTGAAGGCTGTGTTGGGTGTCATTCACAGCAGATTCGTACTCTGCGTTCGGAAGTGGAGCGTTACGGCCCTTATTCATTGGCCGGCGAGTCTGTATTTGACCATCCATTCCTTTGGGGTAGTAAGCGTACTGGTCCAGACTTGGCTCGTGTAGGTGCTCGTTATTCAGATGATTGGCATCGTATCCACTTGCGCAATCCACGTGATGTGGTACCAGAGTCCAATATGCCTGGTTACCCATGGTTGCAGAAGAATGCTGCTGATACTTCTTCAATCCAATCTCATATGATTGCCATGACCCGCTTGGGTGTTCCTTATACAGAGGAAATGATTGCAAATGCACCCAAGGAATTAGAAGGCAAGACAGAAGAGGATGCTTTGATTGCATACCTCCAAGGGCTTGGTATTTCTCGTCGCTACATCATGGTTGATGAAGTGGTTGCCAAGTAAGGAATAGCATTTTAATTAGAACGATATAAATCAAATGGAACAGATCACACCTTATCTTTCAGCATTTTCTACAGTTATTGGACTTATTTTTTTTGTAGGAATTGTTTGGTGGGCTTGGTCTCCAGGTAGAAAAAAAGCAAACCAGGAATCTGCGGAGCTTCCATTTGATCTTCCGGATGAATTCAGTAAGGATAAATCATGAGTGACTTTTTTAGCAGCGGTTGGAGTAGCTACATCGCACTAGTTTCATTGGTAGGTATTGTTTGGTGTGTATGGCTATTATTTTCACAGCGTAAAGCTAAAGTGGTGCATACGGCAGATGGTGCGGTTGCTGATACAGGTCATGTTTGGGATGGTGACTTACGTGAGCTAAATAATCCACTCCCACGCTGGTGGATGTGGATGTTTTTACTCTCTTGCGTGTTTGGTTTAGTTTATTTGGTCTTGTTTCCTGGGCTCGGATCTTTCCCTGGTGTATTAGGCTACAGCACTGACGGTGCTTTGATGCAATCCATGACTACTGCTAATGATGAGTTAAAGCCGGTCTATGCCAAATACGTCAAGATGGATATTGAGCAAGTTGCTGCCGACCCAAAAGCCCGTGAGATGGGACAACGTCTATTCTTAAACTCCTGCGCACAATGCCATGGCTCTGATGCCGGTGGCGCTAAAGGCTTTCCAAATTTAACTGACGGTGACTGGCTCTACGGCGGATCTCCTGAAAATATTAAGACAACGCTGATTAACGGCCGCAATGGAGTGATGCCTGCATATGGACATCTAGAAAGTGCACAGATTGTAGATTTAGCCAACTACGTTCGTAGTTTGTCTGGTCTGCCTGCTGATGATGCAAAAGTCACTCGTGGCGCAGAATTATTCAAAGCCAATTGCGTGGCTTGT
Organism: Polynucleobacter sp. 15G-AUS-farblos; assembly: GCF_018882445.1. Classification (GTDB taxonomy): domain Bacteria; phylum Pseudomonadota; class Gammaproteobacteria; order Burkholderiales; family Burkholderiaceae; genus Polynucleobacter. The sequence goes on along the minus strand of NZ_JACVOM010000001.1, from coordinate 496,615 downwards.
CATGGCGCAGATGGCAAAGGCAATATTGCTTTAGGTGCTCCTAACTTAACCGATAAGACTTGGTTATATGGTGGCTCTGAGGCTGCAATTATTGAAACCCTAACTAAGGGTCGCATGGCGATGATGCCATCGCAGGACAAAGTGCTGAGTCCTGAGAAGATTCATTTGCTAACCGCCTATGTTTGGGGCTTGTCTAATAACAAGCAGCCAGCAGCAAAGTAATCAGTGTCAGCACAGTCGCCGGGTGGGAAGCCAGTCCCAATAGAAGTTATTGAGGAGTCTCTGTATGAGGTCCGGCGCAAGATTTATCCTCGCTCCGTATCGGGTTTATTTGCCCGCTGGCGTTTCATACTGGTATTTGCAACACAGCTGTTGTTCTATGGCTTACCATGGCTGAGTTGGAATGATCGCCAGGCCGTTCTCTTTGATTTAGTTCAGCGTAAGTTCTATATTTTTGGCCTTGTCCTTTGGCCGCAGGATGTCATCTATCTCACGCTCTTGCTGATACTTTCAGCATTAGCCTTATTTCTATTTACTGCGGTAGCAGGCCGCTTATTTTGTGGCTACGCCTGTCCACAAACGGTTTATACCGAAATCTTTATGTGGATCGAGCGCAAGGTTGAAGGCGATCGCTTTGCCCGTATTCGTTTAGATGGGGAAGAGTGGCCTTGGAGTCTTAAAAAATGGCGCCTGAAATTAACTAAGCATTTCTTATGGCTGGTGATTGCCTTCTGGACGGGCTTTACCTTTATTGGCTATTTCACCCCGATTGAAACCCTAGGTTCTTCGCTCTTGCATTTATCTTTGGGCCCTTGGCAAACTTTTTGGTTGTGCTTCTATAGCTTTGCCACTTGGGGTAACGCTGGTTTCATGCGTGAGCAAGTCTGTAAATATATGTGCCCATATGCACGCTTCCAAAGCGTGATGGTGGATAAAGATACCTTCTTAGTAACGTATGACAAAGTACGCGGTGAGCCTAGGGGTAGCCGTAATAAGTCTGCAGATCATGGCTCTCTTGGGCTTGGTGATTGCGTAGATTGCAGTATTTGTGTGCAGGTATGTCCTACTGGAATTGATATTCGAGATGGTCTGCAATATATGTGCATCGGTTGTGGCGCCTGTATTGATGCCTGCGATCAGGTGATGGAAAAAGTCGATTATCCAAAAGGACTTATTCGCTACACCACTGAGCGTGCTATTGAAGATCGCGAATCAAATCAAAGTGCTATCCGACATATTCTTCGTCCAAGAGTATTGATCTATGCTGCTTTCATCACAGTGCTAGCTTCTGCCTTCTTGATCTCCTTGGCTACCCGCAATCCATTACGTGTAGACATCATGCGCGATCGTGGCGCCTTAGCACGTGAAGTTGAGGGCGTTCGGATTGAAAATATTTATCGTATTCAGATCATGAATGCTTCTGAGCATTCGATGAAGGTTCAACTCAAAGCTACTGGCTTAGATGATTTGAAGATTCTGAATTCTCAAGGTAATGAAATTACACAAATTGATGTTGGACCAGCAAGCAATCAATTGCTTCCCATCAAAGTGAGTACTAATATTGGTCAAAATAACCCGGGTAATTACCCCATTCATTTTGATGTTGTTGCACAAGAGCGAGTAGGCGATCAAACAATTACTCGTACCCGTGATGAAAAATCCAGTTTTATTATTCCCCGTTAAGCAAGTTGTATAAGATGGAGAAAATGCAGATGAATGAACAACAAATAACGAAGCCATGGTGGAAGCAATTGTGGCCATGGTTGCTGATTAGCGGACCAGCTGTTGCGATGATTGGCTGCATCATTACTATTTATTTAGCCATCAACTTATATGCTGATAAACCTTTGCGTGACGGCGTAATTAAGCAAGGCTTGAAAGTAGAGCAGTTGAAAGAATCGCAGGCCAGTAAATGAAATACCGCCTAATGATTTGGATCTTGTGGCCATCGTTTTTAGTGGCCGGTATGGCAGAGGGTTTACTTTTTACTGTGATACATCCTCAGGATCTTTTATTCTTTGGCCATCATCCTGAGATCTCGGATGAAGGTATTTACACCATTGGGTTTTTTGTGATTTGGACTTTCTGTGCGGTTTCTAGTGCCCTGACTGCCTATATTCTTCCTGGCATTGAGGCCCCAGACAGCAAAGAAATTGATCGCGGCTTAATTTAAGCGTGTTTTACCGGGATATCAGTACTCACGCAGCTGGATCTATCAGGATTGGGGATCCCAGCTAACTCATACAAGCCATTCATATCAATGAGTTTGATATGACGTTGTTTGATTTGAATCAGCCCTGATTCAGCAAAGCGTGACAGCATACGACTTACAGTCTCAATCTGAATACCCAAATAGCTACCAATCTCAACGCGACTCATGCGTAAATCAAATTCATTATTGAGATAGCCGCGGGCGGCCAATCGTTGTGAGAGATTTAATAAAAAAGCCGCTAAACGTTCTTCCGCTCGCATCGTGCCCAATGAGAGTAGGTGACGCTGATCTTGAGTCAGCTCTCGACTCATAATCTTATGAAACTGATTTTGCAAAACAGGGATTTGTCGCGCTAAGTCTTCAAACGCTTCGTAACGAATGATACAAACTTCACTTTCTTCAAGGGCGATAGCATCCGATTGGTAATGACCTTCGCCAATGCCATCTAAGCCTAATATTTCTCCAGGAATATGAAAGCCGATGACTTGCTGGCGACCATCTTGTAAGCAGTATTCTGTTTTGAGTGTTCCAAAGCGCACGCTATAGACTGAGCTCAGTGGATCTCCATGGCGATAGAGGCTTTCACCTTTCTGAAGATGTACACGTTCTTTAATCAGGGCGTCTACTTTGCTAACGTCGCTGCTATTGAGTCCAACCGGAAGGCAAAACTGTCCCAAAACACAGACTGAGCATTTGCTTGTTGGAGAATCGGTAGGTTTGTAATTCATCTTGAGGCTTCTTTAGTAGACAGTTTATTCTATATAGGTGAAGAAACCGGTTTTTTACAGTCCCTTTTGGTGGATTAATGTTAACGACTAGCCTGCTACTGGCAGTATTTTTAGGTGCCTTGGTAAGCGGGTGGCACTGCGCTCTGATGTGCGGAGGGATAGCTGCCGCAATTGAGCGTCCAATCACCCTGGAGAGCCCATTAAGGCCTAAATCAGAGCTTTTTTACCTACAGCTAGTGATGCACTTGGGTCGCATTACGACCTATACATTTCTTGGGGCTGCTGCTGCAGGGATTGGCGTGATTGTTTGGCAGCAGAGCTGGCTCCCTATTCAAAGACCCCTCTTTGCTTTAACTTCTTTAATTCTGATATTCATGGGTATTCGTCTTCTGCGCGCGGGTGATGCTCAAGGTCTCTTGCTGGGTAAGTGGCTTGGATCTAAAGTGGCAGGCATTTGGGCTAAATATTTAGGCGGTGTTGCAAGTGGACCATCCCGTTGGTTTAGTGGGATGCTCTGGGGCTTGGTGCCATGCGGTTTGGTTTATAGCGTCCTTCCTCTTGCATTCTTATCGGGGGATATTTGGACAGGTGCCGCGCTAATGTTGGCATTTGGTTTGGGTACTTTGCCAAACTTACTGCTGATTTCTAAATTTTCTGCGGCACTCACTCAGTTTGGCCAATATCTTTGGGTTCGATATTTGGCTGCGGCGCTGCTCTTTATTGCAGGCGGCTTTGGTTTATATCGCGCTTGGGTTTTGCCTGAGGCTTTATTAAAAGGTGGCTTTTGTATATCTTAAGTTCACCAACTTAATAACTAGTAGCCAGTTCGATTCCGCTATAGAGGTCAGGGCATAAGCAATCCTTGGGAATAATTTCCAAGAAGCCACTACGTTGCGCCATCTCTAAGGGTTGATGATCTAGTCCGCAAATAATCAATTTAATATTTCGAATCTTGCAAAGGTGAGCCAGTTCCATAATCGTGTCCATGCCCGAGGTGTCGACATAAATCACATTCTTCAGATCCAGCAAGAGCGTTTGAGATGGTAAATTTTCTTCAATCTTTTCAAGAAGCTTTACTGCGCCAAAAAAGATCGCACCATAAATGCGATAAGCATCTATGCGGCCTTGCAGATTCGCGAGAGCTGCAAAATCTTTACCTTCGGCGCGCTCACACCGAGAGAGGCTAGAAATTCGATAAATAAAAGTAATAAACGCGATCAGCAGACCTACTTGAACTGCTACAGTCAAATCAAGGATGACGGTTAATAGGAAAACACTCAGGATCGTAATGCGGTAAGGTAGGCGGAATTGCTTGAGATCGATAAACTTTCTCCATTCACCCATATTCCAGGCAACGTACATCAATATCGCTGCAAGACTCGCTAGGGGAATGCTTTTTGCCAATGGAGCTGCAAACAAGATAATGATCAGCAATGTTAGTGCATGTACGATTCCTGCAATAGGTGTGTTGCCTCCACTTTCAACATTGGTTACAGTGCGGGCAATTGTTCCGGTGGCAGGCATTCCACCAAAAAAAGGCGTTACCAAATTGGCTACCCCTTGTGCCATGAGCTCTTGGTTGGAGTCATGTCGATCATGAATTAAGCCATCAGCGATACGCGCACAGAGCAGGGACTCTATCGCACCAAGCAAGGCCAGGGTAAGCGCAGGTATCACCATAAATTGAGCGGTATCCCAACTGATAGGGAGCCACTCAAAATGCGGTAAGCCAGAAGGTATGCCGCCAAAGCGACTGCCAATGGTGTCAACAGGGAGATCAAATAAGGCAGTAGCAATCGTTGCCAAAATCATCGCCACAACCGTACCAGGAATGTGCGAGAGCCAACCTAAGCGATGTCGAGATAATCGCCAGACAATGAGAACTGCAAGACTTGCGCAAGCCAAAAGAAGGGCGACTAAATTAACCGTATCTGCCGCTTGGTAAAGGGCTTGAAGCGCTTGAAAAAATTGGGCTGGCATTTTGTCAATTTTCAGCCCAAAGAAGTCTTTGATTTGCGATAGCCCAATTAAAAAGGCGATGCCGTTGGTAAATCCAATAATCACAGCAATGGGAATAAAGCGTACTAAGGTACCAAGACGAAATACGCCCATTAAGAATAGAAAGACGCCTGACATTGCAGTCGCTAATAAGAGATTAGGCACACCATAGCGCTCAACAATGCCATACACAATCACAATAAATGCGCCTGCAGGTCCGCCAATTTGTACTCTGCTTCCACCAAGAAGGGAGATGAGTCCGCCCGCCAGAATGGCAGTAAAAATACCTGCTTCAGGTTTGAGTCCACTTGCAATCGCAAAGGCCATTGCAAGGGGTAGCGCTACGATGCCAACGGTAATACCTGCGAGTACATCCCTCGTAAATAATTTACGGTTATAGCCTTGGAAAGCATCTAATATTTTGGGGTGAAAAAACATAAATAGAATTTAATCGAAGATTAAAACTCGATTACGAAATTCGGTTTCCTACCCAATAGGCAAAGCCCGCAGTTACTGCAGTGACCGCGCTGCCCCAAGCCATGTCAATAAAAGCTAATCTAGTGGGGAAATCTCGTATGACGGCGAGATTGGTAAGGTCGTAGGTCATATAACAAAAGAAGCCAAATAATGCGCCATATTGCACTGCATATATCCAAGATTGCTTAGAGAGTGCCGGCACCAAGACGAAGATGGTGACTCCAAGGGCATAAAGAGCATAGAAGGCTAGGCCGGCAAGTAACTTTGGCTCGCTAGCCATCAGACTACCCATTTCTTGTTGATAGAGATTCTTGGCAATACCAAGCAACCAGATGAGGTCGATCGCAATTAGCGTAACCAGAAAAGAAAGATAGAGCGTCAAATACTTGAGCATTTAATTTACCCTTTTGTGCTTTGTTACATGAATAATAAGCATTATGATGTATGGAGTGAATTAGTAGTTCAATTTAAAGGGAGTTGATATGTTTAAGCATTTATTGGTACCAGTGGATGGTTCAGATGTAAGTAAAAAATCTCTCAAAAAAGTGGCTCAACTTGCCATTGCAGATAAAGCTGCGGTGACACTAGTTTATGTCTCCGATCCCATGCCCCCAATGGTCTATTCCGATAGCACGATGGGCTATGGCATTACCCAAAAGGATCATCAAAAAGTATGTGCTGCCTATGCGCAGGATGTATTTAAGAAGGCTGCTACTGCTCTTGGAGCTAATGTTAAAGCGAAATCCTTACAGGTTTCCAACTCCAATTTATCTGCGGGCATCTTGGATGCTGCTAAAAAAGTGAAGGCGGACGTTATCGTGATGGCCTCGCATAAGCGGACTGGTATTAAGGGTTTATTACTTGGAAGCGAAACACATGAAGTGATCGTGCATTCGACTTTGCCAGTATTAGTGCTTGGGTAAGTTCATTTTGCCTAGTTCAAAAAGGGTCCACTTGGACCCTTTTTTATTGCTGTCATGCGAAGATTAGTTTTGAATTGGACTGCCAAACAACAGAATTTCTCGAGTGAGTTGTCCACTTTCGTTATCGCGCATTGACCACAAATCTAATTGTGTTTTTGCTGCGTAGGGATCAATATAGATCCCATTCTTTCTGAGTTCAAAATGCAGGTGTGGCCCTGTTGATCTTCCTGTCGATCCAACGTAACCAATCTCAAAACCGCGACGCACCTCATTACCCAATGCAAGTTCTACGTTGTAGTTGCTCAAATGTGCATAGTAAGTATGGTAATTGCCAGGATGCTCGATCACGATTAAGTTGCCGAATGCACCGCTGTATCCTAAATGAACCACTTTGCCATTGGCTACACTAAATACGGGAGTGCCTGTAGGAGCAGCGTAGTCGATACCCATATGGGTTCGATAGCGTTGTTTAGGAGGGGCGGCCTGAGCAGTTGGGGCTGTGCTGGCTGGACGTTTGCTCGAAGAGGCTCTTACGCTACCGACACCGCGAGAGATGCGTCGATAACTTAATGGGTTGGTCCAAAAGGAACGCTCGAGAGATTCCCCGCTACCGGTAAAGAAGCCACCAGGTACGTCACCTCTTTCAACCCAATAGGCACTTGCAAAGACTTCTTTATTGCTTGGGTCAAGAATTTCTACTGCCCAAATTTGTGCCCAGCGTTCCCGATCACCAAAATCCACAATCAGGCGTACAACGCTATTGGTATTTTCAAGAGAGTTATTTTCTTCGGGGTAAATTTGCTTGATGATGGAATTTAATTCCCAAACTAGCTCAACTGGTAATTTATCGTTGACTTTGGCGGGGTCATATAAAACTTCGCGCAAAGGCATCCGAATCTCGCTGAGATTTTGAGATTCATTTCTTAAGTAGTCTTGTTGCACTAAAAATCCACCAACAGCTGAAGGTGTAAAGGTCCACACTTCAGTATTGGCATCTTGAATAGGCCCATTCATAATGCTAAGAGAGTCAAAGCGATTTCGACTTCCAAATGCTACCGCATACGGAATGCATTCACCGCGCATTCGATCAAAGAAAGTCTTTGTTTGGTTCTTAAAAAATTCTGCAAACGCCCGATTGTCGATTCCAACATTTGCGGGAAGCTTGTCCTCATTCAAATTTCTTCTCAGGCAGCCTTGACTGACGCGATAGTCCAAATTTCCTGCGCTATCCAAAATCAGCTCATCAGGATCTTTGCGTTGAAATAAGGCTGGATTTAAGCTATTTGATTTTGAGTTGCTGTTACCGGCGGTATCTTTCAGCCCTCGTTGCCCAGAGCTCTGAATAATCACTTTTTGGGTACCCTGAGGGGTCTTTTGGATTTGCTTAGTTTGCTGTGCTAAGGCAGCCGAAGAGAACCCAAATATCACGCTGAACAGAGCGTTGCAAAAGAAGGAGGGTGCCCACGCAAAAACCAAGGTGGATTGAGATACTTTTCTATTCACAGCAACATTATCTAATAATGTGCTGGCTTGGTCTGATATTTATGTTGTGCTGCAGCAAAATGATCATATTTAATCAATATTCTTTAAATATGACGCCATCTACTTAAGCGCTCTGAGTGCTGCCACTTCAAAAGGAATTAATCGATACAATATTTTTTTGATTAAGGAGTTCAGATGCCCATTATTCAGTCAGTGCAAGTTGCCTCTGTAGCAGTTCCATTGGATAAAGTAACTTCATTCTCTACTCGTACGGTTTCAGAGCGTCACTACTGCTTAGTAAAAGTCACCAGCAAGGATGGGCACGAAGGTATCGGATTTTGTTATGTTGGTAGCGCTGGTGGTGATATTGCAAAGCTTGCTGTTGAACAATTATTGGCGCCTAAACTGATTGGCCAAAATAGCCATCGTAGCGAAGGTCTATGGATGGATATGTATAACGAATCCATCTTGCAGGGTCGTGCAGGTGCCGTCATGCGTGGAATCTCGATTTTAGATACCGCACTTTGGGATTTAAATGCCCGCTCAGTTGGGTTACCGCTTCATCACTATCTTGGAGCAGTAGTAGAAGATCGCGTTCCTGCTTATGCCAGTGGCGGCTACTATCTCGATGGCAAAACGCCAGCGAAATTGGGTAAAGAAATGGAGTCCTATGTAAAACAGGGCTTTAAGGCAGTCAAAATGAAAGTGGGGCGCCTATCTCCTTCCGAAGAGGAAGCGCGGGTTAAAGCAGCTCGCAAAGCAATCGGCGAGGATATTTTATTAACCTTAGATGCCAATAATGCCTGGCGTGATTTGCCTACTGCTCTTGAGTATGTGCGTCGTTTCGAGGCTTACAACCCTTACTGGATTGAAGAACCCTTTTCTCCCGATGCAATTGATTTGCATGCGGCATTAGCTCGTCAAACCAAAATCAATGTGGCTACTGGCGAAATGGAAGCAGGGCGCTGGCGCTTTAGAGAGTTGATCGATGCTGGTGGCGTGGCTATATTGCAGTCAGATGCTGCAGTGTGCGGCGGTATTACTGAGTGGCGCCGTATTTCTGCTTATGCGGATTTAAAAGGCATGACTGTTTGCCCTCATTGGATGCATGATTTGCATGCTCCTCTAGTGGCTGCCACTCCTAATGCCCGCTTCGTAGAATTCTTTTTAGATGATCAGGTGCTGAATTTCCGTAGATTGATTAATAAACAACTCACTTTCAAGAATGGTGATCTGATTTTGCATAAAACACCTGGCCTTGGATTTGAATTCGAGGAAGCCGCAGTGAAAAAATATGCAGGCAAGGAAGCTTGGAGCAAGATCGCATAAGAATGTCTAAGAAAACCTCAGTTGGTCGCTGCATATTAATCTTTTTCTGTTGAGACTAAAACAATAAAGCCCGCATGAGCGGGCTTTATTGTTGGTGCTTAATAAGATCTCGAATTTAAGAAGATCTGGGACTCATCTTGAAGTGGGTAATCCCTTGGGTGATAAGAACCAAGGCAAAGCCAACAAAACCAATGATGTCGGCTTCAGTGGATGGGTAGGCCAAGGCTACCCCAGAGATCACCATGATTACGCGCTCGAATACTTTGGTCTTTTCAATAAACCAACCTTGTAAGCCGCCTGCCAAGCAAATGATTCCGACCACGGCAGTAAATGAGATCCAAGCAATCTGCATCCAGTCTGCTTGCTCAAGGGCATTCGTTGAGCCCATAAGCAACAAGCTAACACCAGACTTATCAAGCACAAACATAAATGGCACCAGAATTGCAGGAGCTACATATTTCCAAGTTTGCAATGTTGTTTTATAGGGATTGCCTTTACATATAGCAGCTGCCGCAAATGGCGATAGTGCTGTTGGAGGGGATACTTCTGAGAGTACAGCGTAATAGAAGATAAACATATGCGCTGCAAATGCAGGAACGCCTAAGTTGATCAGTGCTGGTGCTGCAATCACTGCGCAAATAATATAAGAGGCTGTTACTGGCACTGCTAAGCCAACAATCCATACAATCAATGCCGTAAAGATAGCGGTTAATAGTAATGATCCACCAGCATATTGGATCACGATAGAGCTAAATTTCAGTCCAAGACCAGTCAGGGTTACAGTACCCACAATTAAGCCAGCTCCTGCGCAGGTTGCTGCGATAGCCAATACCCCAGTTGAGCCAGATGCCAGTGATTTAGTCAGGTTGGATTTATAGAGACCAGAGAGAATCGGTTCTTTGCCTTTGAACCAGGCATAGGGAATGATGGCAGTATCTTCACGCAACATGCTTGAAAACGCTGAAACGACTGTAGCCCAAAAGACCGACATGACTGGTGAAAAGCCCATCATCATGAAAACCACAATCGAGATGAGGGAGAAAAAATGGAACCAGTATTTTTTAGTTAATTGCCAAGCGCTCTCTGCAGATTCAAAGTGAATATTCTTCATGCCGTATTTGCGTACGTCAATCTCAACCATCACAAACAAGCCTAGATAAAAGAGGATGGTTGGAATGGTAGCCATTAACAAAACATCTAGATAGGATATTTTGAGGAAGTCGGCGATCAAGAAAGCGGCAGCACCCAAAACCGGTGGTGAGATGATGGCACCAAGACCACCGGCTGCTAGCAAGCCCCCGGCAGCATTTTTTTCGTAACCGACTTTTTCTAGCATGGGTGCAGCAACTGAGCCTACGGTAACTGTAGTTGCTACGCCTGATCCTGATGGACCACCCATGAGGAATGAGGACAGCACAATGGTTCTACCAACACCAGAAGATTTGCCACCCATCGCAGCAAAAGAGAAGTCAATAAAAAATTTTCCAGCGCCCGTAAATTGCAAGAAGGCACCAAAGATGGTGAACAAAATAATGAGGGTGGCAGAAACGTCAACTGCAGTTCCGTAGATCCCCTCCAATGTCATAAACATATAGCCTACCAAGCGATCTAAACCATAGCCTTTATGGGTCCATGGTGCTGGTAAGTAATTACCAAATAAGGCATAAAGCAAGAAGAGCACAGTCACAGTCACGAGGACCCAACCATTGGTTCTTCTTACGCTTTCAAGAATCAGCAGGATGAGAGCAATTCCCATCATCACGTCAGTAGAATTTGGGGCAGTGTTTCTGTCCATCAGATCATCGCCGCCAGCCAGAATGTAATAGCCAATGGCAACCGAGCCTAGGGCAAACAAAACGTCCCAAAACATCAATTTATTTTTAAAACGAGCGGAAATCGGAAAGCTTAGGAAGACTAAAAACAATACTAGGGCAACGTGAATAACCCTGAGTTGGTGTGTTGGAACAATTGAGTAGGCTGCGTACAAATGGAACAAAGACATGCCCACTGCAACTAGCGTAATAAATGTGGCTAATAGACCCTTGTAATTATTGGAGTCTCCTTCTTCCTGCTTAATAAAGGCATCTAATTTTTCTTGGGTTTCGTTATCAATTACGTTTTGGTTCATGTCTCAACCTATTTATATATTTATATTTATTGCTACAGCTTTAATGCAGAAGGGGTGAGATTAACTCACCCCCCTTTACTTGCCTTGGTATTAGTTTACCTTGGCGCCTTTTTCTTTAAGGTACTTTAAAGCACCTGGATGGTAGGCAACCGGTGTCGCATTCGCTTTTTGGTTCTCTAGTTTGATATTTCTGTACTCAGCATGTGAGCGAACAAGTTCAAGCTGATTATCAAAGATAGCTTTAACAATCTTATATGCCTCTGCATCAGACATAGAGGCATTGACAACTAATAGATTAGCAACTGCTGCAACGTTGTTATCTTTTTCCATGCCGCTATAAGTTTGCTTAGTGATAACGGATGGGAAGTAAAGGTTGCCATATTTTTTATTCATGGCTGGAACTTCGGCAGCGGTATCTACCATCACGATTTTCATGCCAGGGCTATTGGCCAAATCGGTAACAGCAGCTGTTGGCAGACCACCTACCCAGAAGAAAGCGTCGATCTTCCGGTCCTTTACTGCATTGACTGACTCGGCAACGCTCAAGCGCTCACGCTTTACATCCTTATCCTTATCCAGACCTGCAGCTTCTAGCAAGCGAAACGCCATCACTTCGGTAGCACTTCCAGGGGCGCCAGTACTGACGCGCTTACCCTTCAAATCTTTCATGGTCTTGATACCTGTAGATTCCACAGTGGCCACATGCATTAAGTTTGGATACAGAATGAGTAGGGTTCTTAAATCAACTGGTTTGTCTTTAAATTTATCGTCACCAACGGATGCATCTTTAGCAGCATCAGCCATTGAGAAGGCAACGTAAGGTTTTCCGGTGCCAACCAGTTTTAAGTTATCAACAGAGCCGCCCGTCACTTCAGCGGTTGCTGACATTCCTGGTACATACTTGGATAGTACTGAGGCTAAGCCACCACCCATCGGGTAGTAAACCCCTCCAGTACCGCCAGTCGCAATGGAAATATTTTGAGCTTGCGCGCCTGCCCAAATAAAGCTCAAGGCAATTGCAAAGATTTTGAGTAATTTCATGTTGTCTCCTATTTATTTTCTAATTAAAGGCCAGGCATTGAAAAATTCGCTTTTTGTAATTCACTTAATAATTTTGCTTGCTGTTCTGCAGTTAACTGCATGAGGGGTGGGCGCACTCTTAGCCAATCTGGGTCTTTGCTGTGATGTGCTACAGCGGTTTTCATGCCCGCAATCATTTGATATTGAGCAAAGATTGCACGAAGCTTATCTAAATCGGCTTGGCGCTCATCCGCATTCGATTCCCTCCAGTGTGCAGCCAGCTCTGCAAGGGCTTTGGGATTCACGTTGGCGGTTGCAGAAATGCAGCCAACACCACCAGCACGCAAAGTACGCATTAAGAAAACTTCACTACCAGCGTATACGCGGAAGCCTGAAGGCGCCAATAACTTAATGACGGACTCTGTATACGCCCAGTCACCAGAGCTATCTTTCATACCAACAACCGTTTTTGGATATTCCTTAGCTAGGCGCTCAAGCAGTGACAGGCTTAAATTAATCTTTGTGACAGGCGGAATGTTGTAGATATAAATCTGCAATGCAGAGTTACCCACTTTTTGAATCACTTCAGAAAAGTAAGCAAACAATCCATCATCCGTAATGTCTTTGTAATAAAAAGGCGGGAGCATCAGAACGCCTGCACACTTGTGATCCACTGCATGGCGTGTCATGTTCACTGTGGCATCAATAGAGGTTGCGCCAGTTCCAGGCATCATGTGCTCAGGATTGAGTCCGCCTTCAATGAGTGCAGTGAGCGTGCTCATTTTTTGTGGGGCAGACATTGAGTTAGCTTCTGAGTTCGTGCCAAAGATAGCCTGACCAACACCATTGGCATCTAACCACTTGCACTGCTTGAGTAGCTTTTGTGCATCAGGACTTCCATCTGCTTTGAATGGAGTGAGTACTGGGGACAGCACCGCAGGCAATGTGGAAGGGTGTAAAGAAATAGTCATGCTTGCTCCGATTTAATTTTTAACTTCTGTAGGAAGTGGCTGTTGATTAAAAAACGCTTCTAGATTATCTACGGCTAAATTCGTCATTGCTATCCGTGTTTCTGCGGTAGCGCTCCCGATATGGGGTGTTAAAAGTACATTATCAAGATTTAGGAAGGCCTCGTTAGGATTCGGCTCATTGTCATAGACATCTAAGGCTGCACCAGCAATTTTTTTATGCTGCAGTGCATATAAAAGTGCGGCTTCATCCACTACGCTACCACGAGCAATATTGATTAAGTATCCATTTGGCCCCAGCGCTTCAAGTACTTCCTGGTTGACCATTTTGTCGGTATCAGGGGTAGCAGGGCAGGCTAGAAAAAGCACATCACAGGCTGTTGCTAATGCGTGGACATCCTTGAAGTAGGTATAAGGCACCGCCTTTGGAGAAGGGCCGCTATAAGCAATATCCACCTTAAAGGGCAACAGTCGCTCAGCGAGATCCTGTCCAATGCGGCCCATGCCAGCAATGCCTACTCGTTTGCCAGCTAGGGTGGTGGTGATTTTAAAAAGACCTTTAGACCAAGCTTTACTTTTAACAAACGATTCTGATTCAGGGATACGACGCATTAAGCCAAGCATCATGCCCATTGCCAGCTCACAAACTGCATCATTCAGGACGCCGGGGGTGTTGCTCGCCTTGATGCCTTGTGCTTTGAGATAGGAGAGCGGGAGATTGTCATAGCCTACACCACAGGTAGCTACCATTTTGAGCTTGGGTAGCTGCCGCACCAAGGACTCGGGTAGCTTGGTATTCGAGCGCACTAGGATGGCTTGAAAATCCCCTGATGGCACAGGCGCCGCAGGATCTAAATGGCGAGTTGGAACAAAGCGTCGGTCAATTTCTGCCTGCATAATTTCAGGGAAATGGCCGACCTGTAGCACCGAATTGACGGGGATCATGTCTCACTTACTTTTTTATTGGAATAATGCATACATTGTAAGAGGATTTTTAGCCAAAGGTTCGCCCCCCCATGAGGAGAATGAGTGATGTTGTTTACCCCAGCCGAAACTAAAGTAGTCATTGTTGGCGGTGGCACCATGGGCGCAGACGTTGCGGCCGTGTGTGCACGTGGAGGGTGTGCCGTCCAGGTAGTAGAGCCCACTACCGAGCGTAGAGCACTTTTGCCAGATTATTTTGCTAATACCTTGACTGAGCTTGGCTGCGAAAACCGCATTCATTTACTCACTGTTGCCGGTACCTTAGAAGAAGTAGATTGGTCTGATGTAGATCTCGTCATCGAATGCGTACCCGAACGCTTGGATATCAAACAAGAATTATTTGCCAAGCTTGAGCAGTATGCAAAACCTGAAGCTGTTTTGGCGAGCAACAGCACCAGCTTTCCTATTAGCCAAATTGCCAGTGGCTTGAAAACAGCCGCACGAATGATTGGCCTGCATTTCTTTATGCCAGCACATTTAATTCCTTGTGTGGAAGTAGTTTATGGAGAAAAGACATCTCCCATGGTTGGCGATAGCTTATTTAGGTTAATGACTGCCTGCGGAATGGTTCCAGTTACTGTTAAAAAGGATTTGCCGGGATTTTTGGCAAATCGCTTGCAACATGCTTTGTCACGTGAAGCATTTTCCATGGTGGATGAGGGTATTTGTACACCCGAGGACATTGACAAGGCGGTTCGTTTTGGTTTTGGCTTTCGCTATATTGCCGCTGGCCCTGCTATGCAACGTGATCATGCTGGGCTTGAGATTCATGCTGCTGGAGGAGCCACAATTTATCCTTCATTGAACAATTCTCCTACGATTGCAAAGTGTTTAAGTGAGCGTGTAGAGAGCGGTAAGTTTGGTATGAAAACGGGTGAAGGTTTTTATTCTTGGACTGCAGAATCTATTCAGGATGAGCGTAAGCGTTACCAAGATGCTTTGCGCGAAGGCTTAAAGATTATTCAAAAAGAATTGCCTGAGATAAAGTAATCTCGATAGCAGGTTAAGCAATATCTTGAATATTTAATTTGCGTAGGTGGGGTGCAAGTCGATAAGTGATCAGGACGACAAGGATCGTCGCTGCACCGCCAAACACAATCGACGGCACTAAGCCCATGACGCTGGCTGCGATACCAGACTCTAGTGCACCCAATTCATTAGAGGAGCCGATAAAAATGCCATTGATGGCGCTAATCCGCCCGCGCATATGATTTGGGGTGGTGAGCTGCATAATGCTGCCACGAATCACGACAGAAATGGAGTCGCAACATCCAGAGATGAATAGGAAGAATGCGCAAACCCAGAGATTGCTAGAGATTCCAAAGGCAATGATTGCCATTCCAAACCCAGCAACCGAGAGAAAAAGATACTTTCCAGAGTCAGTCAATATGGGGCGTCTTGCAAGATAGATGCCGGTGATGACAGCGCCTGCTGCTGGAGCAGCCCGAAGGATTCCCAAGGTTTCTGGTCCGGCATTAAGCACTTCTTTAACAAAGGCTGGCAAGATAGAAACAGCGCCACCAAAGAGAACGGCAAACATATCGAGTGCCATCACGCTGAGAATTAATTCATTTTTTCTGACGTAACGAAATCCCTCCATAAAGCTTTTGAAAAATTCATTCTTCAGGGCGCCACTCTTTTCTTGAACCGCGCGAATAAAGGTCACTCCATACAGACCAAAGGCGCCACAACCAGCTGCTAAACAATAAGTCCACTCTAGTCCTGCAAAACCAATCATTAGGCCGCCAAGACCTGGGCCAGCAACGACGCAAATTTGAAATGCGGATGAGGCGTAGGCGGTATAGCGCGTTAACTGATCTCTTGGGATAATCTGCCCAAATAAGGCTTGGTAAGACGGTCGTAATAAGGCGCGCCCAACACCGATAAAGGCAACTGCAACATAAATGAAAGGGACTGGCGGTGTGATCCAGCCGATTGCAATGGCTGCTAGAAATAAAGCAACGGCTATATGAATCAGGCAGGCTAGTCCTGCAATCAGTTTTCTGGAGTAGTGGTCTACCGCATGGCCTGAATAGAGTGCGAGAGCAAAGTAGGGAATTAACTCAGCCAGACCAATCAGACCTAAGGAAACGACGCTATTGGTAATCTCATAGAGATGCCAGCCAACTGCAACCATCGTGATCTGGTAACTCAATGTTGCACCAATGCGATAGAGAAGCAGGGTTCGAAAGGCTTTACTAGGATTCATGAATTTTCTTAGTGTAAGGCAGATCATGCTTTATTCTTATGGTATGAAAAAAATCATTCGCGTTTGGGACTTGCCAATTCGAGTATTTCATTGGCTTTTAGTGGCCTGCATCGTTGGTAGTTTGGTAAGTGTCAATATAGGTGGCAATGCCATAGAGTGGCACGCCTATTTCGGCTACTGTATTTTGACCCTACTGATTTTCAGAATCCTCTGGGGTTTTATTGGTTCAACCCATGCCCGATTTGTGAACTTCTTTCCCTCCAAAGAAAAGATACTGAGTTACCTAAGCGGCAGCTCACCTCGTGTATTAGGACATAATCCTTTGGGCGCGCTTTCTGTTTTTGCATTGTTATTTGTCTTAAGTGTTCAAGTATTTACTGGCTTATTTGTCGATGACGAAATTGCCTTTCAGGGTCCGTTTGCAAAGTACGTTCCCAACTTCCTAGTCTCACTTTTCTCACAGATTCATGAGGCTAATCAGATCGTGATTTATGCCCTCATTGGCATTCATATTGCCGCCATTCTGTTCTATACAAAATTTAAGGGCGAAGACCTCATCAAGCCGATGTTGCATGGCGATAAAGAAATTGACCCAAGCGAGGAGGCAGATTATTTGCCTACTGACTTGGGTCAACCATCCAAGGATGGTGCTACACAGCGAACACTTGCCTTAATTCTATTAAGCGTAATCGCGGTAGTGGTGGGTTATTTCATTACTTCTTCTTAAAGTCGTCGTGACAAGTTTTGCAAGTTTGTCCTGCAGCGCCGAAGGTTTTCTTAATGCTTTCAAGATCACCTGATTGAGCGGCTTTATTGAGATCTGCAACAGCTAATTGCATCTTTTCAGAATTGGATTTGAATTTAGCGCCATCAGTCCAAATGCCAGGCTGTGCTTTGCCACCTTCAGTGCCTGCACCAAATGCTTGCCAAGGCAAGGAAGAAAGCGTCGCTACGATGGCTGCATTTTTAGCAACCTCATCTTTGTTGTAAGGCGCTTCGCCTTTTACAACGGCACCGATTTTCCCGAAGGAATTAGCCATTACTGTAAATACGCTTTGGCGATATTTAATAGCGTCTTCGGGCTTTTGGAATTGTGCAGAAGCAGGGCCAGCAGTCAGCGCTACAACGGTAGCAGTAGTAGCCAGAACAATGTGATGTAGTTTCATTTAAGACCTCTATTGAATGGATGGTGAAGAAGGGGGGCATTACTGACGAAATGAGCATACTCCAAAATGGCGGTTTTTGTCCTAAATTTGCTCTACACAATCATTTGCAAAGGCAGGGTGATGAGGTAAAGAAGATATTTGAAAAATGCCATGAGGGGTTCCATCCAGAAACTGCCAATAATTCCAGTAAACACGAGGGCTAGAACAATAAAAAAGCCCCAAGGCTCTAGTTTGCCAAGTGCAATTGACTGGCGGGCTGGTAAAAGGCTTGAAAGTATTCGGCCTCCATCCAGTGGCGGTAATGGGAATAAATTGAATACTAGCAAGCCGATGTTCCAGGTAACGCCCGCTTGTGCCATTGAAATAAAGAATTTTTCATCGACCCCAAACCCCACCAAGCAAATGAGCAAGATTGCCCAAATGATGGCTTGAATGAAATTGGATCCCGGCCCCGCTAATGCAACCCAAATCGAGTCAATTCGGGGGTTTCTGAGGCGTCCGAAGTTAACAGGAACAGGTTTGGCATAACCAACCAAGAATGGGGACCCCGTTAGGAGTAATGCCAGGGGGATCAAGATGGTGCCCACTGGATCAATGTGTTTGGCTGGGTTTAGGCTGACCCGACCCAGCATGTAGGCGGTGTTATCACCAAATTTACGGGCCGCAAAGCCGTGGGCAGCCTCATGGATCGTAATAGCGAATATCAAGGGAATCGCATTAATTGCGATAGCTTGGATAGAATAGTCAGTAATCATGGCAATATGATATCCATAGGAGCAAAAAAGTGACTGACGATAAAAAACCCGACCCTAAGAACCCAGCTAAGCCCGCAATCGCTAAGCCACCTGCCCGTCCACCGGTTCCAAAAGGCCCATCTGGCCCTGCTGGAAGGCCTCAGGCAGGCTTTGGTGGTGGAAAAGGCATGATGCGTAAGGCTGGCCGCGGTCGATAGTGGATAATTACTCCATTCATTAATGTGTTTACAGAGGATTTAGCATGAACGAGTGGCATAACGAATCTAAAGAAGAAGTTAACAAAAAGATCATTACTTTGATCGTGATGTTGGCCGCAGCAACTAGCTTGGCAATTTTGTTTGCATTGGTAGCAGCTCATACTGGTTACGTATTCGGTTAATTCGCATTAATGACTAGCCATCGCCAACCTGCAGTATTCGCTGGCCATGGCAGTCCGATGTATGCCTTAGAGCCCAATCGCTTTACTGAAGCTTGGGCGAATTTAGGTAAATCTTTAAAACGCCCAGATGCCGTTCTAGTGATCTCGGCGCATTGGGTAACTCGAGGTGTATGGGTTACTGCAATGCCAAAACCCAAAACAATTCATGACTTTGGCGGATTTCCGCAGGAGCTGTTTGATATTCAGTATCCAGCCCCTGGATCACCTGCGCTTGCCGACCGAGTAAAAGAACTTTTAAATGTTCCTGTTGTATTGGAGGAGAACGAGTGGGGCATTGATCATGGTGCCTGGTCCGTTCTCAAATATCTGTATCCCCATGCCGACGTGCCTATTGTGCAACTCAGTCTTGATGGATCAATGTCTGCAAGAGCGCATTACGATTTAGCCAAGCAACTCCGACCCTTGCGTGATGAAAATATACTCATTTTGTCGAGCGGCAATGTGGTGCATAACTTGCGCACAATTGATTGGCATGACAATGCTGTGCCACATGTTTGGGCGAAAGATTTCAATCAATTTTTTATCTCCGAAATGCGTGCTGATCACCATGAGCCACTGATTGATTGGGAGCGCTACGGTGATGCAGCACATTTATCTATTCCTACTGCCGAGCACTATTGGCCTGCACTTTATACCTTGGCATTACAAGAGGATGGAGAGCATGCACAGGTTTTTGTTGATGGTATCGAAATGAGTTCCATCAGCATGCTGGGTTTTTCAATCCAATAAAGCACTTTAAATATGTGGCTATCTCTTCTTGCAATTTTTTTTGGCGCTGGATTTGGTGCCTTATTGCGTGCCGGTTTTAATCTGATGACTGCAAGTACAGTTTCAGTCATTCCATTGGGCACGCTGTTAGCAAACATGGTGGGGGGTTACCTCGTCGGTATTGCTGTCGCATTCTTTGGTAGCAATCCCAGTCTATCTCCAGAGTGGAAATTATTTGTGATTACGGGATTTTTAGGGGGGCTGACGACTTTCTCTAGTTTTTCAGCCGAGGTAGTGGCTTTAATTCAGCGGGGTGACCTTGGTTGGGCTTTGGGCACAGCCCTTTTGCACTTGATTGGCTCCCTTGTATTGACCGTTTTAGGCATCTGGACTTATCAATCTTTTCGATAGTCAGAATTTGAAGTCTTACTGGTAGTTAGGTATAGTTTGTGAAGTACATTCTTGTGTCACTAAATTCGTATTAAAAGGAAAATAATGAAAACATCACGTCGAGACTTCATCACTTACGGTTCTGCATTTGCTTTTGTAAATAGCGTTCCCTCATTTGCATTTGCACAAAGCAAGCCTTTATTTGAATCTATCAATATGTTTGTCCCGGCTGCTCCTGGCGGTGGATGGGATAGTACTGCCAGAGCAATTGAAATGGCAGCTAAAGATGCTGGCCTAGTTGGCTCCTTTCAGTTTGAGAATGTGGGTGGTGCAGGCGGCATGGTTGGTTTGCCACGTTTTGTGAATCAGCGTAAAGGTCAGGGCAATGCCTTGATGGTTGGTGGTTCAGTCATGGTTGGTGCAGCCATTACAAATAAAAGCCCTGTGACTATGGCTGATGTCACTCCAATTGCATGCCTTACAGAAGAGGCGGGCATTCTTGTGGTGCCAACAGATGGAAAGATTAAGAATTGGAAAGATTTTGAAGAGGCGATTAAAGCAAACCCTAAAGCAGTCTCAGTAGCGGGCGGTAGTGCCGGCGGTACTGATCATTTGCTATTGGGTTTAATTATTAAGGCACTTGGTAAAAATCCACGTGAAGCAGCTTATGTTGCTTTCGCAGGCGGTGGTCCCGCAAATGCAGCTATTTTGGGCGGTCAAGTAGTTGCTGGCATCTCAGGTTATTCCGAATTTGCAGAACAAATTAAAGCAGGAAAAATGCGTGCCCTGGCAGTTTCTGGCAGCAAGCGTATTCCTGGTGTAGATGTCCCAACCTTTAAAGAGTTAGGTCTCAATATCACAGCAGCTAATTGGCGTGGTGTATTTGGTGCCCCTGGTATCAACGCTGCACAGAAGGCAGCCTTGGTAGATTTGGTTACCAAGATGCATGACACCAAATCATGGGCAGAGACTTTGGAGAAGCGCAAGTGGACAGATGCCTTTTTAGCAGGCGCAGCATTTGAAGCGCAGATTAAAAAGAATATTGCTGAGACTGAAACTGTTCTCAAAGAATTAGGACTTGCGTGAGTACCCGCCTGATAGCCAGCTTTTTGCTGGTCTTTTGTGCAGTGGCTGTCTGGCAGGTATTGAGTATTCCAGAGTCAACGATCCAATCTGAGGTGGGGCCGATTTTGGCCCCCGCCATCTTGGTCGCTTTGCTCTCTCTGTTGGGGGTGTTTTATTTGCTCTCAGCAATCAGCAATAAGGCTCCAGATTGTATTCATCAGGAAGAGGATCAACCTCTGAATGGCGGAGCAAAACGTGTCTCTTACCTACTGGGTGGTGGACTCGCATTTATTCTGCTTGCTAAATTAATCGGTTTCTTAATACCCGCCACACTTTGTGGGCTGGGCGTATCGATGGCATTTGATGCCAAGTTCAATGTCAAGACAGTGTTAATGGTATTAGCTATTGCAGGTGCGTTCTGGACATTATTTTCAGCGATCTTGGGTGTTGATTTGGGCCCACTCGTTAATCTCAGTTTTTAAGTAAAGATCATCATGAGTTCATTTGATTCCTTGATGCAAGGTTTTGCGGTTGCCTTGCAACCCATGACATTGCTATATGGGTTTATAGGATGTTTAGTGGGCACCTTAGTTGGTGTGCTTCCAGGCATTGGGCCGGCACTGACTATTGCCTTATTGTTGCCGTTAACATTTAAGGTTCCTGCAACTGCGATCTTTGTTTTATTTGCTGGTATCTATTACGGCGCTATGTATGGAGGTTCAACCACCTCTATTTTGCTTAATACGCCTGGTGAGTCTGCGACGATCGTGACCTCACTCGAAGGCAATAAGATGGCGCGTCGTGGCAGGGCAGGTCCTGCACTGGCGACTGCAGCTATCGGTAGTTTTGTGGCCGGAACCATTGGCACGATTGCCTTAACTTTCTTTGCGCCTTGGGTGGTTGATGCTGCCCTCGCATTTGGACCGGCGGAATACTTTAGTTTGATGCTGATGGCCTTAGTAACCGTTTCTGCTGTTCTGGGTAGCTCAGCGCTGCGTGGTTTGATTTCTTTAGTTGCTGGTCTTTTATTTGGCTTAATCGGTATTGATCTCCAAACAGGGCAGCCGCGTTTTACTTTTGGCCAGCCAGAATTTTTGGATGGCATCGAAGTGACGATTGTTGCCGTCGGTTTATTTGCAATTGGCGAAGCACTCTTTTTGGCTTGGCAGGGCAAAGAAAATAAGAAGACAGATGTCTTAGCGGTATCTGGAAGTCTATGGCTCTCAAGGGAAGATTTTGCGCGTTCTTGGAAGGCTTGGATTAGAGGCAGTCTGTTTGGTTTTCCGATAGGAGCAATGCCGGCTGGCGGTGCTGAGTTGCCCACATTGCTTTCTTATTACACAGAAAAGAAGCTCTCTAAAAAACCAGAAGAATTTGGTCATGGTGCGATTGAGGGGGTAGCAGGTCCTGAGGCGGCAAATAATGCTGCAGCAGCGGGCGTGCTGATGCCATTGTTAACGCTAGGTATTCCCACTTCAGCGACTGCTGCGATTATTCTGTCGGCGTTTGAGTCCTATGGAATTCAAGTGGGCCCAACTTTATTTACTCAGCAAAGTGGTTTGGTGTGGACTCTTATTGCGAGCTTATATATTGGTAATGTGATTTTGTTAGTGCTCAACTTGCCTTTAGTTGGTCTCTGGGTCAAGCTGTTGAAGATTCCGCCGCAATGGCTTTACGCAGGTATTGTGGTGATCTCGGTTGCTGGAGTCTACGGCTCTTCCAATTCGGTATTTGATGTAGGCCTGCTATTTTTCTTTGGGATTTTAGGTTTTGGAATGCGCCGCTTTGATTTTCCTGCTGCGCCACTAATTATTGGCTTAATTTTGGGCCCCATGGCAGAGCAGTCGATGCGACAAGCGCTCACGATTAGTCAAGGCAACTGGAGCACCTTCTTTACTAGACCAATCTCGGGTACTTTGATGGCAATTTCAATTGCCCTCTTGGTTGTTCCGAATCTCTTGCGTTTAATTCGCAGTCGAAAACAAGCCTAGATCAATCCCATTGAACCAATAATGGCGCCGAGTACGATTAAGTACAGCGGGTGCCAGCGGGTGAAGAGGGTAAAAAGAATAGTAAATATCGTCAAGGCATATGCAGCAACGCCTTGATTGATTTGTAATGAGATTTGCCATGCAGAGGACAGCACCAAGCCAATCGCAAGCGCTGCTGCCGCATACTGAATCGCCTGCTTCTTAATGGGATCTTTAATGCCCATAATGAGGCGCTGCAAATAGTAAATCAGTATGGATGATGGCCAAATAATTGCAAATGTGGAAACTAGTGCGCCAATGACCCCATAGAGATGCCAACCTAACAAGGTCACCGTCATGAAGTTCGGTCCGGGCGATGCTTGTGCTATTGCAAAGTAATCTGAAAACGTTTGAACATCAATCCAGTGCTCTTGATTGACTGCTAACTTAAATAGCTCTGGTAGAAGGGCATTAATTCCCCCAAACGCAATCAGGGAGAAGGCGGATAACTTGAGAAAGAGGCTTAGCAAAATACTCATGCTCTAGAGGCCTTCTTCCATGCTAAAAAGATTGCTAGTGGAGAGGCAACTAGTACCACCATGCCTAGTCCTAAGTGAAAATAGCTAGCAGCAAGAATGGTGACTATAACCACCAAAAGCATTGCGGGGTAGTGAAACTCATCGCGTAACATTTTGAATCCAGTAGATGCAATGAGCCCGATGCCCACTGCGGAGATGCCGCGTAGCAGACCTTTTACAGAATCCAGATAGCTATAGTGGTCATAGAGTACTGCCAACACCATGACTAAAGAGATGGGCCCAAGGGTGAGCCCCAGCACTGAAGCTGCTGCACCTCTAGCTCCACCAAAACGAGAGCCTACACATACGGCCAAGTTCACGATATTAGGTCCGGGAACAATTTGACAGATTCCGAGGATGGCGCTGAATTCTTCGGAAGTCAGAATCTTGTCACGCTCTACTAAAGTGCGTCTAGCCCAGGGCAAGACGCCTCCAAAACCAGACATACCTATTTTGCTAAAGCTGATAAAGAGTTGTAAGGGGCTTAATTGCAGCAAGATATCAGTGCTTTTTTATTGAGGCTTAAAAGGATGCGGCACGGGTTTATTTTCCAGCCAGGCTTCTAAGGTTTGGGTAATGCCCTGGGAGAAGACTTCAAAAATAGGCTCTGCAATAAAACCCAGATGCGGTGTGACTAAAAGATTGGGAGTATTGCGCAGTGGATCTTCAGCAGGTAAGGGCTCCAAATCAAATACATCCACAGCAGCTTGTCTAGGTCTTCCCGCAGCCAATGCCTTTTGCAGGTCAGTCATGTTAATTAGGGCGGCACGAGAAGTGTTCACCAGAATTGAGTCGGGGCGCATTAAGGCCAGTTGATCTGCGGAGATTAAGCCTTTGGTGCCAGGACCAGCAACTAAGTGCATAGTGACTATTTTTGAGGTGCTCAGTAGTTCTTCAAGACTGACTGCCTTAGCATTTCCTGCGGCAGCTCTTTCGGGAGTCATGCGCGGGCTCCACGTGACCACTTCCATCCCAAATGCTGCACCCACTTTGGCAACACGACTTCCAATGGAGCCTAAGCCCATGATGCCAAGGCGTTCACCTGCTAGCATGGGCAGAACTGAAAGTTCATCACGCCAACCGCCAGAAGAAATCAGCTTGTTTTGCTCAACCAAACGCTTTGAGGCACCCAGTATTAAAGCCCACGTTAATTCAGCAGTGGTTTCTTTAGAGGGGCCTCCAGGCGTTACTGCAATCGGGATATTTCGTGAAAGCAAAGCATTGGAATCAAGAGTGCCGTTGCGTTCACCAGTAAACATCAAAAACTTTAATCTAGGTAGGCGCGCAATCATGGCCTCATTAAAGGGAGAGCGGTCGCGAACTATCGCGATAGCATCTGCATCTTTAACAGCCTCATACAAAGCTTCATCACGTAAGGGCTCATGATGAATTGTCAGATTGGCAAGCTTCTCTAATTTTTCCCAGTTAGAGAAGCGTTTTAGGGCGCGTTCGTAATCTCCGAGGATGACGATATTTGGCTGAGTCATGATTCCGTACTCTGAAAACTAGTCTGGAGTGCACAGCTGAAGGATTTGCTTCAGATCAGATGCCTGTCCTAATTTCCAGAGAGCAGAAATTAACTGCTTCGTTTTTTCTTTACCAATAATAGGTTCAGCAAGACTAGTAAATTTTTGTTCTAAGTTAGCGTCGCTCATTGGATTTTCAACAGAGCCAATCGCATTTTTCACGAAGACGTGTACTTCTTTGCCATCTTTTAGGAAGGCCTTGACGTCCACAGATGCTTCGCTGATGGAGGTGTCGGTAGTCGCATTCACTTTAGCGCGGAGAGCTACTACGTCAGCGCGATTGACGATATCGTCAGCGTATTCGCCTTCACCAGCTTGGCCAAAAATAAGACCAACTGCACAGCCATGGTAGACGCTGAACTTGCCTTCGAGACCATCTTTAGGTGTTTTCTTGCCGGTTAGCTCTAGTACCAATGGATGAACACGTAATTCAATGCGCTCCACATCTTCCGCCTTAACACCTTGTGCACGTAACTGAGCGCAGGCATCAATCGCAGGGTGGATCACGATGCCGCAAGCAAAAGGCTTGTAAGTGTTTAAAGAGATCTCAAATGATTTTCCAAGGGCGCGATCAATTTCTGACCAATCGCATTTGGTTGAGACAGTTTGCATATATCCACGACCTGCCTCAAGCGCTTTAGGGCTGGCAGTAAAACCATGTTTCGCCAAGAGTGCAGAAAGTTGTCCTGCGCGCGCTGCGCCACCTGGATGAAAAGGTTTGGTCATGGTGCCGAACTGTTCACGCATCCCAACGGGTTGTGATGCTGCGATACCTAAGGCCATCGTTGTTTTTTGTAAATCTAAACCCATCAAGCGAGAGCAAGCAGCTGCTGAGCCTAGCATGCCTGTAGAGCCAGTAATGTGCCAACCACGATGGTAATGATCGGGATACATAGCATTACCTACGCGGCAAGCTACATCAATACCCAAAATCAATGAGTCGATCATTTGACGGCCATTGGCGTTGGTATGCTCACCTAAGGCCAAAATCGCTGATGCAACAGGGCCAGCAGGGTGGATCACTGTTTTTAGATGGGTATCATCAAAGTCAAAGGTGTGTGAGCTAATGCCGTTAATTAAAGCGGCGCCACCCATATCAACTTTGTCTTTACGGCCTAAGATGCTCGCTTGCGGAGCTGGCTGGAATTCGCGAATGGCAGCTAAAGAGGATTCAACGCTCTCGTGATTTGCGGCACCAATGGCGCAGCCAAGCCAATTTAAAAAAGTACGATGTGCCTCATGTTCAACTTCTGGGGTCCAGCCTTGGCTAGGATGTGATGTCACAAACTGCGCCAATATATTGGTTACTGGTGGGGCGTTTAAATCGGCTGCTGCGGCAATGGCGTGAGACATGTCTTTTCCTATTTCTAATTTAATTATTCGATTTCGATATTGCGATCTTTAGCAACCTTAACCCAACGTGCAATATCTTCTTTGATATACGTTCCAAACTGTTGAGGTGTCATTGGCATAAGGGTCATAGCTTCGCTAGTCATCTTTTCTGAAAAATCAGGCAATGCCAGCACTTTGTTTATTTCTGTATTGAGCTTGGCAGTAATTGCAGGAGGAAGATTGGCTGGACCAACAATTCCATACCACTGTTGACCATCAAAACCATTTAAGCCGAGCTCTTTGAATGTCGGAATATTAGGTGCGGCAGGGCTACGCTTTGATCCTGTCACTGCTAAGCCACGCACGCGATTCGTATTGATGTAAGGCAGTGCTGCAAACAAAGTGGGGAACATGGCTTGAGTCTGACCGGCAAGCAAGTCTGTGTATGCAGGGCCTACGCCACGATAGGGGATATGCACCATGAAGATGCCAGATGCCAGCTTAATTTGCTCCATACCTAAATGGGTCAGTGTGCCAGGTCCGGCAGAGCCATAGCTTAATTTGGCAGGATTCTTTTTAGCGTAATCAACAAACTCTTTGAAGTTTTTGATTGGCAAATCAGGATTAATCACCAGTACGTTCGGTGTCGCACCAATCATACTAATTGGTGTGTAATCTTTAATGGCATCGTAAGGCAGTCGACGTACCGCAGGATTTGTACCATGGGTTCCAACATAGGCAACCATTAGGGTGTAGCCATCTGCAGGCGCTTTAGCGACAGCCTGTGAGGCAATTGAGCCACCACCACCACCAATGTTTTCTACCACGACTTGTTGGCCGAGTAAGCGTGACAATCTCTCTGCCAAGGTACGAGCAATATTGTCTAAGCCTCCACCAGCGGCAACTGGTGCAATCAGTTTGATAGGCTTCGTTGGGTACGGGGTAGCAGTCGCTTGAGTTTGTGCTTGTGCATTAAAACTGCTAGCAAAAGTGAGTGACAGCAGTGCTAGGGAAGATAAAAAAATCGGCAATTGCCGATTGAGTGATTTAAGCATGTCTCAGGCCCATTTATTTTTATTAATGAAATTACTACTTGGAAATATTTTACTATTTATGGCAGATATTTTCTCGATAAGAGGCCTCATTTTGAGCTCAAACCTCCTGCAAAGGCTGGCTATAGGGGCTCTTAGCTTACTTTGAGATTTTTACGGTTCGAGGCTTCAAAAGGGATTGAGTCTAAAGTGGGCTCTAGGGCTTCCCTTTGATCAAAAACAAAACAAGAGCCCTGATAATGCGCTGAGCCGACCTCTTCAAAGTATTTAAGAATACCGCCCTCTAGTTGGTAGCTGTGTTCCATACCAATTTCACGCATGTATAGGCCGGACTTTTCACAGCGTATCCCCCCAGTACAAAAACTGACTACCGTTTTGTCTGCTAATTGCTCCTTGTGTGCCGCGATCGCTTTAGGGAATTCAGTGAATTTTTGGATATTAAAGTGCAAGGCATTCTCAAAAGTACCGTAGTCAACCTCAAAAGCATTCCGAGTATCTAGCATGACTACTGGCCGACCTAAATCATCGGTGCCACGATCTAGCCATTCTTGTAATTTTTTAGGTGTGATGAAATTCGCGCGACCCTCTTCTGGTCGAATAGCGGGATGATTCATGCGAATGATTTCTGCTTTTATTTTGATCAGCATCTTTTTAAAGGGTTGCTGCTCAGACCAACTTTCTTTGGCTTCTAGCGGCGCAAAGCGAGAATCAGTGCGGAGCCATTCTAAGAATCCGCGCAAGGCATCTTCTTTGCCAGCGAGGAACAGATTAATTCCTTCGCCTGTTAACAAAATAGTGCCTTTGAGTTCTCGGGCATTGCATTCATCCAGCATTTTGGAGCGCAGGGCTGATAAGTCATCGAGGCTGACAAATAAGTAGGCGGCAATGTTCAAAATCGGCTTCATAGTCCTCCTATTATCAAGCAAGCCTGCTGTGGGGGTGGTAATCTTGGGGCTTCCATTTGGAGGAGACAATCCATGCTGTATTTAGTGAAAATTGCCCAAAAAGTCCTTTTATTCGGCCTATTGGGCTTGGGCGCTCATAGCCTTGTAAATGCTCAATCCGCTGGGGTGGGCACGTGGCCGACCCAAAAACCGATTCGCCTGATTGCTGTATTTCCCCCGGGTGGTTCTGTGGACCAGGTTGCTCGCGTTTTAGCGCCAGCCCTGCAGTCTGAGCTTAAGCAAAATGTGGTTGTGGAAAATATTGGTGGAGCTTCTGGTGTTATTGGCACTGCAGCAATGACTCGTTCTGATCCAGATGGATATACCTTTGCGGTAGTGTTTGACACCCACGGTGTTAATCCAAGTCTGAAAGATAAACTCCCGTATGACACTATTAAGGATATAGCTCCGGTGGTGTTAATTGGAACATCGCCAATGGTATTGGTCGCTAGTAAAAAATCTGGCATTACTAGTTTTAAGCAATTAGTTGACCTTTCAAAGACTGGCAAGCAATTTAGTTACGGCTCCATCGGTATTGGCAGCTTAGGTCACTTAGCGATGGCTCGTCTTGCAAAGCAGGCGGGCTTTGATTGGAACCACATCCCATATCGCGGTGGTGGCCCCTTGATGCAAGATGCTTTAGGTGGTCAGGTGGAGTTGGCTGTGGGCTCAGAATTTTTAGTGAAACCACATGTCGACAGTGGCGGCGTTATTCCTTTGGTTATTACTACTGCGAAGAGGTCTGCTTCTTTGCCTAATGTGCCAACGATTTCTGAAAGCGGCTTCCCTGGATTTAGTGCGCCTGCATGGTGGGCTGTACTGGCCCCCGGCAAGACTCCACCAGCAGTAGTGGATGCAATGAACAAGGCCTTAAACAAGGCGCTGAAAACTCCGGCTGTTGCTGAGAAGTTCAAGGCTCAGGGCATTCAAATTGTGGGAGGTACACCTGAAGCTGCGCAAGATTTTATTGGCAAGCAAATTGGTATTTGGGGTAAGTTCGTTATTGAAAATAATATTAAAGAAGTTGGTCAATAGAGAGTATTTATGTCAGAACGTTTAATTCCTTATCAGCCAATGGATTTGGCGGAACCAGCAGAATTGGTTGCTGCGATACGCAAAAGACGTGGTGGCGATTTTATTAACCTTGATCGGATGTTGTTGCACAGCATCCCGATTGCTGAAGGCTGGAATCATTTCATTGGCGAGATTCGCAATAACCTTTCCTTGGATCCGAAGTTACGTGAGCTTGCGATGTGTGGAGTTGCAGTTCTCAATGGCGCCGAATATGAATTCTTTCATCATGCGCCTCCATTCAAAAAGGCTGGCGGTACCGAAGAGCAGGTACAGGCGATTCGATTGATTGGTCAAGCACAGTTTCCGAAGCAGTTATTTAGTCAAGTTGAAAATGATGCTGTGGATTTAACTTATCAGATGACGCGCAATATCAAAGTAGATAGTGAGCTGATGAAGCGGCTACAGAAGGAGCTAGGAAGCACAGATACGGTTGAGTTGGTCACTGTGGTTGCTGCCTACAACATGGTCTCCCGCTTCCTGATTGCGCTTGATGTTAATCCTGAAGATCATCCCCCTGCATAAAATATGATCCGTAATATTCAAACCATTATTCCTGGAGTCGCCACCTCTGATGGTGCGGGCGTGAAGTTGCGCCGAAGTCTAGGGGGCCAGCAGCAAGTCCGCCTGGATCCATTCTTGATGCTAGACGAGTTTTCTTCTAATGATCCAAATGATTATGTAGCAGGCTTTCCTGCACATCCTCATCGAGGTTTTGAGACCGTCACTTATATGCTGGAAGGTCACATGCTGCATGAAGACCATCTAGGCAATCAAGGGCATCTCAAGACTGGGGGAGTGCAGTGGATGACCGCTGGTCGCGGAATTATCCATTCTGAAATGCCACAGCAAGTCAGTGGCGCTATGCGTGGTTTTCAGTTATGGATTAACTTACCCGCAAAAGAAAAAATGAAGCCTGCTGGCTACAAAGATATTCAGGTGGAAGATATTCCTCAAGTCACTTTGCTCAATGGTGGATCGGTGAAGGTGATTGCAGGCAGTTTTGAAAATAGGGGTCAGACCATTCAAGGTCCTATACAAGGCATCACTACCGCACCTTTATTTTTAGACGTTCATCTACCCCCTGATACCCAATTTGAACATCGCATTCCTAAGGAACAAAATGCTTTTGTATATATCTATGAAGGTGATTTAGAGCTTGGCAGTCCGATGAAGGCCATTCCCAAGCAAGCGGCTGTAGTACTGGGCGACGGTGATCAATTGTTCGTAAAAGCCGGAGCAGCCGGAGCGCAATTTATTGTCCTTGCCGCTTTACCTTTACATGAGCCTATTGTGCAATATGGCCCATTTGTAATGAACACCCGCACTGAGATAGAGCAGGCGATTGACGATTATCAAAATAACCGTTTTGTGGTTTCCTAGGTGATCCCAGTAGAAACTCTTCGGTGGGAAGATAGCGGACAAACCCATAGTGCTCAGTGGCATTCTGAAAATGGCATCGCTCCGCATAAAAAGATTCAGATCGTTGACGATACGCTGACTGCTGATATTGCTTATCGCTTAGCTTGTGAAGGCACGGCGATGCTTTACAAAGGGGACTTTCAGAATGCCCGACAGCTTTTGCAGGCTATGGTTCGAAGAGTGGATAAGCCTCCCAAGAAAGCAAAGCGGGCAGATCGACTTGAGAAGACAAAGAATCAAACCCCATTAGATATCTTCAACCTCTACCGTCTTGCCCAATCCCAGCGGGCTCGTATTTTGGGGATGGTATTGATTCCAATCAATCCTGACCACAGCATCTCTTTAAGACGCGCGCCTGATGTCACACAGGCCTGTATTGAAGCCTATGGTGAGCAGACCGAGCCTTACATCATTTCCCTGCGTGAGTTACTTGGTGTCATTAGTGCGCATGAGTGGCGCAAAAAAGGTGTTCAAGTACTCACTAGGGATGATGAAGAGATTCGTATTCATCCGCACTATGGGGTGTTCTCTCCTGTGCGCGGTGAGTATATTGAGTTAGCTTTAAAGGCTCCGCTACCTGCTGCTATCCATAAAAATTCAACCGCCTTTGATATTGGTGTTGGTACTGGAGTACTTTCGGTTGTATTGGCTTTGCGAGGTATTCAGAAGATAGTTGCCACGGATTTAGATGAGCGAGCGATCATATGCGCACAAGAAAATATTGAGCGTTTAGGTTTGCAATCTCAGATAGATGTTCTTAGGGCTGATTTGTTTCCATCGGGTAAAGCAGCACTGATTGTTTGTAATCCCCCATGGATACCAGCTAGACCAAGCTCTTCTCTTGAGCATGCTGTATATGACCCTGAGAGTCAAATGCTAAAAGGCTTTTTGAGTCAACTCAAAAATCATATGCTCGATGACAGTGAGGGCTGGTTAGTTCTGTCTGACTTGGCGGAGCATTTGGGTTTACGAACAAGAGATGAGTTACTTGCTTGGATTGAGCAGGCAGGTCTAAAGGTAATTCATCGTCTTGATACAAAACCACATCACTCAAAAGTATTTGATAAAACAGATGCATTACATGCGGCACGCTCTAAAGAAGTGACTTCGCTTTGGCGTTTGGCGCTAAAGTAGTAACACAACAATAGCCCTACTAAGCTGATCCCCATTGGGATCATGGTTGTTTATCAAATGCATCATCCTTAAAATATTCGTAGAGAGTCCGTAGTTGCTGAAAGTTTTTTCAGTGAAATTACCTACTCTTTACCCGTATAACTTTTAAGGAAGTCATTTGCTCTGTAGTTTGCCACCTAGAAATGCATTGATTATTTCAGGCGTAGTCACAATCCATTTTTTGGTTTTCCTATTATTTTCACCTCCATCATTTGAGGGGGAAAGATCGCTCGCTTCAGAATCCATGATGGTGAATTTAGTCAAACTAGGCGCACATCCATCCAGTCAGAGTCAGTCCACATCAACATCTAAATCAAGCGCAACTATCCCCACTGAAAACCTAAGCCCCAGGCTGCCTGAGCACCCCTCTGTTAGCGCTAGTGGTCGAGAAAGTGGCCGCTCATCTAGCCCTATTCCCAGGCAAGTTCTGC
Organism: Polynucleobacter sp. 15G-AUS-farblos; assembly: GCF_018882445.1. GTDB lineage: Bacteria > Pseudomonadota > Gammaproteobacteria > Burkholderiales > Burkholderiaceae > Polynucleobacter. Next base: position 464,135 of record NZ_JACVOM010000001.1, on the reverse strand, counting down.
ACAACCCCAAGCCAAATTACCCCTTGTTAAGTAGAAAACTCAGGGAGCAGGGCTTGGTGATGGTGAAGTTATGCGTCAACCAGAGTGGTTTGGTGGATGAGGCCAGCATTTCCAAGAGTTCAGGCTTTCAAAGTCTAGATCAGTCGGCACTCACCACCTTATCGCAATGGAGATTTCTGCCAGACTCTTCAAGCCTCAAGTACTCTTCGCAGTGTTTTCAGGCTCCCATTCATTTCAGTCTAGAGGGGTAGTACTTGACCGAAGACAGAGCCGTCAATATTGATTTGAAATACATTCGCTCAACCGAGATTTTGCCAAAGACTGTTTCAAGTGAAGCTTTACTTGGTCAAGGAAAGCAAATCTTTATTACCCATGACGGACAAATCTATCAATTGCGTATTACTAAATTGGGAAAACTCATTTTGACAAAGTAAATATGAAATAGCTTACTAGCCAGCAAGAGCATCTTCATATGCATATAGCCAGCGATTTTTTGTTGTTATCACTGGAGATGGTATATGAAGCATCAAGATGTTTTACGTTATCGAAACAGGCTTGCCTGGTTTTCATCAATTGCATTGTTATGTGGAAGTTCTTTTTCAAGCTGGGTTAGAGCCCAGGATATTGAATTGCCCAGAATTGATATTGTGGGTCGAGAGCAAAATGCCTCGAGCAAAATTCCTGGGACCGTCGATGTGATTGATCAAAAGAGAATGGAGGAGTTGCAGCCTCAATCATTACAAGATGTTTTAAGAACAGTTCCTGGTGTCAATATTCGAGGGGATGAAGGAGGTTTTGGAGCCATTCCCAATATCGGCATACGAGGTTTGAATCCCAGTCGTAGTTCGAAAGTCTTATTGCTGGAGGATGGTGCACCAATTCAACCTAGCCTATTTATTTCTAATGCTTCCTACTACAGCCCTCCAGTGGAGCGCATTGGTGGAATTGAGGTATTAAAGGGCGCATCAGGTCTTCAGTATGGACCCTCTAATATTGGAGGGGTAGTTAATTACCTTACTAAAACACCAGCACAAGGCTTTAAGTTAACCGGTAAGGTTGGCGACTATGGCTATCGCTTGGCAGAGATAGAGGCTGGAGGCAAGTCGTCCACAAATGGCGCCATTGGCGGAATTAACCTGATTCAATCTGAGTCTAGTGGATATCAAGAAAACGGTTTTAAGATGTACGACATCTTGATGAAGGGCGGCATTGAGATAGCGCAAAATCAGTGGCTAAGCCTTAAGTACACGCATTACGATAACAACATCAATACGTCTTATGTTGGTCTGCGTCCAACCCAATATATCAATCGTTCTGGTGATAATCCAGCGCCTAATGATCGTTTTATTACCCAAAGAAATGCAGTAGATATCAATCATTCTCTGGAAGTGAATGCAGACACCAAAATGAATACTTTGATGTATTGGAGTAAGTTGTCCCGAAACTATTGGCGCCAAAGTATTGTGAAGCGAACCCAAGACGCTACGATTTTTAAGGCCTGTAATGTCGGCTCTGACTGTCTAGTCGGCCGTAATCGAGAATTTCAAATGTTGGGTATTGATTCTCGAGTAAATCATGCCTATAAGGCCTTGGGAATTGCTAACGAGGCCGAGTTTGGCGTGCGTCTACATACGGAATCTCAAATTAATCAGTTAGTAAGCTCAAAAACATTGGCATATTCTGGTCGGGTCTCGCTTCATGAAAACAATAAGGCTAATTCGATTGCCTTGTATGGACAGAATCGATTTCTGTTAACTGAGAGCTTTGCTTTAATACCAGGGGTGCGAGTTGAAAGCTATAACCAAACCCGCTCAAATGTCATCACCGGCAAAGCGGGCAGCGCTAAAAACGTGGAAACTATTCCGCAAATTGGGGCAACCTGGCAGCTCATTCCGCAATTGCAAGTCTATGGCAGCATTTATAAGGGCTTTGCACCAGCTCAATTAGCTACTGCGATTGATGACAAGGGGGTCGATCAGCAATTGTCTCCAGAGCGATCTACCAACATGGAATTGGGATTACGAGGGCGGTCAGGAGCTTTTTCTTATGATTCCGCCATCTTTAGCATGAACTTTAGCAATCAAATTGTGAACCAGAGTTTGGCTGCGGGAATTTCAAAAGCCAATGGAGGTAAAAGTTTGCATCAGGGCGCCGAAGCATCGCTGGGTTATGAGTTAGGTTATGGCTGGGCGATGAATGTTAATGCTACTTATATACCGGTTGCAAAGTTTGTTGGTACAAATTCTTTGGGGCGTGATGGCAATCGCATTCCTTATATCCCTAAGCTGACATCCAACCTAGGTGTCAGTTATGAAAAGAATGGCTTCAATACCTTGCTTAGCTTAAATTATGTTTCCAACCAGTATGCTGACTCAGCAAATACTGTGGTTCAAAATGCTATTGGAACGCTGGGTGAGGTGCCCGCTTTTACAACAGTGAATTGGAGTGCTAACTACGCCATTAATAGAGATTGGAAGGTGTTTGGAGCGGTGAATAATGTGTTTGATAAGCGTTATATTTCTAGCCGTAGTCCGGATGGTATTTTTGCTGGAGCACCGCTGAATTTTCAAGCTGGCATGAGCTATCAATTTAATTAATCTGAGTAATTGATTGCTAGAAGGTCAAACGCCACCTCAGAAGGTGGCGTTTGCTTGTTACATACTTCAATATGGTGGAGTCGGCGGGAATCGAACCCGCGTCCGCAAATCCTCCACAACAAGTTCTACATACTTAGTCATATCATTTAATTTAATCAGTTAGTCACAGATTGACATGTTCCTCGCTGACGATTCACTAAGTTTTCGTACTATTCCTCGTGACACGAAATAGTCTTATCTCTTGTATATGACCCTGATGTAGCTTGCGCTACCTGACCCAAGAGAGAATCAGTTCAGGGGCAACCGCAATTAAGCGGCTAGTGCGTAACGTTCGTCGTTAGCAGTTATTACATTCCCATTGATTTACGAGATAACGGGTCCTCGGTATGCCCTTGATGCTTTGTAATCCACGTCGAAACCATGTCGACCCCGGAGTTCATGCATTGGAGGAGCTATTTTAAAGCCGCTAGCTTTAAATTGCCCAATATCTTTTGGAGGTGTTGTTATCCCCTATTGGGGAAGATGATTTCCAATAACTCAAGTGGATGATGAATGAGGTGATCTGCACCCCAAGTTTCAGGAGCTTCTTTGCAACCACAGTAGCCATATGCAGCAGCAACTGTCAGCATGCCCGCAGCTTTACCAGCCAGTACATCACGAATGTCATCACCTACATAAATTGATTTTGTAGGATCAATATTGGCAATTCTGGCTGCATGCAGAATGGGTTCTGGATGCGGTTTGGCGTGCGGTGTTGTATCTCCAGAAACAGTTGAGGCGGATCTGTGGTGAAGCCCCATCAGTTTTACTAGCGGGTTCGTAAAGCGCTCGCTTTTATTAGTCACGATGCCCCAAGGAATATTGGCCGCTTCCATTTGCTCCAGCAAATCATCCATTCCATCAAATAATTTACTGTCAACCAGAAGGGCTTTTTCGTAGTTCAGATAAAACTCATCTCGTAAATCAATGAAATCAGCATGATCTGGAGTAATGCCAAAGGCGCCTTCTAAAAGTCCGCGTGCGCCAGCAGATGCATGGGGGCGCAAAAATTCATAAGGCTTTGGAGCCAGATTGCGATCGATCAGCAATTGATTGGTGGCTGCTACTAAATCAGGAGCTGTATCAGCCAGAGTGCCATCCAGGTCGAAGAAAACCCCATGGTATGGGCTTGAATTTTTGGTGCTCATTTACGAACAGCAATCATGTAGTTGACATCAACATCGTCATTTAGGCTGTAAACCTGAGTGAGGGGGTTGTAACTCAATCCTTTCATTCCCAGCATTTCTAGTCCGGCAGCGCGCGTAAAGTGAACTAACTCTGATGGTTTAATAAATTTGGCGTACTCATGGGTGCCTTTAGGAAGGAGTCGCAGAAGATATTCTGCTCCAATAATGGCAAATAAGTAGGATTTGGGATTGCGGTTAAGGGTGCTAAAAAATAGGGTGCCACCGGGTTTGCAGAGGTCTGCACAGGCTTGAACCACGGATGCTGGATTTGGAACGTGCTCTAGCATCTCCATGCAGGTGACAACGTCATATTGACCAGCCTGCTCTTGCGCCAAATCTTCAGCGGAGATAGCACGATAAGTCAGATTGGCACCTACCTCTAGGGCATGCAATTCAGCAACTTTGAGGGCCTTCTCGGATAAATCAATGCCAGTAGTCTCTGCACCAGATTGGGCAAGTGATTCGGCCAGAATTCCACCACCGCAACCAATATCTACGACTTTCTTGCCATTTAGGCTCACAAAGGTTTTGATCCAAGCCAGTCTTAATGGATTGATTGCATGTAAAGGTTTGAATTCGCTATTGGGATCCCACCAGCGATGGGCTAGGGCGCTAAATTTGGCGATTTCGGATTGATCGACGTTCATATTGGGTTGCTTAAGCGAAAGGCTATTGAAGAAGTTTATGAATATAGCGGAAATAAAAAAGCCCGCTAGAAGCGGGCTTTTTTACAAGTAAAACGAATTACTTAGCAGCTGCTGTACCAACAACTTCGATATCGGTACGGCGGTTCTTAGCGCGGCCTTCAGCAGTTGCATTGCTTGCAACTGGATTGCTCTTGCCTTTTGATTCTGTGTAGATACGGCTACCGTCAACACCTTTGCTTACCAAGTAAGCTTTAACGGATTGCGCACGACGCTGACCGAGGGCCATGTTGTAAGCATCTGTACCAACGCTATCAGTGTTACCAACAGCAATGATGACTTCCAACTTGATTTTGCTCAAGTCTCTAGCGATCTTGTCCAAAGTAGCTTTACCTTCTGGCTTCAATGTTGATTTGTCGAAGTCATAAAGTGTGTCAGCTTGCAAAGTGATCTTGCTTTGAGTAACGCCGGAAGCAGGTTTTTTAGCAGGAGCAGGTTTAGCTACCAAAGCACCGTCACAACCCTTAGATGCAGTTGCAGGTGTCCAGTTGTTATCACGCCAGCACAATGTGCCATCGCCGTTTTTCCAGTTGATACCAGTATTGTTTACCCAGTTATCAACGTTTTGAGCAGAAGTAGCAGTAGCAGCAACAGTAATTACGCCAGCAAGCACCAGTTTTAGGGTTTTGTTCATTTTTAGTCCTCAAAATCTCTTTTTTAAAATTAAAGTCAAACTTAAATGTAATTCGCCCTACTTTGAAGCAAAAGACCGCAAAGCGACACATCTCAATTTCGTACAAACTGACAGAATCTTAGCATAGGGGGCTCCTGTCATCAAAATGATATTATTTCTAGATGGAACAAGCCGCTAAAGAAACACTACCAATATCCCTCGAAGACGAAATGCGGCGGTCCTATTTGGACTACGCAATGAGCGTCATCGTCGGCAGAGCCCTGCCAGACGTGCGCGATGGCCTCAAACCGGTTCACCGCCGGGTCTTATTCGCGATGTATGAATTAAACAACGATTGGAACCGAGCTTACAAAAAATCTGCCCGTATAGTTGGCGACGTAATCGGTAAATACCATCCGCACGGTGATTCTGCGGTGTATGACACCATCGTTCGAATGGCCCAGGATTTCTCTCTGCGCTATATGCTGGTTGACGGACAGGGTAACTTTGGCTCCGTTGACGGCGATAACGCTGCTGCGATGCGCTATACCGAGATCCGCCTTCGGAAGATTGCCCATGAGCTTTTGGCCGATTTGGACAAGGAAACGGTCGATTTTGGGCCAAATTACGACGGTAGCGAGAAAGAACCCCTGATTCTTCCTGCAAAAGTGCCTAATTTGCTCATAAACGGCAGTTCAGGCATCGCTGTGGGTATGGCGACCAATATTCCTCCCCACAACCTGGATGAGGTGGTTACAGCCTGTTTACATGTACTTCATAACCCAGAATGCACGATTGATGAGCTGATTGAGATCATTCCAGCGCCGGATTTCCCAACCGCCGGAATTATTTATGGCGTTCAAGGTGTGCGCGAAGGTTATCGCACTGGTCGTGGCCGAGTGGTCATGCGTGCGAAGACTCACTTTGAAGATATTGATAAAGGCGCTCGTCAAGCCATCATCGTTGATGAATTGCCATATCAAGTAAACAAAAAGAATTTGCTCGAGCGTATTGCTGAGTTAGTAAACGAGAAAAAAGTTGAAGGCATTTCTGATTTGCGTGATGAGTCAGACAAGTCAGGTATGCGCGTTGTGATTGAACTCAAGCGTGGTGAAGTGCCTGAAGTCGTTCTCAACAATTTGTATAAGAGCACTCAGCTACAAGATAACTTCGGTATGAACATGGTGGCCTTGGTTGATAACCAGCCACGCTTGTTGAACTTGAAGCAAATGTTGGAATACTTCTTGCAACATCGTCGTGAAGTAGTTACCCGTCGTACGATTTTTGAATTGCGCAAAGCGCGTGATCGTGGTCACGTCTTAGAAGGTTTAGCAGTTGCTCTAGCGAATATCGATGAGTTCATTGCGATCATCAAGGCGGCGGCAAACCCAGTGGTTGCTAAGCATGAGTTGATGGGCAAGGCATGGGATTCATCCATGGTGCGTGAGATGTTGGCCCGGGCTGAGACTGATACCCCTGGCGGTCGCAATGCTTATCGTCCTGAAGGTTTGTTACCTGAGTACGGTATGCAAACTACTGGCTTGTATCGTTTATCGGATAGCCAAGCGCAAGAAATTTTGCAGATGCGTTTGCAACGCTTGACTGGTCTTGAGCAAGATAAGATCGTGAACGAGTACAAAGAAGTCATGGCTGAAATTTCAGACTTGTTAGATTTATTGGCTAAGCCTGAGCGTGTCACTTCTGTAATCGAATCTGAATTGAAAGAAGTTCAATCAGAGTTTGGTATTGCTGGTGGAGACACAGGTCGTCGTTCATTCATTGAAATGAATGCAACCGAACTCTTCACTGAAGATTTGATTACACCGCAAGACATGGTTGTGACTCTTTCTCACACTGGCTATATGAAGAGCCAGCCACTGAGTGAGTATCGTGCACAAAAACGTGGTGGTCGCGGTAAGCAAGCTGCTGCTACAAAGGATGAAGATTGGATTGATACTTTGTTTGTAGCGAATACGCATGACGCTATTTTGTGCTTCTCTGATCGTGGTCGTATGTATTGGCTCAAAGTATGGGAAGTGCCACAAGGTAGTCGCACATCCCGCGGTAAGCCAATCGTCAATATGTTCCCATTAATTGAAGGCGAAAAGATTACGGTGATTCTCCCAATCAAGGGATATCAGGATGATCAATACGTCTTTATGGCCACTAGCTTAGGAACAGTGAAGAAGACACGTTTGTCTGATTTCTCTAATCCACGTAAGGCTGGAATCATTGCAGTTGATCTAAACGAAGGCGACTTCTTGGTTGGCGCTGCAATTACTGATGGCCAGCATGATGTGATGTTGTTCTCTGATGCAGGTAAAGCAGTGCGCTTTGATGAAAACGATGTTCGCCCAATGGGACGTACAGCACGCGGTGTGCGTGGTATGAACTTGGGTGAAGGGCATCAAGTGATTGCCATGTTGGTCGCCCCGGCAGAGGCTGCAGAAGGTGCTGAGGCTGCTGTAGTTGATACGAGCGGTATTGCTATTCCAAGTAGCGTATTAACTGCTACAGAGAATGGTTACGGTAAGCGGACGCCTATCGCGGAATACACTCGTCATGGCCGTGGTACGAAAGGCATGATTGCGATCCAGACTTCAGAGCGTAACGGTAAGGTGGTTGCCGCTGCATTGGTATCACCTGAAGATCAAATTATGTTGATCACCACTGGTGGTGTCTTAGTGCGTACACGCGTCTCTGAAATTCGTGAGATGGGTCGTGCAACTCAAGGGGTTACTTTGATTAACGTGGATGAAGGTACTCGCTTGTCTGGTCTCCAGCGAATTGCGGAGAGCGACTCTGATGACGAGGGTGATGTTGATGATGCAGAAGAAGGTGATGTTTCTGCTGACCCAGCAACAGATTCCAACTCCGATGTGGCAGGTGATGCTTAAGGCATCACCACAAGACTAGTAACCATCATGACTTTTGACCGCCGCATTTTCAATTTCGCTGCGGGGCCTGCCACTCTGCCTGAAGAGGTGCTGAAGCAGGCCGCTGATGAGATGCTCAATTGGCGTGGACTTGGTACCAGCGTGATGGAAATTAGCCATCGCAGCAAAGAATTCATGGCAGTCTACGAAGAGACTTTAAAAGACTTGCGTACATTGATGAACATTCCTGACAACTACGAAATCTTGTTGTTGCAGGGAGGTGGCCTTGGTCAAAATGCCGCTATTCCAATGAATTTAATGCCTCTGGCTAAGAATGGCCCTAAGGCAGATTTCATCGTGACCGGTGTTTGGTCTGAAAAATCTTTTAAAGAGGCACAGAAATACGGCTCTGCAAATTTAGCCGCATCCTCAGCTGCAGAAAAATTTAATACGATTCCTGCGAGGTCTAGTTGGCAGTTATCTGATGATGCTGCATATGTTCATTACTGCGCGAATGAAACCATCGGTGGCGTTGAATTCCCGGATGTACCCGATGTAGGGAATATTCCTTTAGTTGCCGATATCGCTAGCAACATTCTTTCCAAGGAAATGGATGTGAATCAATGTGCCGTCTGGTTTGCTGGCGCACAAAAGAATGTGGGCCCATCAGGGGTCACGATTGTGATTATCCGAAAAGATTTAATCGGGCACAGTATGGGTATCACCCCAACAATTTGGGATTGGGCTGTTCAGGCAAATACACAATCGATGATCAATACGCCACCCACCTTTGCCATCTATATGGCTGGCCTCGGATTTAAGTGGCTACTGAAACAGGGCGGCGTGAAAGCGATTGAAAAGCGTAATCAAGAGAAGTCTAATTTACTCTATGACTTTTTAGATCAAAGCAGTCTCTATGAGAATCGCGTCACAAAAGAATATCGCTCTCGTATGAATGTGACTTTCTTTCTCAAGGATGAATCCTTAAATGCGAAATTCTTAGAAGAGACGAACGCTGCTGGTTTAGTTGCCTTGCGTGGACATAAAGCGGCTGGTGGTATGCGCGCCAGCATTTACAACGCAATGCCTTTAGAAGGTGTTAAAGCCTTGGTTGAATTTATGCGCGACTTTGAAAGGCGGGCTTAATGAGTACTGAAGAACAGCGTCTCGCACCCCTCCGTGAAAAAATCGATGCACTAGATGCGCAGATTTTAGAGTTGCTGAGCCAACGTGCTAAAGCTGCGCAAGAAGTTGGCCATATTAAAGGGGGCTTCTCCTCACCAGTCTTTCGCCCTGAGCGCGAACGTCAAGTCGTTGCCAAGCTGCAAGAAATTAATCAAGGGCCCTTATTGCCCGATGGAATTGCAGCTATCTGGCGCGAAGTGATGTCTGCTTGCCGTGCTCTTGAAGCGCGTCAAACGATTGCATACCTGGGCCCTGTAGGAACGTTCTCTGAGCAAGCTGCTCAAAACTATTTTGGCCATTCCATCGCAGGCTTGCCTTGCAGTAGCCTTGATGAAGTTTTCAAGGCGGTGGAAAAGGGCTCGGCACAATTTGGGGTGGTGCCAGTTGAAAACTCGAGTGAGGGTGCGATCTCTCGTACCCTAGATCTGCTCTTGGATTCTCCAATGCATATCAGCGGCGAAGTGGTACTGCCAATTCATCATCATTTACTCTCTAAGAGTGGCAACTTAGATGGAGTGACTACAGTATGTGCGCATGCACAAGCCTTGGCGCAATGTCAGCAATGGTTAAGTCAGCATGCGCCTCAATTAAAGCGTCAAGCTGTTAGCAGTAATGCAGAGGCAGCACGTTTGGCAGCGGGTGATCCTACTTTAGCTGCCATTGCTGGAGATCCTGCTCAAATTGCTTATGGCTTACAAGTTGTTGCTGCCCAGGTTCAAGACGATGCGCATAATCGCACTCGCTTTGTAGTGATTGGTACTTATGAGTGTCAGCCAACTGGTAAAGACCAAACTTCTTTAGTGCTGTCGGTTGAGAATCAGCCCGGTGCAGTGCATCGCTTACTTGCTCCCTTAGCTAAGCACGACGTATCAATGAATCGCTTTGAGTCTCGGCCTGCTCGCAAGGGAACTTGGGAATATCATTTTTATATTGATATCGCGGGTCATGCAGCCGATGCAAAAGTGGTCAAGGCATTGGAAGAGTTAAAAGAGATCGCTGCTTTCTATAAAAATCTTGGTTCATATTCCCACTCTGCTTAAGAGTTAAAGAAGCTTAATTTACTGTCGCCAGAATGACTTCAAAAATTGGTTTAAAACACATTCATGCAATTGCGCCTTATGTAGGCGGTCGTCCTATTAGCGAAGTCGCACGTGACTACGGCTTGGATGAAAACAAGATTGTGAAATTGGCATCCAATGAAAATCCATTAGGCATGCCTCAATCTGCTCAAGATGCCATGCTGAAAGCAGCTGCTGATTTGGGCCGCTATCCTGACTCAAACGGTTTTGAATTAAAAAAAGTCTTATCAGAGCGCCTAGGCGTTCCTGCTGATTGGATTACCTTAGGTAATGGCAGCAATGACATCCTAGAGTTGGCGGCTCGCGCTGTTGCTCAAGCGGATGATGAAGTGATCTTTTCTCGCCATGCATTTGCGGTCTATCCATTAGCAACTCAAGCGGTAGGAGCAAAGTCTATTGAGGTGGCCCCAACTACAAGTTATGGTCATGATTTGCCAGCGATGTTGGCTGCAATTCAGTCATCAGGTAGTAAAGCCAAACTCGTATTTGTTGCGAATCCTAATAATCCGACTGGCAGTTATCTTCCAGCTAAAGAGATTGAAGACTTCTTATTGGCAGTGCCCAGTAATGTTGTGGTGGTCTTGGATGAGGCTTACAACGAATACCTCGCGCCTGAGCAGCGTTATGATGCCATCGCTTGGGTAAAGCGCTTCCCCAATATGATTTTGTCTCGCAGTTTTTCTAAGGCGTATGGCTTAGCAGGATTGCGAATTGGATATGGTGTTGCTCAACCTGCCTTAACGGATTTGCTTAATCGCATTCGCCAGCCATTTAATGTGAATAGTTTGGCTCAGGCCGCTGCTATTGCCGCCTTTCAGGATACTGCCTTTTTACAAAAGGGCTATGAGCTTAATCGGGCTGGTTACGCGCAATTGACTGAAGCATTTGATCAACTTGGACTTCAATATCTTCCATCAGCGGGTAATTTTGTTCTAGTCAAGGTGGGTGATGATGACCAAGCTGGCGGACGTATTAATTTAGCCTTGCTCAAGCGCGGCATTATTGTTCGCCCAGTTGGAAATTATGGGTTGCCACAATGGCTCCGAATTTCTATTGGCTTACCCGAAGAGAATGCTGCCTTTTTAGATGCCCTAAAAGATATCTTGGCGCAACAGTAATTAAACAAGATTACACAAGACCGATATCTCTATGACCATTATTAACCCAGAAAGTAATTACGGAACAGTGACTATTGTGGGCGTTGGTTTGATCGGCGCTTCACTTGGACTTGCTCTAAAACAAGCTGGGGTTGTGAAAACAGTATTGGGCGTGGGGCGTAGTCAAGCGAACTTAGATCAAGCACTCAAGATGGGCGCGATTGATGGTGAAGTGGATCTTGTAGAGGCCGCTAAAAAATCTGATGTCATTGTGTTGTGTGTACCTGTAGCGCAAATGCGCGCAGCGTTTGAAACTATTGAGCCGTATTTGGAAGCCAAAACCCTCATAACGGATGCAGGCAGCACTAAGGGCGATGTGATTTTGGCGGCCAAAGAAGTATTAGGAAAAAAAGCCTGTCAGTTTGTGCCGGCGCATCCGATTGCGGGTGGCGCTCAGCATGGCGCTGCTGCGGCCCAAGCAGATTTATTTCAGGGTAAGCAAACGATTATTTGTCCATTACAAGAAAATTCTCCTCAAGACACTGCATTGATTGCTGGTTTTTGGGAATCTGCTGGCGCTATTGTGAAGAGGATTGGCAGCGTGCAGCATGATGCCATTTATGCGGCGGTATCTCATTTACCCCATTTACTATCCTATGCCTTGATGGCGAGTGTGGTGAATTCTGAAGATGCAGATCAAAAGCTTGGACATATTGGCGCAGGGTTTAAGGATTTCACGCGCATTGCCGCTTCTAGTCCAGAGATGTGGCGTGATATTTGCCTGGGTAATCGCACAGCTATTTTGAAAGAATTAGACCAATACTTGCTCATCGTGAGTCACATGCGCAAACTCATTGCTGATAATGATGGCGCTGGCTTGGAGAAATTATTTAACAAGGCAAGCAAAGCGCGCCAAGATTTGGATGTGCTTTGATGAGTGGTTTGCCGGATATTCAGATTGGTCCATTTAAACGAGCGCAGGGCTCGATAGTCTTGCCAGGATCCAAGAGTATTTCTAATCGTGCGTTGTTATTGGCCGCCTTATCAACCGGCACCACTACGCTCAGAAATTTATTGGATGCAGATGACACGCAGGTGATGCGTAATGCATTGCGTCAACTGGGTTTATCAGTCACTGATCAAGCAAATCATGTTTGCGTGGTAGAGGGATGTGGCGGGCAATTTCCAGTGCGCCAAGCTGATCTCTTTATGGGCAATGCAGGCACAGCGATTCGTCCACTCACTGCAGCTCTGGCAATGCAGGGCGGTAACTATCGTTTATCCGGTGTTGCACGCATGCATGAGAGACCAATCCGAGATTTAGTGGATGGCTTGCGCCAAGTAGGCGCGAAGATCGATTACGAATTGCAGGAAGGGTATCCGCCCATTCAGATTTCTGCTGCAGATATTCATATTAAAGATGTCGTGAAAGTGCGTGGCGATGTATCGAGCCAATTTTTAACTGCGCTCTTAATGGCGCTCCCATTGGTTGCTCAAGATCCAGTTCGGATTGAAGTGGTGGGCGAGTTGATTTCACGCCCCTATATTGATATCACTTTGAAGTTGATGGCTCGCTTCGGGGTGAATGTTGCTTGTCCTGATGCGCAATCATTTGTGATTCCTGCCAAAACATCGAATGCAGTTTATGGAAGCCCTGGACAACTATCGGTTGAAGGTGACGCTTCCTCAGCCTCATACTTTTTAGCTTTGGGCGCTATTGGTGGTGGCCCTGTGCGCGTTCTAGGCGTTGGTAATGACAGCATTCAAGGGGACGTTGCTTTTGCAGACGCGCTTGCTTTGATGGGTGCCAATATTTCTGCGGGTGAAGATTGGATAGAAGTAACGGGGGTTAAGAATGCCAATGGTAAGTTGAATGGCATTACGATTGACTGCACGGAGATACCAGATGCGGCTATGACGCTTGCAGTTGCTGCTTTGTTTGCTGAAGGCCCAACTCGACTGAATAACATCGCAAGTTGGCGCGTCAAAGAAACAGATCGTATTGCTGCAATGGCGAAAGAGTTAAGAAAGGTGGGTGCCATTGTTGAAGAGGGTGTTGATTACATCGTCGTGAATGCGCCTGCATCATCAAGTCATTGGCAGTCACCAAGTGAAGGGATTGATACTTATGACGACCATCGTATGGCGATGTGTTTCTCACTCGCTGCCTTTGGTCCGGGTGCCTTAAAAATTAATGATCCCAATTGTGTGGCCAAAACCTTTCCTACCTACTTCGCTGAATTTGCGAAAGTGGTGAATTAATTCATTCGCTCATCCACTTGTTCAGTCAGTCACACCATTTTTTATGAGTCTTCCACCAGTCATCGCCATTGATGGGCCTACTGCCTCAGGTAAGGGAACAGTCGCTTCCTTGGTGGCTCAAAAGCTCGGATTTCATTATTTAGATAGCGGGGCACTCTACCGCTTGGTAGCGCTGGCTAGTGAACAAGAGGGGATTGATACTCAAAATGCCTCTGAATTAGGCATTTTAGTTCCTAAGTTAATGATTTCATTCAAAAATAGTCAAATTTTCTTGAATGGGGCTGATGTGACTGAGGCAATTCGTACAGAAAGCATTGGTTTGAGGGCCTCTGCAGTGGCTGTTCATCCCGAAGTGAGGTTAGCTTTAGTCGATTTACAGCGCAGTTTTCGTCAATTTCCCGGTTTAGTGGCTGATGGCAGGGATATGGCCAGCATCATCTTTCCGGATGCGATTTTGAAGGTTTTCTTGACTGCAACTGCGGCTGCCAGAGCTGAGCGTCGCTATAAGCAATTGATAGCTAAGGGAATTTCTGCTAAACTTGAGGACTTGCTGCAAGATTTACAGGCGCGGGATGCCAGAGATAGTAATCGAGGTACCGCCCCTTTAGTGATTGCAGAAGGTGCAAAAGTGCTTGAAACATCAGATTTGTCGATAGATCAAGCAGTTAAGACAGTTTTGGATTGGTATCAGTCTGCGATTGCTTAGTTTTGTAAGTAGTAGTTGTTAGCTGTAAGAAGTAGTTTTGGCGTCTTGAGAAACTCTACAACGCGATCATTTCATTAGCGTGTTTCTTAAAGGCTTTTTTAACCTAACCCGTCAGGCCTTCTGGCGGCACAAAGTGAATACACATGTCTGAATCATTTGCAGAATTATTTGAAGAATCATTAACCCGATCGAATATGAAGACCGGCCAAGTTATTTCGGCTGAAGTTCTTCGCATCGACCATAACTTCGTCGTTGTTAACGCTGGCTTGAAGTCTGAAGCGTTTATTCCTGTTGAAGAATTCCATAACGACGCTGGCGAGATTGAAGTAGCTCCTGGCGATTTCGTTTCCGTTGCTATCGATGCCCTCGAAAACGGCTATGGCGACACCATCCTCTCCCGTGATAAAGCGAAGCGCTTGGCATCATGGATGAATTTGGAAAAAGCACTTGAGCAAGCTGAGATCGTTACCGGTACTGTTACTGGTAAGGTTAAAGGCGGCTTGACTGTGATGGTTAACGGTATCCGCGCATTCTTGCCTGGATCACTCGTTGATACACGTCCAATCAAAGACACCAGCCCTTACGAAGGTAAGACGATGGAGTTCAAGGTTATCAAACTTGACCGTAAGCGTAATAACGTCGTGTTGTCACGTCGCGCTGTGGTTGAAGCTAGCCAAGGTGAAGAGCGTGCTAAGTTGATGTCTAACCTCAAAGAAGGCGCAGTAGTTACTGGCCTGGTTAAGAACATTACTGATTACGGCGCGTTCGTTGACCTCGGTGGTATCGATGGCCTCTTGCACATCACTGACTTGGCATGGCGTCGTGTGCGTCACCCAAGCGAGATGTTGACTGTAGGTCAAGAAGTTACCGCTAAGATTTTGAAGTTCGATCAAGAGAAGAACCGTGTTTCACTTGGTGTGAAGCAATTGGGTGATGATCCATGGGTTGGTATCGCACGTCGTTACCCACCAAACACCCGTTTATTCGGTAAGGTAACTAACCTCACTGATTACGGCGCGTTTGTTGAGATCGAGTCTGGTATCGAAGGCTTGGTGCACGTATCTGAAATGGATTGGACCAACAAGAACGTTGCTCCAAGCAAAGCCACTGCATTAGGAACCGAAGTTGAAGTCATGGTTCTGGATATTGATGAAGATAAGCGTCGTATTAGCTTGGGCATCAAACAGTGCAAAGCAAATCCATGGGAAGAGTTCTCACGTGCACAGCAAAAAGGCGACAAGCTGACTGGTGCAATCAAGTCTATTACTGACTTTGGTGTGTTCATTGGTTTGCCTGGCGGCATCGACGGTTTAGTTCACCTCTCAGACCTTTCATGGAATGAGCCAGGAGAAGAAGCTGTTAAGAAATACAAAAAAGGTGATGAAGTTGAAGCCACTGTATTGGCAATTGATGTTGAGAAAGAGCGTATCTCTCTCGGTATCAAGCAATTGTCTGGCGACCCATTCAACAACTACACATCTGTCAGCGACAAGGGCAGCCTTGTAACTGGTACTGTGAAAGCGGTTGATGCTAAGGGTGCAACAATTCACTTGGCTGATGAAGTGGAAGCTTACTTACGTGCTTCTGAGATCTCAACAGATCGCGTTGAAGATGCACGTAATGTATTGAAAGAAGGCGATAGCGTTACTGCCATGATCATTAATATTGATCGTAAGTCGCGCGTTATCAATCTTTCAATCAAAGCAAAAGACAGCTCTGATCAACAAGATGCAATGAGCAAGCTCCAAGGTGATGCGCAATCTGGCACTACCAATTTGGGCGCTTTGTTAAAAGCAAAATTGGACAATCAAGGCTAAATCAATATCGCCGCTTTCCATGAGGGAAGCGGCGATTTTTTATTGATAGATCATGACAGATCAAGAGCAACAAGCTATTACTCGCTCCGAACTCGTGGAGAGCCTCGCGGAACAGTTTCCGCAGCTTCTACCTAGAGATGTGGAGTTGGCAGTAAAAACCTTGCTGGACACTATGACCCAGGCATTAGCTGAGGGTAAACGTATCGAGCTACGAGGTGTCGGTAGTTTTGTGTTGCATCATCGTCCTGCACGCGCTGGTCGCAACCCAAAGTCGGGTGAAAAAGTATTGATTCCAGAAAAACGTGTTCCACACTTTAAGCCAGGCAAAGAGTTGCGTGAGCGTGTGGATTACAAGCCTTTAAAACAGGCGGGCCCTAAAGAGGGTTCTGGTGCCTAGTATTCAGGCTCATCCTCAGTGGTCCTTCAGGACCATTTTTTTATTTAAAGTCTGCTCAGCATGATTCAGATAGAGACAGCTTGGCTATTACTTTTACCAGTCATGTTTGGTATTGGCTGGCTAGCTGCACGCTGGGACTTGCGCCTTGAGAATCGAATGGATGAGCGTGAGCGTATGCGTCAGCAGCGTTCAACTTTTAAAGGTTTAAGTCTCCTCTTGAATGAGCAGCCTGATCAAGCAATTGAGACCCTAGTCAAGATTGCGCAGTTGGATCCTGAAACTATTGAATTGCATTTCTCCTTGGGGAATTTATTCCGTCGTCGTGGTGAGACTGAGCGTGCCATTCGCGTGCACCAACATTTAGCGAATCGTGATGATTTAAAGCCGCGTGATCGTGATCATGCTGCCTATGAGTTAGGGCGAGATTTTTTGCGTGCAGGTTTATTGGATCGTGCAGAAGCTTCATTAAATCGCGTTGGTCATGGCAAATTTGCGGCGCCCGCTAAAGAGAGTCTGCTAGAGATGTACCAGGTGGAGCGCGATTGGAAAAAGGCAATTATTGCCGCTTCCGAGCTAGAGTCATTGCAAGGCAAATCTCACCATACCGAGATTGCTCAGTTTTATTGCGAATTAGCCCAAGAATCATTGCATGCAAAAGATTTGGCTAGTGCCGAGCGCTCTATAAAAGAAGCATTACAAGTGGTACCCAATCACACTCGTGCCTTAATTTTGCAGGGCGATTATTTGATGGCATTAGAACAGCCCGCACAAGCGATTGATGCTTGGAGCGTCGTGGCTACTTCGCATCCTGCCTTTATGCATTTAATTGCTGATCGCTGGATGAAGGCGCATACAGATATAGGTAAGAGTGAAGCTGGCTTAGATCGTTTATGTGAATTACTCAATACACAAGCATCCGGTGAACTGTTGGATGTCGTGCATAAGCAAGTCATGCAGATTCGAGGCATCCAGGCAGCAAATACAATGCTCTCCCAGGTAATGCAACACTCACCAAGCTTAAGTGCCCTATCTAAATTGGCAGAGACACGACTGGCCCTAGAAGAAGGTAATGCGAATCCCGATAGGGTGCAGGAGTTGAAGTCGATTTTACACCTCTTGCGTCAAAGAACAACGAGCTTGGCGCGATATACCTGTGGTAATTGCGGTTTCCGAGCAAGACGTTTTTACTGGCAGTGTCCAGGATGTAACAATTGGGAGGCATACTCCCCAAGACGTAGCGAGGGTGTCGCACCTAGCGGTCCTTCAATGTAATAACATTTAATAATGTGTTTTTATAGGAATCCATTTTGAAAGTCACCATCATCGGTAGTGGTTATGTAGGTTTAGTAACGGGAGCATGCTTGGCTGAGCAGGGCAATAATGTCTTTTGTCTTGACCTCGACCCGAAAAAAATCGAGATCCTGAATTCTGGCGGTGTTCCAATCTATGAGCCTGGCCTTAAGGAAATGATTGAGCGCAACCGCGCTGCTGGACGTTTACAGTTCTCAACCGATATTGCTGCTTCAGTGGCGCACGGCGATATTCAATTTATTGCTGTAGGTACCCCTCCTGATGAAGATGGATCTGCAGATCTCCAATATGTTGTGGCAGCTGCTCGTAATATTGGCCGTCATGCAAGCACTCCTAAGGTCATCGTAGATAAATCTACTGTTCCAGTAGGAACTGCAGATAGAGTGACGGCAGCAATTACTGAGGAGTTGGAGAAGCGGGGTCTACCTGTAGATTTATGTTCAGTAGTCTCTAATCCTGAGTTCTTAAAAGAGGGTGCTGCGGTTGAAGATTTTATGCGCCCAGATCGCATTGTGATTGGTACAGAGAATAGTCCTGCTGGCCTGCGCGCTAAGGAGCAAATGCGTAAGTTGTATGCTCCATTTAATCGTCACCATGAGCGCACTTATTACATGGACGTTAAAAGTGCTGAGCTGACTAAGTACGCTGCCAATGCCATGTTGGCTACTCGTATCTCCTTTATGAATGAGCTAGCTAATTTAGCGGATTTAGTGGGTGCTGATATTGAAGCGGTACGCCAAGGCATTGGCTCTGATTCTCGAATTGGCTTTGGTTTCTTGTATCCAGGTACTGGTTATGGTGGATCTTGTTTTCCAAAAGATGTTTCAGCCTTATCTAAAACGGCCAATGAGCACGGTAGAGACTTAAAGATTTTGCAAGCGGTTGAAGCGGTTAATGAAGCGCAGAAATATACGCTCGTCGAAAAGATCGACAAGCGTTTTGGTAAAGACCTTAGCAAGATGAAGTTTGCATTGTGGGGATTGGCATTCAAACCCAATACTGACGATATGCGTGAAGCTCCAAGCCGCGTGATTATTGGGGAATTGGTAAAGCGTGGCGCACAAGTGGTTGCTTATGATCCGGTGGCTATGAAAGAAGCACAACACTGCTTGGATCAAGATTTCAAAGAGAACCCAGACGGCTTGAAAAAGGTCTCGATGGTCAATGATCCGATGATGGCCTTAGATGGATGCGATGCATTGGTGATCGTGACTGAGTGGAAAGCCTTCCGCAGCCCAGATTTTGATGTTGTGAAACAAAAACTCAAGAATCCGATTGTCTTTGATGGCCGAAATCTCTATGAGCCAAGTGCTATGGAAGAGCTAGGCATTGAATACCAGGGTATTGGGCGACATAATTAAACCAGCCAACCAAACAACAGAACATATTAGAAAAGTCTGCCGTGGAAAAAGCGAACCGAGAACAATTCTCCAAAACACATCTGCTCGTAGTGGGTGATGTCATGCTGGATCGCTATTGGTTTGGTGATACAAATCGCATCTCTCCAGAGGCGCCAGTACCAGTAGTTCAGGTTGGTAAGATTGATGAACGCTTGGGCGGTGCTGCAAACGTAGCGCGTAATGTTGCTGCATTAGGGGCCCAGACAACGATTCTAGGGATTGCTGGTAATGATGAGCCAGGCCAGCGAGTGGTTGACTTACTCAAATCAAGCGGTGTTGATAGCCAGCTTGAAATTGATGCCAATGTGCCAACGATTGTGAAGCTCCGGGTGATTGCCCGCCAGCAACAATTGATCCGTCTAGATTTTGAAGAAACTCCTAGTGAAAAAGCCCTGGCTCATAAATTAGAGCGTTTTGAAAAGCTAGTTGGTGGTGCGGATGTCGTGATTTTGTCTGATTACGGCAAGGGCGCCTTAGGTCAAGTCGCACATATGATTGAGCAAGCCCGCGCTCAAAACAAAGTGATTTTGGTTGATCCCAAGGGTGAAGACTATGAAAAATACCGTGGGGCAACTGTCCTAACGCCTAATCGTAGTGAATTACGCCAAGTAGTTGGTCAATGGACTAGCGAGGAAGATCTCACGCGCAGAGCGCAAGATTTACGCCGCTCACTCAATCTGCAGGCTTTGCTCTTAACGCGCTCTGAAGAAGGCATGAGTTTATTTACTGAACAAGGTGTTAGCCACGTTAGGGCGCAAGCTAGAGAGGTATTTGATGTCTCTGGCGCAGGCGATACGGTGATTGCTACTCTGGCAGTAGCCTTGGCTGCAGGCTGGCCGCTTGAAAAGGCGATGGGATTGGCTAATCGTGCTGGTGGTATTGTCGTAGGCAAATTGGGTACAGCAACCGTGACTTCAGAGGAATTACAGTGACTATTATCGTAACTGGGGCAGCAGGGTTTATTGGCGCTAACATTGTTCAGGCACTCAATGCCCGTGGTGAAAAAAATATTATTGCCGTAGATGATCTTAGTCCGGCGGATAAGTATCGCAATCTAGCTGACCTCGACATTATTGATTACCTCGATAAAGATGAGTTCTTAGAAGCTTTTAGAAGCGGTCGTTTTGGCAAGGTGAAAGCAGTTTTTCATGAAGGTGCTTGTTCTGACACGATGGAGACCGATGGGATCTTCATGATGGCAAATAACTATCGCTACACCATGGATTTGCTAGATATCTGCACAGCTCAAAAAGTACAACTTTTATATGCTTCTTCTGCAGCGACTTATGGCGGCTCAGATGTATTTGTTGAGAGTCGGGAGCATGAGAAGCCACTGAATATTTATGGCTACTCGAAATTTTTATTTGATCAGCTCATGCGCAAGCGTTTTGCAGAAAATGCGAATACCGCTCAAGTGGTTGGATTTCGATATTTCAACGTCTATGGACCACGTGAATCACACAAAGGCCGTATGGCTTCAGTAGCTTTTCATCAATACCATCAGTACAAGGCCAATGGTCATGTGAAGTTATTCGGTGAATACGGAGGTTACGGACCTGGTGAGCAAAGTCGTGACTTTGTATCGGTTGAAGATGTCGTCAAGGTAAATCTCTTCTTCTTGGACCACCCAGAGATCAGCGGTATCTTTAATTTAGGAACTGGTCGTGCGCAACCATTTAATGATGTTGCCTTTGCAGTTGCAAATGCGATGCGTAGGTTGGATCAAGCCAAGCCAGCTACCTTAGCTGAATTGGTTAAAGAAAAAGCCATTGAGTACATTCCATTTCCGGATGCGCTCAAAGGCAAGTATCAATGCTTTACTCAAGCTGACTTGAGTAAGTTGCGCGCTGCTGGCTACACAGAACCCTTCTTGAATGTTGAGCAAGGCGTTGGTCGTTATATTGAGTGGCTTGAAGCCAACGCAGGATTTTTGGCAAATCCTCTAGACGCCAAATAAACTATATCTTGAGTAAGTTATTTTTTGTACTTGCTTTTTGGGTGTTCTGTTCAGTTGCGCATGCGCAAGTCTTTGATGTGCCTCATTCAGAAGAGGCGCCCACACGAACCTTATTGATTGAGGCATCAAAACCACGCGCTTTAGTGCTGCTTTTTCCTGGCGGTGGCGGCATGGCTGGTATTTCTGATAGCGGTTCTGTAAGAAGTAAACACACTTTTATTCGCTCCATGGAGATGTGGGCCCAGTATGGAATTGATGCTGTACTAGTTGATACCCCATATGATCTTGGCGATCTGCGGCGTGGAAATTTACGAGGTCGTAAAGATCACTTAACTCGCGTAGATGAGGTGGTCACGTTTTATAAAAATAAGTTCAAGCTACCTATTTGGATCTTTGGACATAGCATGGGTAGTTCTACGGCAACATACTATGCGAATGAAATTGATCAATCCAAAAAGAATCTGGCAGGAATCATTATTGCTGGAACCATTCGAACTGCATCATTGGATGACGCAGTGACATTACCGGTATTAGCAATACATCACCAATACGATGCTTGTGCGGGCACTCCAGTATCAGCATCTTCAAGAATTATTGAGGGGAGGCCACCAAAGCTGGTTTCTAAGCTGGAATTGATTGAGGGAGGCGTTACTGAGGGTGAGGTTTGCCAATCCTTTGCTTTCCATGGCTTTAATCAAACTGAAGCTGAATTTGTTAAAAGGGCAGCAAGCTTTATTTTGAGTCATTAATACTGATTTACTTGTAGTCCAGTCAACTTTCACTTTTTCTTTTCGTTGTAGATAATCCACGCAATTTGGCTGCGTGGATTTTTTATTTACTTCAGGAGAGAAAATGACTCAATACTTTAACTTGCAGGCAGCGCAGAGTTTAATGAAAGCACTTGTATTTTCGACAACGCTTTGCCTTGGTGCTTTGGGTATGGCGAGTGCTGAGCCGATCAATGTCAATACGGCTACCCAATCGGAGTTAGAAAGCATTAAGGGCATAGGTCCGGCAAAAGCAAAGACAATTATTGCTGAGCGCTTAGATGGGGGTCATTTTCAGGATGCTAATGACTTACAAAAACGCGTTCGTGGGATTGGGATGAAATCTGTTGAAAAAATGGTGGATAACGGACTCACCATCGAATCCCCTAGCTCTTTTCGGGAGCCTCATGGCAAAACCAAGAAAGAGGGTTCTAGCAGACGTGGCGCTCGTGGTCAAAGTGCTGCTCGTTCTCAGCCGGAGCGTTCGGGACCTGGTCGCAGAAATTAAACCTTATAGAGCTTAGGCTTGCTTGTGGCTAAAATGGCCATATGAGCAAACCATCTTATTTAACCATTTCACAAACTGTAGGCAATACGCCTTTAGTGCGCTTACAGCGAATTCCTGGCCAAGACAATAACGCTCGCAATAATGTGATCTTGGGTAAATTAGAAGGCAACAATCCAGCCGGGTCGGTCAAAGATCGACCTGCGCTGTCGATGATCATGCGCGCACAAGAGCGTGGTGAAATTAAACCTGGCGATACTCTGATTGAGGCTACTAGCGGCAATACTGGTATTGCGCTTGCTATGACGGCTGCGATGTTGGGATACAAGATGATTTTGGTGATGCCAGAAAATCAAAGTATTGAACGTCGACAAAGTATGGCTGCATATGGTGCAGAACTTATTTTGACTGCAGCATCTGGTGGTATGGAGTTTGCAAGAGACTATGCCTTGCAATTGCAAAGGGAAGGGCGCGGTAGATTGCTCGATCAATTTGCTAACCCGGATAATCCACGTGCTCATATTGAAACCACTGGCCCAGAAATCTGGCGGGATACTGATGGTCAGGTCACGCATTTCATATCCGCAATGGGCACCACAGGAACCATTACCGGCGTATCCACCTATCTCAAATCCATGAATCCGAATATTCAGATTATTGGTGCCCAGCCTGAAGAGGGCTCGCAGATCCCGGGGATACGAAAGTGGGCGCCCGAGTATCTGCCCAAGATTTATGAGGGTGATAGGGTAGATCGTATTGAATACGTGACACAAGCTGATGCCGAAGAGATGGCAAGACGTTTAGCGGCTGAAGAAGGAATCTTCTGCGGAATCTCTGCTGGCGGTGCTTTGGTGGTCGCCTTGCGGATTGCACGTCAGGTTGAAAATGCCACAATTGTGTTTATTGTGTGCGATCGTGGTGACCGCTATTTATCTACTGGAGTATTTCCAGCTTAATTACCCTTCACTTTTTTCTTAGTCTTGGTATTTTTGGGCTTTGATTTGGCGCTTGTGCTAGCAGTTGCTTTCGGGGTGGTTAAAGCAGGTACAACACTTTGGTTCTTGTAGCCTAGTTCTTGTGCAAACTCGGCAACACTTTGGGCATAAAAATAGCTGCGGTTGTATTGAACAATCGACAGAAAATTATTTAATCCCACAACATAGTGAACTTGATCATTGCCATCCTTATCTGGGTAGGGTAAATCCACAATCAGTGCTTTGCTTTGAGGAGCAACGCCACCAGCCTGTAAATCCCCTTGTGAGACAGTCAGAATTCCTTTATCGATTAGTTCTTGAACTGTGTATTTGAGTTGAGGTTCACCGTCGGCCAATGCCCTTGCTGCGGGAATCGCTTTTTCTTGTACCGGAAAATAAATGGGCATCCCCGTTTGCCAGCCGTGCATTTTCATAAAGTTTGCAACGCTAGCGATCGCATCCTTTGGGCTTTGTCTTAGATCAATACGTCCATCTCCATCCCCTTCAATAGCAAAGCTGCGAATGCTACTTGGCATAAATTGGGGTAAGCCAATAGCGCCAGCATAAGAACTGTTTTGATTGAGGCAAGCATTGAGGCGAGATTGGTTTACGCCTTGGGAGCTGTTATTGGAGGGTAATTTGCCTCCAGCCTCAGTCCAGCAGAGCAAGATGAGCTCTTTGAGTTGATCTTTAAAAAGTTGCTCTCGAGCAGTTTTGTTGGGAGTGTCCGGATAACTAAACGCTAAAGTAGAAAGAACATCCTTCACTCTGAAAGTGCCTGTTTGGCGGCCATAGATGGTTTCAATACCGATGATGGCAACAATCAGCTCAGCCGGAACGCCCGTGGCTTGTTCGGTTTGGCTCAAAAAGGCTTGGTTTTGCTCCCAAAAGGCACGGCCTGCCTTGAGGCGGACTGGCTCAATAAAGCGCTGGCGGTAAACAAGCCAATTCTTTTTAAAGGTGGCCGATGGGGGTAATACCAATTTGCGTATGGATGGAATCGTTTTAGCATCTAAGAAGCCAGCTTCTAAGCTCGAAAGCGGGATTTGTTGGGCCTGGGAGACCTGGGCTATCAGTTCATTTAGATTTTGGCCCATACGGGCCTCAGAGACCGTATCCTCAGCTTGGTTTACGATGGGCTGTTGGGCAAAATTAGGTTGGCTGGTGGGTTGTATGGGGGTGTTTGAGCATGCTCCCAAAAGCAGGGTAATAAGTAGGTAGGAGACGCTAAATTTCATGTCGAGATTAGATTATAAAAATAACGATTTTGCTATTAAGGAATGCGAGTAATGACAACAGGATACATAACTCACCCAGACTTTCTCAAACATGAGATGGGAAGTCACCATCCAGAGTGCCCTGAGAGAATTCAGGCAATCAATGATCAATTGATTCGAAGCGGCGTTGACCGTTTCTTACATCATCTAGATGCTCCCTTGGCTACTGAAGATCAACTAGAACTCGTGCATAGCCCTGATCACATCAGTTTTGTTAAAGAGCGCTCTCCAGAAAGCGGTTATTTCATGCTAGATGGCGACACCATCATGAACCCACATACTTACAGAGCATCTTTGCGTGCTGCAGGCGCTGCGATTGCTGGTGTGGATGCGGTGATGAAGGGTGAGGTCGAAAATGTATTTTGCGCAGTGAGACCACCGGGTCATCATGCAGAGCCAACACGCTCTATGGGTTTCTGTGTATTTGATAATGTTGCCATTGCTGCACGTTATGCCATGGAGACTTATGGCATTGAACGTGTCGCTATTATTGACTTTGATGTTCACCACGGTAATGGAACTGAAGCGGCATTTTTCAATGACCCAAATGTGTTGATGTGTAGTTTTTTTCAACATCCGTTCTATCCCTATAGTGGCTTAGATAACGCGAACAATATGGTGAATATTCCTTTGCCTGCATCTACTCGAGGCGATGTTGTGCGCTCGATTGTGGAGGAGCGCTGGCTTCCGGCATTACGTAATTTTGAGCCACAGCTCATTATTATTTCTGCGGGCTTTGATGCGCATCGTGAGGATGATTTAGGGCAAATGGGCTTGGTTGAGGATGACTATGTATGGATCACTCAGCGCCTCAAAGAGATTGCTAAGGAATATGCGCAAGGTCGTATCGTGAGTTGCCTGGAGGGGGGTTATAACCTTTCTGCTCTAGGCCGTAGTGTTGTAGCTCACGTGAAAGCGCTAGCAGATATTTAAAAATTGAACTAAAGGTAAATGATGGCCAATATTTATGAACAAGGTTTAGATCGCAATCCTGCAAATTTCACACCGATTACGCCGCTGTTATTTCTGGAGAGATCAGCAGAGGTCTATCCAAATCGAGTGGCGGTGATTCATGGAAAGTTGCGTCAGACCTGGGCTCAAACCTATGAGCGATGCCGACGCTTAGCTAGTGCTCTGCAAAAGCATGGCATTGGTTTGGGTGATACGGTTGCTGTCATGCTGCCCAATACGCCACCGATGGTAGAGGCCCATTTTGGAATTCCAATGGCGGGCGCTGTATTGAATGCTTTAAATACCCGCCTAGATGCAGAGTCTATCGCCTTCATGCTCAATCATGGCGAAGCAAAAGTCGTTATCGTTGATCCAGAGTTTTCTGCTGTGATGAAAAAAGCACTTGAGCTTGCGAAGAAGGAAAGTGGTCGCGATATCTTGGTGATCGATGCCGAGGAAAAAGAATTTGATGTGCCAGGTGAAAAGTTGGGCACACTCACTTATGAGAAGTTGCTATCTGAAGGCGATCCGCATTTTGCATGGCAGGTGCCTGCAGATGAGTGGCAAGCCATTTGTTTAAATTACACCTCTGGCACCACTGGTAATCCAAAGGGCGTGGTTTATCACCATCGTGGCGCTGCCATTAATGCTATCTCTAATGTGCTCGATTGGGACATCAACAAGCATCCTATCTATTTATGGACTCTACCCATGTTCCATTGCAATGGATGGTGCTTCCCTTGGACGATTGCTGCGCGCGCAGGCGTCAATGTCTGCTTGCGCCGTGTTGATGCACAACATATTTTTGCTGCTATTAAAGAACATGGCGTGACACATTATTGTGCAGCTCCGATTGTGCATAACTTATTAGTCAACGCCCCTGAAGAATTAAAGGCCGGCGTGCCTGCAGGAGTTAAAGGATTAATTGCTGGCGCTGCGCCGCCTGCTTCGATTATTGAAGGTATGGAGAAATTGGGTTTTGACTTAACCCATGTGTATGGTTTGACTGAGGTCTATGGTCCTGCTGCGGTTTGCGTTAAGCAAGATGAGTGGAATGATATGGATATTGGAGAGCGTGCGCGCTTAAATGCAAGACAAGGTGTGCGTTATCACCTGCAACAAGCGATTACCGTATTAAATCCAGAAACGATGGAGCCAGTACCTGCTGATGGTGAGACTATGGGCGAGATCATGTTTAAGGGCAATATCGCCATGAAGGGTTATCTCAAGAATGAGAGAGCAACCAAGGAGGCTTTTGAGGGTGGCTGGTTTCATTCAGGAGATTTAGCAGTCATGAATCCCGATGGTTATGTGAAGATGAAAGATCGCAGTAAAGACATCATTATTTCTGGAGGGGAAAATATCTCCTCTGTTGAGGTGGAGGATGTTCTTTATCGTCACCCTGCAGTCAACGCTGCTGCTGTAGTTGCCAAGCCTGATCCGAAATGGGGTGAAACGCCTTGTGCTTTCCTGGAGATTAAGTCCGGATCTGAAGTGACTGCTGAAGAGATCATTGCCCACTGTAAGCAACATTTAGCTGGCTTTAAGGTGCCAAGGGCCATTGTGTTCTGTGAGCTGCCAAAGACTTCAACAGGGAAAATTCAGAAGTTTGAGTTGCGCAAGCAAGCTGGATCAGCCACTGCTATTGATGTCTAGATCTTCGGCTCTAGGGCGGATAAAATAGATCCTTAAACATTATTACCATTATTGAGAATTCCAAATGAAAATCTTAGTAGCTGTAAAGCGCGTTGTGGATTACAACGTCAAAGTACGAGTCAAGTCTGATAACTCCGGAGTAGATATCGCCAACGTCAAAATGAGTATGAATCCTTTTGATGAAATCGCTGTTGAAGAAGCGGTGCGCCTGAAAGAGGCGGGTGTAGCTACTGAAGTCGTTGTAGTGACTGCTGGCGTTACCCAGTGTCAAGAAACCTTGCGTACTGCTTTAGCGATCGGTGCTGATCGTGCTATTTTGGTAGAGACTGATGCTGATCTGCAGCCCTTAGCTGTTGCCAAGATTCTGAAGGCGCTATCAGACAAAGAACAAGCTCAAATCATTATCTTGGGTAAACAAGCCATTGATGATGACAGCAATCAAACTGGTCAGATGTTAGCTAGTTTGCTCGATATTCCACAAGCGACTTTTGCTTCTAAAGTAGTCGTTTCAGATGGTAAGGCAACAGTCACACGTGAAGTCGATGGCGGTTTAGAAACGATCGCATTGAGTTTGCCTGCAGTCATCACTACAGACTTACGTTTGAATGAGCCACGTTATGTGACTTTGCCAAACATCATGAAGGCCAAGAAAAAACCTTTGGACATTGTGAAGCCTGAAGAGCTTGGAGTCGATATTGCTCCACGCTTGAAGACCATTAAGGTAGAAGAGCCACCTAAGCGCTCAGCCGGTGTCATGGTTGCCGATGTGGCAGCCCTTGTTGATAAATTAAAAAATGAAGCGAAGGTGATTTAAATGGCTGCTCTTGTTATTGCTGAACACGACAATCTGTCCCTAAAGGCGGCGACATTCAATACGGTAGCTGCTGCTTTGCAGTGCTCCCCAGATGTGGATGTTTTAGTAGCTGGTAGCGGTGCTGATGCCGCTGCAGCTGCAGCGGCCCAAATTGCTGGTGTGCGCAAAGTCATTCAAGTGGATGCGCCCGGTTTAGCTGATCAATTAGCCGAGCCTTTGGCTGCTCAAATTCTTGCTATTGCGAGCAGCTATAGTCATTTATTGGCGCCAGCAACTGCTAACGGTAAAAATGTAATGCCGCGGGTTGCTGCTAAGTTGGATGTTGCGCAACTGTCGGATATTACTAAGGTGGTGAGCGCTGATACATTTGAGCGTCCTATCTATGCGGGTAACGCTATTGCAACTGTTCAGTCTGGCGATCCTGTGAAAGTGATTACAGTGCGTACAACTGGCTTTGATCCAGTAGCTGCAAGTGGAGGTTCTGCTGCAGTTGAGAAACAAGCAGCTGCTGACAGCGCAGGTAAATCTGCTTTTGTCGGTCGTGAACTGACTAAATCAGATCGTCCAGAGCTGACTGCTGCCAAGATTATTGTTTCTGGTGGACGTGGTTTGGGATCAGGTGAAAAGTACCAAGAGATCATCACTCCATTGGCCGATAAGTTGGGCGCTGCTTTAGGTGCATCACGTGCTGCAGTAGATGCAGGATATGTTCCTAATGATTATCAAGTGGGTCAAACAGGCAAAATTGTTGCCCCACAACTTTACGTTGCAGTCGGCATCTCTGGAGCAATTCAGCACTTGGCTGGAATGAAAGATTCCAAAGTCATTGTGGCAATCAATAAAGATCCAGAGGCACCGATTTTTGGTGTGGCTGATTACGGTTTGGTGGCTGACTTAAATACTGCAGTGCCCGAGTTAACAAAAGCACTTGGCTAGAACCGAATAAAGAGGAGTAGTCATGCCATATGTAGCACCGGTCAAGGATATGTTGTTTGTAATGAATGAGTTAGCGGGGCTCGCTGAGGTTGTGGCATACCCCTCCTATGCAGAGGCGGGTGCTGACGTTGATTTGGCGCCAGCTATATTGGAAGAGTCAGCTAAATTTAATCAAGATGTAGTGGCGCCACTGAACTGGCCTAGTGATCAAACTCCGAGTTCATTAAAGGATGGTGTTGTTACCACTACCCCCGGTTTTAAAGATGCTTTTGCACAGTTCGCTGCTGCTGGCTGGCAAGGCGT
This sequence comes from Polynucleobacter sp. 15G-AUS-farblos, assembly GCF_018882445.1. Lineage (GTDB taxonomy): Bacteria > Pseudomonadota > Gammaproteobacteria > Burkholderiales > Burkholderiaceae > Polynucleobacter. The sequence goes on along the minus strand of NZ_JACVOM010000001.1, from coordinate 434,725 downwards.
AATTCATCCTGCAGAATTTGGTGGGCAAGGATTGCCAAAGCTAATTGCCTCTGCATGTTTTGAGATGGTTCACTCCGCAAGCCTTTCTTTTGCCTTGTGTCCGATGCTGACTGATGGTGCAATTGAGGCCTTGCTTACGGCGGCTAGCCCAGAGCTGCAAGAAAAATTTGTACCGCAGATGATTGCTGGTGAGTGGACTGGCTCAATGTGCTTGACCGAGCCTCAAGCTGGATCGGATTTATCTATGGTTCGTTCACGCGCTGTCCCAGAAGGTGATGGCACTTATCGAATTTTTGGCACCAAGATTTATATCACCTATGGTGAGCACGATATGGCTAAAAATATCGTGCACCTAGTTCTGGCAAGAACGCCCGATGCACCTGAGGGGGTGAAGGGGATATCTTTGTTTGTGGTACCTAAGTTCTTAGTGAATTCGGATGGATCTTTAGGTGAACGCAATGATGTTCATTGTGTATCCATTGAACATAAGCTAGGCATTAAAGCGAGCCCTACTGCAGTTTTGCAATTTGGCGATCATGGTGGTGCTGTTGCCTATTTAGTTGGCGAAGAAAACCGTGGTCTAGAGTATATGTTTGTGATGATGAATGCCGCGCGATTTGCAGTCGGCATGCAAGGTATCGCAGTCGCAGAACGGGCTTATCAAAAAGCAGTTCAGTACGCTAAGGATCGTGTTCAAAGTCGTGACTTAGAAGGATCGCCTGGTCCGGTTGCCATCATTCATCAGCCGGATGTGAAACGCATGCTAATGACAATGCGTGCCTATACAGAAGCTTGCCGAGCTCTGGCCTACTATGCGGCAGCCGCTTATGATGCTCAACATGCTGCACCAGATGAGGCAGCACAAAAAGCAAACCAAGCTATCTATGAATTTTTAGTTCCTATCGTCAAAGGCTTCTCTACAGAGATGTCGATTGAGGTTGCGAGTCTTGGAGTGCAAGTGCATGGCGGCATGGGCTTCATTGAAGAGACTGGTGCAGCTCAGCATTATCGTGATGCGCGCATTTTGACAATATATGAAGGTACTACTGCGATTCAGGCTAATGATTTAGTTGGTAGAAAAACTGTTCGAGATGGTGGCGCTACTGCGAAGGTGCTTATTCAAAAGATTGAACAAACTGAAAAAGATCTAGCTGCTAGTGCTACTGAGGATGCAAAAGCAGTTTTGAAGCAGCTTAGTGCCGGGCGTAATGCTTTTGAAGAGGCGCTTGCTTACATCTTGACGAATGCAAAGAGCGATACCAAGGCAGTATATGCAGGCAGCGTTGCTTACTTACGCTTATGTGGTTTGGTATTGGGTGGATGGCAGATGGCTCGTGGCCTACTAGCAGCGCAGCGTCTACGTGATGCCGACCCTAGTTTTTATGATGCCAAGATTGCTACAGCCCGTTTCTTTGCAGAAAATTTATTGCCACAAGCACAAGCACTGGCAACATCCATTGTGGAGAGTGGCCAATCTACGAATGCGTTAGCAGTAGAGCAGTTCTAGAATACGTTCTTTCTAAATCAGCAAAGCTATCCGCAATTACTGGGATAGCTTTTTTGCTTCATAGATTTGAGAAATAAAGAATTGCTCAAAAGAGACAGCTAAAAAAGTCATCATGACGCCAGCGCCGAAGACCAAAGAAAATATCACTGTCAGTATTACTGGCCAGCCTGAGCGGGTGCGCTTAACCTCTTCGATACCGGGATTAAATTGAGCATCCCATTTTTCATCTGCACGTAAACCGAAAGTAATGGTGGTTAACCAACTCGCTTCCATTGCAATAAAACCGAAGGTCACTAAGACCCAGCCTGGCGCTGAATGAAAGTGGGCTGCTTTTAGAAGACCCCAGCCTGCAATTCCACCAAGGAAAGCGATGAATTGAACCCAAGCCCAGAATGATTTGAAGCCTTGTAAGTAAAAGCAGTTAAAACCAGTACCTGGGAAAAAGAATCCCAGTGCGCAAAAAATCAGTTTCGAATTTTTCATGAATCTTTCAACTTATTTACTGGTTACTGTGTTGCTGCGTTGAGTAAAGCTTAAAACTTCACGGTCGGCACCGATCATGAGTAATTGATCGCCATTGCGCACGATACTGCGATAGTCATTGAGCTCGTATAAAAAGTCATTCTCAAGTTCGTTGCGAGCTGGTGAGCAGGACATTTTGGTGCTAGTAATTTGTTTGAAGGTAAAGCCTTTCGCATCTTCATCAAGGCTTGCTGTAAAGCGATTGCAGCCAGTTGAACCGCTGACCCTATCTCCCTTAGCATCAAAAATGATTTGGATGGGATTGCTATTTTCACCTTGGGGTATCTGGCGGGTGCGGACCTCGCCATTGGCGTTGGGAGGTAAATTCCAGCGTGTTAGCTCCCATTTAGTGTTGCGCAACTCGCTGCTCGGTGGGCTGGTTTTGGCGCCGCAAGGAGGTATGACATTGGCGCAGGCTGTCAAAAGGGATAAACCAAGGCAGGAAAACGTCATCAATAGACTATTTTGGCTGCTTTTAAGGGGCTTGGGAATGGCTATTTTGACAGTCATTTTTTATAAGCTATTGATTTATATGTATTTTTTACTTTGAATGGATTTCTATTCTACTGGCTTAAGCGCTTAGATAGGTGGAAGAAGTAGGGGTTTTCGTCTAGAATATGAGGCTTTCCGCTCTATCGTGCATTTGCATGACGAGTTGGAGCCCAAGTTTTTTTGTAGAAATTTCATTGGGTTGTAATCAACCTGTTTTCATTTTAGATTTTAAGGAATAAGTATGGTCGTCATTCGACTGGCACGCGGCGGTTCTAAGAAGCGCCCTTTTTACAGCATTGTTGCTACTGATAAGCGCAACCGTCGCGACTCGAACTTTATCGAGCGTATTGGTTATTTCAATCCACAAGCAGCTGAATCTGAGCAAGCCATGCGCATTGCTCAAGATCGTTTGACTTACTGGACTGGTGTTGGTGCACAAATATCTCCAACAGTTGTTCGTTTGATCAAAAACAATCCTGCTGTTTAAATATCATTTATCTAAAAACTTCATCTTCGCGATGGGTTTTTTAGAAGCAGGATTTTACGCAGTTTTATTTTGGGAAAATAAGGTGTCTTTCACATGAGTACACCTTCCCTAAATGACTTGATTGAGCTTGGCGCCATTTCTGAAGCGCAAGGTTTGCAGGGACAAGTGAAGATTAGACCTCACTCATCAGACCCTGTAGCACTGCTCTCTTCTAAACAAGTTTGGCTTTCTTTGATCCCTCGTAGGGATGCTGGTGTTTCTACGTCTGTAGAGCAGGCCTCCCTGACGCAATACAAAGTCAAGAATGCGAAGATGCATAGCGGTAATGTGGTGATGGCATTGGAGGGTATTGCAGATCGAGATCAAGCGTTAGCCTTAAAGGGCGCGCGTATCTTGGTAGCACGCGATGCTTTTCCAAAAGTAGAAAGTGATAGCTATTACTGGGTAGACTTAATTGGATGCCAAGCCGTCAATTTACAAAATGAGTCTTTAGGTGAAGTATTGGATGTCACTGAAAATGGTGCGCATGGTGTGATTGCGATTGGCGATGCTGCTACTAAAGAAATGAAATACCTAGTGCCCTTTGTAAAAGAAGTTGTACAAAACGTAGACTTGCCAAATAAATTAATGACTCTTGATTGGCAATTGGACTGGCAATAAACCAGAAAATAAAAAATGCGCTTTGATGTCGTGACCTTATTTCCGGAGATGTTCTCTGCACTCACGCAGTGGGGCATTACTGGTCGCGCGTGTGAGCAATCTCTAGCTAGTGTTCACTTGTGGAATCCACGCGACTTTTCTTCCGATACCCGTAAGACAGTGGATGATCGCGCTTATGGCGGGGGTCCAGGCATGGTGATGATGGCAAAGCCACTCGAAGATACGCTTGGGGGTATCAAAGCAGCACATCAGGCTGCAGGGCTTAAAAGTGGCCCTGTTTGTCTTCTGGCGCCCCAAGGGGAGCGTTTTTCACAAAAAATAGCTGGAAATATCCTGGATTACGGCAATATCAGCTTTATTTGCGGTCGTTATGAGGCAGTTGACCAACGTTTTATTGATCGTAATGTCGATTTGCAGCTTTCGGTCGGCGATTTTGTGCTTTCAGGGGGTGAAATACCCGCTATGGCCATCATGGACGCGGTTATTAGGCTGATTCCAGGGGCTTTAGGGGATGGCGAATCTGCAGCCCAAGATAGCTTTATGAATGGCCTTTTAGACTATCCACACTACACGCGACCCGAAATATATGAAAATTTATCCGTCCCAGACGTGCTTTTGGGCGGACATCACGCTAAAATAGCGGATTGGCGTCGGCAAAAGTCTTTGGAGCTGACGTTCAAGCTAAGGCCAGATTTAATTGAATCTGCCAGAGCAAATGGGTTGCTAACCCGAGAAGATGAACAATTTCTTCGCTCGCTGTAAATACTTTAAGTAAAGCGCAGTAGTGAATGGGTGGTTTGGTTTTTGGTTTAGTGAAATTGTTTTAACTGCATCCTCTGTTAGGTCCGTTGATTTATATCTCGGGATTAAACGCTAACAAGATGTTTAAGGATTAAAAATGAATTTGATCGAAAAAATTGAGCAAGAAGAAATTGCTCGCTTAAGTGCTAACAAAACTTTGCCAAGCTTTGCGCCTGGCGACACAGTTGTAGTTAGCGTAAACGTAGTTGAGGGTACACGTAAGCGTGCTCAGGCCTTTGAAGGCGTTGTGATTGCTAAACGTAATCGCGGACTCAATTCCAGCTTTATCGTGCGTAAGATTTCTTCTGGTGAAGGCGTTGAGCGTACTTTCCAAACTTATTCACCATTGATCGCTAGCGTTGAAGTGAAGCGTCGCGGTGATGTACGTCGCGCTAAGTTGTACTACTTGCGTGATCGTTCTGGTAAGTCAGCACGTATTAAAGAAAAGTTGCAAGCTCGCACTAAACCAGTAGCTGCTCCAGCTGCTGAGTAAATTGCCTTGCTGCACAAGAAAAGGCGGCCTCGGTCGCCTTTTTTGTTGCCTTAGAATATAACTATGTCCAAGATCCCAACCCCCGAAGAAGATGCAATCAATGTAGCTGCACCTCCTGGGTTTGATGCACGAGCAGTTCCGGTTCATGCTGTTTGCTCTGATCAAGTGAAGGTCTCTCCAGGGATTTTGGCGCCCGAAGTATTGCGACAACGTTTTCAGGCGCCTCCAATTTGGGAGCCTGAAATTACCGATGAAAGTCGGCAAGTGATGGTGGCTGACATTATTGCTAAACGTCAGGCTGCAGGCAAGATAACTGAGGCGGCTGTTTTGATTCCTTTGTTGCTAAAAGAAGATGGCTTATCAGTTTTATTAACCCAGAGAACGAATCATCTGCGTGACCATGCCGGGCAAATTAGTTTTCCGGGTGGCAGGATGGATCCTGGAGATGCGGGTCCTAATGACACGGCCTTGCGTGAAAGCGAAGAGGAAATTGGTTTGGAACGTAGTCGTGTTGAGATAATTGGGCATATGCCTCAATACCTCACAGTTTCTGGATACAGTGTGACCCCTGTGGTTGGCTTGGTTCAAGCTCAGGCAGAATACGTATTAGATGAGTTTGAAGTGGCTGATGTTTTTGAGGTTCCCCTACAGTTTTTGATGGATCCAGCCAATCATCAAGTAAGGATGTGGCAAAGTGAGCAGGGTAGCCGCCGTTTTTATGCGATGCCCTACGAAAATCGGTTTATTTGGGGCGCCACTGCCGGAATGTTGCGTAACCTTTATCATCTATTAAAAGTATGACTTTCTTTTCCATTCTCTTCGCCCTCATTGCCGAGCAATATCGCCCGGTAACCTCTAGCCATTGGATCGCTCGCATGAGTGCTCGTTGGTTGGATTGGGTCGCTGGTGAATTCGGCGGCAAGACAGAGGCAGGTGCAAGTCCAGTTGGCGCACGCATGGCTTGTATGGTGGCATTTATTCTGCCGACCTTTTTAGTGTTTGTGATTTATGTAGTTTGCATGGTGACCTATCCCGTTTTAGGTTTCATCTGGAACATCATCATTGCTTATCTCTTTTTTGGATTTCGTCAGTTCAGTCATTCATTTACTTTGGTACATGAGGCAATCGAGAGTCATGATCTGCCTGCAGCACGCGCCGCACTCGGTGAATGGTATGGACCAGAGTTAGATACCTCTAACCTGACAGAAACTGAAGTGATTTCTTTAGCGTTAGAGCGTGCGATTATTGGTTCGCATCGTCATGTCTTTGGTGTGCTCTTTTGGTTCTTGATGCCAATGGGCCCAGCTGGAGTTGTCTTATACCGTTTAGCTGATACGGCGGCACAGCGCTGGTCTGAGCGTGGTGACTTTAACCTCAGTGAATCTGCGCGCCATTTCTTCTACGTATTGGATTGGATTCCTGCACGTATTACTGCCATGGGCTTTGCCATTGTGGGTAATTTTGAGGGCGCCGTCTATGGCTGGCGTTACCTTACTCAGAAATGGGGCGATTCATTGTCATGTGTAATCCTGGCTTCTGGTAGTGGTGCACTTGGTGTTCGCCTGGGTGAGCCCTTAAGCGAACCCGATAGCGATGAAGCTTTGCGTATGGCTGAGGCTGGTGAGCCTTTGGTCTATGAAGTAGGTATGGAGCCTACTGAGCGCACCATGCGTTCTGCTGTCGGTTTGGTATGGCGTTTGGTTATCGCTTGGATGGCTTTGTTGCTAATGCTGACCATCGCTGTTTGGCTTGGCTAATACCCTGTAATTGCGTATCCGCTGTTTTTGAATCTGAACGCAGCTGCCTGAATAGCGCCAATCTCTCTGGCGCTATTTCATTTCTTTCTACCGCTTCTCGAACTGCACAGTCAGGCTCAGCTTGATGGGCGCAATTATGAAAACGGCATTTACCTAAGAGATCTTTAAATTCTCTAAAGGCATGCTGTAGTTCACTCACAGACATGTGAGCTAAACCAAATTCCTGAAATCCAGGAGAGTCAATCAGAGCGCCTAATCTCCCGCTTGCATCACGCCCCCACGATTCTGGTAACTCAAAGTAACGACAGGCAGTCGTGGTGTGTTTACCAGTATCTAATCGCACAGAATATTCTTGAGTGAGAGCTGCAGCATTAGGTACCCAGGCATTTAATAAGCTGGACTTACCCATACCTGATTGGCCAACAAAAACAGATACTTTGCCTTGTAGGGCGGGTCGCAATGCATCAATCGATTCAGCATCAAATTTTGCTGAGACTTCACTTACCGGGTAGCCCATGCGGACGTAGGGTTCAATGATTTTGCGCGCATGCACTATGTTATCTTTTAGATCACTTTTGTTCAGCAAAATGTGCAAGCCAATTTGGTTTGTCTCAGCAGCAACCACCGCCCTTCCCAATAGGTCGGGTGAAAATGCAGGCTGGGTTGCCAGCACTACCAAAATCTGATCAACGTTAGATGCAATCAACTTGCTTTTAAATGCGTCGGAGCGATAGAGCAAATTTTCTCTCGGTTGAATTTCTACAATGCGCGCCTGATCAGCGGAGGTGCTCTCAAGCAATAATCGATCACCTACTGCACCAACATGCTGCTTGGCTGGTGTGCTCACCTGAATCAGTTCATCACCAAGAATCTGATTACCAAGAGCATCCTTAGTAATCCGTTGCGCTAAATAGTGTCTTCCATAAGAAGCTGTCAGTAGCGCAAGAAATGAATCCATATTCTCTAGTGAAAGCGCTGCAAATTGGCAATACGCAAGGGAGCAGGGGGATGTGAACTATAAAATGCGGTATACAGAGGATCTGGGGTCAAGGTCGATGCGTTGTCTTGGTAGAGTTTGACCAAGGCTGAGATCAAATCTTTCGCTGATGATTTTTCTGCAGCAAATCCATCGGCCTCATATTCATGTTTACGCGAGGCTAAGCTGGATAAAGGGGTAAAGAAAAAGCTAAATACGGGTGATACCAACATAAAGAGTGTCAGTGCCAGACCGCCGTTATATCCATTTAAGTTAGGCAGGACGCCTAGGTTGGTATAGAACCACACCTTGGTGCTAATCCAACCTAGTAATGCAAACATACCGAAGCTCAGAGCAAAAGAGACCAGGAGACGCTTACGAATATGATTGCATTTGAAATGCCCTAGTTCATGGGCAAGCACAGCTTCCACTTCGCCTGGATTGAGTTTTTCAATCAATGTATCAAAAAATACAATGCGCTTCGCTTTACCCATGCCAGCAAAAAATGCATTGCCATGAGCACTTCTTTTGCTACCATCCATCACAAACAAGCCTTGGCTTGCAAAGTCACAGCGCTTTAGTAAAGCTTCAATTTGAGTTTTGAGTGGACCATCATCGAGTGCGACAAATTTATTAAACAAAGGCGCAATAAAGCTTGGGAAAATCCACTGCATTAATAAACTAAAAGCGGTCAGAACACCCCAAGCCCAGAGCCACCAAAAGTCACCAGCCTTAGCCATGAGAGTAAGGATGACCCATAGCAAGGGAACGCCAATCGCACCGCCAACCCCAATGCCCTTCACCATATCGCTAAAGAATAATTTTTTGTTCATGCGGTTAAAGCCAAAACGTTCTTCTAGATAAAACTGCTTGTACCAAGAAAAGGGGAGGTCAAGAATTCCGGAGATCAGCACAACCGATATCAAGAGGGCCATTTGCTGAGGAATACCAGCACCCAATAGTTGAAGTAAAGCTAGATTGAGAATCTCTAAACCACCCAATAAGGTGAAGGTAATGAGAATAATGGCGCTTACGCCATTTTCTAAAATGCCCAAACGTAATTTGGCAATGGTGTAGTCAGCTGCTTTTTGATGTTCCGCTAAAGTGACTTTTTCAGCGAATTCGGCTGGCACGCTATCGCGATGTTGTGCCACATAACGAATTTGACGTTGAGAAAGCCAGTGGCGTAGGCCAAAACTAGCAATAAAAGCAATGAGAAAAATAATAGTGAAGGTCATGAGGTCATTATATTTGTAAATCTATCAATCCTGACTTAAGCGGTAGCTTTAGTCGCCATGTCAAATAGGATGGTTTCTCAAGACTTGGCTGGGATCCTCTTGGGTTGATCCATAGAAGGTCAAACGATGGCAATAAAAAGGCCATTGAGAGCCTATAAATACAATAAGTTCAGCCCATATTAGAATCTAACCCTATAAAAATTGTTGCTAATAAATGCCTGTGCTTGGAAAGTTATTGTTTAGGGTTATTCTGCTCTAGCTTACTGAGGCCAAAAATGAATCCAAATGAAGTCCATTAAAAAGTACCATCACCCTAGAGCAATATGAAATACAACTTACAACTGACTTTTCAATACGGCCTTACTATTTTTTTAAGCGCCTTTTTATTGTTCCAGGTGCAGCCACTAATTGGAAAAATGATCCTGCCATGGTTTGGTGGTTCGGCATCGGTTTGGACAACCTGCATGCTGTTTTTCCAAGCTACCTTGCTGTTTGGTTATGTCTATTCGCATTGGATTGTGAAAATGCTAAGCCCTTATCGGCAAAGTATCTTGCACATTGCGCTGCTATTGATTAGCTTATCTTTGCTCCCTCTAACTGCTAGTGAGATATGGAAGCCTACCGGCAGCGAAAATCCTACCCTTCAAATTCTGGGCCTTTTATTTGCTTCGATTGGTTTACCTTATTTCGTGCTTTCTACAACTGGTCCATTGATTCAGGCCTGGTTTGCACGTGAGCGTACAGGCGGCATTCCATACCGCTTATTTGCCTTGTCTAATTTTGGATCCATGCTGGCTTTGCTGGCTTACCCGATTGCATTTGAGCCAATGCTGCCAACTCAGTGGCAATCGTATTGCTGGTCTGGGTTGTATGTGGTGTTTGTATTGACCTGCGCAATCTTGGCATGGCGCAATCGTCATAGTATTGCCCTCATAGAAGCAGAAAAAGAGTCAGCTCCTGCACCCTCTGCTTCTCGTTTAATGATATGGATATTGTTGGCGGCATGTCCATCCATATTAATGGTGGCAGACACTAGCTTCTTAACTGAAAATATTGCCCCTGTCCCGATGATTTGGGTTGCACCATTAGCTCTTTATTTACTCTCTTTCATTATTTGTTTTGAGGGTAGCGGTTGGTATCAGCGGAAGTTATTTCTACCCTTACTGGTAGCGGCGCTCTTTATTCTGGCTTACTTGCCAACCTTGGGCTTAAACGAATTGCCAGTGATTGTTTCTACGGGCATCAATTTGTTTTCATTCTTTGTTGTTTGTATGGTCTGTCACGGCGAGCTAGCATCCCAACAGCCTAACTCTCGCTATTTAACAACTTATTACTTGATGTTGGCGGTAGGTGGTGTGATGGGCGGCTTTTTTGTAGGCATCATTGCGCCATATTGGTTTACTGAAAACTACGAGTTATCAATCGGTATTGTATTAACAGGAATCGTCGTTGCCTTGGTCTTTTTATCCAATGCGCAATTTAAAAATATCCAATTAAAGATCGCTGCGGTTACAGGAATCGCCTCTTTTCTAGTGCTCATTAGCGTGATTCGCATTGGCGATCATTCACACGATATTGCTGGCATTGAGTTGAGTCATCGAAATTTTTATGGCACCTTAAAAGTTTATATAGATCAGGCTAATGGCTATAAAACAATGCAACATGGCCAAATTAGCCATGGCAATCAATTTATTGATCCTGCAAAAGCGCAAGAGCCGACCACCTACTATGTTCGTGAAAGTGGTGTTGGCCAGGCCATCTTGGTTAAATCTCAATCTAGTCAGCCTATAAAAGTAGGTGTAGTAGGTTTGGGTGTTGGTACCTTGGCTGGTTATGCACGCAAAGGGGATCAATACCGCTTTTATGAAATTAATCCCCAAGTGATTGATGCTGCTAAAAAGCACTTTACTTTTTTATCTAAGAGTCCTGCCGACATCGAGTATGTTTTGGGTGATGCGCGCTTACAATTAGAGCAGGAGCCAAATCAACAGTTTGATGTTCTTGTAATCGATGCTTTCTCGGGCGATTCTGTTCCGATTCATTTACTTACCCAAGAAGCATTTACTCATTACTTTAGGCATTTAAAGAGCGATGGCATTTTGGCATTGCACATTACAAATCGCTTTCTAAACTTGAGCCCAGTTATTAAAACTGCCGCAAATACATTTAATCAAGATGTCAAATTAGTAAGCTTTGCTGCCTCAAAAACGAAGGTAGGCTATCGTTCTGAATGGGCGCTAATCAGTAAAGATAAGAAGGCTTTTCGGGATATTCAATTCATTAACGCGCAAGAGATCGAAGATCCTAAGGGTTTTACCGTGTGGCGCGATGATTACAGTAGTCTCTTATCAATCATTAAATGAAAACAGGTATGAGCGAACAACCAAATACTAGTAGCCCTATTGCTCCAAAGACTGCCCCAGCAAGCGAACATTTGATCTGGGTGGATATGGAGATGTCAGGCTTAAACCCAGAAACTGAGCGTATTTTAGAGATTGCCATCATTGTCACTGATGCCCATCTCAATACCATCGCAACTGCACCGGTTTGGGTGGTTCATCAGGAGGATTTAGTTCTGGATGCCATGGATGCTTGGAATAAAGGTACCCATGGACGTTCGGGTTTGATTGATAAGGTAAAAGCATCAACTCAAGATGAGGCGACTGTCGAGGCCGAGTGTATTGCTTTTTTAAAGCAATATATCAAAGCAGGTATAGCTCCCATGTGTGGCAATACGATCGGTCAAGATAGACGCTTCATGGCTAAGTACATGCCAAAACTAGAGGCCTATTTTCATTATCGAAATATTGACGTCTCCACTCTGAAAGAGTTGTGCAAGCGCTGGCATCCAGAGTTAGTCAAAGGATTTACTAAAAATCAGGCACATACTGCCTTGGCCGATATCGAAGAGTCGATTGAAGAGCTGAAGTATTACCGTGAAAAATTTATTGTTCCCTTACCGCAGTAAGTTTTTACTTTTTAATGGCGCTCTTAGGTCTGAATACTTTTATCACGGTTTCATCAGTTTCCATATAGGGCCCACCAATCAGATCAATGCAGTAAGGTACGGCGGCAAAAATGCCAGGGACAATCGATTTACCTTCAGCATCTTTAAGGCCTTCCAAGGTTTCAGCAATTGCCTTGGGTTGGCCGGGTAGATTAATGATTAAAGCAGCATGGCCCTCAATTTCTCGGAGAACAGCGGTTTGACGAGACAAAATCGCAGTAGGAACAAAGTGCAGGCTGATTTGACGCATTTGCTCCCCAAATCCCGGCATTCTGCGGGTTCCTGCCTCTAGGGTAGCCTCTGGGGTGACATCTCTACGTGAGGGCCCTGTGCCGCCTGTGGTGAGGACTAGGTCGCAACCCAAGTCGTCCACGAGCTCAACAATCGTTTCCGTAATGATTTCTGCCTCATCGGCTATTAATCGTTCATGAAAGACGCAGGGGTTGGTCAAGGCCTTTTTGAGCCAAGTCTGCAGGGCAGGTATGCCCTCATCCTGATAAACACCCTTACTGGCTCGGTCGGAGACTGAGATCAAGCCAATTTTGATTTCGTTTGGAGCGCTTCGCTTCCAGGCTTCGGTATGCTTCATGTTTCTATTCTAGCTATTATTAGGGCATGTTTACATATACATCTAACCAGTTCCAAGAAATCGTCGATTTCATGCTTAAAGAAGCCAAAAAAAGAGGGGCTTCGGACGCTGTTGCCGAGATTTCAGAGGGCCAAGGCCTTTCTGTGACCGTTCGCAAGGGTGAGGTTGAGACGATCGAGCAAAGTCTCGATAAACAGGTTGGCGTGACTGTCTTTTTGGGACATCGTCGCGGGAATGCTAGTACGAGTGATTTTTCAAAAGCTTCTCTTAGGGCTACGGTTGAGGCTGCGTACCATATTGCCCAACATACGGCTGAAGATAATTGTGCCGGGCCAGCTGAGCGTGAGTTATTAGAAAAGAAACCTTTAGATCTAGATTTATTTCACCCATGGAATCTCGATTCTGCAGAAGCAGTGGAAATTGCTCGAGCGGCAGAGGGCAGTGCTTTTGCAGTGAGTAAGCAAATTCAAAATAGTGATGGCGCATCTGTATCAGCTCATCATGCCCATTTCATGATGGGGACATCCCACGGCTTTATGGGCGGTTATCCATTTTCAAGGCATTACATTTCTTGTGCGCCTATCGCAACGGAGACTGGAAAACAGGCCAAGATGCAGCGGGATGATTGGTATTCCAGTTCTCGCATTGCTGAGGAGTTGGCTGATCCTGCAGCCATTGGTAGATATGCTGCGCAACGCGCCTTGTCTCGCCTCAATGCAAGATCGCTTACAACCCGTCGCTGCCCCGTCATCTTTGAAGCTCCTCTAGCAGCGGGTTTATTGGGTGGTTTGGTGCAGGCAGTTTCTGGAGGTGCGCTGTATCGCCGCTCTAGCTTCTTGCTCGATAGCCTGGGTAAGCAGGTGCTACCAAAACACATCAGCCTATTTGAAAATCCACATCTGAAATCCATGACTGGAAGCGCGCCTTTTGATGAGGAAGGTGTTAAGACCTCTGCTCGTACAGTTGTAGATAAGGGAATCTTAGAGGGATATTTTTTATCCACCTATTCAGCGCGTAAATTGGGAATGAAGACCACGGGCAACGCAGGTGGTTCACACCATTTAACAATCCATAGCAAAAAAACGCCTAAGGGTGGTTTGCCTGCCTTACTGAAAGAGATGGGTACTGGCCTATTGGTAACAGAGCTTATGGGGCAGGGCGTGAACTATGTGACTGGGGATTATTCTCGGGGCGCGTTTGGCTACTGGGTTGAAAATGGTGAGATTCAATATCCAGTAGAAGAATTTACGATTGCTGGAAACTTGCGCGATATGCTGATGGATATCCAGATGATTGGAAGTGACACACTGATTCGAGGAACTAAAGAAACGGGTTCCATTTTGATTGGTTCAATGACCATCGGCGGTAAATAAGATAGGCATCTAAGAGATTGGGGAGATTGAAATGCAAAGACGTTCCTTTTTAAAGAAAGCGACTATAGGCGCAGGAGCTGTAGCCCTAGCTGCACCAGCCATTGGGCAAAATTTGCCAACCCTTAATTGGCGTTTAGTGTCGAGCTTCCCCAAATCGCTAGACACCTTATACGGCACCCCTGAAATCTTTGCTAATGCGCTACGCAAAGCGACAGATGGCAAATTTAATATCAAAGTATTTGCTGCTGGTGAAGTAGTGCCAGCGCTGCAGGTATTAGATGCGGTTCAAAATGGCACTGTAGAGTGTGGTCATACTGCTGGTTATTACTACCTAGGAAAAAATAGCGCCTTTATTTTTGATACTGCTGCACCTTTTGGTATGACTGCCCGTCAACAGTCTGCTTGGATGCTGCATGGTAATGGCATGAAGTTAATGCGCGAGCTGTATGCCAGCTATAACATCGTCAATTTTCTGGGTGGACAAACTGGTACTCAAATGGGCGGCTGGTTTCGTAAGGAAATTAAATCCCCTGCAGATTTAAAGGGCCTGAAATTTCGGATTGCTGGCTTTGCTGGGCAAGTATTAGCTAAATTGGGCGTCGTCCCTCAACAACTTCCTGCAGGTGAAATTTACTCAGCATTAGAGAAGGGTACGATTGATGCCGCAGAATTTGTTGGCCCCTATGATGATGAAAAATTAGGTCTAGCAAAGGTAGCAAAAAATTACTACTACCCCGCATTTTGGGAAGGCGCAGCAGCACTCTCTTTCTTGGTCAATAAAAAGCAATGGGATTCTTTACCCCCTTCTTATCAGGCCGCCTGGGAAGCCGCCGCCATTATGGCGCACCACGATATGTGTGCTAAATACGATGCCCTAAATCCCCCAGCACTCCAGCGTCTTGTGCAAAACGGCGCAGTCTTACGTAAATTCAATTCTTCAGTACTCGATGCTTGTTTTAAGGCGGCGGAAGAGACTTATGCAGAAGAGTCTGCGAAGAACCCTCAGTTCAAGAAGATTTTTGAGGACTATCGCGTCTTTAGAAATATGGAAGCGCAATGGTTTGGTTTGGCTGAAGAGGCCTTTGCCCAATATAGTTTTAGTAAAAAACTATAAGGCAGAAAAATCCTCAATGTAAAAAGGCTCCTGAGGAGCCTTTTTTATTTACGCTGTAGCGTCAGAAAGTGAAAGGTGATATCACCTTCAGAGCCGGGGGTACGTTCAATCTCATCCCATTCCTCAGGTTTAGGAACCTGAAAGAAGGTGTCGCCACCATCAACATCCATATCGATTTCAGTAATATAAAGTTGATCTGCTTTTGGAAAAGCCTGTGTAAATAATTGCTCACCACCAATAACAAAGACGCGCGGGGTATCGCTAAGACGGTTAAGTGCCTCATCTAAAGACCCGGCCAATTCAGCGCCTGTTAGAGTGAGATTGGCATTGCGACTAACCACAATATTGCGACGCCCTGGCAGTGGACGGCCAATGGATTCCCAAGTTTTACGTCCCATGATGACAGGAAAACCCATCGTCACCCGTTTAAAGAATTGCAGGTCTGCAGAAATCTTCCAAGGCATTTGATTGTCGCGACCAATAACATGGTTACGCGAGCGCGCCACAATCATAGAAATAGCTGGTTGAGTCATGTAAAGGTTTTCTTAAATAGCGACCGGCGCCTTAATGTGTGGATGAGATTCGTAGCCGGTAATTTCAAAATCTTCAAACTCGTAATCAAAAATAGAATCCGGTTTGCGCAAAATATTCAGCTTAGGTAATGGGAAGAAATCACGAGAGAGCTGCAGGTCTACTTGCTCAAGGTGATTGCTATAAAGATGACAATCGCCGCCCGTCCAGATAAAGTCACCTACTTCGAGATTGCATTGCTGGGCAACCATGTGCGTCAGCAGGGCATAGCTGGCAATATTAAAAGGAACACCTAAAAAGATATCGGCGCTACGTTGATATAACTGACATGACAATTTGCCGTCAGCTACATAAAACTGAAAGAAGGCATGACATGGCGCTAAAGCCATGCGCGGAATATCTGCTACGTTCCAAGCAGAAACAATAATGCGTCGGGAATCAGGATTTTTCTTGATTGTGTCGATGACTTCGGCAATCTGATCAATGTGCTGTCCATTGGGCGCAGGCCAAGAACGCCATTGATATCCGTAGATGGGGCCTAACTCGCCATCGGGTGCTGCCCATTCATTCCAGATCGATACGCCGCGTTCCTTGAGCCAATTATTATTGGTGCTACCTTTGAGGAACCAGAGTAATTCATAAATGATGGATTTCAGATGCAACTTCTTAGTGGTCACCATTGGGAAGCCTTCAGCCAGATTAAAACGCATCTGGTGGCCAAATACCGAGATCGTTCCAGTGCCAGTTCTGTCCGACTTTTGGACGCCTTTGGCAAGGACTTCTTTCATGAGATCGTGATATTGGCGCATAAGAAAATTGGCTAAAAATTAAAGGTTATCCGATAGCTTACTCGAATGTGGGTGACTTCACCCCGAGGACCTTGTGAAGCTTAGGAGAGGTGGTGGTGTATTGCAGTTGGATCTGTTTTTCAGGGTTGAGGTACTCAGCTGCAGCAAAGGCGGCTAAGGCTGCCTCATGAAAGCCTGAAAGAATCAATTTTTTCTTGCCGGGATAGACGTTAATATCGCCCACGGCATAAATTCCTGGAATACTGGTTTGAAACTTTTGGGTATCAACCGTAATTTGCTTGCGATCAATCTCAAGTCCCCAATCAGTAATAGGGCCTAACTTAGGTGAGAGACCAAAAAAAATCAGGAGATCATCTAGTGTGATGAGTTGAGGTTTACCGTCAACATCTTTGAACACGACTTCAGTGAGGCGATCATCGCGGGTCTCATAGCCCGTAATTTGACCAATGAGTAAGCGCATCTTGTTAGCAGCGCAAAGTTCACGCATCTTAGTAATTGATTTTGGCGCTGCTTTAAAGTCATCACGTCGATGAATTAAGGTGACACTGGATGCAATATCGGCAAAATGTAAGGCCCAGTCTAAGGCGGCATCACCACCGCCACAAATCACTAGATTCTTATTGGCAAATTGCTCGGGATGTTTTACTCGATAGAACACTTGCGAATCATTAAAGACGTCTAAGCCCTCGAGGTTGAGGACGCGAGGCTGAAACGCGCCAACGCCTGCGGCTATGAAGATAGTTTTGCTTAGAAAATGTTCATCCTTGGAGGTGCTTACTAAAAAGCGTCCATCAGCTTGCGGCTTTAATTCCGTGACTTCTTGGCCAAGATGAAATTGAGCGCCAAATGGCTCAATCTGCTTTAGGAGATTTTGGGTAAGCTCACGTCCTGTACAAACTGGGATCGCAGGGATGTCATAGATTGGTTTGTCTGGATAAAGCTCGATACATTGGCCGCCTATTTCAGGCAAGGAATCAATGACATGCGCCTTGATCTCTAGCAGGCCTAACTCAAAAACTTGAAACAGACCCACGGGGCCGGCACCAATAATGAGTGCATCGATTTGAATGGGGGAGTGCAACACAAATTCTCGAAGGGATGGGTGAAGGTTTACTTCACCAACTGATCAAGCTTGTTTTTGACTTCTTTCCATTCGTCAGCATCTGGGAGTGCTGCTTTAGATTTAGTGATCGACGTCCAGCCTGGTGAGAGCTCGGCATTAAGCTTAATAAATACTTGCTGGTCTCCAGGAACATCATCTTCTGCATAAATGGCATTTACTGGACATTCTGGAACGCAGACGGCGCAGTCAATGCACTCATCTGGATCGATTACTAAGAAGTTTGGGCCTTCGCGAAAACAATCAACTGGACAAACATCAACACAGTCGGTGTATTTGCAGCGGATACAAGATTCGGTAACAACGTAAGTCATGATGTTTTATTTCAAGAACCCCAAGCTTGGGGTGTGGGTGGTGAAAACCTGATTTTAGCCGAATTAGCCCATTTTTCAGGCAAAAGACTCAATTTACTTGAGGTAAAGTCTTTCCTATGAATACACAGTCAAATTCCGAATCTGGCGGCTCCAAACCCAAAATCCTCGTTGCTAGGGCTATCTTCCCAGAAGCCTTGGCCAAGCTGGAGGAATCTTTTGAGCTTATTTCAAATCAGGCGGATCGGATCTTCAGTCCTGAAGAGTTGCAAAAAGAACTCGCAAATGTGGTGGGGGCATTAGTTGCTGGAAGTGAGCGCATTGATGCTGCAGCGCTTGCCCATGCAAAGAATCTCAAAGTGGTTGCCAATATTTCGGTGGGATACAACAATTTTGATGTGCCAGCAATGACTGCTGCTGGTGTCATGGCAACTAATACCCCTGATGTTCTCACGGATACCACTGCAGATTTTGGTTTTGCATTATTGATGGCAACTGCAAGACGTATTACGGAGTCTGAGCATTGGGTCAGAAATGGCCACTGGGATAAGTGGTCAATTGTTCATAACCCTCTGGGAATGGATTTACATCACAGCACCATCGGCATTATTGGTATGGGTCGGATTGGTCAAGGCATTGCTAAGCGCGCACTCGCTTTTGGTATGAAGGTGATTTACAACAATCGCAGTCGTCTCTCTGAGGCTGATGAAAAAGCCTGTGGGGCAACTTATGTCTCTAAAGAAGAACTGCTTCGCACTGCGGACCACGTAGTCCTCGTCTTGCCTTATACCGCTGAGAGCCACCATACTATTGGTGCAAAAGAAATTGCTCTCATGAAGCCTACTGCAACTCTAGTCAATATCGCCCGTGGTGGCATTGTGGATGATTTGGCTTTAGCGCAAGCGCTAAAAGAGAAGAAGATATTTGCTGCAGGATTGGATGTATTTGAGGGTGAGCCGCAAGTCAATCCAGAGTTGCTCAAACTCAGCAACGTAGTATTGGCGCCGCATATTGCGAGTGCCACCGAAAAGACGCGTAGAGCAATGGTGGATTTAGCCATTGAAAACTTACGCGCTGCATTAGCGGGTAAGAAGCCACCGAGTTTAATTAATACAGAATTATTGAAGGCTTAGTAAAAGCCAAATTCGCAAACTACGCAAATTACTCCGCGTCGATTTCTTCTGGGAGCTCGCGCAAAGCTAATTCAATTCCACCGAACTTGCCTGCTACCCAGTTGTAGACCTTGCAGGCAATCCACAGTAAACCAAAGCCAAGTAGCGCATTGAGAATTAATGCTGAAAGAACGGTAAATCCTGGAATGGCACCATCGCGAACAAAGGCAACAAAGAGGGCCAATAAAACGATGGGAACTGAGAAACATAGATAAACCAAGACTAAGGTTTTGGCCGTATGCATGGGGTCGAGGAAGACGAGTTCTTTTTTGCTAAGTTTCATGATGACGCAATCTTAAAGCAGTCCATCAAAAAGTGCTACATCTACCCAATCACCAGCAGCAATATTTCCTTGATCATGATGAAGGATGACAAAACAGTTTGCCTCACTCATCGAACGCAAAATACCTGCGCCCTGGCTCCCGGTGAGTCTTACGGTGGGTCGGCCGTCGGGACCGGGCCCCAAGATAGCGCGCTGGAACTCGGTGCGACCTGGTTTCTTTCGAATGGAGGTTTCAGATATTGCTTGGGTTAAAGGGGCTTCAGTTTGACTTGCGCCATTGAGTTGCAAAAGTGCGGCACGAACAAACTGATAGAAGGTCACCATGACTGCTACGGGATTACCAGGTAATCCAAAGAACAGGGTTTTACGAGCAGGGGATTTTCCTGGAACAGGCTTGAGTGTGCCAAAGGCCATCGGACGACCTGGCCTCATCGCAATTTTCCAAAAGCCGACATCACCTAGCTCTTGCATGATTTGCTTGGTGAAATCCGCCTCACCAACTGAGACACCCCCAGATGAAATCAATACATCCGCTTTTTGAGCTGCCTTGCAAAAGGCCTCCTTCAGTGAGGCAGGATCGTCGCGCACAATACCGCAATCGATGATGTCCATATTGAGGCGGTTTAATAGTCCAGTGAGGCTATAGCGATTGCTGTCATAAATACTACCACTATCTAATGGCTGACCTAATGAACGAAGCTCATCACCAGAAGACAATATGGCTACTTTTAATTTGCGATGAACTTGAAGTTGTGCAATACCAAGAGAGGCGGCTAAACCTAAATCGGATGGACGCAATAAACGTCCTGCAACAATAGCTGGCTTTCCTTTTTCCAAATCTTCACCACGTAAGCGGCGGTTTTCACCAGGCTTGACTTGGTTTTGCTTGAATCGAATCACGACTTGGTCTTCAGACTCCGTGAACTCTTGCGGAATAACGGTATCGCAATGACTTGGCATTAAAGCGCCGGTCATAATTTTCAGGCATTCCCCTTGGCCAATTACTCCTGTGTATGGCTTTCCAGCAAAGGCTGTACCAATCACACGTAAGCTAATCTCAGGAGATTGACTATCTAGGCATTGACCGTTAAATGCAAATCCATCCATTGCTGAGTTGTCAGCAGAGGGCACATCAATAGGGGATAAAACATCTAGTGCCAGTACGCGATTAATCGCCTGATCTAGAGAAACAGTTTCAATATCAGTAGGGCTCTGAGTTAAACGAGATTCTGAAATCAGCTCAGCAACTAATTGCGCAATCGCTTTGCGAGCCTCGTCTACATGTAAAGAGGAGCTGAGCAGAATCGGGTTATTGGGTGAAAGATTCATCGCGATACCTCTTCTAAAGACTGGAGTTCCTCGGGAGTATTCACGTTTGCAAAGGCAGTGGCATTATCAAATACCACCGTACTTGAATGTAACTCTTTAAACCAGCGATCGATTTTGAGATCGCCTTTTGCTAAAAACCCCTGGAGTGATTTTAGTAAGTCAGCACGCATTAAACAGAAAACAGGTTGGGCCCATACCTTATCGTCAAGCTCTTTGCTTGAGGCATAAACCAATTGAAAATCCCCGCGCTCCATTTCTTCCGCTAGTTTTACTCCGAGGTCTAGGGGAAGGAGCGGGGAGTCGCAAGGGGAGGTTAAAAGATAAGGTGTTTTACAGGCCTGCAGTCCAACAGAAAATCCCGCTAGGGGCCCCGAAAAGTCTGGGGTTTCATCGAGGATGACGGGATAGCCATAGGCAGCATATTTAGTGATGTTGCGATTGGCATTAATCAGAATGGACCCCACTTGATTCTGGAGGCGCTTGATAGCGGAAGCAATTAAGGGTTGATCAAGAAAGGGAATTAAGCCTTTATCAATTCCACCCATACGCTGAGCACGACCGCCAGCGAGGATTAAGCCAGTCATATTTTCTGGAGCAATCATTAGCCGCCAATATAGGACATTTCGACTTTGCGATTGCCGGTCGATGGGTTGGCAGTATGAGACCCGCGAATTTCAGAATAGTGATCGTCGCGATGGGACCAGGTATTCATAATGGCATTCGCAATTTCTAAATCGCTACGTCCAGAGCGCAACATAGTTTTGAAATCGTAACCTTGATTGGCAAACAAGCATTGGTACATTTGGCCATCAGTAGAGATGCGTGCGCGAGTGCATTCGTGACAAAAGGTTTGAGTCACGCTAGAGATCACGCCAATTTCGCCGGAGCCATCGACATATCGCCAGCGTTGAGCAACCTCACCTGAGTAATTGGCTTCAATAGGCTCTAGTGGAAATACTTCATTAATTTGTGCAATAACTTCTTTAGAAGGCAGCACCTCAGCCATATTCCAGCCATTGGAGCTGCCGACATCCATGAATTCAATAAAGCGCAGGATAACGCCGCTGTTTTTGAAATGGGTTGCCATCGGAATGATCTCGTGATCATTAGTTCCTTTTTTAACCACCATATTGACTTTAATATTTTTAAAGCCAGCTTCTTGAGCTGCAGCAATACCATCCAATACATCTGCAACTGGAAAATCAACATCATTCATCTTTTTAAAGATCTCATCATTTAAGCCATCTAAGCTGATGGTGAGTCTTTGTAATCCTGCAGCTTTTAATTCGGCTGCTTTTTTACGCAAGATGCTGCCGTTGGTTGTTAAGGTTAGATCTAGTGGTTTGCCTGCGGG
Organism: Polynucleobacter sp. 15G-AUS-farblos; assembly: GCF_018882445.1. Classification (GTDB taxonomy): domain Bacteria; phylum Pseudomonadota; class Gammaproteobacteria; order Burkholderiales; family Burkholderiaceae; genus Polynucleobacter. Next base: position 412,800 of record NZ_JACVOM010000001.1, on the reverse strand, counting down.
TGTTCGAATGTCGGCCAACATGCCAATCAGCAACTCTAAATTTTTACGCAGCAATGGTTCTCCACCGGTGAGGCGAATCTTTTCAACGCCTAAAGTAGAGAAGATCGAAGTGAGTCGAGTGATTTCCTCAAAGCTCAGTAATTCTTGATGTGAGAGATAAGGATAGTTTTTATCGAATACCTCTTTCGGCATGCAATAAGTGCAGCGAAAGTTGCAACGGTCGGTAACCGAGATCCGCAGGTCCCGTAATGTCCGACCTCGAGCATCCTTGGTATGACCATGGGGTGCAATCAGTTGTCCAGGAATGGACGGCGTAAGGCCGCTGCCTTCATCAATACGAATGGGGATTACTTTTTCAACCATGTTCTCAATTATGGCCGTGAAACGGGGTTTCTGCCAAACCGCCAAGTATCTTTGTGGGATAAATGGCGGTCTGGAGAAAAAGCCTTAGACCGTTTTTTCTTGGCCGCCGGTTTCAACTAAAACCATTGGGCCTTCAGGTAGGGTTGCAGCAGGTTTTGGCGTTCTGCCGATATTTTCAATAACGGGCTCAGCCTTAATTTGGACTTGGACTTCGGCATGCTTGCCTGAGTCGGTCGCTACCCAAATCATGCCTGCAGATTGCACAACGCTATGAAGTGGCGTTTCTTCAAGTGCCTGGAAGGCGACCTTAGGAAGCTCTGGCATAGGCTTCACAATCACTTCAACTGTAGATGCTGCTACTGCTGCCATTGGTGCTGGAGCAGCTGCTGGAGTAGGGCGCGGTGCACGTGGTGCACGCGGCGCTCTTTCTTGTTTTTCAGCTACCGGTTTTACGTTGCCAAAACTATTGGAAAGATTTTGCATTGGCATCGTTGCTGATGCGCCTGCCATGCCAGATGGAGGTCCTGAGAATGGGCTTGCATTGACTGCTGGAGTCGCAACTGCATCAGTAGCGCCTTCAGTACGCTCACCACGTTCACGTTGTCCACGACCGCGACCACGACGATTGCGACCACGACCACGACGCTCTTCACCATCAGCACCCGTTGCTACATCAGCACCTGGGGCAGCTTCCGTTGCAGGTGTGACAGCTGCTGGAGCAGCTTGATTACGAGTACCTTCTTGACGTTCTGGTTTTGGACCATTTTGGTTATTGCGATTGCGGTTATTGCGATTACGATTGGTGCCTTCAATTGGAGCGACTTCAGCGGCAGTCGCTGCTGGACGTTCAGCACGGTCACCTCTATCACCGCGACGACCACGGTTACGGTTATTGCGATCACCATTGCGAGTTTGATTGCGTCCGCGACCATTGCTTGGCACTGGTTTCTCTTCTACTGCAGGAGTAGAGGAGAAGAGGCGCTTAATAAATCCAAATAAACCACCAGAACTCTCTACAACCACTGTTTCAGTGCGCGCAGGGCGTGGTTGGCTAATAGGTGCAGGTTGAGTCGGTGTGATGCCTTTAACTGCAGCTTCAGGACGCACTTTAACGTCAGCATCTTTTTTGCTAACCGTTGTGTCTGTCTCAAGTTCACGTGCAGCTTCTTCAGCCATGACATAACTTGCTTTTTGATCGTCAAGACGTGGATCGTCATGGCGTAAACGCTCTAGTTTGTAATGTGGAGTTTCGAGATGCTTATTCGGCACCATCAAGACGTTGACTTTGAAGCGTGTCTCAATCTTGATGACTTCAGCACGTTTTTCATTCAAGAGGAAAGCAGCCACTTCAACTGGTACTTGAGTATGAATGGCGGCAGTATTTTCTTTCATTGCCTCTTCTTGGATAATGCGCAGTACTTGTAAGGCAGAAGACTCGGTATCACGGATATGACCTGTGCCATTACAGCGAGGGCAGGTTACGTGGCTACCTTCAGATAATGCAGGGCGCAAACGTTGGCGTGACATCTCCATCAAGCCAAACTTGGAGATCTTGCCCATTTGGACGCGTGCACGATCGTGACGCAAGGCATCGCGTAAGCGATTCTCAACATCCTTCTGTGCTTTGCTGGACTCCATATCAATGAAATCGATAACGATCAGGCCGCCCAAGTCACGTAAACGTGCTTGACGAGCGATTTCATCGGCAGCTTCTAGGTTCGTGCGGGTAGCAGTCTCTTCAATATCAGAGCCGCGTGTTGCACGTGCAGAGTTCACGTCCACAGAGACTAGCGCTTCAGTGTGGTCAATCACAATGGCGCCGCCGGATGGCAATGGCACAGTACGTGAATACGCGGTTTCAATCTGATGTTCAATTTGGAAGCGTGAGAACAAAGGCACATCATCTTGATAGCGCTTCACTCTTGGCAAGTTATCTGGCATCACTACTGACATAAATGCAGCAGCTTGTTCGTAGATGTCATCAGTGTCGATGAGAATCTCGCCAATATCAGGCTGGAAGTAATCGCGAATCGCGCGGATTACCAAGCTAGACTCAAGGTAAATCAATAATGGCGCGGAGTTACCTTTGGCAGCTTCGTCAATGGCTTTCCACAACTGCATCAAATAGCTTAGGTCCCACTGTAATTCAGTAGCATCACGTCCAATGCCGGCAGTGCGAGCAATGATGCTCATGCCATCTGGTACTTCTAATTGCGACATGGCTTCACGGAGTTCTTGGCGGTCTTCGCCTTCAATGCGACGAGAAACGCCGCCTCCACGTGGGTTATTAGGCATTAATACCAAATAACGACCAGCCAGAGAGATAAAGGAGGTTAGCGCAGCACCTTTTTGGCCGCGCTCTTCTTTTTCTACCTGAACAATAATTTCTTGGCCTTCGCGCAGTGCATCTTTAATAGAGGCATTGCGGACATCTATGCCCTCTTTGAAATAGCTACGGGCAACTTCCTTGAATGGCAAAAAGCCATGACGTTCTTCGCCGTAATTGACAAAGCAGGCCTCAAGGGAGGGTTCAATGCGGGTAATTACACCTTTATAGATATTGCCTTTACGTTGTTCACGACCGGCAGCTTCGATATCAATATCAATGAGTTTTTGACCATCAACGATGGCAACTCGCAACTCTTCTTGTTGAGTTGCATTAAACAACATGCGTTTCATAACACTCTCCTATGGGGGAGGGCGAAGTAAGCGCGCTGCGTTAGGGGACAGGTTAAATGCCGCTTGGGACCAAGCCCATGGCGGTTTATGAGTGTGGATCTTGCAAATCTAGGCTTCTTTTGCCCAGTCCACCAAAATAACGTTCGGTTAAATCGGTGCCACACTTGACGATCGCCGCAGAGACCTCCTTTAGGTCATCAATGCAGGCGCGCGCCTAAAAAACTGTCTTCTATCGCGGGTCGCGGCATACGGCACACCAACCCTGCGCCTCATTACAACGGGGGAGGGGCAACCCCGGGAGTCTTTTAAAGGGCGACTCCAAGCTCCACGATACAAGCCTGACTTCAGGTTGGTCTCGGGCCAATAAATTGGCTAGAGCGTTGATTATACGGCACAAGTTGAATGACAATGGGGTATTGTTGAGTCCCTTGTCGTCCTAGAACGAGGCGGCAAGAGAGATAAATCATGAAATCTGACCCTGTATCCAAGCCCCCAAAGGCAAAAACATCCGCTCCACCCGCAGTCCATTTGCAAACGATTGGTCCTGAAGAGGCTGGCCAACGCTTAGACAACTATTTACTCCGCTGGGCTAAAGGGGTTCCCAAAAGCCACGTTTATCGAATTATTCGCTCGGGCGAGGTTAGGGTGAATAAAAAGCGGGCCGAGCCAACTACCCGCCTTATTGAGGGCGATGTTGTTCGAGTGCCTCCGGTCCGAATTGCAGAACCCGCCCAAATGGCGGCAGTGAATACAGCACAGACAAAATCCCGTGCTCGGGGTTATTCCGACAAAATGCTGATTCTGTTTGAAGATGAAGCACTATTAATAGTCGATAAGCCAGCTGGTTTGGCGGTTCATGGTGGCTCAGGTATTGCCTTAGGCGTGATTGAAACGCTGCGCATTACACGTCCGGAACTCAAATTCTTAGAACTAGTTCACCGTTTAGACCGTGATACCTCAGGCGTTTTGCTCTTGGCAAAAAAACGGAGTGCCCTGGTTGAGTTACACCGTCAAATTCGGGAAGGGCAAACTGATAAGCGCTATTACTTACTAGCCCATGGTGAAATTGCTCAGGGTGCTCAAGTGATGCAACTCAAATTCCCGCTACATAAATATCTATTGGCTAATGGTGAACGCAGGGTGCGGGTTGATCCAGACGGACTTCCTAGCCATACTGCTTTACGGGTGAGCAAAACCCTCAAGAAAGATGAAGTAGCTATTACCCTAGCTGAGGCCCAGTTGAAAACGGGCCGCACGCATCAAATCCGGGTGCACTTACAAAAGTTGGGGCATGCCATTCTGGGTGACGATAAATATGGTTTTGAGGATCAAGATAAACTCATTAAATCGAAGCGTCTTTATTTGCATGCCCATCTCGCAGGATTTACTCATCCTCGTACTGGGGAAAAAATGCGCATTGAATCGCCTTTACCTCAAGAGTTCGAGTTGATGATGAAAACCTTCGCTCAGCCAGTGAATGAATAAAAGATTTTCTTAAAAGATGCCAGAAAAAAACAAAGCGGATCGTCGTTATGACCTGATTGTGTGGGATTGGGATGGAACTATTATGGATTCCACGCCTACGATCGTGCACTGCATTCAGCAATCTTGTCGCGACTTAGGTTTTAAGGTCCCAGATGATTCATTGGCAAGCTCAGTAATCGGCTTAGGCATTCATGACTCCCTGCGCCGGGCTGTGCCTTGGGTAGATCCGATGCACTTCCAAAAATTGACCGATCGTTTTCGTTTTCATTATTTAGCAAAAGATCACGAGCTCGACTTGTTTGTCGGCATTAGAGAATTGCTAGAAGATCTGCGATCGGATAATTATCTTTTAGGGGTGGCAACTGGTAAGTCGAGGGTGGGTTTAGATCGCTCACTCAAACATCACAAAATGACGAACCTCTTTCATGAAACGCGCACAGCGGATGAGTCCTTTTCTAAGCCCCATCCCGGCATGTTGCTGGAGTTATCCGATGTCACTCAAGTCCCAACGCGTCGCATCCTGATGGTGGGAGATACAACGCATGACCTTGATATGGCTGCGAATGCGGGGGTAGATGCAATTGCAGTAACCTATGGTGCCCACCCGCCAGATACCCTGAAGACCTCAAAGTCCTTGGCCCACGTTGATGATGTTCCGCAGTTAACCCAATGGCTTAAAGATAATCTGCAAGCATCGATTTGATCAGCATTGAGAATTCAACAAGAAACATGAAGAAGTAGTAAGACAAATACCCAGAGAAGCACTAAGAGAAACACTAAGGAATTGAAATAATGGAAAACAATCCAAACCCAAATTGGGAACGTCAAGCGCTTGAGCATTTATTGCTAGAGAACTTAAAAGAAACTCGTAAAGCGCGCCGCTGGAAAGCCGTATTACGAGTATTAACTTTGTTGGTAATGGTGGCAGTAGTCTTTACCGTTTTTGATTTTCATCTTCCAGGCCGCGGTATGGGGGTAGAGAAACATACGGCGATGGTGACTTTGGATGGCGAGATTTCCTCTAGCTCAATGGCCAATGCGATGGATATCAATTCTTCCCTAGTGTCTGCCTTTGAAAATGAAAACAGTGCTGGCGTAGTCTTGCGTATCAATAGCCCTGGGGGTTCACCTGTTCAGGCAGGCATGATCAATGATGAGATACATCGTTTGCGTAAGCTCTATCCAAAGAAACCTTTTTACGTTGTCGTTGAAGATATCTGCGCATCTGGTGGTTACTACGTTGCTGTAGCTGCTGATCAAATCCTTGTAGATAAAGCAAGCTTGGTTGGATCAATTGGCGTCATCATGGAAGGCTTTGGTTTTACTGGTTTGATGGATAAGTTGGGCGTCACTCGTCGCATGATTACTGCAGGATCCAATAAAGGAATGATGGATCCTTTTAGCAAGGAAAATCCTCAGCAAGTAGAGATGATCAAAACCATGATTGATGAAATCCATCAGCAATTTATTGCGGTTGTGAAAGAAGGCCGTGGGGCCCGCTTGAAGGATACGGCTGATTTATTTTCAGGTCGCGTTTGGAATGGTGAACAGGCAGTCAAGCTAGGTTTGGCTGATGGATTTGGTACGGTAGAGACAGTCGCACGCGATGTGTTTAAAGCCCCTGACATCTTGGACTACACCATGAAAGAAAACTTTGCTGAACGGGTTGCTAAGCGCTTTGGTGCTGAAGCTGGAGCGGCAGCAGGCAAGGCTTTAATTAAGACTCCAGATTTGAAGTAAAAAATACAAATCAAAAAGAAGATTTAAAAATCATATTTAGGCCAACAGTAGAAATACGGTTGGCCTATTTTGTAATGATGCGCAGGCAGCTTCATTAGGATAACGCTTACGCCACTCAGTAATGGATGTAGTCACAACCATTTCAGTTGGTAAGCTCAGATCTACACCAAGACAAAGCATCGTCTGCGGAGTTAAAGAATTCATACAAGCCATCAGCATCGCTGTATTGCGATAGGGCGTCTCAATCCATATTTGTGTTTGCTGTAATTTTCTGGATTCGAGCTCGAGTTGTTTTAACTTGGTACTACGCTCATGTGTGTCATGCGGTAAATAGCCTTGAAAAGCAAAACGTTGGCCGTTTAAGCCACTGGCCATCAAACCCAATAGGATTGAACTTGGACCAATCAAGGGCTTTACTTTGGCTCCTAATTTGTGGGCAGCCAACACTAGTTCAGCACCAGGATCAGCCACACCTGGTACTCCAGCTTCGGACATGAGACCCATATCACTGCCGGCAATTAAAGGCTGCAGAAGATCTGCTGGTTTTACAGAATCGCCATACTTGGCATTGCGAGCAAGGCCACGCCATTCACCCATTTGCATTTCTTGAATCGTGCAGACCAATGGCGCGACGGTATCAATTGCTTTTAAAAATGCCCGGGCTGTTTTGGCATCTTCCACAATCCAATGCTTGAGTTTGGCGGCTTGAATAATGGTTTGGTTTGGCAGAACCCAAGGCAGCTGCTCGGTACGAGCATCATCCCCAAGAGTATTGGGTACTAAAAAAAGAGTGCCAAGCTTTGCCATAAATTACTTTGTATTTGAAGATGGGATTGCAAAACCCGCATCACGTAAGAGGGTCGTCAATGCAATCAGTGGTAGACCAATGAGAGCAGTTGGATCGTCGCTCTGAATGGCTTCTAGAAGACTAATGCCCAAACCTTCAGACTTGGCGCTACCTGCGCAATCATAGGGTTCCTCCGCAAGCAGGTATGCCTCTAGTACATCATCGGATAATTTGCGAAACCGCACTTCAGTGGGGACGCATAAGGTGGTCTGTGTATCACCCTTCATCAAGCAAAGTGCAGTGTAAAAAGTGACGGTCTGTCCACGCATCAATTGCAATTGCGCCATCGCCCTTTCAAAATTTCCTGGTTTGCCAATGGCGGCACCACAAAGATCGGCTACTTGATCTGAGCCGATGACCCAAGCTTCAGGGCGCGCTTTAGAAACGGCTGCAGCTTTTGCATGCGCAAGTCTGAGTGAAAGATCGAGTGAGTTTTCGCCGGCAAGAGGGGTTTCATCCACTTTGGGTGAAATCACTTCAAAAGGAATGCGCAGGCGCTCTAAGAGTTCGCGTCGGTAAACCGAAGTGGATGCCAGGATGAGCGGGGGATTTGTAGAAATACTCATTACTGCAGGTGCTTTCAAAGTAGGCTTGATTTAGACTGATGCCATGAATCGTAATCAAGTTTTACCTCAAATTGAGTTGTCTGCAGAGCCTAGTGCCTTAAAAAAGGTCGACTTTTGCGCCCCACAGACCTATCGTGGCACAGGTTTTTTAAGTATTGATCAGCTTCCCAGGCTTGCCAAGGAGGCTTCGGTGGTTTTAAAAGGGGACGGATTTGAGTGGAGTGTTCAGTCCCATTTTGAGGATTCCCCTGGAAGCGATCCTCTACAAACCCTGGATTTAGGCTTAAAAGGCCGAATTCACCTCATTTGTCAGCGTTGTTTGCAAGATTGCGCTGTGGATTTGTCTGAAAAACGCCGTTTTGTGCTCTTGGCTAGCGAAGATCTGGCTGATGATTACCCGATAGAGGATGAGGAGCATGAAGCCTTGGTTGCTAGCCAGCATTTCAATCTTCTAGAAACGATTGAGGATGAGATTTTGCTATCTTTGCCCTTGATCCCAAAGCATCCAGAGGGGTTTTGTGAGCCCCATGCCTCTAGTTTTGGGGATGAGGGGGAGGAAGATACCCTTGAAAAGCCTGAAAACCCCTTTAACATATTGAAAAATATGAAGAAAAACTAAAATTCTGGCCTGTATTAGGAAAGTTGTATTGAATATGCTTTATTGATAAATCAAGCATTTAGACGCTTTTCCATGCTAGAATATTGCCTTGCTTAGGAGTTCAATATGGCCGTTCAACAAAACAAAAAATCACCTTCCAAACGTGGCATGCATCGTGCGCACGACTTTTTGACCGCACCTGCTACGGCTGTTGAAGCCACAACTGGTGAGGCTCATTTGCGCCACCACATTTCACCAAACGGCTACTATCGTGGTCGTAAAGTGGTTAAAACAAAAAACGACTAATTTTTTAGTCTAAATAGATCGAAGCGGCTCCACGAAAAGCCGCTTTTTTCTTGGATAAATCACTTGCAGCAATCAATGAGTTTATGAGCGTTACTCTAGCTATTGATGCCATGGGCGGAGATCATGGAGTCGTTGTGACGGTTCCAGCCGCCTGCGATTTTTTGGCAAAGCATGCTGATGTGAAGATTGCATTGGTAGGTGACCCTGCCGCAATTCAGCAAGCCCTCAATAAATTTTCTAAAGCGCCTCTTGAGCGCCTTCAAATCATTCCCGCGAGCGAAGTTGTTTTAATGGATGACCCCATTGAAGTGGCTTTGCGTCGCAAAAAAGATTCTTCAATGCGAGTTGCAATCGAGCAAGTGAAAGAGGGCGCTGCAGATGCCGTCATCTCCTCTGGCAATACTGGTGCCTTGATGGCGATTTCTCGTTACATCCTTAAAACACTTGAGGGTGTTGATCGCCCAGCGATTGCTACTGCTATACCGAATGAGTTAGGTCGTGGAACAACCATGCTGGATTTGGGTGCTAATGCAGATTGTGAGCCTGTGCACTTAGTTCAGTTTGCCCAAATGGCTAATGTGATGGTGCAGGTTGTTGATGGCAAGCCAAATCCCTCAATTGGTTTGCTCAATATTGGCGAAGAAGTCATTAAGGGTAACGAAGTAGTCAAGCAAACGAGCGAGCTACTGCGTCAAACTAAACTGAACTTCTATGGCAATGTAGAAGGCAATGATATTTTTAAAGGCACTACCGATATTGTGGTGTGCGATGGTTTTGTGGGTAATGTGGTTTTGAAGGCCAGTGAAGGCTTAGCGAAAATGATGAGCGGTATGATTCGCGAAGAATTTAATCGCTCTTTACTAACAAAGCTCATGGCTATTTGTGCAATGGTTCCCTTATTGCGGGTGCGCAAACGCGTTGATCATCGTCGCTACAACGGTGCGGTATTGTTAGGTCTACGCGGATGTGTCATTAAGAGTCATGGCTCTGCCGATCGTTTTGCATTTGGTTTTGCCTTAGATCGTGCTTATGAAGCCGCTAAGAATCGGATGGTGGAGCGTATTGCTGGGGCCTTTATGGCGGAGACAAAAGAATGAGTATTTACGCAAGAGTTGCTGGCACAGGAAGTTATCTTCCAGAGCTGCGCTTGAGCAACCAGGATTTGGTAGAGCGTTTAGCCAAGAATGGTTTAGAGACCAGTGACGAGTGGATTACTACTCGTAGCGGGATTTCTGCGAGACACTTTGCTGCAGAAAATGAGCTGACTAGCGATTTAGCGCTCAAGGCAGCACAAGCTGCATTAACCAGCGCCGGTATTGGCTCTGAAGATTTGGATCTGATTATTTTGGCCACTTCTACACCAGATCACTTGGGTGGATTTCCAAGCACTGCTTGTGTAGTACAAGATAAATTGGGTGCGCATACTGCCTGTGCGGCCTTTGATATTCAGGCGGTTTGTGCTGGATTTACCTATGCATTAGCGACTGCTGATGCCTTCATTCGATGTGGGACTTATAAAAAAGTTTTAGTGATTGGTGCCGAAACCTTCTCCCGCATCTTAGATTTTCAGGATCGTGGAACTTGCGTACTCTTTGGTGATGGTGCAGGAGCGGTCGTCTTAGAGGCCTCAAAAGAGCCTGGTATTTTGTCAACTGCCTTACATGCGGATGGTAGCCAGCGCAATATTTTATGCGTGCCCGGACGCGCTGGTAATGGTCAGGTTCATGGCTCTCCCTTTATGACTATGGATGGTCAAGCAGTGTTTAAATTGGCCGTTAAAGTTTTGGAGCAAGTAGCTCATGAAGCTTTGGAGAAAGCCAATCTCAAGCCAGAACAAATTGATTGGTTAGTGCCACACCAGGCCAATATCCGGATCATGGAAGGCACTGCCAAGAAGATGGGCATGTCTATGGATAAAGTTATTGTGACCGTGCATGAGCACGGCAATACATCAGCAGCATCTATTCCGCTTGCATTGGATTGCGGTGTGCGTTCAGGTCAAATTCAGCGAGGCCAACATCTTTTATTAGAAGGTGTTGGTGGTGGATTTGCGTGGGGTGCAGTCGCACTCAAGTACTAATTCTTAACTATTCAAAATATTCTCATGACATTTGCATTTGTTTTCCCAGGTCAAGGCTCCCAATCCGTTGGGATGTTGAACTCGGTGGCAGAGCGCACCGAAGTACGTGCAACTTTACAAGAGGCTTCTGATGCCTTGGGTGAAGATGTTGCTAAGTTGATTTCTGAGGGCCCGGCAGAGGCCTTGGCATTAACTACCAACACGCAACCTGTGATGTTGACTGCGGGTGTTGCGTTCTACCGTGCTTGGCTTGCAGCAGGTGGTGAGGCTCCTAAAGTGATGGCTGGTCATAGCCTTGGGGAGTACTCAGCATTAGTTGCTGCAGGTGTTATCTCTTTTAAAGATGCAGTGCCATTGGTACGTTTTCGTGCTGAGGCAATGCAAAGTGCGGTGCCAGTAGGGACTGGTGGCATGGCTGCGATTTTGGGTTTAGATGACGCCATGGTGATTCAAGTTTGCGCAGCGGCAAGTGCCGCATCTGGTGGTGTAGTTGAGGCAGTGAACTTTAATGCACCCGGTCAAGTAGTGATTGCTGGTGCAAGTGATGCCGTAACTAAAGCATGTGAGTTGCTGAAAGCAGCTGGCGCAAAACGCGCACTGCCATTACCTGTATCAGCACCATTTCATTCCTCTTTATTGCAGCCAGCATCAGAAAAGTTAAAAGGCTATCTAGCGAATATTGAATTTAAAGCACCGACTATTGCTGTTATTAACAACGTAGACGTGCAAATTTTGAATGATCCCGCGGCCATTAAAGATGCTTTAGTTCGTCAAGCGGCCAAGCCAGTACGCTGGCAAGAAACCATTCAAGCAATGGCACAACAAGGTGTTACCCAAGTGGTGGAATGTGGTCCCGGTAAGGTTTTAGCAGGCCTCACCAAGCGGATTAATGATCAAGTGACTGGCGTGCCAGTATTTGATGAAACCAGCTTGAATGAAGCGCTTGCAGGTCTTAAATAAAAATAAACTTAGCTAACAAAGTTCACAGCGGAAGACAAACATGAATCTCGATTTAAGCGGACAAATTGCCTTAGTAACCGGTGCATCACGCGGTATTGGTCAAGCCATTGCGGATGAGTTGGTGAAATGTGGTGCCAAAGTAATTGGAACGGCAACTTCAGCGGATGGCGCAAAAGCAATTGATGAGCGTCTGAAATCTACTGGTGGTCGTGGAATGGTCTTAAATGTCACTGAGCCAAATGCTTGTGAAAATATTATTGATGTCATTGTGAAAGATTTTGGTGCTATCAATATTTTGGTAAATAACGCTGGCATTACGCGCGATAACTTGGCAATGCGTATGAAGGGCGATGAGTGGACCGATGTGATTGATACCAACCTCAGTTCGGTATTTCGTTTATCACAAGCTGTTTTGCGCCCCATGATGAAGGCACGTGGTGGCCGCATTATCAATATCACCTCCATTGTTGGTCATATGGGTAACGCTGGTCAGGCCAACTATGCCGCTGCAAAAGCAGGTGTTTCTGGCATGACAAGGGCTTTGGCGCGCGAGATTGGCAGCCGAAATATCACGGTAAATTGCGTGGCACCGGGCTTTATTGATACCGATATGACCCGTGCTTTGAGCGAAGAGCAGCAAAATGCCCTAAAAGTGAACATTCCTTTAGCCCGTTTAGGGAGCCCTGAGGATGTGGCCCAGGCGGTGGCATTTTTAGCCTCTCCAGCCGCGGGTTACGTTACGGGAAATACCCTACACGTCAATGGCGGACTCTATCTAGCCTAAGGACAAATCAAGGATTTGGTCATTTTTAGGCGAATTTGCTAATTTGATCCGCCAAACTGATAAAATCCTTCCATCGTTTTTTACAACCCCTGGGGAAATTAATGGACAACATCGAACAACGCGTTAAGAAAATCGTCGCTGAGCAATTGGGCGTCGCAGAAGGAGATATCAAGAATGAATCTTCTTTCGTGAATGACCTGGGCGCTGACTCTCTTGACACTGTTGAGCTGGTAATGGCTTTGGAAGATGAATTCGGTATCGAAATTCCTGATGAGGAAGCCGAAAAAATTACCACCGTTCAGCTCGCGATCGACTTCGCTAAATCAAAAGCTCAGGGTTAATTCCCGAGCCTAGGTACTACTGTGTCAGTATCAAATGGCCGACGCCGGGTTGTAGTTACCGGTCTTGGCCTAATTTCACCAGTTGGCAATTCAGTTGATGTGGCTTGGTCTAATTTGCTTGCGGGCAAATCAGGCATAGCCACTATCACTAAGTTCGACCATACTCCGCTCAGTGTTCACTTCGCTGGCGAGGTGAAAGATTTCAACGTTGAAGAATATGTTTCTGCTAAAGAAGCGCGCCATATGGACACCTTTATCCATTACGGCATCGCTGCGGGGACTCAAGCTATCCGCGATAGCGGTCTAGAGATTACCGAGCAAAACGCTGAACGTATTGGCGTGATGGTTGGATCAGGCATTGGCGGCTTGCCAATGATTGAAGAGACTGGTGCTGAGCTCTTGGCTCGTGGCCCTCGCCGTATCTCACCCTTCTTTGTTCCTGGCTCGATTATTAATATGATTTCAGGCCACTTAAGCATCCTGTTTGGCCTTAAAGGTCCAAACGTTGCTGCAGTGACTGCATGTACAACTGGTTTGCACAGCATCGGTTTAGCGGCACGCTTAATTCAGTATGGCGATGCTGATGTGATGGTTGCTGGTGGTGCTGAGTCCACAATCTCTGCGTTAGGTGTTGGTGGTTTTGCTTCTGCAAGAGCACTCTCAACCCGAAATGATGATCCAGCTACAGCATCTCGTCCTTGGGATAAAGATCGCGATGGATTTGTGCTCGGAGAGGGCGCTGGCGTGATCGTACTGGAAGAGTATGAGCATGCAAAAGCCCGTGGCGCAAAAATTTATTGTGAATTAATGGGCTTTGGTATGAGTGGCGATGCCTATCATATGACTGCACCCAATATGGATGGCCCACGTCGTTGCATGGTGAATGCGATGCGTGACGCTGGTTTGAATCCAGACCAAATTCAATACCTCAATGCTCATGGAACATCTACTCCATTGGGCGACAAGAATGAAACTGAGGCCATTAAAGCGGCCCTAGGCGATCATGCCAAGAAGGCGTTGATCAACTCAACCAAGTCGATGACCGGGCACCTTTTGGGTGGCGCTGGGGGCTTGGAGTCGGTTTTCACTATTCTGGCGCTGCATAATCAGAAATCCCCACCAACCATCAATATCTTCAATCAAGACCCTGAATGTGACCTGGACTACTGCGCCAATACAGCTCGGGACGTGAAGATTGACCATGCGGTTAAAAACAACTTTGGCTTTGGTGGTACTAACGGCACCTTGATTTTTGGCAAATTGACCTAATATTCTCCTTATCTCCACTTTTTTGGTTTTTACCAAGTAGGCTTAGCATCATGAAAAAGTACTTTATTGCGCTATTGGCCGTTATGAGCCTTGGCCAACTCTCGTTTATTCCGGTCGCCTCTGCTCAGAGTCCTCGGGTGATGATTCCTGACTTTGCGGATCTGGTCGAAAGGGCTAGTCCTGCTGTTGTCAACATTCGCACAACCGAAAAAGTACAGGTACAGCAGACGGGCGGCATTCCAGGAATGCCGGAAGAGCAGGCAGAATTCTTCCGCCGTTTTTTTGGCGTTCCTATTCCTGGGCTTCCTAATACTCCTAAACAGACTCCACCAAAGCAAGGCAAACCAGAGGAAGCCGATCGCGGAGTAGGATCCGGTTTCATTATTGAATCTAATGGTTTGATTTTGACAAATGCTCACGTGGTTGAAGGTGCAACAACCATCTATGTCACCTTGACTGATAAACGAGAATTCAAAGCCAAGTTATTGGGAATGGATAAGCGCACTGATGTGGCAGTCGTCAAAATTGAGGCGCGTGATTTGCCGAGGTTGCCCTTGGGGGATTCTTCACGTGTGAGAGTGGGTGAGTGGGTGTTGGCAATTGGCTCCCCATTTGGTCTGGAGAACACCGTGACCGCTGGTATTGTCTCTGCTAAAAGCCGTGATACTGGTGATTACCTGCCCTTTATTCAAACTGACGTTGCGGTCAATCCAGGTAACTCTGGCGGCCCTTTGCTCAATACTGCTGGGCAAGTGATTGGTATCAACTCCCAAATTTTTAGTCGCTCTGGCGGCTACATGGGTATTTCTTTTGCCATTCCGATCGATGAGGCAATGCGCGTAGCGGATCAATTGCGTACAACTGGAAAAATGACTCGGGGTCGTATTGGTGTTGCCTTAGGCGAGATGACTAAAGATGTTGCAGAGAGTTTAGGTTTGGGTAAACCGCGCGGTGCATATGTTCGCAATGTTGATCCAGGTGGTCCTGCAGCTGTAGGCGGAATTGAATCTGGCGATGTGATCTTGAGTTTTAATGGGCGCGAAATTGCGAAGTCCACTGATTTACCCCGCTTAGTTGGAGAAACGAAGCCTGGCACTGCTGCTACTGTTCAGGTTTGGCGCAAGGGTGCTACCCGGGACATCACGGTCACAGTGGGTGATAGTGAGTCAAATCAAAAGGCTAGCAAAAAGCCAGAGGCACCTTCGTCAAATAGCGCTAATGCCAGCACTTTAGGTATAGCCGTTACTGATTTATCGGACGCCAAAAAGAAAGAGCTCAATGTCAAAGGTGGCGTTGAAGTCACTGGTTTAGGGGAGGGTGCTCTAGCTAGGGCTGGAATTCAGCCTGGGGATGTCATTATTCGAATTGGGGATGTCGATATCACTGGGGTCAAGCAGTTTGAGGCTATCGTAAAAGGCCTTGATGCCAATAAGGCTGTTCCAGTCTTTGTTCGCCGCGCAGATAGCACTTTAGTTATCCCGGTAAGGCCAAAATAAGGCCAATTTAGGCCTAAAAATGGGGTTGGGCGCCAAACCAGCGCCACCCATTACAATCCTCCTAAGACGGCTTTTTGCAGCGCATCATTGTGGTGCGTTCTGACAAGGCGTTTTTTGAATGACCTAATAAGACGCTATGGATTTAATCCGCAATTTTTCTATCATCGCCCATATCGATCACGGCAAATCAACGCTTGCTGATCGCATTATTCAACTGTGCGGTGGACTTTCTGATCGTGAGATGGAAGCCCAGGTTCTGGACTCAATGGATATTGAGCGTGAACGTGGCATTACGATTAAGGCCCAAACAGCTGCCTTAAATTACAAAGCAAAAGACGGCAAGATCTATAACCTCAACTTGATTGATACCCCGGGGCATGTCGACTTTTCTTATGAGGTAAGTCGTTCCCTGTCTGCTTGTGAGGGCGCTCTGCTAGTGGTTGACGCGAGTCAGGGTGTCGAGGCTCAAACAGTCGCTAACTGCTACATGGCGCTTGAGTTAGGTGTCGAGGTGGTGCCAGTCTTAAACAAGATTGATTTGCCACAAGCAGATCCTGAGCGTGCTAAGAAAGAGATTGAAGATGTCATCGGTATTGATGCTTCTGAAGCAATCACCTGTTCAGCAAAAACAGGTATGGGTGTTCAAGATGTAATCGAAGAAATGATTGCTCGGGTTCCTCCGCCAACGGGTAATGTAAAAGACCCATTGCAAGCCTTGATCATTGATTCATGGTTTGATAACTACGTGGGTGTAGTGATGTTGGTGCGCGTTGTGAACGGCACTCTCAAACCAAAAGAAAAAATTACCTTAATGGCCAATGGTTCAAGCCATTTAGTTGAGCACGTTGGTGTATTTAGTCCTAAGTCTGTTGATCGTCCAGAATTATCTGCGGGTCAAGTGGGCTTTGTGATTGCCGGTATTAAAGAATTAAAAGCTGCCAAGGTGGGTGACACAGTCACACACTCTCCTGGTCAACAAGGTCGTGCTCCTGCTACCGAACCACTACCTGGTTTTAAAGAAGTCAAACCCCAAGTCTTTGCTGGTTTATATCCAGTGGAGGCGAGTGAATACGATCAGTTGCGTGAATCTCTTGAGAAGCTGCAGTTAAATGATGCTTCACTCTTGTATGAGCCTGAGGTGTCTCAAGCGCTTGGTTTTGGATTCCGTTGCGGCTTCTTAGGTTTGCTGCACATGGAAATAGTGCAAGAGCGCTTGGAGCGTCAGTACGGCATGAATCTCATTACTACCGCTCCAACGGTGGTGTATCAGGTTGAGCAATCCGATGGAACGATTGTGTCCGTAGACAATCCTTCGAAGATGCCAGAGGCTAGCAAGATCAATACGATTCTTGAGCCTATCGTGACAGTCAATTTGTATATGCCCCAGGAGTACGTCGGCGCAATCATTACGCTGTGCGTTGGTAAGCGGGGTATTCAGATGGATATGAATTACTTGGGCCGCCAGGTTAAGCTCACTTATGAATTACCAATGGCAGAGATTGTTTTGGACTTCTTTGACAAAATGAAGTCCATCTCACGCGGTTATGCCTCAATGGATTATGAATTCAAGGAATATCGTCCTGCCGATGTGGTCAAGGTTGATATTCTGATTAATAGTGAGCGGGTAGATGCTCTCTCGGTGATTGTTCATCGCAGTAATAGTCAGCATCGTGGGCGCGAAGTGGTTGCCAAGATGCGCGGCATTATTCCTCGCCAGATGTTTGATGTGGCGATTCAGGCGGCCATCGGTAGCAATATCGTGGCGCGTGAAAACGTGAAAGCATTGCGTAAAAACGTCTTGGCAAAGTGCTACGGTGGTGATATCTCCCGTAAGCGCAAGCTATTAGAGAAGCAAAAAGAAGGTAAGAAACGCATGAAGCAAGTAGGTAATGTGGAGATTCCACAAGAAGCCTTCTTGGCTATTTTGCAGGTGGAAGATTAATGAACTTCGCTCTCATTCTCTTTATTTTGGTGATTGTTTCAGGCATTGCCTGGGTTGCAGATAAGGTCTACTTTGCCCCACAGCGTCTGCGAGCAGGCATTGCACGTATGCCTCTGTGGCTGGAATACACCGCAGGCTTTTTCCCGGTCATTTGCGCAGTATTTGTATTGCGCTCATTTCTAGTTGAGCCCTTCAAGATTCCATCTGGATCTATGATTCCCACTTTACAAATTGGCGATTTCATTTTGGTAAATAAATTTACCTACGGGATTCGTTTGCCAGTTATCAATCAAAAGGTGGTGGACTTAGGGTCACCACAGCGTGGGGATGTTGTCGTATTTCGTTACCCACGCGATGAGTCGGTTGATTACATTAAGCGTGTAGTGGCTATTCCAGGCGATGTCGTTCAATATCAAGATAAGCGCTTGACCGTGAATGGTCAGCCCTTGCAATACAGTGGTGGCGAAGCATATTTAGACCCTGAGAGCATGCGCTATGCCAAACGTTATACAGAAAGCTTTCCAGCAGATTTAGGTGGTAATCGTCACGATATCCTCAATGATCCTGATCGCCCATCAGGATTTTTCCCAACAGAGCGTTTTCCTGGCATTGAGTTTTGCCAATACCAACAAACGGGTTTGACCTGCAAAGTCCCTCCCGGCCATTACTTTGCCATGGGTGACAACCGCGATAACAGTGCAGATTCTCGTTATTGGGGATTTGTGCCAGATAAAAATATTGTGGGTAAAGCCTTCTTTGTTTGGTTAAACCTCGGAAATCTTGGCCGCATCGGTGGCTTTGAGTAATCATCATGAACGCGCGCGCCGTCATTGAAACTACACCGCTTCAAGAGCGCCTAGGCTACACGTTTAAAAAGCCGGAGTTACTGAATCAAGCTCTAACCCATCGCAGTCACAGTAAAAAGAATAATGAGCGCCTTGAGTTTTTAGGCGATTCAATTTTGAATTGTGTTGTTGCAGAAATGCTCTATGAGCGTTACTCCGATTTAGATGAGGGTGACCTTTCCCGAGTGCGTGCGAACTTGGTTAAGCAACAAGCCCTTTATGAGATTGCGCAAACCCTTTCTTTATCTGACTATCTTCGTTTAGGTGAGGGTGAGTTAAAAAGTGGAGGCTTTCGTCGTCCTTCAATATTGGCTGATACTTTAGAGGCGGTTACTGGCGCTATCTTTATGGATGGTGGCTTTGATGCTGCTAAGACTTGTTTGCGCAAGCTGTATTCCATTATCTTGGCACACGTTGATCCCAAGACCTTAGGCAAAGATGACAAGACGCTATTGCAAGAGTGTTTGCAAAGCTATCAGTTGCCATTACCAGCCTATAACGTGACTGGTACTACTGGGGCTGCACACAATCAGCAGTTTGAAGTGGAGTGTTTAATTCCGAGCCATAAGGTAGCAGTAAAAGGTGAGGGGGCGTCGCGTCGAGCTGCTGAGCAGGCGGCAGCAAAGTTGGCTTTGATAGCTATGCTCAAAGCTTTGCCACAAGAATCTCGTAAACCCAAAAAGACTCGGTCAGCCAAAAAGAAAGCGGCTAAAAAAGAAGTGACCGAAGAGCAGTTCAATCTTAAGCTGAAGGGCTAATCGTGTTTAGATGCGGCACTATCGCCATTGTGGGGCGTCCCAATATGGGCAAATCTACTCTTTTGAACGCATTAGTTGGTCAAAAGATCAGCATCACTTCCCGTAAAGCGCAAACGACTCGCCATCGTATTTTGGGAATACAGAACCGCGAAGAAGCGCAGTTTATTTTCATTGATACGCCTGGTTTTCAGACACGCTTGATGAATACCTTGAATAAGGCGCTCAATCGCACGGTGACGACTGCCTTACAAGATGTCAATGTGGCTTGCTTTGTAGTTGAGGCGGGGTACTACGGTGAGGATGATAAGAAGGTACTTCGTCTTCTCCCGAATGATCTACCAGTGGTATTGGTTCTGAATAAATTAGACCTCTTTAATAGTCGCTTTCAGACTCCTTCTGAGCGTGACCAGGCTTTGCTCAATTTTATGAAAGAGATGAGTCAGCCTTGGACTGAATTAGGTGGACATGAAGATCAAGGCAAATGCGAGTTTGCTGAAATCGTCCCAATGAGTGCTAAGAGCCCGGGTGATGTTCAAAGATTATTAGATGTATTGGAAGGCTATTTGCCTGAAGCGCCACCTGTATATGATGGCGACACCCTAACCGATCGCAGTGAGCGTTTCTTGGCGGCTGAGATTTTGCGTGAGAAGGTATTTCGTTTTACAGGCGAAGAGTTACCGTACACCAGCACTGTTGTGATTGATCAATTTAAGATGGACGGCAAGATGCGCCGCATCGCCGCTACTATTTTGGTGGACCGCGATAGCCATAAAGCGATGATCATTGGTCAAAAGGGTGAGCGCCTGAAGAAGATTTCAACCGATGCCCGAATTGATATGGAAAAACTCTTTGACGGCAAAGTGTTTTTAGAGACTTGGGTCAAAGTGAAGCGCGGCTGGGCTGATGATCGTGCTGAGTTGCGGGCACAAGGTCTGGAATAAAACGTATGGCCTCGATTCGAGTTGCTGACGAACCTGCTTTTGTGTTGCACAGCATTCCGTATAAAGAGACTAGTCTGATCTTGGATGTATTTACCAGGCAGCACGGTCGCATGGCCCTGATTGCTAAGGGAGCAAAGCGTCCTCATTCCACATTACGACCAGTACTACAGCGCTTTCAGCCGCTATTGGTTTCTTGGAGCGGTAAATCAGAGTTGCGTACTTTAACTAAATCAGAGTGGGTTGGCGGAATGCCATCGCTTGTCGGTGATGCGCTCCTATGCGGCTTTTATCTCAATGAACTATTGGTGAAATTCTTAGCCCGCGAGGATGAATACGAAAAGCTCTACGATAGTTATTCTCAGACCATTAATGCACTCTCTAACCTTGAGTTTGAGTCCAAGGGTTTAGAGGAAATTCTGCGGCCATTTGAGCTTTCGCTTTTGCAAGAGACTGGCTACGCCGCTGCACTTGATCGATGTGTTGAAACGAATGCAGCCCCCATCTCCTCTGATCAGTATGTTTATCAGCCTGAGCGCGGTGTGAGACCAGTACAGGGTGATGATCCTGGGCATTGGCCCGTCCTCTCAGGTAAATCACTCTTGGCCATTGCTGCCAGGGATTTTTCAGATACTGAGACTTTGTCTGAGAGTAAGCAACTCATGCGGTTTTTATTGGGCCTACATCTTCAAGATCAAGTCTTAACGACGCGACAAATTTTGATTGATTTGAAAAAAATCTAGTACTCTACTGTCATGACCGCACCTAAAGCCCTTGAACTGGGAATCAATATTGATCACATTGCTACTTTGCGTAATGCCAGGGGCACGATCTATCCCGATCCTATAAAAGCTGCCCGTTTAGCTGAAGAAGCTGGTGCTGATTTGATTACGCTGCACCTTCGAGAAGATCGTCGTCATATCAAAGATGCAGATTTGATTGCGTTACGTCCCCTCATCAAAACACGCATGAATTTAGAGTGCGCCGTTACTCAGGAGATGTTAGATATTGCTTGCAAGATTCAGCCGCACGATGTTTGCCTGGTGCCTGAGAAGCGTGAAGAAGTGACTACTGAGGGCGGCCTAGATGTTCTATCTCACTTTGAAGCCGTAAAGGCCGCAACAACGCAGCTAAAGAATGCGGGTATTCGGGTGTCTCTATTCATTGATCCTGATGAGAAGCAAATTAAGGCAGCCAAAGATTGCGGAGCCAGCGTGATTGAATTGCATACTGGCCGCTATGCAGATGAAACTGGCGCAGCGCAATTGGCAGAACTAGAGCGAATTAAAAAAGCGGCACAGTATGGTGTCAGCATTGGTCTCAGAGTCAATGCAGGCCATGGCTTAAATGAGGACAACGTCCTTCCGATTGCTGCCATCACAGAACTATCTGAGCTCAATATTGGGCATGCCATTGTGGCTGAGGCCGTATTTAAAGGATGGCATAAAGCGATTACAGACATGAAGGCACTCATGAATCAAGGGCGACTGAGCTCTTAAGCGCACGGTAAAAATATGATCGTTGGTATTGGTACAGACATCTTGCAGATTGAGCGCTTACAGGCGGCATACGATCGAACCCATGGGCGCTTAGCTGAAAAAATTCTAGGGCCAGATGAGATGTTGGTCTTCAAGCATCGACTTTCCAGAAATCACAAGCGTGGCATCGCCTTTTTAGCAACCCGTTTTGCTGCAAAAGAAGCCTTTTCAAAGGCCATTGGTTTAGGAATGAGAATGCCAATGACTTGGCGTTCCTTACAGACTCTAAATGAGCCTAGCGGTAAACCGGTAACAAGTTACTTAGGTGCTTTAGCGCAATTTATGCAGGAAAAAAATTGGGAAGCCCAAGTGACAGTGAGTGATGAGCAAGATATGGCGATCGCCCACGTCATCGTAGTTCAAAAATAGTAATCATGAGGATATTGATGAGTAAAACTCCATTAGGCCCTGGCCCCGTAACCCTGGATGTCGTTGGCTTACAGCTAGATTCAGAAGATCGCCGCAGAATTTTGGATCCCCTGACTGGTGGCGTTATTTTGTTTGCGAGAAACTTTGCTAATCGCAAACAGCTTACTCAATTAACAGCAGAAATTAAAAAACTACGCCCTGATGTACTGATCTCGATTGATCATGAGGGAGGGCGGGTGCAACGCTGTAAGACAGATGGTTTTACACATCTTCCGGCAATGCGTAAGTTGGGCGAGCTCTGGCTAGCTAAAAATAAATCGACTTATGCTGCTGAGTCAGCAGCTTTAGCAATGGCGGCTGCTACTGCGTGTGGATATGTTTTGGCATCTGAACTGCGTGCTTGTGGTGTAGATTTTAGTTTTACGCCAGTGCTCGATTTGGATTTTGGTCGCAGCGGAGTGATTGGTGATCGTTCCTTTAGTCGTGATCCGCAGATTGTGTTTGCTTTGGCAAAAAGTCTGAATGAAGGTTTGCGTTTGGGTGATATGGCTAACTGTGGCAAGCACTTTCCTGGACATGGTTGGGCAGAAGCGGATTCCCATGTGGCCATACCGGTAGATGAGAGATCGCTAAAAGAAATCTTGAATGACGATGCTAAACCTTATGAGTGGTTGGATTTGAGTCTGGCTGCAGTCATGCCGGCCCACGTTATCTACCCCAAAGTAGATAAAAATCCCGCAGGATTCTCTAAAGTTTGGCTGCACTCGATTCTCCGACAGGAGCTTGGATTTGAGGGAGTTATCTTTAGTGATGACCTATCAATGGAAGGTGCTAGCGTCGCTGGCTCGGTTGTGAAGGGCGCAGAGTTGGCGCTTGAGGCAGGTTGTGATGCTGTGTTGATTTGTAATCGTCCAGATTTAGCAGATCAATTATTGACGAAGTTAAAGGTTTCGTCAGCAAAGCAGGCTGAATCCATGCTACGTTTGAATCGTTTAATGCCAAGTTCCCCAGCGCCTACTTGGGAAGAGTTGCAGGATCAGGCGGAGTACCAACATGCCAAAGGTTTACTAAAGCAATTCCAGTTGATTTAAGCGATCAGCTTTTTGGTGATACTCGCTCCCATTCGGAGATGACATATTTTTTTATGTTCTCTCCTTGATCTCGCGCACAGATAATTTCATCTACATTCACTGTTTCATGTAGTTTTTGCAGGCGAAGTACATCGCCCTGCGCTGAGTAATTCGGGAGCCAAGCGCCCCAGAAGAATCCCATCTCTTCCAGTTGAGTAAAGGCGAGGGCAGCCGCCTCTTGAGAGATCGGGAGACTTAGCATCGTAAAGGCCAAATTCTGTGAATCTAGCTTGACTAGCTCAGCACTAATGGCAGAAGAAAAATCTTCACCAATATGCTGCACCTTAATATTCGCCATTTGCGTGGCAGGATTCACGGTGACCTTGTATTCTGACTTACTAGATCCTGGGGAGTTAGATTCTGAAATGATTCTTTTGACATTCACTCTCTTGGCTAAATCACTCACAAAATCAATATGATTCTTCGGTAGATAAATCGTATTGACCTGTTCTTTCAGGGGTAGATAGCAGGAAAGAAAGGACATTCTGGTGTCGGTAAAGTTTTGTAAGCCCGCCATTTCGCGAGAAGGTGCAGCGCCTAATAAGATCCCAGTCTCTTGAGCGCCAAAGGCAATCATTTCATCCTGGCTGTAGGGGTGGTTTGTGACGCAGTCGGTCCAAAAGCCCACTAAATCCAATTTTTTGGCAATATCAATCCGCATTTTGGCCATGGCTTCAGCTATGTGGTGACCACGGAAGTCTGGATCTACAACCATCTTGCCTGCCTCGGGGGAGGTGTTATGAGCGCTATCAAAAGTGAGGGCGCAATGACCAATCAGATGCCCATCTTGGTGCTGTGCAACCACGGAGTACATCAGCTTGTCTTCAACGATTTTTTGTAAAGCAGCTGGATCATACATTTCATGAAAAGGGTAGCTCTCTCCATAGCAGCGTTTGATGCACTCGATAAGTTGAGGAATATCCTCAATCTTCAGAGGTCTGATTTCTGGTGTGATGTCATTTGTCATGGTTTGGCTATTATGACCTTGGATTTAGGAATAAAAAAGCCCGGCAGAACCGGGCTTCTCATATGGTGGCTAGTGCTTAGTTCGCACGGCTACGATATTCACCGGTACGAGTATCGATCTCGATCTTGTCACCAGTGTTACAGAACAGGGGCACTTGCAATTCATAGCCAGTAGCTAGTTTTGCGTTCTTCAATACCTTACCTGAGCTGGTATCGCCTTTAACAGCTGGCTCTGTATAAATGATTTCACGAACCAAAGAGTTTGGCATTGCTACTGAGAGTGCCTTACCTTCGTAGAAAACGACTTCACATGGCATGCTTTCTTCGAGGTAATTCAAAGCATCACCCATGAATTCAGCTTCAACTTCATATTGGTTGTACTCAGTATCCATAAATACATACATCGGATCTGCGAAGTAAGAGTAAGTGCAATCTTTCTTATCCAAGATAACAACATCAAATTTGTCATCTGCCTTGTAAACACCTTCATTAGGTGCACCAGTTAACAAATTTTTAAATTTCATTTTGACAACTGAAGAGTTGCGGCCTGAGCGGCTGTATTCGGCCTTCAAAACGACCATGGCATCTGTGCCAATCATGACGACGTTACCGACGCGGAGTTCTTGTGCTGTTTTCATCTTACTATTCCTGGGTGCAGAGTGTTTGTTCTGCGGTTTTTATCAAAAACAAGATTGTAACCGCCCGTAGACCTTTATTGCTTGGGATTAAGCGACAAAGCGCAGTAGACGTGCGGGTAGGCCGCCATCAGCCTGTTTTTCTAGTAATTGGGCGCGCCAGGCTTGGGAATGGGTGTTCCACGCCTCTAAGGAGCCAATCCATTCACTGGGCATTGCCCAAGTCATGGCGGCAATGGTGTCCAGTCTAAGGCTTTGACTAGCCGCATCTAGATAAAGGTCTAAAAAGGCCGCTAATTTGATTTCATGGGCACGATCATCCTGAGGGTAGATGTGCCAGATAAATGGCTTTCCAGCTAATTGCGCCCGAATAAACGAATCCTCACCACGCACAATATTAAAGTCACATTGTGCAAGAACCCAGTCATATTCATCTTGAGAAACAAATGGAATGGATATCAACTGAATATTGTTTGGAAGTGATATCGATTTTCCAGTGGCAAGATTCAGTAATTGGGCAATACCATGCGTGAGCACAATATCGAAGTTCTCATTAAGCGAGCCCAGATCTTCTAGCCATTTTGCTAGTGGTGCTCCGGGATAGCAAAAGATGCTGATACGTTTTGCGCCTGGCCTCAAGTTAGCCCAATCCTTTTGAAGGCTTGGCGGAATATCCTTGGCCGATAAATCGCCTGTGAGCGCAATAGGGTCTAGTAGCAAACCACCTACTTCATCCTGAAATCCTGGAAAGAAAAAATACTTGGGTATGCCATGAGATTGCGGGGATGCTTTGCCATGAAATTCAGTAATCCACGGTTCAGCACTGAGATATTCAAGATTGATGATGATGGGCTTTTCTGCGGCAATAAAAAGACCGGCAAGATAGCGTTCAGGTAGTTCACAGCCGAATGCCTCGATCACGACATTGGGTGCTTTGACAGGATGTCGAGCATTGTTATAGCTTGCTTCCCAAGGCAATAGTTCAATTCTGTCCTTAACTTTCGGGTCTACGCCAGAAGCGAGTAAATTAAGGGTTGGCAAGTCGTCGCAAAAAATGCGGACATCTTGGCCATGAAGGCTTGATAAGCTTCGGGCTAGGCGCCAGCAAACACCAGCATCACCATAGTTATCTACGATTTGGCAGAAAATATCCCAACGCATGAGCAATTCGCTTTTTGAAACCCTTCAGCAGGACGTTAAACGGCTACCCGGATTGCCGGGGGTATATCGCTTCTTTGATGAGGCGGGGCAAATTTTATATGTAGGCAAAGCACGTAACCTTAAAAAACGCGTCTCAAGTTATTTTCAACGCACACAGCTTTCGCCACGCATTGAATTGATGGTGGGCAAAATTACCCGCTATGAAACAACGGTAACACGGACAGAAACCGAAGCCCTCATTTTAGAGAACAATCTTATTAAGGAGTTGGCTCCTCCCTTTAATATCTTATTCAGGGATGATAAGTCCTATCCCTATGTGATGCTGACCGGACATGAGTTCCCAAGATTGGCTTCCTACCGTGGCAAGGTAGATAAGCGCAATCACTATTTTGGACCATTCCCTAATTCTTGGGCAGTGCGTAATAGCGTTCAGATTTTGCAAAAAGTATTTCGACTCAGAACCTGTGAAGACTCTGTTTTTAAGAATCGTAGCCGCCCTTGTTTATTGCATCAGATCCATCGCTGTAGTGCTCCATGTGTTGGGCGCCTAAGTAAGGATCAATATGGGCAGGATGTTGCCCAAGCCACCCGTTTTTTAGAGGGTGATCACAGTCGCGTCTTATCTGAATTGGAAAAAGAGATGCATGCACATAGTGAGGCCATGGAATTTGAAATGGCTGCAGTATTGCGTGATCGTATTGCTGACCTTTCAAGCGTTCTCCAACAGCAATCGATGGATACCGTTGCTGAAGGTGAGGGTGACGTCGATGTGATTGCTGTAGCGCAAATGGAAGGAATGGTTTGTGTGAACCTAGCGATGGTCCGAGGCGGTCGACATCTTGGCGATCGTGCTTACTTCCCAAAAGGTTTGCGCTCGACCTCAGGTGAACTTCCATCGCCAGCAGAAATATTAGAAGCTTTTATTGCCCAACATTATTTGGATGATGTGGGGAGTGATGCTCAGACAAGTACCCATTTAATACCGCCGGTATTCGTTTTAAACCATGCCTTGAACTCTGCAAGTGATGACGGATCAATATTGAGTGAGACCCCTCCAGCAGACCTACATGATTTATTAAATGCACAGGCTGGTCGAAAAATTACTTTCTTGCATCAACCGCAAGGGCAAAGGCGTCATTGGTTGGCAATGGCTGAGGGGAATGCCAAGCTGGCATTAACTAAGCGATTGGTGGAGACCGGTGGCCAGTTAGCTAGAGCACGCTCCTTGGCTGATATTCTAGGTTTGGAGTTGGAGAGTCTCGATCAATTGCGTATTGAGTGTTTTGATATTAGCCATACATCGGGTGAAGCAACTCAGGCATCGTGTGTTGTCTATACAAAAAATGCGATGCAGTCCGGTGAGTATCGACGCTTCAACATCAAGGACATTACGCCTGGAGATGATTACGCCGCCATGCGGCAAGTTTTGCAAAGACGCTACGCCAATTTTCAAGAGTTGCCGCTAGAAAAAATTCCACAGGTCATCTTGATTGATGGTGGCAAAGGTCAAGTAGAAATGGCTAGGCAAGTCTTTTCAGAATTTGGGATCGACATTAGTTTGATCGTTGGGGTGGCAAAAGGAGAGGGTCGTAAGGTTGGCTTAGAAACACTGATTTTTGCTGATGGCCGCTCACCTTTGGAGTTGGGAATAGACAGTGCAGCGCTATTGCTAGTTGCACAAATTCGCGATGAGGCACATCGATTTGCCATTACTGGTATGCGTGCCAAGCGTGCTAAAGCAAGAACCGTCTCTCGTCTTGAAGAAATCGAAGGCATTGGTGCAAAACGTCGTCAGAAGTTACTGGCCCGCTTTGGGGGTTTAAAAGGGGTAGCCAATGCCAGCATTGAAGAGATAGCCAGTGTGGAAGGAGTATCTCTCACGCTGGCAGAGCAGATATATCATCAGCTCCATTGAGCGTCAATTTTCTTATTTAGTTTATTCTTCTCCTATGCCATTCAATCTTCCAATCGCTTTAACTTGGTTGCGTGTAGCAGCAATTCCATTGCTGGTGGCAATCTTTTATCTTCCAAATAGTTGGCTCTCTCCTTTCGAGAAAAATTTGTTTGCAACTATTTTGTTTGTGCTGGCTGCAGTAACGGATTGGTTAGATGGATTTTTGGCAAGACGGATGAAGCAAGAATCTGCCTTTGGGCAATTCTTAGATCCAGTTGCTGATAAATTAATTGTGGCTGCCGCTCTCTTGGTGCTCTTGAATATGGATCGTGTTCAAGTCTGGGTAGCGCTCATCATCATTGGTCGTGAAATTACGATATCCGCTCTCAGGGAATGGATGGCACTACTAGGTGCTGGTAAAAGTGTGGCGGTACATATGGTTGGCAAGTTGAAAACAACCGCCCAACTAGTTGCCATTCCCTTTTTGCTGCTCAATGACACTCTATTTGGTTGGCTCAATTGCGCCAAAGTGGGTACTTGGTTAATTTGGATTGCTTCTTTTTTAACGCTTTGGTCAATGTTTTATTACTTGAAAAAGGCTTTGCCACAGCTTGTTGGAAAAATCGATTAATTCCCACAAAGCCCAGCCAGCAAGCCTTTTGGTCCTGACATAGATTGAGACATTCTTTTGTTTAATACGGAAAAATGCTTTCTTTTGGATTGTTTGTTAAACTATTGCCCTGTTATGCGGGAATAGCTCAGCTGGTAGAGCGATACCTTGCCAAGGTATAGGTCGGGAGTTCGAACCTCCTTTCCCGCTCCAAGTTCGATGGGAAGCCCTCAAAAGCTTCCCATTTTTGATTCAGGTGTTTGGCGCGTTGGCCGAGTGGTTAGGCAGGAGCCTGCAAAGCTTCGTACGGGGGTTCGATTCCCTCACGCGCCTCCAGTAATTTGCCTTGACGATTTGGGGGCTTACCCTAAAATGGTTTTATTCAGTTACTAGGTAAACAGATCATGAATTTCCCGACATTCTCTAAAGCTGCTATTGCTGCAACATTGCTTTCATTGATGTTGTTGGGCTGTGCCTCTTCCAGTGATTCAGGTGCATCAGGCGAAGCACAAGAAATTCAATCTCAACTCTTGGGTGATATGCCTTTGCCAGCAGGTTCTAAAATATTGAGCGCTGACTCTTTGATTATTGGACGTGGCGATAACTGGGTTGGGCGCGCTGTTTTATCCGGTGTCCAAAATTCAACTGATATCTATGCATTTTTTCAAGCTGAGTATCCTAAATCAGGCTGGACCACTGTGAGCGCCATCAAAGCAAAAACAAGTATCTTGGTTTTTACCAAAGGTGATCGCACCTCTACTGTGGAATTAAATGATGGGTCTTTTACAGGACCTAAAACAATCATTACGATTACCGCTTCACCTAAGAATGCGAATGTGGTGGCCCCTAAAAAATAGGCCACATGATATTCATGCGATGTATATTCTGAGCAATAAAAAAAGACCTCTTGAAGAGGTCTTTTTCTTTGGCTGTTAAGCGTTTACAGGCCTTCGGCCCTGATAAGCCCTACAGCCTGCCCTTCAATAGCGAAGTTTGGTTGACGGCTATCGACCACAATATTTTTGAAGTCAGGATTTTCTGCTTGCAGTTCAATCACCATGCCGTTAGCTGTTTTCTTTTGTTGCCAACGTTTTACGGTGACTTCATCATCTAAGCGCGCCACTACGATATCGCCATTACGCACTTCAGTAGTTTTTCTGACAGCCAAATAATCGCCATCAAGGATGCCGGCGTCACGCATGCTCATGCCTTTTACTTTGAGTAAGTAATCAGCACCTTTGCTAAACAAACTTGGATCAATTGGAACTTGTTTCTCAATGTGCTCAACCGCCATGATGGGAGAGCCCGCAGCCACACGACCAATTAACGGTAAAGTCAGTTGTTGTAGTGCGCCAGATGGTAAAGACATCTGACGATATTGATTCGCATGATGCGCTTGATTAAATCGTTGTGGAATACGAATGCCGCGAGAGGTTCCTGGCGTCAGTTCGATATAGCCTTTTTTTGCTAATGCACGAAGATGCTCTTCGGCAGCATTAGCAGAAGCAAATCCCAATTGATTGGCGATTTCTGCGCGAGTAGGTGGCAGACCACTTTCCTCGATTGCTTTAGAAATTAATTCCAGGATCTCACTCTGACGTGGAGTGAGCTTGGGGAGGGCAGTCAGCTCCTCGGAATAATCGACTGTATTTATGTCCATACTGGGATTGTATACAGCCCTTTTTGATAATTCAAGCGCTTTTAGCGGGGTGATAATGGAAAGATGAGCTCAAACTTAAGTCGTCCTGAAAAAACACCCCATATTTTGGTTTTAGGAATGGGTGGAACCATTGCTGGATTGGCATCTGCTCCAGATAAGCCGCTGGAGTATGACGCTGGCAAAGTGAGGGCGGAATCCTTGCTGGCATATATTGATTCAGCAATCCCGGCAGGGGTAAATTTAGTTTCCCATCAGTTGGCCAATATCAATAGCTCTAACCTCAGTGAGTCCCTCCTGAGTCTTCTTGGACAGACTGTAAGGTCGTCCCTGGATGATCCTGCGGTATTGGGAATTGTGGTGACCCATGGCACTGACACCATTGAGGAGACTGGAGTTTTCTTGCAGTTGAGCTGTGGCCAGCTTGCTAATCAGCTGGGTAAGAGAGTCATTTTGACTGGTGCAATGCTGCCCAGTAATGCCTCTAATGCAGATGGTCCATCAAACCTCTTGGATGCGATCAAATGGGCCGCTACTCCTTTAGATAACTGTCCTGGCGGTATTTATGCGGTGATGGATGGCAGAGCTTGTATGGCAATGGATTTGGCCAAACGTCACACTACTGCCCTGAATGCCCCTTTGCAATCATCCCCAAGCAGTTCTGCGGGTTTGATAAACCCATCATGGCTATCTGGCGTGAAAGCTGTTCAGGCTGCTTGGTCTGAAGATTTACCCATTCCGAATGAGGGTGAATGGCCTTGGGTAGAAATTTTGACAAGTCATGCAGGCGCTCGACCCGAGACAATTAGTCTATGGTTAGAGAGCCCAGTCAAAGGCTTGGTATTGGCTGGAAGCGGTATGGGCAGCCTTCATAATGACTGGCTAGAGCCATTAAAGCAGGCTGCCGCAAATGGTATTGCCCTGGTCAGAACGAGTAGAACAGGCTCTGGCTCTACTTTGCCTAATATTCCAGAAAAAGACCCATCTGGCTGTCTAGCATCCGGGGGTCTGTCAGCGCCAAGAGCCAGAATCGCACTCCAATTGGCTTTAAATGCTGAACAGCAGGCCAAAAAAGCAGGTAAATCCCTGACTTGGCAGGATTTTTTTGCTAGAATAGCGGTCTTGCCTGTCATTAGGTAAGCACTAAAAAGTGGCTGTAAAAGTGTTGTAAGCAATACCTACAATTTGTTACTACCTTGTCACACTGGCGCTGAGTTCACAACCATCAGAACTTAGCAAGACGCCCAGGTGACTTAATCCTTAAGGAGTGTTTGATGCGTCATTATGAAATCGTCTTTATCGTCCATCCGGACCAAAGCGAGCAAGTGCCTGCGATGATCGATCGCTACAAAGCTACATTAGCAGCTGCGGGCGGCAAAATTCATCGTATGGAAGACTGGGGTCGTCGTCAGATGGCTTACATGATCGACAAGCTTGCTAAAGCCCATTACGTTTGCATGAACATTGAGTGCGACCAGAAAACTCTGGAAGAGCTCGAGCATGCGTTCAAATTTAACGATGCTGTTTTGCGTCACCTCATCATCAAGACTAAGAAAGCTGAAACTGAGCCTTCCATCATGATGAAAGAAGTGCAACGCGAAGAAGCGCGCAAATCAGCTCAAGCCGATGCTCCTGTAGCGGTAGCCTAAGTTAAAAATTTGAAGAGGAATACACAGACTAGAAAACGTATCAGAGTGGCGGAGCGGCGTTGAATCATTTCACCCTCACTGCAATCTTGGTATCTAAAGACGCAATTCGATTTACACCAGCGGGAATACCGGTGATGCATTGCCAGCTAGAACATAGCGGCCAAGCAAACGAGGTAGGCGTAGCTAGGAAAATTCAGATGAGCGTTGAAGCCCTTGCAATCGGTCCAATACAAAAGGATCTAGAGCAAATGGATTTAGGAACTGAGGCAGTGTTTGAAGGATTCTTAGCAGCAAAGACTCTACGTAATCAAAGACTGGTTTTCCATATCACCCATATTCAATTGAAAAATTAAAGAGGAAATCATCATGGCGTTTGGAAAGAAACCCGATTTCAAAAAGAAACCAGCTCAGAACCCATTGTTCAAGCGTAAGCGTTATTGCCGTTTTACTGTTGCTGGCGTAGAACAGATTGATTACAAAGATGTAGATACATTGAAGGACTTTATTGGCGAAAACGCCAAGATTACTCCTGCTCGTTTGACCGGCACAAAAGCTAAGTATCAGCGTCAGTTAGACACTGCTATTAAGCGTGCTCGTTTCTTGGCTTTGTTGCCATTCTCCGATCAACACAAGAAATAATTAGGAGCCCTCAATGCAAATCATTCTTTTAGAAAAAGTAACAAACCTGGGCAACCTCGGCGACATCGTGCGCGTTAAAGACGGTTTCGCTCGTAACTTCTTAATCCCACAACGCAAAGCGCGTCGTGCGACTGAAGCAGCTATTGCTGACTTTGCAGTTCGTCGTGCTGAGTTGGAGAAATTGGCTGCTGAGAAATTGGCTGCTGCTGAAGCGGTTGGCGTCAAACTTAAAGACTTGGTTCTCGAAATCGGTCAAAAAGCAGGTGTGGACGGTCGTTTGTTTGGTTCTGTAACCAATCATGACATCGCTGATGCTCTGAAAGCTAAAGGCTTCACAATTGAGAAGTCTTCAGTTCGCATGCCTACTGGCCCATTGAAAATGGTTGGTGATCATCCTGTAGCGGTTGCTGTTCATACCGACGTAGTTGCAGACATCACTATTCGTGTAGTTGGTGAGCAAGCTTAAGTTTTAATTCAGTAAACTAGCCTCATGGCTGAATCCCGTTCACGTTCCGTTACGCTGAATCCCGGCATGATGGGTTCTGGGGATGCAGTCGTGCAGGCTTTAAAAGTTCCGCCGCATTCTGTAGAAGCCGAGCAATCACTGCTCGGCGGTCTACTGATCGATAACTCCTCATGGGATAACCTTGGCGGAGTATTAAACGACAAAGATTTCTATCGCCCTGAACATGCTCTGATCTACAAGGTCATTGCTCGTTTGGTTGGTGACAATCATCCTGCTGACGTTATCACTGTTTATGACGCAATCAAATCTGAGCAGGGTGGTGATTTAGTTAGCATTGATTATCTCAACTCCTTAGCGCAAAACACGCCTAGTGCCGCCAATATCAAAGGTTATGCCGATATTGTTCGTGATCGCAGCATTCTGCGTCGCTTGATTGAGGTTTCTGACAGCATTGTGAACTCTGCATTTGTGCCCGAGGGACGCACAGTAAGAACGCTGTTAGATGAGGCAGAGTCTCGTATTTTGCAAATTGGTGAAGAAGGTAGTCGCAAGGCAGACTACCTAGAGATTGAACCGCTCTTACGTTCAGTTGTCGCTCGTATTGATGAGCTCTATAACCGTCAGGGTGGAAGCGACATCACTGGTATTGCAACCGGCTTTATTGATTTGGATAAACAAACTAGTGGTCTGCAAAAGGGTGACTTAGTCATCATCGCTGGAAGGCCCTCAATGGGGAAAACCGCGATGGCTTTGAATATTGCTGAAAATGTAGCTTTAGCTGAAGGTTTGCCTGTTGTTATATTTTCAATGGAAATGTCTGGTGAGCAATTGGCTGCGCGTTTGCTTGGTTCAGTTGGTCGCGTTGATCAAAGTCGTATGCGAACGGGTAAGCTACAAGACGATGAGTGGCCACGTGTTACTGATGCGATTGCCCGTTTAAGTAATACCCAAATTTTGATTGATGAAACAGGCGCTTTATCAAGCTTGGAATTACGTGCACGAGCACGACGGATTGCCAGAAACTTTGGCGGCACTCTGGGTCTGGTGGTAATTGATTATTTGCAGTTGATGAGTGGATCAGGATCTGAAAATCGCGCCACCGAGATTTCTGAAATTTCTCGCTCCTTAAAATCGCTTGCAAAAGAATTACAGTGCCCAGTCGTCGCATTATCACAGTTAAATCGTGGCTTAGAGCAGCGTCCAAACAAGCGCCCGATTATGTCAGATCTTCGTGAGTCAGGAGCGATTGAGCAGGATGCTGATGTGATTATGTTTATTTATCGTGATGAGGTTTACCATCCAGACACCACTACTGACAAGGGTGTCGCTGAAATTATTATCAGCAAGCAGCGTAATGGCCCCATTGGGACTATACGGTTAAGCTGGCAAGGTCCATATACCAAGTTTGATAATTTAGCAGTCGGCTCAATCGGTTACTCATCTGGCGGCTACGAACCTTTCTAAGCCAAATCAACTCAGTCAATAAAAAGCCTCGTCATGCGAGGCTTTTGTTTTATTGGGGATTGGATACTAATCTGCGAACTTCGGTAAATCGATTAGCCCAATAAGGACTCTCAATTTGTTCCAATCTTACTGTGCCACCCGAGCTTGGTGCATGTACAAACCGTCCTTTACCAACATAAATTCCGGCATGAGAGTATTTGTCACCAGTGGTGTTGAAGAACACCAGATCTCCTGGAGCTGGTGCTTGATCACCAACATTTTTACCTTTACTGCTCATTTCTTGAATAGTACGTGGCAACTTGATATTGGCAGACTTTAGGTAGACGTAGCCAATCAAACCGCTGCAATCAAATCCCGCTTTGGGATTATTGCCGCCATATCGATAGGGAACGCCGACTAGGCCGACCGCTGCAATCGAAATATCTTCACTACCTACACTCGCATCTTGTTTAAATTGAGCTACTTTAGAGCTTGGTGTTTTGCTGCTAAAAGTGCTACAACCATTGAGGCTTAACAAGGCACAAATAAAAATGCCGCACCCAATGAGAGTGCGGCATGAGAGGTCTTGATTAAAGGGCGTCTGCTGCATGATCCGCAAGACGTGAACGCTCACCGCGGGCCAATGTCACATGACCGCCGTGACGCCAACCTTTGAAGCGATCAACCACATATGTCAAACCTGAAGAGCCCTCAGTTAGATAGGGGGTATCGATCTGAGCAATGTTTCCTAAGCAGATAATCTTGGTTCCAGGACCAGCACGGGTAACTAAGGTTTTCATTTGCTTAGGCGTTAAGTTCTGCGCCTCATCAATAATCACAAACTTGCTAACAAAGGTCCTACCACGCATAAAGTTCATACTTTTCACTTTGATTCTGGAGCGAATCAGTTCTTGTGTGGCTGCACGGCCCCATTCTCCTGCACCATCATCATTGCGCTGGAGGACTTCAAGGTTGTCATCAAATGCACCCATCCAAGGCTGCATCTTTTCTTCCTCAGTACCAGGCAAGAAACCAATGTCCTCTCCGACTGGTACGGTAGCTCTAGTAATGATGATTTCGTTATAACGCTTACTGTCAAGTACCTGCTCAAGCCCAGCTGCTAAAGCAAGCAGAGTTTTACCAGTACCAGCTTGACCGAGCAGCGTCACAAAATCGACATCGGGATTCATGAGCAAGTTCATAGCGAAATTTTGCTCGCGGTTACGTGCAGTCACGCTCCAAACATTGTTTTTCTGATGAGAAAAATCTCGGAGGGTCTGCAAAAGCGCGGTCTTGCCGTTGATCTCACGAACCTGTGCATAAAAAGGTGTAGAGCCATCTGGATTTTCTTGAAAGACAAATTGGTTTACTAGCATGCTTGGTACTGATGGGCCAGTTACCCGGTAAAACATCGTACCCGATTTAGAGTCAGCCCAACTTTCCATATCTTTGCCATGCTTAGGCCAGAAGTCTGCAGACAAACTCATAACTCCGGAGTACATCAAATCGCGATCTTCAAGTACTTGGTCGTTAAAGTAGTCTTCAGCAGGTAAACCTAAAGCACGCGCCTTGATCCGCATATTGATATCTTTCGATACCAAGACCACCTCTTGTCCATTGCGTGTCTTTTGTAACTCGCTAACAACTGCCAGAATCAGATTGTCATTTTTGCCCTCTGGTAATCCTTCTGGAAGCGCTTGGGTGGAGAGTTTGGTTTGGAAAAAGAGGCGACCAGAAACATCTTGATTGCCCAGCTTATTGAGGGGGATGCCCTCATCCAAGGTGCCGCTGGTGCCAGCAATCAGTTGATCTAAAGATCTGCTGACGGTTCGGGCATTGCGCGCAACCTCAGTCATCCCTTTTTTATGATTATCTAGCTCTTCAAGGGTAGTCATTGGCAAATACAAGTCATGCTCAGAAAAGCGGAAGAGTGAGCTTGGATCATGCATTAGAACATTGGTATCCAAGACAAATAAGCTTGGTGGTCCAG
Organism: Polynucleobacter sp. 15G-AUS-farblos; assembly: GCF_018882445.1. Taxonomy (GTDB): domain Bacteria; phylum Pseudomonadota; class Gammaproteobacteria; order Burkholderiales; family Burkholderiaceae; genus Polynucleobacter. Next base: position 376,656 of record NZ_JACVOM010000001.1, on the reverse strand, counting down.
TGCGGATCACGCGTTTTGGTTTAGCTGGAGCCTGTTCATTTTTATCGTTACGCATTGGCCGGTGATCGCTCTTGATTTTTTCTAGTGCGACTTCGGCCTCAGATAAGTCTTCTTCTGCTTCATGAGCCCAATCAGAGGCTTCCATCACTACTGGTTTTGCTGGTGCGGGACGTTTCTTTAAATCGGGAGTGTCTTTACGACTCAGTTTTACTTGATCAGCAATTTGAGTGGGGATGGGGGGCAGTGGCATGCAGACTCTCCTAAAAGAAAAAACCGCCAAGCGGACTGCATTGACGGTTTATTACGAAACGGGTTGTAGCGGTATTTAAAGAATGGCGGGGGTCAGTCTCCAAGCCTGTTCTGAAGTATTCAGGTTCCTGATTCAAACGAATTGTCAGACTTTCCCGTCGCTTACGGTGCATATGGATTTACTTTACCCCATTTTTTGGGGTTTGCAAGCACCTACTGCTAAATTTTTGTAAAAATTATTTGGTATCTTTGGCAGCTTGTAATACCTCTGTCACATGGCCTGGAACCTTCAAGCCGCGCCACTCTTTCACCAGCTTGCCAGAGGAGTCAAAGAGGAAGGTGCTGCGCTCAACCCCACGGACTTGCTTACCGTACATATTTTTCATCTTCATGACGCCAAAGAGTTGGCAGAGTTTTTCTTCAGTATCCGCAACGAGCTCAAAAGGGAGCTGTAGTTTGCTGCGAAAGTTATCGTGAGACTTGAGGCTATCGCGGGATACGCCAACAATCAACGTGTTCGCTTTGGTAAAGGCATCAATGTTGTCTCTAAATTCACCAGATTCAGCAGTACAGCCTGGGGTCATGTCCTTAGGGTAAAAATAGATAACAAGTTTTTTACCTTGAGCAGAAGCTGGAGTAAAAGTGAGTCCAGATGTTGCTGGAACAGCACAAGAGGGAATGGGTTGACCGATGGCTACTGGCATGATGATCCTTCGTTAGTTATTCTGAATAATCAGGTCGCCACTGCGATTCGGGATTTGACCCCAAGTCAGCGGCAATATGGCTATTTTATCGAGTTGTTTGGTCGCTTCCCAAGATTGGTGAAGTTCGCCCATGGTTACAAGCTCGTGGCCTTGATTTAGCCAGCCCATAATGAGCTTTTCAAAGGCGGGCAATAGCTTTTGCCCCTCAAGCTCTGCATGTAGGGTGAAAACTTGGTCATTCGGGTTGCTCTGAGTAATGGCTAAAAGCTTATCAACCGCCCCAAACTCATCAGCATCATCCACGCCAATTAATTCATCCAAGGTGGGTAGCGTGCTTGGATATTGAACGTGCTTGGCTTTACCCTTTGGCAAGGCTAAACGATAGGGCATGAGGTTGGCTTCTGCTCTGCCATCGGATGAATATTGAATACCCCATTCATCCAATTGTTCGAGAGCGGTTTCATTCATTTGCCAACCTGCGGCACCATAGGTAGTTGGTTGATGACCAAAGATTTCGATAAAGCGATCCCAGCTTTTTTTCATCATCGCTTTAGTCCACTGCGGATTCTGAAAGCGGACTTGATCATGCCAAGCAACGTGATCCCATGCATGAATACCTGCTTCATGACCAGCTTTGTCAATGGCGCGCATTTCTGCGGCCGCTTGTTTGCCAATGTCAGGACCAGGAAGTAGAACGCCGTATAACAAAGTTTTAATACCGTAGTGCTCGACTACGGAAGTGCGACTGACCTTTTGTAGAAAGCCTGGTCGAAATACGCGCTTTAATGCCCAGCCTGTATGATCCGGACCCAGACTAAATAAGAAGGTGGCTTTCAGCCCAAAGCGCTCAAGGGTGCGGGCTAAGTTAGGTACGCCTTCTTTGGTGCCGCGTAAAGTATCGACATCAACCTTGAGTGCAATTTTTGCCATGAACTACTGTGTTATTCGGTATCAACTAAGTGACGTGCTTTTTCCACATCTTGACGATAGGCTTCAAAAATATTTTTTAGCGCATCGGTCATCGTGGTGCTGGGCTTCCAACCCAATTCACTCATGGTGTTATCAATAGCAGGCACGCGGTTTTGAACGTCTTGGTAACCTTCGCCGTAATAAGCGCCTGAAGTCGTTTCAACAATTTTAACTTCGTTTGCAGTCTTAGCGTACTCAGGTATGCTGCGGGCAATATCGAGCATTTGATTTGCTAACTCACGAACAGAGTGATTGTTCTTTGGGTTACCGATGTTATAGATCTTGCCATTCGCAACACCATCCTTGTTATCAATAATGCGCATCAAAGCATCGATGCCATCATCGACATAAGTAAATGCGCGCTTTTGAGCGCCACCATCGACTAAGTTAATCGGTTCACCACGAACAATGTGACCCAAGAACTGTGTAACAACTCGGGAAGATCCTTCTTTTGGTGTGTAGATGCTATCAAGACCAGGGCCAATCCAGTTAAACGGACGGAAGAGGGTAAAGCGCAGGCCCTCCATGCCGTAACCCCAAATGACGCGATCCATTAATTGCTTGGAGCAGGCATAAATCCAACGCGGTTTATTGATCGGACCGTACACCATGTTTGAGGTGGAGGGATCAAACTCAGCATCTTCACACATGCCATATACCTCAGAGGTAGATGGGAAGACCAAATGTTTTTTGTATTTAACCGCAGAGCGAACGATTGGCAGGTTAGCTTCAAAATCCAGTTCAAATACTTTGAGCGGCTGTTGAACATAGGTTGCCGGTGTGGCAATGGCAACTAAAGGCAAGATAACGTCGCATTTACGAATGTGATATTCAACCCACTCTTTATTGATAGTGATATCACCCTCGAAGAAATGCATACGAGGATGCTGGACCAAATCACCTAAACGATCGTGTTGCATATCCATGCCATAGACATCCCAGTCGGTTGTCTCCAGAATGCGCTTAGAAAGGTGATGGCCAATGAAGCCATTTACCCCAAGAATGAGTACTTTTTTCATCTTTACTGCCTCGCTTCAATCTATTGTGTTTTTGCTGGAAACCATTCCAAGATTTCAATTGCTTGGTGGTCACCACAAATGCCGAATACTCGATTATCAACCACTTGGATACCCTGGGCTTCAAGATCGAGCTTCTCTGGAAATGGGCCCTGCAGGCTAGAGCGGGCCACAATTCTGGTCTGCCCCTCCCAGTCCGTAAAGGCGCCTGGATAAGGGGGCGCCACCGCCCTGATGAGGTTATGGACCTGGGAGGCAGTTTGATTCCAGTGAATTTGGCCATTGGCAGGCTTTCGACCCCCAAAATAGCTTCCCTGAGCTAAGTTGTTGGGTTTTCGAGGGACATGTCCCTGAATCAGCTCAGGCAATACCGCTTGCATTACCTTGACTGCTGCTTGGCTAACTTTGGCAAATACCTCGGTTGCAGTCTCGTTTGGTCCAATACTCACTTCAGATTGACCCACAATGTCGCCCGCATCGGGTTTCACTTCCATGACATGCAAGCTAGCACCTGTTTTGGTTTCACCATGAAGAATGGCCCAGTTCACGGGCGCACGACCACGGTACTTAGGTAATAAAGAACCATGCATATTCAAAGCTGCAATCTTGGCGCAAGCGAGGATTTCCGCAGGGATCATATTGCGGTAATAAAACGAGAAAATATAGTCCGGTGCAATGGCTTGCAGCTGAGGAATTAAATGATTGAGTTCACCCGCGCTTGGGGTGACGTAAGGGATATGCTGTTCAGAGCAAAGCTGAATAACACTTCCAAACCAAACATTTTCGTTGGGATCATCTTGATGAGTGACAACTAAATCAATCTGAATGCCTGCTGCTAAAAGCGCCTTCACGCAATGAACGCCTACATCGTGATAAGCAAAGACGACGGCGCGCAATTATTTTTTCTCTAAAACTGTTTGCACAACATATCTTGGACGTTCTCTGACTTGCTGATAAATACGGCCAATATATTCGCCTAGTAGACCTAAACCAAAGAGCATCACACCAATTAAGAAGAAGGTCAGAGCAAATAGGGTGAAGACACCCTCAACCTCAGCACCAAGCAGAAAGCGGCGGAATAGGAGGTAAGCAAATAAGCTGCCTGCAGCCAGTGAGAGGAGCATTCCCAGGATGGAGAAAATCTGCAAAGGCATCACTGAGAAGCCGGTAACTAAATCAAAGTTCAAGCGAATGAGTTGATAGAGTGTGTATTTGGATTCACCAGCAAAGCGCTCTTCATGCTTCACGGTAATTTCTGTTGGATTTGAAGCAAAGGTGTAAGCCAAGGCTGGAATAAAAGTATTGGTTTCATTGCATTGGCGAACTAAATCAATGATGTGACGGCTATAGCCACGCAACATACAGCCTTGATCAGTCATCGTGATGCGGGTAATTCTTTCACGCAAACGATTCATGACGCGTGATGCAACTTTTCTGAAAAAGCTATCGCGACGATCCGCTCTGATAGTGCCAACGTAATCATGACCTTTGAGTAACTGCTCGGTGAGTGCGTCGATTTCTTCAGGGGGATTTTGTAAGTCTGCATCGAGCGTGATGATGTACTCACCCCTAGCGTATTCAAATCCTGCCATGATGGCCATATGCTGGCCAAAGTTGCTATGAAATAAAACTGCTCGAGTGACATCTGGACGGAGTTCTACTTGTTTTGCCAGAATGCCGGCAGAGCGATCTTTGCTGCCATCGTTAATAAAGACGATTTCATAGGCAAATTTACGCTTAGCGGCTAGCGCGTCTAAAGCAGGATAGAGGCGATCGAATAAAGCTTGGAGACCATCTTCCTCGTTATATACGGGAACAATAATGCTGAGTTTTGGATCGGCGGCTAAATGTGCAGTCATGCCGCAATTTTGCCTGATCTTGGGGTTAGCCCCAAGACCTTCAGCTTTTACGGTGTTTTTGGAGGATTCCAACCAGTCCCTTGGCTATGCGGCCAATGTCATCATCATGCATAGCCGGAAACAGGGGAAGCGTCAAAATAGAACGCCCTATGCGCTCTGCATGGGGTGTATCGGATGTTTTGTAGCCCAGATTCTTGTAAAGGGTAAAGCCGGTAATGATGGGGTAGTGCACCCCTGTGCCGATGCCAAGCTCTTTTAATTCTGTCATGACTTGGGCGCGATCTACTGTTAATTGCTCTAAGGGCAGAATCACTTGGAACATATGCCAATTGGAATCTGTAAAGTCTTCAACTGGTAATTCCAAACCCATCTGATCCAGCTGAGCGGATTTCATCTCGCTACGAATGACATCAAAGTATTGACGAGCGAGAGCGGCCCGACGAGTTTGATAAGCAGGTAATTGTTTCAGTTGCTCAAGGCCAATCACGGCATTGACATCGGTCAGGTTATCTTTGCCACCCAAGACATCGACGTCCATGCCATCCATACCTTGACGAGTCAGTCCTTGCAAGCGAAATTTTTCAGCGAGCTTTGCTTCTTCAGCATTATTAAGAACCAAGCAACCACCTTCAACCGTAGTGAGATTCTTGTTGGCCTGAAAACTAAAGCTCACTAAATCACCAAAGCTACCAATCTTTTTACCCTTCCACAGCGACCCAAATGCTTGTGCCGCATCTTCAATCACACGTAATTGGTGTTGCCCAGCTAGGGCATAAAGCTGATCTATATTGACTGGCAATCCAGCGAGATAGACTGGCATGATGGCTCGCGTTTTAGGGGTAATCGCTCCAGCAACTTTATTGAGATCAATATTGCGCGTGATGGGATCAATATCGACAAAGACGGGTTTAGCACCCACACTAAGAATGACATTAGAAGTAGCTACCCAAGAGATGGGGGTGGTGATGACTTCATCACCTTCGCCAATGCCGACAACTTGTAATGCAATTTTCATGGTTGCAGTGCCATTAGCAAAACAACGTACTGGTCTACCACCAAAATAATTCGAGAGTGTTGCCTCAAACTCAGCCAACTTTGGACCAGAGGTAACCCATCCTGAGCGCAGCACCTCTGCGACCGCATCAATAGTTTCTTGATTAAAACTAGGTCGAGTAAAAGGAATAAATGCTGGAGTAGAAGCTGACATGATGAGCCTTTATTGTTGAGGCGAACTAGCAGTGTCCGGGTGTTTCACAATCACTCTGCGGGAGTCTCGATCGACTTCCCGCATTGGAAAGTGAATCTTCTGTAACGCAGTATATTGCTCAGGAACCATTAAAGCATAGGCACTCACATCGTCCTTCCAACGCTCCATAAACGCCTCTAGGCTTGGCATCCACAGATTAGGCTCTTGATTAACGCCAAACTCAAGTTCATCAGGTGATTCCACCATGATCATGGTTCTGCCTAAATAGAAGGGCATCGTGTGATCAAGCAGTCGCACTGAATAAATATTCGCATTCGCTGGAATGAGTGTTCGGACACGATTGGCAAGGTCAATTCCTGATACGGCGCGACCTAGGGTCTCATGTCCTGTTCCAGCAATAATGGCGCATAGAAAAAATCCTGTAGCAAAACTCAGGATACTTTGCATGCCATTGCGTTTGCTTTGCCATGTAGCTAAAGCACTAAAAATAATTAATGCTATTAATGCGGCGATAACCCAGTATTGATATTGTGCATATGCCTCAACTTCATCAGGCCTCGCTTGAATACTAATTTCAGAAATGAAAAAGAATCCAACGCATCCTAAAACTGCAAAACCTAATGTTTGCAATTTCCAAAAGGTACCCAGTAAATTGTTATTTCCTAGTGCACGATCTAAGCGAGCGCCAATCAGTATTGCCAGCGCTGGGAAGATCGGAATAATGTAGCCAGGCAATTTCGATTTAGAAACACTAAAAAAGGCAAAGATCACAACAGTCCAGCACACCAATAACCAGCCACTAGAAAATTCTTGCTTGCGCTCATTCCAGGCTTGTAAAAATGCTCGAGGGATCTGAAAAATCCAGGGCAGTATGCCAACTAACAGTAAGGGCACGAAGTAATAAATAGGCCCCGTTCTACTGTGGGCATCTTTGGTAAAGCGCTGTAAATGCTCATGAATAAAAAAGAACTCTAAAAACTCTGGATTACGCTGCGCTACCAAAACAAACCAAGGCGCCGTAATCGCCAGGAACAAAATCATTCCACTAAATATGTGGAGTCGCGACCATATCTTCCAATCCCATGCGCTGATGGAATAAGCAATAAAAACCATTGCAGGAATTGCAGCACCAATGAGCCCCTTTGAAAGGGTTGCTAGTGCCATCATGCTCCAGCAAAGCCACATCCAATTTCGACGGCCTGTTTTATTGTCAGAGGTTTGTGCCAATAAGAGAGTGCACAGCGCGCTTACCAAAAATGCGGAGAGCGCCATATCTAAGGAGTTGAAGTGGCCGCTAATAATCCACATTGGGCTGGAAGCAAGAACTAAGGCGCCAAGCCAGCCAGCCCGTGCATTAAAAATGCGTGCGCCAGTCAATCCAATAACGAGGATTGTCAAAAATCCTGTTAGCGCAGTCCAGAGTCGCGCTTGCCATTCACCAAAACCAAAAGCTTGGAAGGCAACTGCAGTGGCCCAAATTTGTAATGGCGGTTTCTCAAAATATTTGTAACCGTTATAGCGAGGTGTAATCCAATCGCCGGTGACCAACATTTCTCGAGCCATCTCTGCATAGCGCCCCTCATCAGATGGAATGAGATGGCGGTAATTTAAAGTGCCAAACCAAATCAATCCATAAATCAGGGCGATCAACAAAATTTTGCCTGGGTGAATCATGGAAGATTGCTTAACTTCACCCAATTGCATTAGTTTGCTTCCACAATGAGTGCCAGGAGGACTTGACGTCCTTCGCCAACTAATATGTTGTAGGTACGGCAAGCTGCCTGTGAATCCATGATTTCAAAGCCAATTTTGGCGGAAATCAGGGTTTTTAGGAGTTCTGGGCTAGGAAAGCGCTGACGGCTACCAGTTCCGATGAGGATCAATTCTGGCTTTAGATCCACCATTTGGGCGAAGTGGGAGGCCTCTAAGGCTTCAAATGACTGGACTGGCCATTGTGAGATGGCGCCATCAGAGCTCATCAGTACCGCATGACTATAGGGAGTTTGATTAATCTCTACGTAGCCAGGCCCGTAGCCAGTGATCGTATTGGCTCCAGAATGGGGGTCAGATTGAAGCTTCAATTGGACTCTCTGTCATAATTATGTGGATTATAGCTAGCTGTTTTTTCTCAGATTTCAAGAACTTACCCTTTAATTTATTGTGAAACCCATCCTAAAGTCCCAAAAACTCGATAACGTCTGTTACGACATCCGTGGGCCGGTGCTTGAGCTCGCTCAGCGCATGGAGGAAGAGGGCCACAAAATCATCAAATTAAACATTGGAAATGTAGGGGTATTTGGTTTTGATCCACCTGAAGAAATTCAGTTGGACATGATTCGCAATTTAAGCAACGCTTCGGCCTATTCTGATTCCAAGGGTATTTTTTCTGCTCGTAAGGCCATCATGCAGTATTGCCAAGAAAAAGGAATTCAAGGCGTTGCCTTGGATGATGTCTACACTGGTAATGGTGTTTCTGAACTCATTGTGCTGTCGATGAATGCATTGCTCAATGATGGCGATGAAGTATTAGTTCCAGCACCCGATTATCCGCTGTGGACTGCAGCAGTAAGTTTGTCAGGTGGCACTCCAGTGCATTACCTTTGCGATGAATCAAAAGAATGGGCGCCAGACCTAGCGGACTTGCGCAAGAAGATTACGCCTCGCACCAAGGCAATTGTGGTGATTAATCCCAACAATCCAACTGGTGCCATTTATTCCAAAGAAGTCTTACTCGAGATCACTCAAATTGCTCGTGAGCATGAACTCATTTTGTTTGCTGATGAAATCTACGACAAGATGTTGTATGACGCCGAGAAGCACATCTCATTAGCCTCTTTATCTACTGATGTAGTTGTCATTACTTTCAATGGCTTATCTAAGAACTACCGCTCTTGCGGCTATAGAGCTGGCTGGATGATAGTTTCAGGCGATAAAGAAATGGTTCGAGACTACATTGAAGGTCTCAATATGTTGGCCTCGATGCGCCTGTGTGCAAACGTGCCAGGTCAATATGCTATTCAAACTGCCCTAGGTGGATATCAAAGTATTAATGACTTGGTAGGCGAAGGTGGTCGCTTGGCGAAGCAGCGTGATCTTGCATGGAAGCTCATTACCGATATTCCTGGGGTAAGTTGTGTCAAACCCAAATCCGCTTTGTATTTATTTCCTAAGTTAGATCCTGAGATGTATCCAATTAAAGATGATCAACAGTTTGTTGCGGATCTTCTTAAAGAAGAAAAGGTCTTGTTAGTTCAAGGCTCGGGTTTCAACTGGGGCAAGCCGGATCATTTCCGCGTAGTGTTCTTACCTCATGAAGATGTGCTCAAGGAGGCAATTACTCGCCTTGCTCGTTTTCTTGAGCGTTATCGTCAAAAGCATGGCCGCAAGGCTTCTTCAACTGCAGCAAAGGCATCATGAAACCGATTCAAGTAGGTCTGTTAGGCATTGGTACTGTTGGTGGTGGCGTGTTCACTGTTCTCGAACGCAACCAAGATGAAATTCAACGTCGTGCGGGTCGCGGTATCCGCATTCACACAGTTGCCGACCTTAATGTCGATCGTGCCAGAGAGTTGGTTAAGGATCGTGCACAAATTGTGAATGATGCGCGTGCGGTCATTAATAACCCTGAAATCGATATCGTAGTTGAGTTGATTGGTGGCTACGGAATCGCTAAGGACTTAGTGCTTGAAGCAATTGCAGCTGGTAAGCATGTCGTAACTGCAAATAAAGCCTTGATCGCCGTTCATGGCAATGAGATTTTTAAGGCAGCTCACGCTAAGGGTGTGATGGTTGCATTTGAAGCGGCAGTGGCCGGCGGAATTCCGATTATTAAAGCCTTGCGCGAAGGCTTAACGGCGAACCGAATTGAATGGATTGCCGGCATTATTAATGGCACTACCAATTTCATTCTTTCTGAAATGCGTGACAAAGGCTTGGACTTTGAAACTGTTCTCAAAGAAGCGCAACGTTTAGGTTACGCAGAAGCAGATCCAACCTTTGATATCGAAGGGGTAGATGCTGCGCATAAGGCAACCATCATGAGTGCGATTGCATTTGGTATTCCAATGCAATTTGAAAAAGCCCACGTTGAAGGCATTACTAAATTAGCAGCGATTGATATTCGCTATGCAGAGCAATTGGGTTATCGCATTAAGTTGCTTGGTATTGCTAAGAAGACGCTAACCGGTGTTGAGCTCCGCGTTCACCCAACTTTGATTCCTTCCAAGCGTTTAATTGCCAACGTTGAAGGCGCCATGAATGCCGTTCAGGTATTTGGTGATGCAGTAGGAACTACCTTGTATTACGGTAAAGGTGCTGGCTCTGAGCCAACTGCCTCCGCTGTCATTGCTGATTTAGTGGATATCACTCGCTTATTGAGTGCTGATGCTGAACATCGAGTTCCTTACCTGGCATTCCAACCTGATGCGGTTCAGGACACACCAGTGTTACCAATTGGTGAGATCACCACAAGCTACTATTTGCGCTTGCGAGTTGCTGACCAAGCAGGTGTACTGGCGGACATTACCAAGATTCTGGCAGCTCATAGCGTCTCGATTGATGCGCTCTTGCAAAAAGAGGCTGATGAAGGTGAGAGCCAGACCGACTTAGTTGCGTTGACGCACGAGACTAAAGAAAAGAATATGCTTGCTGCAATTAAAGAGATTCAGAATCTCAAAACCGTTGCTGGTGAAGTAGTGAAGATCCGCTTAGAAAATCTGTCTTAATAAAAATACATGCATTACCAATCGACTCGTGGCAATAGTCCACAACAATCTTTTCTAGAAATCCTGCTCGGTGGATTAGCCCCTGATGGCGGTTTGTATTTGCCGACCCAATATCCTCAGGTGACTCCAGCTCAATTGGATTCATGGCGTGGTTTAGCTTACGCTGATTTGGCTTATGAAGTTTTGAGTTTATATTGCGACGATATTCCCGAGAATGATTTGCGCGCACTCTTGCGCAAAACTTATACCGAGCAAGTTTATTGCAATGGTCGTCCCCAAGATAATGCGAAAGACATCACTCCTTTGCATTGGTTGGGTGAAGAACAGGGCACACGTATTGGCCTTCTTAGTCTCTCGAATGGCCCAACTCTCGCCTTTAAAGATATGGCGATGCAGTTGCTGGGTAATCTTTTTGAATATGCTCTCAAGAAAAAAGGTCAGCACCTCAATATTTTGGGCGCCACCTCAGGTGATACTGGTAGCGCGGCTGAATACGCTATGCGCGGCAAAGAGGGCGTGAAAGTGTTTATGCTCTCGCCACGCGGAAAAATGAGCTCCTTCCAGTCTGCGCAGATGTACTCCCTGCAAGACCCTAATATTTTTAACTTAGCTGTTGCGGGTGTGTTTGATGACTGCCAAGATATTGTGAAGGCGGTAAGTAATGACCATGCATTTAAGGCAAAGAATCAAATTGGTACCGTGAACTCTATCAACTGGGGGCGTGTAGTTGCACAAGTGGTTTACTACTTCCAGGGTTATTTATTAGCCACCAAATCCAGCACTGAAAAAGTTTCTTTTACAGTACCCTCAGGTAATTTCGGTAATGTATGTGCTGGCCATATTGCTCGCATGATGGGTCTACCGATTGAGCATTTGGTGGTAGCCACAAATGAAAATGATGTGCTTGATGAGTTTTTCCGTACGGGCGTTTATCGTGCTCGTAAGTCTGCTGAGACATTGCATACATCAAGCCCTTCAATGGATATCTCAAAGGCCAGTAACTTTGAGCGTTTCGTATTTGACTTGATGAGTGGAGATGGTGCAGCCACTGCCGATATGTTCAAGCAAGTAGATCAGGCCGGCGGTTTTGATATCTCCAAAGAACTTATCTTTAAGGAGATTGGCAAGTATGGTTTTCAGTCCGGACGCAGCACCCATGCCAATCGCCTTGAGACGATTCGTGATATCGATCAGCGTTACGGTGTGATGATTGATACGCATACAGCTGATGGCGTCAAAGTAGCAAGAGAGCATTTACAGGCTGGTATTCCTATGCTCGTACTCGAAACAGCTCTGCCAATTAAATTTGAAGAAACGATTCAGGAGGCCCTAGGCCGTCCTGCTGAGTGTCCGCCCGCATTTAAAGATATTAAGTCTAAGCCGCAGCGCGTAGAAAATATGGATGCTGATGTGAATCAGGTTAAAGCCTTTATCACCTCACACCTCGCTTAACTAAAATCAAATAAGTAATACTTAATTTTTATGACTAAGCCACCGATGTTGACTGCGCAGCAGGCTTTAGATCATCTGCTCTCACATGCTAAAGCGGTTGAACAGACTGAAGATGTTCCAATGCAAGCGGCTTTAGGTCGGGTGCTTGCTCAAAACGTCAATAGTTTGGTTGATGTGCCTCCCTTGGATAACACTTCAATGGATGGATATGCTGTTCGCAGCAGCGATACAGCGACTTCAGGAGCGGTTCTGCAAATTGCCCAACGTATACCTGCGGGTTCTGTGGGAGTACAGCTAGAGCCTGGTACTGCTGCTCGTATTTTTACTGGTGCTCCTGTTCCGCCAGGTGCTGATGCCGTAGTGATGCAAGAAGATTGCGCTCTAGTAGAGGGATCTATCGGTGAGGTTCAAATCAATGTTGCACCTACAGCTGGTCAATGGATTCGTCGTCGAGGGGAGGATTTAAGTGCTGGTAAAACAGCATTAAGTGCAGGTATCTTTTTGCGCCCTCAAGAACTAGGCGTTGCTGCTTCTGCTGGCCTAACGCATTTAAACGTCAAACGTCGTGTCAAAGTCGCAGCATTTTTCACTGGTGATGAACTTGCATTACCAGGTGAACCACTAAAACCAGGTGGCATCTACAACTCTAATCGCGATACTTTATTGGCATGCCTAAGATCCTTGGGATGTGAGGTAACTGATTTAGGGATCGTACCCGATCGTTTGGATGCTACTCGCCAAGCCCTTCGTGATGCAAGTAAACATCATGACTTGATTCTGACCTCCGGTGGCGTTTCAGTGGGAGAGGAAGATCACATCAAGCCGGCAGTGACGGCAGAAGGTCGATTAGATCTTTGGCAAATTGCCATTAAGCCAGGGAAGCCCTTAGCATTTGGTGCGGTACGCAAATCAAATGAACCAAAAGATGGTGAAGCATGGTTTATTGGTTTGCCTGGCAATCCTGTATCTAGTTTTGTGACCTTTCTATTGTTTGTGCGTCCATTTATTTTGAAGTTACAGGGCCGTGAAGCTAAGCCAAGCCCCTCTTATATGATGCGCGCCGATTTTGATTGGTTAAAGGCTGATCGACGGAATGAGTTTTTACGGGTTAAGCTCAATCAGCAGGGTGGCTTGGATTTATTCCCCAACCAAAGCTCTGGTGTACTGACTAGCGCCTCTTGGGGTGATGGTCTAGTGGATTGCCCTCCTGGTCAGCCTATTCATCATGGTGATTTGGTGAAATACATCCCATTTGATGCGCTGCTGACTTAATCCGATTACGATTAGCTCATGAAACTCGATTTGAAATTCTTTGCTTCCATACGTGAGGCCCTCAAAGTATCAGAAGAAAGTATCACCGTCCCCGCTTCTATCAAAACCATTACAGATTTACGAAAGTATTTGGCAGAACGTGGAAGTCCTTGGGCTGAGGTCTTGGCAGATGGCAAAGTCTTACGTTGCGCATTGAACCATCAAATGGTTGATGCCAGCACTTCACTACAAGAAGGCGCTGAAGTCGCTTTCTTTCCGCCTGTCACTGGAGGTTAAGGTGCCCATTCGGATCCAAGAAGCGGATTTCGATATCAGTGCGGAGATCGCGGCCTTACGTCATGGTGATGCGCGTGTTGGTGCGGTAGTGACTTTCTTGGGTACTGTGCGCGATATGAATGATGGCAGCGCCGTCAAAGAAATGACCTTAGAGCACTATCCGGGCATGACCGAAAAAGCCTTACAAGAAATCATTGATCAAGCTAAGGCACGCTGGGATATTTACCAGACCTTAGTGATTCATCGAGTAGGTCCAATGCAGCCAGAAGAGCAGATCGTGTTGGTAGCGGTCACCAGCGCTCATCGCGGCGAGGCTTTTGCAGCATGCGAGTTCATCATGGATTATTTAAAAACGGCCGCCCCATTCTGGAAAAAAGAAGATACGCCTGAAGGTGGTCGTTGGGTAGATGCTCGCGTTACAGACGAAGCTGCAATGGCTCGTTGGACTAAAAAATAATTCTGCCCTTTTTTAGACGCATTTAATACATCATCATTTCCAGAAAAAAGGGAATCAATATGAAAAGAGCGTTTGCATTCTTACTTAGCCTATTTGCTTTAAGTATTTCTGCTGCTGAGCGACCTGTTGTCAAAGTCGAATCAGGTAGTTTGCAAGGCGTGATGGAGTACAACATGCAGGCGTTTAAAAATATTCCCTACGCTGCACCTCCAGTAGGTGATTTGCGGTGGCGTCCCCCACAACCAGCGCTATCTTGGAATGGCTTGCGTGATGCCGGTAAGTTTGGCGACGCTTGTCCACAGCAATACATTAAAAATCTCAGTGATGGTCTTGGCCTTCCTGGTAAAGAAGATTGCTTAAAGCTCAACGTATATGGACCTGCCAAGCCTGGTAAAAATTTGCCAGTGATGGTTTGGTTTCATGGCGGCGGTTTGATTGTTGATGGCGCTAGGGATCCGCAGTTCACACCAATCAATTTAATAAAAAACGGCGTCATTGTTGTAACAGTGGATTACCGTTTGGGCGCATTGGGCTTCTTTGCTTCCAAAGAATTAATTGAAGAGGCAAAAGCAAAAGGCGAGCCAGTGGGTAACTATGGCACGATGGATCAGATTGCTTCCTTACGGTGGGTTAAAAAGAATATTGAAGTATTTGGAGGTGATCCCAATAACGTGACGATATTTGGTCAATCTGCTGGCGGTAGAAGTGTCACTTGGTTGATGATTTCAGATGCAGCTAAGGGTCTATTCCACAAAGCGATTGCCCAGAGCGCTCAGCAGAGCCCGTTGCGGGGTATGACTGAAAAGCGCTTTGGCTTAACTCCTGAAGTCGATATTGGCGCCAAGTATATGTCTTCGCTTGGTGTGAAATCTTTAGCTGAATTACGGAAATTGCCGGTTCAAAAGTTGGTACTTGATGGAAGTGCCTATTATGCTGGTGAGTTTGGTGGTCCCTTTGTGGATGGTCAAATTATCAAGGGCGACCCGATTCCTTTATTTGCGGCTGGCAAGCAAGCAAAAGTGCCTTTCATGATTGGTACAAATTCATTTGATAGTGACTTCATGCTTCCTGGCGAACCTTCATTAGAGGTATTCACGAAGAAGATTCACGAGGATCCTAAAATTATTGAAAAGTTGTATGCTGATGTGAAAGATAAATGTATTTTGAATTCTTTTGTGATTCAGGATTTGATGTATCGAGCTAGTACAAAGCTGCTGGCCAATAGCATGAATGGGCTTGCCCCGGCGTATGCCTATTACTATGATTATTTAACTCCCAATATTCGATCCGCTTTATCGGGTGCGCCTCATACATACGAGATTCCTTATATTTTCGGTAGCCTGGCACTGGTTCCTCAAGCGCCAAAGCAAGCCTTAAAAGATGTGAATCAATGTGCTCGCATTGAAAAAGATATTGCTGATTTTAGGAAGACCCATGTCTGGCCAAAAGATTGGTTTCCAATTGTGGATAAAAACAGCCCACAGGATCAAGCAATGTCCGAGCGTTTATCTGCAAGCTGGACGGCATTTGCGAAAACTGGAAACCCCAATGTGACTGGCCAGGCTAATTGGCCTATCTACAACTTAAAGGCAGACGTGATGAGAAATTTTTCGTCTGGATCGGAAACCGTGACAGGTTTGTTTAAAGATCGGATTGCCTATCAAGCTCTGCATTTAAGGGAAATCTATGCCATTGAGCGAGTAAAAGACGCCTTTTAACAATCAAGTAAATAGTCATTCAACCACCCTTAGGGGTGGTTTTTTGTTTTGATGGCAATCCCTGAGGCTTCAAAGAACGCTAACTTTTCAGAACGGGGCAGTTGCTTCAATCGGATTTCCGCCTTTGAAGCCTCAGATCGATCGGGGTGTTCTTGGGTAGCCAAAAGGATGACAGGTCTACGCGATCTGGTATAGCGTGCTCCTTGCCCTGAATTGTGGGCTTCAAGCCGATGTTCCAGCCGGTTGGTGATACCGGCATAAAAGCTTCCATCAGAGCATTTGAGGAGATAAACAAGCCAGGTCAAAATAGGGAAATTAAGCTTAAAAAGGGCCTTGAAAGCCTTGAAATTGGCAATATTGCCCTTATATTCTATAGGTAGATATAGATGGAGTTGATGGGGAATAAAAATGAGAATAGATAAATTAACAACTAAATTTCAAGAGGCCCTAAGCGAGGCTCAAAGTATCGCGTTAGCTAAAGACAATCAATATATTGAGCCTGCTCACGTATTGTTGGCCATGTTGCGCGATTCTGATGGTGCTGCTAAGAGTTTATTAACCAGGGCCGGTGTCAATGTGCCTGGTCTGGAAAAGGGCGTAGAAAAAATCATTAGCAATCTTCCTGAAGTCCAGGGAACTAGTGGTGAAGTTCAGGTCGGCCGCGACTTAAGTAACTGGCTCAATTTATGTGAGAAAGAGGCCAATAAACGCAATGATCAATTTATTGCAGGCGAACTATTTTTATTGGTTGTAGCGGATGACAAGGGCGAACTTGGAAAAGTAGCTCGTGAAAATGGTTTAAATCGTAAATCGTTAGAAGCGGCTATTGATTTAGTTCGCGGGGGAGAGTCAGTGAATAGTGCGGATGCTGAAGGTCAACGTGAGGCCTTAAAAAAATATACAGTGGATTTAACCGAGCGCGCTCGTGCCGGCAAGCTAGATCCTGTGATTGGTCGTGATGATGAGATTCGTCGCACCATACAAATCTTGCAACGTCGAGGAAAAAATAACCCAGTGCTGATTGGTGAGCCTGGTGTAGGTAAGACTGCTATTGTCGAAGGTCTGGCACAGCGTATTGTGAATGGCGAGGTTCCTGAGACCTTGAAAGACAAGCGCGTTTTAGTCTTAGATATGGCCTTGCTCTTGGCGGGTGCCAAATATCGTGGTGAGTTCGAAGAGCGTTTAAAAGCTGTTCTCAGCGATGTCGCTAAGGATGAAGGTCAAACCATTATCTTTATCGATGAGATTCATACGATGGTAGGCGCTGGTAAAGGTGATGGCGCTATGGATGCCGGCAATATGCTCAAGCCTGCCTTGGCCCGGGGTGAATTGCATTGCATCGGCGCAACGACTTTAGATGAATACCGCAAGTACATCGAGAAAGACCCAGCACTTGAGCGTCGTTTTCAAAAGGTGATGGTCGAAGAGCCTAGCGTTGAAGCAACCATTGCTATTTTGCGTGGCTTGCAAGAGCGTTATGAGCTCCATCACGGTATTGAAATCACCGATCCTGCAATTGTGGCTGCCGCTGAGTTATCTCACCGCTACATCACGGATCGCTTTTTGCCAGACAAGGCAATCGATCTAATTGATGAAGCAGGTTCACGCATTCGGATGGAAATCGACTCCAAGCCAGAAGTCATGGATAAATTAGATCGTCGCTTGATTCAACTGAAGATTGAGCGCGAAGCAGTCAAGAAGGAAAAAGATGAGGCTTCTCAGAAGCGTCTTGCCTTGATTGAAGAAGAGATTAAGCGTCTTGGCGCTGAATATGCCGACTTAGAAGAAATCTGGAAAGCAGAAAAGGGCGCTGTATTAGGCGCTGCCAATCTGAAAGAAGAAATTGAAAAAGTCAAAGCAGAAATTTCAAAACTGCAACGCGAAGGTAAATTAGAGAAAGTGGCTGAGCTCCAGTATGGCAAGTTGCCAGAATTAGAATCTAAGTTGAAGTCTGCTGCTGCAGCTGAGGCTAAAGGCGATAAAGATGGCGTCGTCAAAAATAAGCTCTTGCGAACTCAAGTCGGCGCAGAAGAGATTGCTGAGGTGGTTTCTCGTGCTACAGGTATTCCGGTTTCGAAGATGATGCAAGGTGAGCGCGATAAGCTGCTGAAAATGGAAGAGTTGCTTCACAAGCGTGTGGTTGGTCAAGAAGAAGCCATTCGCGCTGTGTCGGATGCTATCCGCCGCTCTCGTGCTGGTCTCGCAGAAGAGAATCGTCCTTACGGCTCATTCTTATTCTTGGGGCCTACAGGCGTTGGTAAGACTGAGCTCTGTAAAGCATTGGCTGGCTTCCTATTTGATAGTGAAGATCACTTAATTCGCATTGATATGAGCGAGTTCATGGAGAAACACAGCGTAGCTCGTTTAATTGGTGCGCCTCCAGGTTATGTTGGTTACGAAGAAGGTGGTTATCTAACTGAGCAAGTACGTCGCCATCCTTATAGTGTGATTCTGTTTGATGAGATTGAAAAGGCACACCCGGATGTTTTTAACGTGCTCTTGCAGGTATTGGATGATGGTCGTCTAACAGATGGTCAGGGTCGTACAGTGGATTTTAAAAATACAGTGATTGTGATGACCAGTAATATTGGTTCGCACTTGATTCAGTCGATGACTGATAAGAAGCAGTCAGAGATCAAAGATGCTGTATTCGAGGAGTTGAAAAATCATTTCCGTCCCGAGTTCTTAAACCGAATTGATGAGATAGTCGTATTCCATGGCCTAGATAAAGGCAATATTGCTAATATTGCAAAGATCTTGCTGAAAAACCTGTCAGATCGCTTAGCAAAAGTGGATATGCAGCTTGAAGTGAGTGATGCCGCCTTGAGTAAGATTGCTGAAGTCGGTTTTGATCCAGTCTTTGGAGCCAGGCCACTCAAGCGCGCAATTCAGCAACATATTGAGAACCCAGTATCTAAGATGATCTTAGAAGGAAAGTTCGGTCCCAAAGATGTAGTGCCAGTCGATGTGGACAAAAAAGGTGACTTTAGTTTTACTCGCCAAGTCCATTAATTTTTAGTAGCACTGCAGCAAAACAGCAGGAATTCTCCTGCGCCAGTAAACTCGGTACATGACTGTTGCGCAAAGTAGGCGTGTCAGTGATGTCCGGGTTATTGGTCTTATTAGCCTCGCTCACGGCAGCTCCCATTTCTTTCATCTGATTCTTCCTTCCATGTTCCCATGGCTGAAGGATGCTTTTGCTTTGAGTTATGCGGAACTTGGCTTACTCATGTCCATTTTTTTTGTGGTCTCTTGTGCTGTGCAGGCCGCATCTGGTTTTTTAGTTGACCGCATTGGAGCCAGACCAGTTTTATTTGCTGGCGTTGGTCTGCTTGCACTAGCCGCAGTGACGTACTCGCAGAGTAATGGGTATGTCATGCTGATAATGGGTGCAGTCATAGCAGGATGTGGAAATGGTGTATTTCATCCTGTTGATTACACCCTAATTAACCACAAAATTTCTCCACCAAATTTACCTTATGCCTATTCAATGCATGGGGTAACTGGTTATCTAGGCTGGGCGGCAGCCCCAGCCTTCATGGTTGGGATTGCCGAGCTCTCGGACTGGCGTGTAGCTTTTGTTTGCGCAGCGCTTCTAGAGGCAATTATTCTTCTCGTTCTGTGGCTTAACCGTGATCAACTCTTTGATAACGTTAAAGAGCGACAAGAGCAAAGTCACCAAGATGCTCAAGCAGTTAATCCAGGCGGTAAGCCTGCAAGTCCTTTTGCATTTTTGAAGCTGGAAGCAGTTTGGCTGTGCTGGCTTTTCTTTTTCTTTAGTATGGCTGCAACTTCTAGCTTGCAATCATTTGCGCCAAGTGCACTCAATCAAATTTATAACATTGCAAGCAGTATTGGCAGTTACTTTATTACCTTGCTTGCATTGGGAAGTGCGGGTGGTGTTTTATTGGGTGGATATCTAGCTGCAAAATTACAAGCCCCAGAGAAAATAGTTTCAGCTTGTCTAGCGGTCACTGTTTTAACTTCCTTATTGCTTGCTACAGGTTTTATGCCAGTAGACTTGATTCCCGCTCTATTCTTTGTGATTGGGCTTGGTTACGGCATCGTGGGACCATCACGTGATTTATTGGTAAAGTCTGCTACCCCTCAGGGAGTTGCAGGCAGTGTCTATGGCATTGTGTATTCAGGGATTGATCTTGGGGCAGCAGTGGGCCCCTTTATCTTTGGTTTCTTCATGGACGCTGGCCTGCCAAGAGCTCTGTTTATCGGTATCGCATGCTTCCAGCTTATGCTCATCCTGACCGCTTTTAAGGTCTCCTCCAGCATTCGTACTAAATTTGCTTAGGAAGTCCTTTTTATTCCACAATGTGAAAAGTCATTTCCCTGCGTAAAATGCAGTGCAATATGAAGAGTTGATTTTGGTTTCGAAGGGTGAACCAGAATTCCACATTACAAAATAATAAACTTAAGCTATTGAATTTAAATAGATAATTTATTTTAAATTATTTCCCAGATCTACTTGCGTGGTTTTATTAACTCTCTAAACTCTTATATAAGACATAAGACTTAAATACTCTTAAACGTCTCAATATTTGAAGTACTTGTTTAACTTAGGGAGAAAAACATGGCAGATCGCAAAGCAGAAATCGCAGCACTACAAAAAGACTGGGATACCAATCCACGCTGGAAAGGTATTACTCGTGGTTATACGGCTGAAGACGTTGTGCGTCTTCGTGGTTCACTCAAGATTGAGCACACTTTAGCTAAGCATGGCGCGGAGCGTCTTTGGGAATTAGTAAACAACGAAGCTTACGTTAACTGTTTAGGTGCTTTGACTGGTGGTCAAGCTATGCAACAAGTTAAAGCAGGTGTGCAAGCAATTTACTTGTCTGGTTGGCAGGTGGCCGCCGATGGCAATTCTTATGCAGCGATGTATCCAGATCAATCTCTATATCCAGTAGATTCAGTTCCTAAAATGGTTGAGCGTATTAACAACTCATTCCAACGCGCTGACGAAATTCAAACAGCAAAAGGTATTAATAAAGGTGACGCAGGTTATATCGAGTATTTCGCGCCAATCGTTGCTGATGCTGAAGCAGGTTTCGGTGGTGTATTGAACGCATTTGAATTAAGCAAAGCGTTGATCAAACAGGGTGCAGCAGGCGTTCACTTTGAAGACCAGTTATCTTCTGTTAAGAAGTGCGGTCACTTAGGCGGTAAGGTGTTGTTGCCTACTGCTGAGTCAGTTCAAAAACTGATTTCTGCACGTTTGGCTGCTGACGTGATGGGTGTTCCAACCATTATCCTTGCTCGCACCGATGCTGAGGCTGCTGACTTGCTAACGTCTGATTACGATGCAAACGATAAGCCTTTCTTGACAGGCGAGCGCACTCCAGAGGGCTTCTACAAGACTCGCAAGGGCTTGGATCAAGCGATCTCTCGCGGTTTGGCATATGCTGCGTACGCCGATATGGTTTGGTGTGAAACAGGTACACCTGATCTTGATTTTGCCCGTCAGTTTGCTGAAGCAATTCGTGCGAAATTCCCAGGCAAGATGTTGGCTTATAACTGCTCACCATCATTTAACTGGAAGAAAAACTTGGATGATGCAACGATTGCCAAGTTCCAACGTGAGTTGGGCGCGATGGGTTACAAGTATCAATTCATTACTCTCGCTGGTATCCACTCAATGTGGTACAACATGTTCGACTTGGCGCAAGACTACATGCAGCGCGGTATGACTGCATACATCGAGAAAGTTCAAGAACCAGAATTTGCTGCTCGTGATCGTGGCTACACTTTTGTGTCACATCAGCAAGAAGTTGGTACAGGTTACTTTGATGATGTAACAACCGTTATTCAAGGTGGCAAATCCTCTGTAACTGCTTTGACTGGATCTACTGAAGAAGAGCAGTTCCACTAATGAGAATCCCTAAGTAGTCTGAAGTAGCAGCGCAGTAATGCTGTGCCAATACTGCCGCGGCACCTAAATTACCCCACAAGGGTGACTTAGGTGCCGTTTTCGTTTACATTCTTGACATGAAGAATTGTGTCCTTTGTGCCGATCTAAAGCCTGAAGAAGGTCAATTAATCTGGCGTGGCGATGATTGTCGAGTGATCATGGTCAAGGACTTGGACTTGCCTGGCTTTTGCAGGGTGATCTGGAATGATCACACGGTAGAGATGACTGATCTCAGTTATGGCGAGCGAGAGCACTTAATGAGCTTAGTCTTTGTGGTGGAGGAGGCGGTCCGACATATCATGAAGCCAAGCAAAGTGAATCTAGCGGCGCTGGGTAATATGACTCCCCATATCCATTGGCATGTGATTCCCCGCTTTGCTGATGATGCCTTCTATCCTGGCTCTGTTTGGTCCGCAAGGATGAGAGAGACCTCGGCCACCATCTTGGCTGCAAGATGCCAAGCCGCACTTGAGCTTCCAGATACCATTCGCAGCCTCATTTCTAAGTTGTATTAGTATTAAGTAAATTGATTCACAAAATTGATACATAAAAGTTTCAGATATTTTTTTACAAATATTCTCTAGGAGACAGCATGAACGATTGTTTATATAGAAAATTGAGATATTGGATTGTTCCTTTATTGGGCATGTTTGCCATGGGTGCACACGCACAAACTAAATGGGACTTGGCCAGCGCCTATCCAGTAAGCAATTTCCACACCGAAAATCTTCAGCAGTTGGCTGCGGATGTAGAGAAGGCCACTGACGGCAAACTCAAGATCGTTGTTCATCCTAATGGCTCATTGTTCCCGGCTAATGGTATTAAGCGCGGTGTTCAAACAGGTCAAGCACAAATGGGAGAGGTATTAATCTCCGTATTGGCTAATGAAAACCCTATTTTTGGTGTAGATTCCATTCCATTCTTAGCTACTAGCTATAAAGAGTCAGCAAAACTTTGGAAGCTCTCCAAAGGGGCTACTGAAGCAGCTCTGCAAAAGCAGGGCTTGAAAGTAGTCTACGCAGTTCCTTGGCCTCCACAGGGTTTGTATTCCAAGAATCCAATCACATCAGGCGCTGATATGAAGGGTCTTAAATGGAGAGCCTATAACCCAGCAACTTCAAAGATCGCTGAATTGGTGGGTGCCCAGCCTGTCACAGTTCAAGTTGCCGACTTAGCGCAAGCGATGGCGACGGGCACAATTAATTCCATGATGACTTCTGGTGCTACTGGCGTGGATATCAAGGTTTGGGAAAGCTTGAAGTATTACTACGAAGTAGATGCCTGGTTACCAAAAAATATTTTGATGGTGAACCAAAAAGCGTTTGATGCTTTGGATAAGCCAACACAAGCGGCATTATTGAAGGCTTGTGCTGAAGCAGAGAAGCGCGGTACACGTGTTTCTGAAGAGAAGACCAAGATCTATAACGAGACTTTGGCAAAAAATGGGATGATCGTTGCGAAACCATCCCCACAGTTGAAAAATGATTTAGATAGAGTTGGTCGAATCATGGTTGCTGAGTGGATTCGTTCTGCTGGTGATGAAGGTCAAAAAATCATCGAAGAATTTAAGAAATAAAATTTATGCATGCTTCACGAAGTTTTTATGGCCGTCTCTTAGATGGTCTGATACAAGGGGCCGCCGCATTGGCGGCCTTATGTATTCTTAGTATTTGCATCTTGATGGTGTCAATGTCCTTATCGCGAGAGTTTGGTATTAACTTACGTGGTGCCGATGATTTGATCGCCTGGCTTTGTGCCGCGGCAGCCTTTTTAATTCTGGCGCAGACTTTTCAGCATGGCGGTATTGTGCGGGTAGAAATCTTTTTGGGCACCCTAAGCCCAAAGTGGAAGCAGCGTCTTGAAATCACGAGTTTGACAGTGATGTCTATCTTTTGTTTATTTGCCCTATCTGCTTTTTCCTTATTCGTATTTCAGAGTTGGGACTTTAATGATGTATCCCAAGGGCAAATTATTGTGCCTTTGTGGATCCCACAAATTTTTGCCGCTATTGGCTGTTTCATATTTTTCTTGTCCGTGCTCGACGAGTTAGCAAGAGTTCTTAGGGGTGACAAGCCCCGCTATCAGCAAATGGCTGAAGAGCGCTTGTCTGCAGGTGACTTTGGAGAAACTTTATGAGCATTACTGTTATTGCGCTCATATTGTTTGCCCTTATGGCCTTTTTGCTTTTAATAGGCATCTGGATTCCTGCTGGGGTAGCCATCACCGCTTGGTTTGGTCTGGCATTCTTTTCTGATAAAGATACGATGATGAACTTGGCCAATGTTTGGTGGAACTCTAGTTCCTCCTACACCTTGGCATCACTACCTCTATTTGTTTGGATGGGGGAGATTCTCTTTAGAACAAAGCTATCAGAGCAAATGTTTACTGGTTTATCGCCCTGGTTAAATTGGCTTCCTGGTAGATTAATGCACGTCAATATTTTAGGTTGCGGTATTTTTGGTTCCGTCTCTGGTTCTTCGGCTGCTACTTGTGCCACGATTGCTAAATCTGCGTTACCAGAGCTGACCAAGCGTGGTTACGATGAAAAAATTACGCTCGGATCTCTTTCATGCGCCGGTACTTTGGGAATTTTGATACCACCTTCAATCACGATGGTGGTCTATGCAGTAGCTGCTGACCAATCGATCATTCGTATTTTCTTGGCTGGATTTATTCCTGCTGCAATATTGATGGGCTTATTTTCGGGCTACATCATTGTATGGGCTCTAATGAACCCAGATAAAACACCTCCAGCAGAAAAATACTCCATACGACAACGCCTGTATTCCATTGGGCAGTTAATGCCTTGCACCGCTTTAATTATTTTCATTGCTTGGCTTATGTTGGCTGGTTACTCAACTGCTACCGAAGCTGCGGCATATGGAGTAGTGGGCTCATTAATCTTGGCAGCTGCTGGCCGTAACTTATCGTGGACCAATTTTTGGCAGAGTTTGTTATCGGCTACTCGTCTTACGGCGATGATTATGTTTGTATTGGGTGCCACATCATTCTTATCCATTGTGATGAGTTATACCGGCATTCCAAGAGGTCTAGCGGAGTGGGTGCAAGCAATGCATTTATCCCCATGGGCACTCATTTTTGTTCTCACCATAATTTATATTTTGCTTGGTACGGCCTTGGATGGCATATCCATGATTGCCTTAACAACAGTCACAGTATTGCCTATGGTGCAACAGGCTGGATTTGATCTTGTTTGGTTCGGTATTTTTATTGTGCTCTTGGTGGAAATCGCCGAGGTAACACCGCCGGTTGGCTTTAATCTATTTGTTCTGCAGAGTATGACAGGCAAAGATAGCAACTATATTGCGAAGGTTTCGTTACCATTTTTCGCTATGATGGTTGTAGCCGTTGCTATGATCACAATTTGGCCTGAGTTAGTAACTTGGCTACCTGACCAGTTCATGCAAAAAGAAATTAAATAAGATCAATGCAGTTAAAAGGATCTAGGAAAGTTGCTGAAAAGATTCGCATCCTGGATCTGGGCGATGCTGCATTAATGGTGGACTTTAGAGGGGAAGTTGACCCTCTAACTCGCATACATCAATTATGTGCATTGCTCTATTCTGATCCGCCCGTGTGGCTCAGGGACGCCATTCCGGGCATCGATACGCTGTTGATTTCCTTAAATTTTGAAGATACTCAATATGCGCAAACTCGCGCTGCAGCGCGAACCTTGCTTGAAGAATTGCTTGTTACTATCCAGAAGAATAAAAAAACAGATCTGGCTAATGACACGGTTCATCGTGTGCGCGTTTGTTACGACCCGGAGATAGCACCTGATTTAATAGCCAGCGCTGAAAAATGCAAGCTTCCATTGCGAGAGTTTATTCAGCGGCACAAAGATTCTGAAACGCGCGTCGACATTCTGGGCTTTATGCCGGGATTTGCGTA
This sequence comes from Polynucleobacter sp. 15G-AUS-farblos, assembly GCF_018882445.1. Lineage (GTDB taxonomy): Bacteria > Pseudomonadota > Gammaproteobacteria > Burkholderiales > Burkholderiaceae > Polynucleobacter. Next base: position 350,918 of record NZ_JACVOM010000001.1, on the reverse strand, counting down.
CTGTAGTGGTTTAGATCCTAGCTTAAAGCTGCCACGTCTTGAAACACCTCGAACTGCGGTTCCCAAGGGTTCTGTTGCAATTGCTGAATTACAAACAGGTATTTATCCAAAGCCTACACCTGGTGGCTGGAATGTCATTGGGAGAACTCCAGACATCCTTTTTGATCCTCGCAGCACGAGACCAAGTTTATTAACTCCGGGAGATCGTCTCGAGTTTGTTGAGATTGACATCGAAGAATTTAAAAAGCTTAGCGCTGAAGCAGAAGCAAAGACCCAAGTAAAGAAGCAGTCACATGCTTCCAATGAAAACACAATTGAAGTCATCAGTCCCGGTTTGCTCACGACAATACAGGGATTACCTCGCTATGGCTTTGCGCATTTAGCGCTTAGCGCAGGTGGTCCAGTAGATCAAGAGAGCCCCCGTCTTGCAAATGCATTACTGGGTAATCCAGTGGATGCAGCAGGGCTTGAGATAACAGGGGTAGGGCCCAAGCTCTTATTCCAGGCAGATACTTGGGTAGCTTGGGTGGGTGCACAATGCTCAGGTGCAGTTGAAGGCAAAGCCGTTCCAGGCAATCGTCCAGTTCATATCCGTAAAGGTCAAACACTCAGTTTTGGTGCAATGACTCAGGGTTACCGTGTTTTCTTGGCGGTAAGTGGCGGTATTGAGAGTGAATTTATTTTAGGTGGTCGAGGATCCCATTTAAGTGCTGACATTGGGGATAAGGCATTACAAAAAGGTGATGTCCTCTATTTACCTCAAGCTAATTTAGCCGAAGAAAAACCACTATTTAAAAAGTTGCGTAGTACAGCATCCGATTTTCCAAAGTGGTCAATTGCATCTCCAGCTAGCCTAGGAAAAGCGGTTCAGATCATTAAAGCGCTGCCAAGCATTCACTTTAGTTTATTGAGCTCGGAAGAACAGACCTTATTATCCAAAACGATTTGGACGGTCTCCTCTCAAAGTAATCGAATGGGGATGCGCTTGGATAGCGACTTTAAAATTGCTAAGCCGATTACAGGTATTGCATCGCAAGGGATCTGGTTTGGAACCATTCAATTGCCACCATCAGGTCAGCCTATTATTATGTTGGCTGAGCATCAAACTACCGGCGGGTATCCTCGTTTGCTTGAAATTATTAGCTCTGAGTGGTCAACCTTGGCGCAATTGAGGCCTGGAAGCAAAATTCAATTGGCTCCTATTACACTAGAAGAAGCCGATCAAATGAATGCGATGTATTTCACGGAGCAGAAGAAAACTTTGGATAATTTAGAAGCGATTCTTTTAAATAAATCATGAAAAGAAAAATTGATCTCAATAGTGATATGGGCGAGGGATTTGGTGTCTGGGAGATGGGCGATGATTTTGCGCTCCTAGATTATGTCGACTCAACTAATATTGCCTGTGCTTGGCATGCTGGCGATCCAGAGCGAATGAAAAATCTTGTTGCAGCCGCTATCAAAAAAAATGTGTTGATTGGCTCACATCCTAGTCTTCCTGATTTACTTGGATTTGGCAGACGAGAAATGGCGATTACGCCTAATGATGCCTATAACTATGTTCTGTATCAAACAGGGGCTTTACAGGCTTTCATCCAAACTCAAGGCGGCAAGTTACACCATGTGAAACCTCATGGAGCGCTGTATAACCAAGCCGCTAAAGATCTCAAATTAGCGCGCGCGATTGCGCAGGCTGTTAAGGATTTGGGTAATGGAGTGATTCTGTATGGATTGGCTTCAAGCTGTGTTGTGCAGGCAGCCCAAGAGTTGAATGTACCCATTTGGCAGGAGGTGTTTGCAGATCGCCGATATACCCCCGAGGGCTATCTTGCCCCTCGGAGTCAGGCCAATGCCTTGATAGAGGATGAGGGTGAGGCAGTAGCCCAGGCATTGCGGATGGCAAATGAGGGTGAGGTACAGGCGCTTGATGGAAGCATCGTTAAAGTTCAGGCTGATACGCTATGTATCCATGGAGACGGGGCATCCGCGCTTGATTTTGCGAAGAAAATCAGATCTTTACTGTAATTGCATTAAATTAGAGCTAGTGAGCAAAAGCCCACGTGTAGTGCCCATAATAAAAAGTTTACAAAAGACGGAGACGCGTAGTGATTCAGAAAATTAGCTCCAGTGTGACTGAAGCTTTGCAAGATGTTGCCGATGGTTCTACCATTTTAATTTCAGGATTTGGTGGTGCTGGCCTGCCAATTTATTTATTAGATGCCTTGCTTGAACAGGGAGCCAAAGAGCTCACCTTGGTTAGCAACAATGCAGGTAATCAAGGTGTAGGTATTGCAAAGCTAATTGGCGCCGGTCGTGTAAAGAGGATGGTGTGTTCTTTTCCTAGGCAACCAGAATCTGGTGCCTTTGATGATCTCTACCGCGCGGGAAAGATTGAATTAGAGTTGGTGCCACAAGGTACTCTAGCTGAGCGTATTCGTGCTGGAGGTGCTGGTATTGGGGGTTTCTATACCCCAACCGGATTTGGAACTGAGCTTGCTAAAGACAAAGACACCCGCGTCATTGATGGCGTCAATCACATTTTCGAAAAAGCAATTAAAGCAGACTATGCCCTGATCAAGGCCGACAAGGGTGATCGCTGGGGAAATCTTACTTATCACGGTACAGGCAGAAACTTTGGCCCTATCATGGCGACCGCTGCTCGTTGCACGATTGCTCAAGTGAATCAGGTTGTTGAGCTCGGGGAATTAGATCCTGAGGTAGTTGTTACGCCCGGAATTTTTGTGAAGCGTGTGGTGCTAGCTGGAGGTAAATCATGATTGATCTCTCTAATGTGAAAAAGCGTAGTACTGCCGATATTGCGAAGCGCATTGTTCAAGATATTCCAGATGGTGCACATGTCAATTTAGGAATTGGTCAGCCGATGACGATTTCTAACTACCTCCCTTCTGATCGTGAAATTTTGCTACACAGTGAGAATGGTCTTTTGGGAATGGGACCGCTTGCACAAGGTGATGAAATCGATGAAGAGTTGGTTAATGCTGGTAAGCAGCCTGTCACCATGCTGCCAGGAGCATCACTCTGCCATCACGCAGACTCTTTTGTCATGATTCGTGGTGGTCATATTGATATCTGTGTGCTGGGCGCATTTCAGGTTTCAGTGAAAGGTGATATTGCCAATTGGCGCACTGGCGATCCAAAGGCAATACCAGCTGTCGGAGGGGCGATGGATTTGGCTCTGGGTGCTAAGAAGCTCTTTGTGATGATGGAGCACCTCACAAAATCTGGTGAGTCGAAGTTAGTGAAGGAATGCACCTATCCGCTGACTGCATTGGCGGCGGTTGATTGCATCTACACTGATTTAGCAACAATTGCTGTAACCCCTGAAGGATTGCTTGCAATTGACTGGGTAGATGGCTTGAGTTTTGAAGAGCTGCAGGAACTCAGTGGTGTGCCCTTGAAGAGATTGGAGAAGAAATGAAAAAATTCTTTTATTGCGTAGTGATGTCTACGCTTGGCTTTGGCTTTACTTCATCGTTTGCCGCTGATCCTGTTAGCAACTATCCCACTAAACCTATTCGCCTTATTGTGGGATTCTCACCTGGTGGTGCAGCAGATACAGTAGGGCGTGCCTTGGCAGAAGGATTGTCAACACGCTTGGGTCAGCCAGTAGTGGTGGAGAACAAGGCGGGTGCTAACGGTAATATCGCCGCTGAATTTGTTGCGCGCGCTCCAGGCGATGGTTATGTTCTTTATTTCCCATCTATTGGTCACGCAGTCAATGTTTCTTTATATAAAAACTTACCTTATGACCCGGTAAAAGACTTTACTGCTATTGGAAGTGTATTTTCCGCTCCAAATATATTAGTTGTCCCCATGAATTCGCCCTATAAGACTGTTGGAGAGGTAATCGCGGCAGGCAGAGCAAATCCAGGAAAGCTTACTTTTGCTTCAAGTGGTAGCGGTACTTCAGTACATCTTTCAGCCGTCTTGTTTGAGAAAATGGCTAAGATCGATATGGTTCATATTCCTTACAAGGGAACAGGAAGCGCTATGCCTGATGTGATCTCAGGGCAGGTTGATATGAGCTTTCCCAACTTGCCAAGTGGTTGGCCGCAAGTCAAGGCAGGAAATCTTCGCGGGCTTGGGGTAACAACAGCCAAGCGATCTGCCGCCGCCCCAAGCGTGCCAACGATTGCAGAATCGGGTTTACCGGGATATGACATGGCTACTTGGTATGGTCTAGTGGCCCCAGCTAATTTGCCTGAGAATATTCGTACTCGCTTAAATAAGGAATTGCAACTCGTTTTGGCTGACCCTAAATTTAAGGACAAGCTCATTGCGCAAGGTGCAGATCCCATGCCGGGAACTGCAGATCAGTTTGCACAGTTCATCAAATCGGAAATTGAGAGATGGCGCAAGCTGATTGCGCAATCGAATATTACGGTTGATTAAGTACCCCACTTTTTAGGTTAGAGATATGTCCTTTGCGACCAATGCCTGCATTGCAGGAATTTATGAGCACCCGCTTCGAGTAGCGCCTGATCACACGGTAGCTCAATTACATGCTGAGGTTGCTCGTGGCGCCTTGCTGGATGCGGGCCTGACCTTAAATGATGTAGACGCCTATTTTTGTGCTGGCGATGCCCCCGGAATGGGGGCTGTATCAATGGCTGATTACTTAGGTCTAAAAAAGCTAAGCTATTTGGATTCAACAGATACTGGCGGATCTTCTTATCTGACTCACGTCAATCATGCTGCTCGTGCCATTGCACAAGGGCAATGTAAGGTAGCGTTGATTACCTTAGCGGGACGTCCTAAGTCAGAAGGCTCAAGCGGTACTCAAGTGCGAAGTCAATATGCAAGTGCACCTGATTTTGCCTTTGAAAAACCGTATTCCCCAGCACCTTTAAATACTTACGCCATGTGCGCGATGCGTCACATGTATGAGTTTGGCACCACTAGCGAACAGTTGGCTTGGATTAAGGTGGCAGCTTCCCATCATGCACAACACAATCCTCATGCCATGCTCAAGGATGTTCTAACGGTAGAAGATGTCCTAAACTCTCCAATGATTGCCGATCCTTTGCATCGTGCTGATTGTTGTGTAGTCACTGATAGTGGGGGCGCTCTGATTGTGGTGCACCCTGACATTGCTAAGACATTAAAAAAACCTGTGATCACCATGATGGGCGCAGGTGAAACTACCAAAGGTCAAATGGGTGGCAAAGTCGATTTAACTTATTCAGGTTTAGCTTGGGCTGCTCCACGGGCGTTTGCGGAGGCAAAATTAACGCCAGAGCAAATTCGCTATGCCTCAATTTACGATAGCTTCACTATTACTGTATTAATTCAGCTAGAGGATCTGGGTTTTTGTAAAAAGGGTGAGGGTGGTCGCTTTGTTGAAGGCGGACAGTTGATTTCTGGGCAAGGAAAGTTGGCTTTTAATACCGATGGTGGAGGTTTATGTAATAACCATCCAGCTAATCGCGGCGGCATGACTAAAGTCATTGAGGCGGTAAGACAGTTGCGAGGTGAGGCCCATCCAGCAGTCCAGGTTCCTAATTTAGAGTTTGCGCTAGTCTCTGGTATTGGCGGTGCCCTGGGAACACGGCACGGGGCTGCTGCGCTGATTATGGGGAGATTGCAATGAGTCAAGCACTTCGTTTACCAAGTCCGATTACCAATCCTGAAAATAAAGCATTTTGGGAAGCTGCACAGGACAATCGTTTGATATTGAAGGTTTGTAATAGCTGTAACGAGTCCCACTACTACCCACGTACTATTTGCCCACATTGCGGAAGCGACTCAACTGTTTGGGTTGAATCGCAGGGTCTTGGGGAAATCTATTCTTATACCGTGATGAGGCGAGGGGTAGAGGTGCCTTTTGCAATGGCTTATGTACGACTCAATGAGGGAGTCTCATTACTGACGCACCTTACTAATTGTGATTTTGATTCAATTCAAGTCGGTCAAAAAGTGAAAGTAGTCTTTCAGGAGACTCAAGATGGGCAAAAAACCCATCTATTTGAGCCCCTTTAAATCAAGTACTTGCTAGATGAGTTTCTTGAGGGCTTCTAGATAGTTCTCAGGATTCAGTGGCTTACCTTCTCGTTGGGCTTCCCACATCACTTGCCCCAAACATTCCATGATCCGGTGCTGTGCTTCATGCTCTGACCCCAATTTTTGGCTGAGCTTCTCTGCCACCTCTTTTATGCCTGGTGGTTGATTAATCGAGATTTGCTCGCTAATCGATAGATGCATTGACAGATGTAAAAATGGATTGGTCTCGCCGCGTTCGGGAGAGTAGTCTTGTTCTAGAGCGCTCTCTGGATCTAGCAGCAGAGTATGGTACTCGGGATGTTGTTCCATCCAATCACCTGCAAGCGTTTCCATTGAGTCCAGAACATGTTTATCGGACTTCTTTTTCCAGGTATCACAAAAAAAACGGCGCACTTCTTCACGGGTTGGATTAAATATCGCCACGAACTTTTCCTTTTGCAGTTTTTTTCTTAAATCCACACAGCGGCTCAACGATACATTGTGCACAGTCAGGGTTACGGGCCTTACAGGTGTATCTACCATGAAGTATCAACCAGTGATGTGCGTCGAGTAAATATTCTTTGGGAACCCGTTTTAATAGTTGCTGTTCAACTTGAACCACATCTTTGCCAGGCGCTAAACCGGTTCGATTGGATACTCGAAATATATGGGTGTCTACTGCGATCGTTGGCTGACCAAATGCGGTATTCAAAATGACATTGGCAGTTTTTCTGCCGACACCCGGCAGGGCTTCAAGTTCTTCGCGAGTTTGCGGCACTTCACCACCATGTTTTTCTAGTAAAAGACGACACGTCTCCTGAATATGTTTCCCTTTGGCGTTGAAGAGGCCAATATGCTGAATGTAAGGTCTAACACCTTCCTCACCCAAGTCCAGTAAAGCTTGTGGGGTATTGGCAACTTGAAATAGCTTTCTCGTTCCTTTGTTTACCGAGATATCTGTCGCTTGTGCGGAGAGCAATACGGCAATTAAGAGTTCAAAGGGTGAGCTGTACTCCAATTCTGTTTCAGGCTTGGGATTATTGGCTTTGAGTTGCTCAAAAAATGCCCGCCGTTTTTCTGGGTTCATCATTTTTTTGCTTGCGCTCTGGCCATAGCAGCTGCAATGATTGCGCGTTTTCGTTCTTGTTCTTGTTTTGCTTCATCAGACAATGCATCTTCTGCATTCACAGCCGCTAGCTTTGCCGCAGCTTTCTTAGCGAGACGCGCATCATTGTCTTTTTCTTCTCGATCTAGGCGATTCTCACGAGCGTGATAGCGCTGACGTGATATATCTGCTAGCTCAGGAGACCAAGCATCCCAGCCAGTTTTACTTTCGGTGACATCGATCATGCTGATGCAGTCAACCGGGCACGGAGGAATGCAAAGATCACATCCAGTACACCACTCCGTTAAGACAATGTGCATTTGCTTAGAAGCGCCTACTATTGCATCTACCGGACATGCTTGAATGCAGAGGGTGCAACCAATACATTTTTGCGGATCAATCAAGGCTACTGGCCTAGGGCGTTCAATACCGCAATCGGGATCGATCTTTGGATGTAATTCGAAAGCATCTTGAGGATAAATTGGAGTCAGAATTTGACTCAGTCGAACGATGCCCTCAACACCCCCAGGTGGGCAACGGTTTGGGGCCACACTGCCAGTAGCTAATGCCTCTGCGTAGCCCCGACAATCTGGGTAGCCACATTTTGTGCACTGGGTTTGGGGAAGTATGTCTTCCAAGCGATCAATTAGGTCATTCGCTTGCTTCATATAAATAGATATACCAAGTTCCTCTAGAAATAAGAGGCTCCTGAGAGCCTCTTATTTATGCAGATTTACTGCGAGCAGAAGATTTTTCCCCCGACTGATGGGTTCGAATGAAGGATTTAATTTTTGGATAAACCTTTTCGCGCCAACGACGTCCGGCAAAGATGCCATAGTGACCTGCACCAGCAACTTCATAATGGTCTTTATTGTCTTTTGGAATGCCGGTGCATAAACCATGAGCAGAGCGAGTCTGTCCACTGCCAGAGATATCGTCTAACTCACCCTCTACAGTCAGAAGAGCAGTCTTTTTAATATCTTGAGGTTTAACTAACTCACCAGCGACTTCCCAGGTGCCATTAGGCAATGAGTAATCTTGGAAAACGGTCTTGATGGTATCGAGATAGAACTTGGCATCCAGATCCAATACTGCGTTGTACTCATCGTAGAAACGAATATGAGATTCCGTATCTTGTTCATCACCACGCACGAGATTTTGGAAGTAGTCCCAATGGGATTGCAAATGGTTCTGAGGGTTCATCGCGATAAAGCCGGTGTGCTGTAAGAAACCTGGATAAACGCTACGACCAGCGCCAGGATAGGTTGGTGGCACTTTGTAGATCACATGACTCTTGAACCACTCGTAGGATTTTTGTTCTGCAAGGTTATTTACAGCGGTAGGTGATTTGCGTGCATCAATTGGCCCACCCATCATGATCATGGATGCAGGCGTTGCCTCGCCAGCTGAAGCCATAAGGGAAATAGCGCCCAGTGTTGGGACGGTAGGCTGGCAAACGGAGATGACATGTAAATCTTTTGCGCCAATGATGCGGATAAATTCTTGGATGTAGTGCACGTAGTCATCCAGACCAAAATCACCATCTTCAGTTGGCACGTTGCGTGCATCAATCCAATCAGTAATGTAAACCTTATGGTCTTGTAAAAGTGTACGTACAGTATCTCGGAGTAGGGTTGCATGGTGCCCGGACAATGGCGCTACCACTAACACTGCGGGATCATCTTTTAGTTTTTTAATAACCTCTACATCATCTGAGTAGCGCTTAAAGCGAACTAGGTTGCAGAATGGTTTAGCTAGAGTGGTGATTTCGTGAATAGCTACCTCGCGACCATGAGCATGCACAGCACGAATACCAAACTCAGGCTTTTTGTAGTGCTTGCCTAAGCGGTAGAGGAGTTCATAGCTTGCTGCTAAGCGCTCAGAGCCTGGGACCATTGAAGCTGGATTAGAAGCATTAATAAATGCTTCAGATGCAGCGCGTGCCCATGAACTCACAGGTTGAAGTAAAGCTTTTTGGAATTCGTGTAACTGATATAGCATGGTACCTCCGGTAATTCAGTGTTTCCGCTTACTACGCTAAGACGCGGGCGATTGCTTTGGCCACCTTATCAATATTTTTGGTATTGAGAGCCGCCACACAAATGCGTCCAGTGGAGAGGGCATAAATGCCATCTTCTTTCTGTAAGCGATCTACTTGCTCAGCTGTTAATCCTGAGTATGAAAACATTCCGCGCTGTTGTTCAATAAAAGCAAAATCTTGCTTAACACCAGCAGCTGCTAATTTTTCAACCAAACCATGACGCATCGCTTTAATGCGATCACGCATCTGCGAAAGCTCTTCTTCCCAAAGAGCGCGCAGTTCAGGTGTATTTAAAACGGCAGCCACAATAGCGCCACCATGCGTTGGTGGATTGGAGTAATTGGTGCGAATAACGCGTTTGAGTTGAGACATAACGCGGGTAGACTCATCTTTGCTTTGCGTCACAATCGACAGCGCACCAACTCGCTCACCATAGAGTGAGAATGATTTTGAAAATGAGCTAGAGACAAAGAAAGACATACCGGACTCTGCAAAAAGACGTACCGCTACTCCGTCTTCCTCAATACCAGCAGCAAAGCCTTGGTAGGCCATATCCAAGAAAGGAATCAAGCTCTTCGCTTTGCAGATGTCGATAACCTGGCGCCATTGCGCCTCGGTGATATCTGCACCAGTCGGGTTATGGCAGCATGCGTGCAATAAAACGGTAGTGTTCTTTGGGAATGACTCTAGTGATTTCACCATGCCAGCAAAATCAACCCCACGGGTCTTGCCATCAAAATAGGTGTACTCAACTACTTCAAAGCCAGCAGATTCAAAAATGCCGCGATGATTTTCCCAAGTTGGGTTGCTAATCGCGCAAGGTGCGTTTAAGTTGAGGCGTTTGATAAAGTCAGCGCCGACTCGTAAGGCACCTGTACCGCCAAGACATTCGGCAGTCACCACACGACCTTCTTTAATCAAGGTAGATTCAGCGCCGAACAATAAATTTTGTACGGCAGTGTTGTAAGGATTTGGGCCTTCAATTGGAATGTAGCTACGTGGAGAATGTTTTGCGACGTGAGCATGTTCCGCTTGGATTACTGCTTTCAAAAGAGGTACCTTGCCTTCGTCTGTGTAATAGACGCCAACTCCTAAGTTCACTTTATCGGGACGCTGGTCGGCAACGTAGGCTTCAGTGAGGCCAAAAATAGGATCCTTAGGGGCTAATTGAACGGAGGCGAACAGGGTCATTTGTGGGAGGTTAAGAGTTTATGAAGGTGGTAATTGACGTTAAATTCAAGTTAATTTGGTTTAATTGCCTGGTTAACAAGCCAGATTCAACTTTTTTCAAATAAAAACGGCAAAATCAATGTTTGTACAAAATTCGCTGTAAAGAAAACTTACAGATGAAATGATAGCCGAGATGCCCCCTAAGTTACCCAAAACTGCTCCTAAATCTGAAGTGAAGGATCTGAAAAAAAGCCCAGAGGCCGACCCTCTGGGGGAGGCTGGCCATGACCTAGATCCGGCCAAATTTGTGACTTTTCCGGATTCACCGTACCAGCTTTACCAGCCATTTGCCCCTGCTGGGGATCAGCCCCAGGCTATTGAGGCTTTAGTTGAGGGAATTGAGGATGGATTGACCTTTCAGACCCTCCTGGGGGTTACTGGATCCGGGAAGACCTTCACGATGGCCAATGTCATCGCTAGAACGGGGCGCCCAGCCATCATTTTTGCCCCTAATAAGACCCTTGCAGCCCAGCTTTATAGTGAATTTAGGGAGTTTTTCCCCAAAAACGCTGTTGAGTACTTCGTTAGTTACTACGACTATTACCAGCCAGAGGCCTATGTTCCTCAGCGCGACCTCTTTATTGAAAAAGATTCGTCCATTAATGAGCACATTGAGCAGATGCGCTTGTCAGCCACGAAGAGTTTATTAGAGCGTCGTGACGTCATCATTGTTGCTACCGTGTCTGCAATTTACGGCATTGGTAATCCTGGTGACTATCACAGCATGGTGATGACACTTCGTCCTGGTGACAAAATGAGTCAACGCGATATTTTGATGCGTCTGATCGCGATGCAATATGACCGTAATGAAACTGACTTCAAGCGCGGCGTATTCAGAGTGCGCGGCGATACTATTGATATCTTCCCAGCAGAACATAATGAGTTAGCAGTACGCGTAGAGTTATTTGATGATGTTGTGGAGAGCTTGCAATTTTTTGATCCCCTAACTGGAAAGATTCGACAAAAGATTCCACGCTTTACGGTTTACCCAAGCTCTCACTATGTCACCCCAAGAGAAACTGTTCTCAAAGCGATTGAAACCATCAAAGAAGAGTTACGTACTCGCTTGGATGAGTTTGTGAAAGATGGAAAATTGGTTGAGGCGCAACGACTTGAGCAGCGCACGCGTTTTGATTTAGAGATGCTCAATGAATTAGGCTTTTGCAAGGGCATCGAAAACTACTCTCGCCACCTCTCGGGCGCAGCCCCGGGCGAGGCCCCGCCTACCTTGGTGGACTACCTGCCCAATGATGCATTGATGTTTTTAGATGAGAGTCATGTTCTGATTGGGCAGCTCAATGCAATGTACAACGGTGATAAATCTCGCAAACATACTTTAGTGGAATTTGGTTTCCGTTTACCCTCGGCAATGGATAACCGACCTCTGAAATTTACTGAATTTGAAACCAAGATGCGTCAAACCATTTTTGTTTCTGCAACGCCTGCCGATTACGAAAATACACATCAAGGTCAGGTGGTTGAGCAAGTGGCTAGACCAACAGGATTAGTTGATCCTGAGATTGAAGTGTTACCAGCAAGCACTCAAGTTGACAACTTATTAGATCAGATACATGAGCGAGTCAAAGTAGGCGAGCGTGTATTGGTAACTGTTTTGACAAAAAGAATGGCTGAGCAGTTAACGGATTATCTTTCTGATAATGGCGTGAAGGTGCGCTATGTGCACTCTGATATCGACACGGTAGAACGCGTAGAAATTTTGCGCGATCTCCGTTTAGGAGTATTTGATGTTTTAGTAGGTATTAATTTATTGCGCGAAGGTTTGGATATCCCTGAAGTTTCATTGGTTGCCATTTTGGATGCTGATAAAGAGGGCTTTTTGCGTTCGGAGCGCAGCTTGATTCAGACCATTGGGCGTGCTGCTCGAAATGTCCGAGGAAAAGCAATTTTGTATGCCGATAAGGTGACAGACTCTATGCGTCGAGCAATGGGGGAGACGGAAAGACGTCGAACCAAGCAAGTTGCTTTTAATAAACTCCATGGGATTGAGCCAAAAGGGGTCCAAAAGCGCATTAAGGACATCATTGATGGGGTTTATGACGTTAAGGAGAAGCGTCAGGAAATGCAGGTTGAGCAGGAGAGGGCTCGCTATGAAGATATGGGCGAGAAGGACTTGGCTGCTGAAATCAAGCGCCTAGAGAAGCAAATGAATGCCGAAGCCAAGAATTTGGAGTTTGAAAAGGCTGCCAGCACCCGTGACCGCCTCACAAAGGTCAAGGAAATGGCCTTTGGAGCGAGATCCCGAGACTCGGTTTAGAAAGTCCTTTAATTCCTGAATTACCTTGAGGTTTTTTGAGATAATTCCCGAGCAATTTAATAGGGAATATGGTAAAGTTGAGTGGAATGGTCGGGTATTACCCGCCCGACTGTGAGCTGTCCATAACAATCCATTACCAAGGTGACATATGAGACTTACAACTAAAGGCCGTTTTGCAGTAACCGCAATGATCGATTTAGCCCTGCGCGAGACGCATGGTCCTGTAACTTTGGCTGGAATAAGCCAAAGACAAAAAATCTCCCTCTCTTATCTCGAGCAATTGTTCGGCAAATTACGTCGCTTCAATATTGTTGAGAGCACACGTGGGCCTGGCGGTGGTTATACGCTCGCTCGCAAATCTAATGAGATTAGTGTTGCAGACATTATTGTTGCCGTCGATGAGCCATTGGATGCCACACAATGTGGTGGAAAAGGCAATTGTCACAGTGATGAAGAGAATCATGGCCGTTGTATGACACACGATCTTTGGAGTAATTTGAATTCTAAGATGGTTGAGTATCTCAGCTCAGTGACCTTGCGTGACCTCGTTATTCAGCAAGAAGGACGCGGTATCGTAATACAAGATATGCGCCAAAAGAAGGTCAAGACAGAGAGCGTCAAGGCTGAAAAAGTGGCTCCAGCACGCGCAGTAAAAAAAGAGCCAGCCCCAAAGGCGCCTCTGATCAATTCCGTTTTTAATCTGGCGAGACAAAGTTAGTTCTGTGTCGCCTCAACCTATAAGTTAATTATGAACGCACCACAAGACCTTCCCCAGCAACCGGTTCCGATGTTTAGTCCTGAGCACTTCCCGGTGTACATGGACTACTCAGCGACGACGCCGATTGATCCTAAGGTGGTTGACAAGATGTTGCCTTACTTGCGTGAGCAATTTGGTAACGCAGCATCACGTAGTCATGCTTATGGATGGGCTGCCGAAGAAGCAGTTGAGTGGGCGCGTTCTGAAGTAGCTCAATTAGTTCACGCTGATCCCCGAGAGATTATCTTCACAAGTGGTGCAACAGAGAGCATTAACTTGGCACTTAAGGGTGCAGCCCATTTTTATAAAGATCGCGGTAATCACATCATTACCGTGAAGACTGAACACAAGGCAACCTTAGATACTTGTCGCGAATTAGAGCGCGAAGGTTACGAGGTGACTTATTTAGATGTTTTGCCAAACGGTTTAATTGACTATGCGCAGCTGGATGCGGCGATGAAACCAGGAACCATTTTGGCTTCAGTGATGTATGTTAATAATGAAATTGGCGTTGTACAAGATATTCCTAAAATTGGTGACTTATGCCGTTCACGTGGCGTGATTTTTCATGTGGATGCAGCGCAAGCAACCGGTAAGGTTGAAATTGACTTAGAAAAGATCAAAGTGGATCTGATGAGTTTCTCTGCTCACAAAACTTATGGCCCAAAGGGAATTGGTGCCTTGTTTGTGCGTCGTAAGCCACGTATTCGTATTGAAGCGCAGATTCATGGTGGTGGTCATGAGCGCGGTATGCGCTCTGGCACCTTGGCTGTGCACCAAATCGTTGGAATGGGCGAGGCCTTTCGTATTGCCCGTATTGAGATGGTCGATGAAAACAAACGTATCCGCGCATTGCGAGATCGCTTACTTGCTGGATTGAAAGATATTGAAGAAGTGTATGTCAATGGCGACATGGATGACCGCGTACCGCATAACCTCAACATTAGCTTTAACTATGTTGAAGGTGAATCAATGTTGATGGCGCTTAAAGACTTGGCAATCTCATCTGGCTCTGCTTGTACTTCCGCTTCTCTTGAGCCATCTTATGTATTGCGTGCGCTTGGTCGCAATGATGAGTTAGCGCATAGCTCTATCCGCTTTACATTAGGACGCTTTACTACTGAGCAAGAAGTCGATTTCACCATTAAGTTGGTGAAGGAAAAAATTGCTAAGTTGCGTGAGTTATCGCCACTGTGGGAAATGTATAAAGATGGAATCGATCTGAGCACGATTCAATGGGCAGCGCACTAAATAATTGAAGCAATAACAAGGAACTACTATGGCTTATAGCGAAAAAGTAATCGATCACTACGAAAATCCACGCAATGTTGGCTCTTTTGAAAAGGGCGATGACAGCGTAGGTACTGGTATGGTTGGTGCACCTGCTTGCGGTGATGTAATGAAACTCCAAATTCGCGTAAATGATCAAGGCGTTATTGAGGATGCCAAGTTCAAGACTTATGGTTGTGGTTCAGCGATCGCATCATCGTCCTTGGTAACTGAGTGGGTTAAAGGAAAAACCTTAGATCAAGCATTGGAAATTAAGAATTCTTTAATTGCCGAAGAATTGGCTCTACCACCAGTAAAAATCCATTGCTCTATTTTGGCTGAAGACGCCATTAAAGCTGCCGTCGCTGACTATAAAGAAAAGCATCCAGTTAAATAAACGGATACAAAAGACTATGGCAATTACCCTAACCGAAAAAGCAGCAGCTCACGTTAACCGCAATTTAGAAAAGCGCGGTAAGGGATGTGGTCTGCGCTTGGGTGTTCGTACAACGGGTTGTTCTGGCTTGGCTTATCAATTGGAGTACGTAGACGAGGCCGCCCCAGAAGACACGATGTTTGAATCAAACGGTATAAAAGTATTTGTTGATCCAAAGAGCTTGGCCTACTTAGATGGTACAGAATTAGACTTTGTACGTGAGGGTTTGAATGAAGGATTTAAGTTTCAAAATCCAAACGTAAAAGACGAGTGTGGTTGTGGCGAATCCTTCCGCGTCTGACGATTACTTTCGTTTCTTTGGCCTAGATCAGCAATTCAACCTCGACTTGCCTGCTTTAGATCAGGCATATTTAGCCGTTCAAAAAGAAGTCCATCCAGATCGCCATGCCCGTGGAAGTGAGTCTGAGCAGCGCATCGCTATGCAAATGGCTACCTTGGCTAATACTGCCTATCAAACACTTAAGAATCCTATTCAACGGGGTTTATATCTGTGCCAGTTACATGGCGTTGATGCGAAATTAGAAACAAATACCGCCATGCCTGCTGCTTTTTTGATGAAGCAAATGGAGTGGCGAGAAAATTTAGATGAGCAGGCAGAAGACCTGGCAGCGCTTGAGGCGCTGATGGAGGAGGTGGAGAGCTCTAAGCAAGATACTTTGCTAGAGATTAAGCAAGCGCTTGATCAGGCTCATAATTATGTGCGGGCAGCTGAATTACTCCGAGGCCTATTATTTATTGATAAGTTCGCTATTGAGCTTGATGATGCCATTGCCACTTTAGTCTAGCCTTACACTCTATTTCTTATGGCCTTATTACAAATCTCAGAACCTGGAAAGTCCCTAGCGCCGCATCAACGGCGAATTGCTGTCGGGATTGATTTGGGTACCACCAACTCTTTGGTGGCCATCGTCCGCGATGCACTCCCAAAGGTTTTACCAGATGCGCAAGGTAGAGAATTGCTTCCTTCAGTGGTGCGTTATTTGCCTAATGGACGAACCCAGGCAGGATTTGAGGCTCTTGAGAGTGTGGTTCTAGATCCTAAAAATACGATTGTTTCTGTAAAGCGTTTTATGGGGCGCGGTTTAGTAGATGTGGAACATCTCGAGAGCGCTCCTTATGATTTTGTTGATCAGCCAGGTATGCTCAAATTGAGAACCGTTGCTGGTGATAAAAGCCCAATTGAAGTTTCTGCAGAAATTTTGGCGCGCTTGCGACAGCTTGCAGAAGATTCAGTTTCGGATGACATTGTGGGCGCTGTGATTACAGTACCAGCCTATTTTGATGATGCACAACGTCAAGCCACTAAAGATGCTGCAAAGTTAGCAGGGATTGAGGTGTTGCGCTTATTGAATGAGCCAACTGCCGCTGCAATTGCATATGGATTAGATAATGCCACCGAAGGCGTGTATGCCGTCTATGATTTGGGTGGTGGCACCTTCGATATTTCCATATTACGGATGAGTAAGGGCGTCTTTGAAGTACTTTCCACCGGCGGAGATTCTGCTTTGGGTGGGGATGACTTTGATCATCGCCTGTATTGCTGGGTGATTGAGCAGGCTAAGCTTCCGCCGCTATCGATTCATGATCATCGCACCCTCCTACAAGCTTGTAAGCATGCTAAAGAGCAATTGAGCTACAACCCTTTGGCGCGTGTGCACGTGACATTGGCTGACGGGACGTTAGTGAATGTGGGCATTAGTCAGGCTCAATTCTTTGAAATGACGCAAAACCTACTTACTAAGACTTTGGTTGCCTGTAAAAAGGCATTGCGTGATGCGGGCCTAAAAGCTGAAGACGTAAAAGGTGTTGTGATGGTTGGTGGCTCAACTCGCATGCCGAATGTGCAGCGTGCAGTTGGTGAGTTATTTGGAACGCAGCCATTAAACAATCTCAACCCAGATCAAGTCGTTGCTCTTGGTGCTGCAATGCAAGCAGATTTACTCGCTGGTAATCAAAGCAAGGATGATGAGTGGTTATTGTTAGATGTGATCCCACTTTCTCTTGGTATTGAAACCATGGGTGGATTAGTTGAAAAAATTATTCCTCGCAACACGCCTATTCCGGTCGCAAGGGCGCAAGACTTTACAACCTTTAAAGATGGTCAAACTGCCCTTGCAATTCAGGTGGTGCAGGGTGAGCGTGAGCTGGCACAGGATTGCCGCTCCTTAGGTAAGTTTGAATTACGCGGTATACCGCCCATGGCGGCTGGCGCTGCTCGTATACGAGTTACTTTCCAAGTGGATGCAGATGGATTGCTTTCAGTTAGCGCCACTGAGCAGGGATCTGGAATAAAAGCCTCGATCGATATTAAGCCTTCTTACGGCTTGACTGATGCTGAAATTACCAGAATGTTGCAAGATGGTTTTTCATCGGCCAAAGAAGACCTTCTAGCTCGCTCATTGAGGGAAGAGCAAGTCAATGCTCAGAGATTATTAGATGCTGTCCAAACGGCATTAGATAGCGACAGAGGCTTACTTTCTAAAGAAGAGCAGTTTGTCATTGATCAAGAGATGGCTACCTTACAAAAGATTTTGAATGAAGAAACAGACAGCGCAGTAGTGCGTAGGGCTGTTGATCATGCCGCTAAGGCAACAGATGATTTCGCACAAATGCGAATGAATGCCAGCATCCAAAAAGCGCTTTCTGGTAAGAATGTCGCTGAAATTTAACTATCTATAGAAATTGATCATGACGCAAATAGTTGTTCTACCTCATAGTGAGTATTGCCCAGAGGGTGCGGTAGTTGAGGTATTGCCCGGCACCTCTATCTGCGAAGCGTTGCTGGAGAATGACATTCCCATTGAACATGCCTGCGATATGGTCTGTGCATGCACTACCTGTCATGTGATTGTTAAAGAGGGTTATCAAAGCCTGAATCCTCCAGACGAAAATGAAGAAGACATGCTTGATCGTGCTTGGGGGCTGAATCCTCAGTCTCGTTTATCTTGCCAAGCGATTGTTGCCCGTGAAGATTTGGTCATCGAGATTCCCAAGTATTCCATTAATCACGCTAAAGAAAACCACTAAAGACAAAGAGGCTGTGAATTGATCAAAATCCAGATCTCTTTATTCGCAATTCTCTTTTCAGTCCTCAGCATTGCCTACGCTGATGGTGCTCATCCTGGCATCACTACTGAATTAGTCATTCGAAGCGCGGATGATTGGTCTGGAAGCAAGTTACCCCCGTATCACAGTGATGCCCCTGAAATTGCTTTAATGCTATACAGCGTTCCCCCGCAAACTGCTTTGCCGATTCATCAACACCCCTCGATTAACGCGGCATATGTCATTGACGGCGAGATAACCGTTATGAAAGAGGGTGGTGGTGAGCGCACGTTCCGCAAGGGTGAGGCGATTATTGAGATGGTTGGAAAGTGGCATCACGGAATTAACCGTGGATCAGTCCCAACAGAGTTGATCGTTTTTTATGCAACTGCAAAAGATTTGCCCTTGGCAATAAAAAAAGACTAATACCAAAGACATTTAGCGCTTTGGTGCTGTAGTACTTGATTCGCGAATCACTAAATTCACATTCGCTTTAATTTTCTTGGGTAAATTTTCTACTCCGTTGATTTGAGAGATGAGATGGTTTGCTGCTTGAGCCCACATACCAATCGCATCGATATGAATCGTAGTCAAGCTGGGCAGAAGATGTCTTGATATTTCAAGATCATCGAACCCCACAATGGAAAGATCTCGAGGAATTTTCATTCCTTGGTTTTGTGCTTCTAAAAGGGCCCCAAGCGCTAAAACGTCCTGCCCACAAATAATCGCTGTTATTTTTGGATTGGAAATTAGTAACTTTTTTAAGCCCAGTCTTGCTTCATGAAGTTCGTAATGGCATTCCACAATGACTTCAGGTTTGAGGTGAATTTTTTTCTCAGCTAATAGCTCTAGAGCGCCTGCCACACGGTCTGTGGCGCGATCGTTGTTGTTAGTAATGCCTGTCAGAATGCCAAAATGTTTGTGACCTTTTTCAAGTAGATGTTGCACGCCTAACTTAATGGCTTCTCGATTATCAAAGCCAGAAGCATAGCCGCTATAGGGGGTATTGAGCGAACCCACATGGATGTAAGGAATACTTCGAGTTTTTAGGAGTTTGAGAGCCTCCCTCTCCTGGCTAGTTCCAAAGAGGGCGATACCTTCAACTCCTCTTGCTAGTAGATTATTAATTTGGTTTGTTTCTATTACAGGGTCATAGTTAGTGCTGGCAACTAATAATTGGTAACCAGCTTGATTAAGTTGTTTCTGAAATTCAGCAAGACCCTGTGCAAAGATGGCGTTATCCAGCGTTGGCACGATGGCGCCAATTGTTCCTGAACGCTTGAGCATGAGTGATCGTGCTCCAGCATTGGGGATATAACCTAATTTTTTGATGACGTCATTAATTTTTTCTTTTAGCGCAGTACTGACTGTGTCCGGACGATTTAAAGCACGCGATACGGTCGCAGTAGAAACTTTTGCTGCAGCTGCAACATGATCAATGGTGACTGCGCCGGTATTTTTTTTCATCATCAGTTGGGGTAAGTACTAATCCAATCTTATGGACAGAATTTATATTGCTGTTAAATTAAGGCTATTATGAAAGCGCTTACATTTTCTGTCATTCTATAAGGAATTAGAAATTTTTAGCAGACTTTTTTCTCTTGTTTTGTTTTTTGCCATATTGCTCCTTGCTTGGTTTGGTTTGACCGAGTGGAGCGGTGCCATTTCTAGCGCAAGATTCCCTTCGCCCACTGAAGCTTGGAATTCATTCAAGATTATTGCTATGCAAGGTTATGGCAATGGCAAGTTATATCAACATGTCTTGCAAAGCATGATGTTGGTAACTACAGGGTTTCTTGTTTCTTCATCTTTGGGTATCTTGCTTGGCATTCTGATGGGGGCCAATAAGAAAATTGAAGCTTTTGTGAACCCCATATTTCTGACCTTGAGGCCAATCCCACCTTTGGCATGGATTCCGTTGGCAATCGTATGGTTAGGCTTAGGTAATTCAGCTAAGGTGATGGTGATTTACGTCGCCGCATTTGTGCCGGCAGTCATTAATAGCTTTACTGGTGTTCGCTCAATCGAAGTCCCGCAGCGTGAAGCTGCTGCTATGTTGGGCATCAGCCGCTTTGCCTACTACCGTGAAGTCTTGATACCGGGCGCGCTGCCATTGATCTTTACTGGCTTACGCCTATCTCTACAAGCATCGTGGACTACCCTGGTTGCTGCTGAGTTGGTAGGGGCTACTTTGGGCTTGGGTTCAATCCTCAATCAAGCTGCACAGGACATTAATCCTGCAATGATTTTGGTGGGCATGATAAGTGTTGCCATATCTGGCTGGCTTATGACGCAAATTCTGGCAAAAGCTGAACGTTATGCAATGCCTTGGAGAGCATGATGGCGCATCGTGAGCGTTTAAACCAAGGTGAGTTTGTATTGTGGACAGGGCTAGGCATTGCTAGTTTTGTTGGCTTTTGGTATCTCTCGGTATTGATGGGTTTTGTGCCTAAGCAGTTTTTGCCTGCGCCGCATGAGGTACTCCTGAAGTTTATTCATTTGATCAATGAGCCATTTTCTGGGTACACCTTATTAGCGCATATTGCCTCGAGCTTTCAGCGATTCTTATATGGATTCTTATTGGCAGTCGTCATTGGTATTCCATTAGGTCTTTTAATGGCCTTATCTCGATTTGCAAATCAGCTCATCACACCATTTTTTGAAAGCATTCGCTTTGTTGCGCCAATTGCTTGGGTTCCATTTGCAGCGCTTTGGTTTGGAACTGGAATCGGTGGACCAGTACTAGTTATTTTTATGGGCGCATTTCCGCCAGTATTAATTAATACCTATCGAGGCGCTATTCATGTGGATAAAAAGTATCTTGAGGCCGCCAGGATGTTGGGGGCAGGTAAGTTACGTTTGATGACCGAGGTCTTATTTCCGGCGGCGATTCCATCCATCATTGCGGGCTTAAGAATTTCTGCTGGCCTTGGTTGGCAATCATTAGTGGGTGCAGAATTAATTGTGGCCTCAAGTGGTGTGGGTTACATGATGGTAAAAGGTCAAGCTAGTATTCAGACCGATATTGTCATGAGCGGGATGATTGCTATTGGACTAATTGGTTTACTTATTGATGTACTTTTAAGGCAGGCTGAAAAGTTCGCTGTTCACTATAGAGAAATTTGAGTTATGGCAGATATCGTTTTTGATTCCGTAGAGCGAAGCTTTAAGCAAGGCGGCAAAGAGTTTTTGGCTGTTGGTGGAATTAACTTGACTGTTAAAGACAGGGAGTTTGTGGCGATTGTCGGACCCTCTGGCTGTGGCAAAACAACTTGTATGCGCATGGTTGCTGGCCTCGAAATGCCTAGCAAAGGACGAGTTCTCGTAGGCGGTAAAGAGGTGAAGGGGCCTGGCCCGGATCGTGCGGTTGTATTTCAGCAATTTGCTTTATTTCCATGGAAGACAGTTCAAGAAAATATTGAATTCGGCTTGAAATCCATGAGCATGAGTAAAGAAGAAAAGCGCGATAAGACCGCTCGATTAATTTCCTTGATGGGTCTTGAAGGCTATGAGCAAGCATATCCCCATCAATTATCAGGCGGTATGCAACAGCGTGTTGCTATTGCTCGCGCTTATGTACTTGAGCCAGAGGTACTATTGATGGATGAGCCTTTTGGAGCCCTAGATGCTCAAACGAGAGTGGTCATGCAGGAAGAATTGGTGCGTTTAGCTCGCAAGAATCCTAAAACCGTTTTGTTTATTACTCACGCGGTTGAGGAGGCGGTATATCTCGCAGATCGGGTAGTTGTGATGTCTAGAAGGCCAGGTTTAATTAGGGATGTCATTGAAATTAAACCTATTCGGGAGAAAGAGGGCTGGGATACTCATTCGCGGATTGAGGATGTAATGGATTTAAGTTCGTTTGTGCAGTTGCGTAGTCAGATTTGGAAGTTGTTACGGGAACAAAACTTGGGCGTTGATCATTGATTCACTTTTGTAATGTATGAAGGAGAGAAAAATGCAATTCAAAAAAACATTAGCAAGCATCATAGGGGCAACAGTTTTATCAGCAGTTAGCATTGGGCAAGTTCAGGCGCAAGCAAAGCCTGCGCTGACAGAGATTAAGGTGAGTTATCAGCCTGCTTTGTATTGGGCGCTTCCATTCTATGTTGCGACCGAAAGAGGGTGGTGGAGTGAATTGGGCTTGAAGCCTGAATTCAGTACTTTCCCAGCAGGCGTTCCTCAGATTGCCGCCTCTGCCTCCAAATCTTGGGATGTCGGTGGTACTGGATCAGTCCCTGCAGTATTGGGCTATGTTCGATTTGGTATCAAGACTATTGGTCTAAGTAATGATGAGTCTGCAGGTAATGCACTTCTGGCAACTTCAAAAGCCGCAGAAGCCTTTGCTGCAAATCCTCAGTCCTTAAAAGGACAGACCATTGTGTTAACTGGTAACTCCACTGGAGATTATGCAGTTCAGTCTTGCCTGAAAAAGTATGGTCTATCAAAGACAGATGTTGTTATTAAGAACATGGGTCAGGGTGAAATCATTTCTGCCATGTCATCTGGCAACGCAGACTTCGGAGGCTTATGGGCACCGAATATCTATACCCTGGAAGAAAAGGCTGGCGCTAAAGTAATTTGTAGCGGTAAGGATGGCGGTGCGTTTGTTCCTGGTGCATTGATTGTTCGCGGTGATTATGCAAAAGAAAATCCACAGAACGTTGCTAAGTTCCTGGCTATTTACTTGCGCGCTTGGAAATGGATGAACGCGAATAAGCCACAAGCTATTGCCATGATGAAGAAGTTCTATGAGCAGGGCGGCGTTACTATTTCTGAAGCTTCAATGAAGAAAGAGTTCGATACTCGTCCTAATTATGATTTGGCTACAGAGTTGAAAATTATGGATAACTCGAAAGGCCCTTCACAAGTCGATGGTTGGTTTAATGCGATTGCGGCATTTATGCAGTCAACTGGTGCTATCCAAACCATTCCACCAGCAAATGAATACATTACTGATGAGTTCATGAAGATGGTGAATGCAGATAAGAAGCTACGTGATTTTGCAAACAATACTAAGTAGTATTTAAAGCAATCTAAAAAGTGAGGGAAACCTCATTTTTTAGATTAAAGCTGTAAGCGCTTACAAAATGAAGGTAACAAACATGTCTATTAATTACTTAAAAAAAGCAGCAAAAACACCCGAGACAGAAACTTCAACTGCACAGCAGGTGGTAACAGAGATGCTCGCTAATATTGAGAAAAATGGCGAAGCAGCAGTAAGGGATTACTCTTCAAAGCTCGATAAGTGGACTGGTGAAATCGTGATGTCTGAGCAAGCGATCAATGCCATCTTGGCTGACGTGCCTAGCTCCGTAAAGAAGGATATCGACTTTGCCGTAAAGCAAGTCTATGACTTTGCCATTGCGCAAAAAAATAGTATTCAAGACTTCTCAACTACTTTGCATGAAGGTGTAACTGCTGGTCAGAAGGTATTGCCAGTGAATGTTGTTGGTTGCTATGCGCCTTCAGGACGCTATGCCCACATCGCTTCAGCTTATATGACGGTAGCGACTGCTAAAGCAGCGGGAGTAAAAAATATTATTGCTTGCTCAAGCCCATTTCGTGGCGGCGGTATTCATCCATATGTCCTTTATGCCTTTAAGGCTGCAGGGGCAGATGTCATCATGACATTGGGTGGCGTACAAGCTATTGCATCCATGGCCTATGGTTTATTTACTGGTAAACCAGCCGATGTGGTTGTGGGACCAGGGAATAAGTTTGTGGCTGAAGCCAAGCGTTCTCTTTTTGGTAAGGTCGGCATCGACGTCTTTGCAGGGCCCTCTGAAATCGGAATCATTGCAGACGAAACTGCTGATCCCAAAATTGTTGCAAGCGATCTTGTCGGTCAAGCTGAACATGGGCATGAATCTCCAGCATGGTTATTCACAACTTCTGAGGAATTGGCTAAAGAAGTAATGGTATTAGTGCCCCAAATGATTGATCTCTTACCTCCGATCGCAAAAGATGCGGCTGCATGTGCATGGCGTGATTATGGTGAGGTGATTGTTTGTAAATCTCGTGAAGAGATTGCTCAAATCTCGGATAAGTATGCGAGCGAGCATCTTGAGGTGCATGCGAAAGATCTGGATTGGTGGTTAAGTCATCTCACCTGCTACGGCTCACTCTTTTTAGGTGAAGAAACAACGGTAGCATTTGGTGATAAGACCAGTGGTCCTAATCATGTCCTACCAACTAAGGGCGCAGCTAGATACTCTGGCGGTTTATCTGTTCATAAGTTTATGAAAACGCTCACTTGGCAAAAAATGACGCGTGAGGGTAGTAAGGAAATGGCCTTGGTCACCGCCAGAATTAGTCGTTTAGAAGGCATGGAGGCGCATGCCCGTACTGCAGATGATCGCTTAGAGAAATATTTCCCAAATGAAACATTTGATCTTGGTGTTCCAGTAGAGGTATGAGTTCTATGATTAATCAATTATTTGGTTTGCAGGGAAAAACAGCTCTAGTGACCGGTGGAAGCAGCGGATTAGGTGAGGGTATTGCATTGGCCCTCGGCCTTGCTGGAGCTGAAATAGCAATCGCGGCTCGCAGAGAGGCGCCATTAAATGAAGCTGTTGCCAGGCTCAGTAAGCAAGGCATTAGAGCTTCCTCATTTATGGCAGACTTAAGTATTCTTGAACAATCTGCAGAGCTATCTAAGCAAGTGCTTGCCAAGCTAGGAAAAGTAGACATTTTAGTTAATGCTGCTGGTATTAATTTGCGAGAGCCCTTTGGTGAAATCACTCCACAGAGTTGGCAGGAGCAATTAAATGTGCAGTTGGCCGCACCCTTCTTTATGACTCAAGCACTTGCACCGCAGATGAAAGAGCGTCAATGGGGAAGAGTAATTAACATTGCATCCTTACAGAGTTATCGCGCATTTGCTAATAGCGCCCCGTATGGTGCAGCAAAGGGTGGAATCTTGCAATTGACAAGAGCGATTGCTCAGGAGTGGTCAAAGTTTGGCATTACTTGCAACGCTATAGGACCGGGTTATTTTCCGACAGCACTAACAGCGCCGGTATTTAGTAATCCAGCCTTGGTCAAACTACATGCTGACCGAACTGCGATTGGACGCAATGGTGAAGTGCAAGATCTGAATGGGGTCGCTATTTTTTTAGCGAGTGATGCATCAGCCTATATCACTGGCCAAACCATCATGGTCGATGGCGGTTATACAGCTTCGTAAGGAAAGTAATCATGAAAGCCTTGGTTTATACCCAACCGAATGAGATGCAAATTTTGGATCGGCCCTATCCCTCTCTAGAGGCAAATGAAGTCGTTCTCA
Source organism: Polynucleobacter sp. 15G-AUS-farblos (assembly GCF_018882445.1). Classification (GTDB taxonomy): domain Bacteria; phylum Pseudomonadota; class Gammaproteobacteria; order Burkholderiales; family Burkholderiaceae; genus Polynucleobacter. Next base: position 325,451 of record NZ_JACVOM010000001.1, on the reverse strand, counting down.
AGATTGAATCGGTAGGCATTTGTGGCAGTGATATGCATGCCTTTCATGGACATGATCCAAGAAGAAAGCCTGGCCTAGTTTTGGGGCATGAGTTTGCAGGTACTGTAGAAGAAACCAGTTCCTCATTATTTGCCAAGGGCCAAAGAGTCACTGGAAACCCATTGATTACCTGTGGGCACTGTGAATATTGCTTGCAGGGCAGAAATAACTTATGTGCCAATCGCACTATGGTGGGTATGACCAGGCCAGGGGCATTTGCTGAATATATGAGCATTCCTGCTAGCTCACTTATTGCCATTCCAGATGGCTTAAGTGTGGATGCTGCTGCATTAACTGAGCCAGCCGCTACTGCTGTTCATGCTATCAACTTGTCTATGCGTGCTTTACAGAGACCGATTCAAGAATGTCGCGTATTAGTCTTAGGTGGTGGGGCTATTGGGATGCTATCGGCATTACTGTTAAAGCACTATGGCGTTGGTGATCTCACAGTTGCAGAAGTAAACCCATTACGTAGGCAGGCTCTTGAAAAGCATGTAGCCTGCAACACAATGAATCCGATCGATGAGCAGCCAGCTGAAAATGCTTATGAGTTCGTGATGGATTGTGTTGGCGCGGCCGTTACCCGAAATACTGCCTTAGCAGCAGTAAAGCCCGGTGGAGTGGTGATGCACGTTGGCCTGCAAGATTGGGCTAGCGAAATAGATATGCGTAAGTTGACCTTAGCTGAAATCACACTACTGGGAACTTACACATATTCCACGATTGATCTGCAGGCTACGGTGAATTTATTGGCGCGCAATGCATTTGGTGATTTGTCGTGGGTAGAGAGTCGACCTCTTGATGAGGGGCCAAAGGCTTTTATGGATCTGCATGCGGGCAAAACTGCAGCAGCAAAAGTCTTGCTTAAGCCTTTTTAAATTGAGTAGCTCATGTCTCATGGCATAGGTGTGTAATTACTAAAGGATTTCTATGCAGTTTGATTTTCATTCGACTCGCTCAATATTGGTGCAAAGAGGAGGTTCAGCCCAGCTGGCCAAAATTGCTCAAGAGCAAGGTGCTACTAAAGTTCTCATCGTTACAGATCCTGGCGTTCTCTCAGCTGGATTGCTAGAAAAGGCTTTACCTCAATTTAAAGAGCTGCATATTCCTGTACACATATTTTCTGATGTTCAGGCTGACCCGCCGGTTGCAGTGATTGAGCAGGCGGTTCAAGTAGCGCAAGAATATCAGGCGGACTGCGTGATTGGTTTTGGCGGTGGAAGCTCAATGGATGTAGCCAAGTTAGTTGCACTGCTATCGCTGGGCAAAGAAAAATTGGCGGATATTTATGGGATTGGTAATGCCAAAGGTCCACGCCTTCCCTTGATATTGGTACCTACTACTGCTGGCACTGGATCTGAGGCTACCAAGAGTTCGGTGGTGACTGTAAGTGAGAGTGAAAAGAAGGGAGTTCTTTCTCCCCATTTATTGCCTGATGTTGCCTTACTAGATGCCGAGTTAACTTTGGGCCTACCGGCTCATGTCACTGCTGCCACCGGAATTGATGCGATGGTGCATGCGATTGAAGCATTTACTACTAAGCATTTAAAAAATCCAATGGCTGATTGTCTTGCTAAGGAAGCATTACGATTATTGTCAAACAATCTGCATCGTGCTGTGACATCGGGAGACGATATTGTGGCCCGTGAAAATATGCTACTTGGCGCATGCCTGGGAGGAATGGCATTTACAAATGCGCCTGTTGCAGGAGTTCATGCTTTAGCTTATCCAATAGGCGCTAGATTTCATGTACCGCATGGACTTTCCAATTCATTGGTATTGGCACCAGTAATGCGCTTTAACCTAGATGTGGCTCATGCAATGTATGCGGATTTAGGGCAAATTATTAAGCCTGGCTTACAGGGGTCAACTATGGAGCAAGCTACTCAATTAGTAGATTATCTGGGTACCCTGGCTGGAGAATTGGGTCTGCCCACTCAATTAAGTCAGGTTGGTATTGCAGAAAAAGATATTGATCAACTTGCGCAAGATGCGATGTTACAAACACGTCTATTGATGAATAGCCCAAGAGAAATCAAGCGGCAGGATGCAGCAGCGCTCTATAGAGAGGCGCTATAAGGTCGATAAAAAGTGTTTCTTGATCGCTTGAGTAATATTTTGCCGCCCATGCTTTCTGCGCTCTAAAAGACCTACTTTTCGGTAGACTGTTTTTCCTGGAAGTTCTTGGATTTTTAATTGACGATCGCTAGTCCAGGCAATATTGGCTAGTTGTGGAACGATTGAATAACCTAAGCCTTGTCGGACTAGCTCAATAATCGCTTCCACGGAGTTCAATTCCATGCCATCTTGAATCTTGAGTTTATTAACCTTAATGGTTTGCTCAACTAGGTGACCAGTCCAGGTATTGCGCTCAAATCGAATAAAGGGCAATTGATTATGAATGCCCTTTGCTGGTTTGAATGAGCTAGGGGATATCAAAATCATAGGCTCTTTATAAAGCTCAGTCCACTGCACTGTTTGAGGTAATGCATAAGGGGACTCAGTTACTATGGCGGCATCGAGAGTGCCCTCCATTACTTGATCAAGAAAGTTGCTAGAAAGACCTGCAATGAGTTTTATTTCTAATTCAGGGTAACTTTGTTTTAGCTCATTCAAAGTTTTGCCAAATGCACCCATGAGCGTAGATACCAGAGCGCCTAAAACAATGGTGCCGCTGAGTTCTGATTTCAACTTAGAGCCAAGGGACTCATATTGAACAATAATCTCTTGTATTGGCTCGATAACAGCACGGCCATTGCTATTGAGTGCAAGAGAGCGTTTGGTTCTATCAAAGAGCTCGACGCCAATTTCCTGCTCTAGCTGCTGTAATTGTTGTCCTGCGGCAGCAGCTGTTAAACCAATCTCCCTCGCAGCAGCAGCTACGCTTTTGTGGCGAGTGATGGCAATGAAATTTTTGAGTAGTTTGATGCTAGACATAAACTTTATTATAAATTAATTCTTTATCTCAAAGAAAAATATATTCGATTTTAATTTTACTATCTATCGATATAATGGGTCTATGTCAAATACCGACCTCAAAGTAAAAGTCTGGCGTGGTGCCGAGCAAGGGGAGTTTGTTGAATACCTTGTGCCACGCAATTCCAACCAAACTGTTTTGGATGTGGTGACCTACATCCAGCGTAAGCTTGATCCCACCCTAAGTTATCGTTTTGCTTGTCGTGTTGGGATGTGTGGCTCTTGTGCCATGACAGTGAATGGCGTTGCTCGCTGGACGTGTCGTACCCATGTGTCGCAAATTGTGAATGGCGATTCATTAGAAATTGCACCCCTGAATAACTTGCCCGTGATTAAAGACCTTGCAACGGATATGCGTGAGTTCTTTAATAAGTGGAAGGGTGCAGTTGGCTTCTTCAAGGGCAATCAAACTCGGCATGACGATTTTGCAAAAGTGGAGCCACAGTCTGAAGAGCGTCAATTGGCTAATGCAGGTATTGAATGTATTGGTTGTGGTGTTTGTTATGCCTCATGTGAAGTGGTTGAGGCAAGACCTAATTACTTAGGTCCAGCAGCCTTGAACCGAGCTTGGACATTAACGAATGACATTCGCGATGTTCAACAACTTGAGCGAATGCAAGCTGTTGCTGGCGATGCGGGCTGCCATGCTTGCCATACACAGGGATCCTGCACCGAGCGCTGCCCTAAGGCAATTGAGCCAACAGCTAGTATTGCTGGACTTAAGAAGCTAGTGGCAAGAGCTGCAGTGCGTGGCAGCAAATGGGGCAAGTTATGAGCCAGGGCGTCTTACAGGCAAAGCTTTGGTATGCCCAAAGAATCAGCGCAATGATTCTGGGTATCTGTGTAGCGATACACCTCCTCATTATTTTTTATGCCATTCGTGGCGGCATATCTGCTCAAGAGATTTTGGGTCGTACACAAGGCAATATCGCCTTCGCACTCTTTTATGAGATCTTTGTTTTGGCTTGTTTTGTCCATGCTCCAATCGGCATGGCAAATATTCTTGAAGAAACAATCCCTAAGAGCGGGTTAGCAAAACCTGTTTCTTGGGCTCTTGCGATTTGTATTCTTACCCTTGGAACAACAGCTGTTATTGGTATCTATACGGGGGGTGCATGATGAGTTCAAGACCTCACTTAGATTACAGAGCTAAAAGTCACTTATCTTATTTTGCGTATGTATGCCATCGGATTTCTGGCCTACTTTTAGCTTGTTTTATTCCCCTGCATTTTTTAATGCTTTCTCAATCCTTGCGTGGCGCTCAAGGATTTGAGGCTTCTTTGAAGCTAACCGATTTTTGGGTATTTAAGTTTGGTGAATGGGTTTTAGTCATCTTGCTGGCTATTCATCTGGCTGGAGGAGTGCGTTTGCTGATGATTGAGTTTGGGCCGTGGCGTGGTTTACGTAAGGGTTGGATTCAGGCATCTATCTTGTTCGCAATCATCTGCGGGCTTTTATTTCTCTATTTTGCTAACTAGTTAGGTTGATATGCAACTCAATATGGATTTGGTAGAAGAAGCTTGTAAAGAGCTCTATATCCGTGCACTTAAGGTACTCCCTGACGATATTAAAGAAGGGATTAATCGTTTAGACAGGGCCGAGACTGATCAACGAGCACAGGTCGTTCTCAAAACCATGATTACCAATATTTCTGTGGCAGAGCGCGAAGATAATTTACTTTGTCAGGATACTGGCTTGCCAATTTATAACGTCAAGATTGGCGGCAATGTGCAGTTTGATGGCATGGCTTTGAAGGCGGCCATTCGGAAAGGTTGTGAGCGTGCCACCAAAGAATATCCATTGAGATCTTCAGTAGTGCACCCCATCACACGTAAAAATAATCATACTTCTTGCGGCATCGATATGCCTGCAATTCATATTGATTTTGCTGACGAGTCTGAGACCGTTGAGATAGAAATGGTGCCAAAAGGCAGCGGATCAGAAAATAACTCTTTTCTCAAAATGGCAATACCAGCGGATGGTATCAATGGAGTCAAGGCATTTGTGATTGAAAGTGTAGTGTCTGCAGGCGGTAAAACCTGCCCACCAACGATTGTTGGCGTAGGCATTGGCGGCACATCTGATCAATGTGTAGCGATGGCCAAAAGAGCGGCTACTCGTCCGCTTGGCAGCACTTGCTCTGATGAAGAGGGTGCGAAGCTGGAGAAGGAGTTGAGCGCCGCCGTAAATCATCTCGGTATTGGTCCTCAAGGACTTGGTGGCGATGGCACTGCCTTTGCTGTTCATGTTGAACTTGCCCATACCCACATTACCCTTAATCCTGTTGCAGTGAATATGCAATGCCATTCTGCACGCAGGGCACGTGCAACCTTCACGCCATCAGGCGTAAGTTACGGGTTCTAAGGAGAATATTCATGACACACTATGTTCTCCAGACCCCCGTGAGCGAAGAAGACATTCGCAAACTTCGAATTAATGACACTGTGACATTGCAAAATACTTTATTTGGTATTCGTGATGCAACACAAATTCATATGTTTGACCATGATCGTCAAACCCATTTTGATTTGAATGGGCACGCAGTGATTCATACGGCGCCTAATGTACGTAAAGTCCCTGTAAGCGAAGAATTTCCAGCTGGGTATGAACCGATTTGCATTGGAACTACAACCTCCGATCGTATGGAGCGATTTACTCGTCCATTAATGACCCAAAAGGGCGTGCGTATGATAGTTGGTAAAGGTGGAATGCGGGAGGGTTCAGCGGAAGCTTTTAAGGAGTTGGGCGGCGTTTATCTGGCGATTATTGGTGGTACAGCCGCACTGGAAACTACTTGGATCGAACAAATTGAAGCCGTGGATATGGATGATCTCAATCCAGAGTCACTATGGCGTTTCAAGATTAAAGATTTTGGCCCACTCCTCGTTGCTATGGATAGTCACGGCGGCAGTATTTATCAAGAAGTAAAGAGTGATGTTGCGCGTAATAAAGATGCCGTTCTAAAAAGTCTTGGAATTCATTCATGAGCACTATCCCAACACTTGAAACCGATATTTTGATACTGGGCTCTGGTGGAGCGGGGCTCTTTGCAGCTTTGCATGCTCATCAGGCTAATCCAAATCTCAATATCACGATTGCCGTAAAGGGGTTACTAGGCAAATGTGGTTGTACTCGGATGGTGCAGGGTGGGTATAACGTTGCTCTAGCTGAAGGCGATTCAGTTGAGCGTCACTTCATGGATACCATTGAGGGTGGTAAATGGTTGTCTGATCAGGAGCTGGCCTGGACTTTAGTGAGTAAGGCTGTTGAGCGTATTCATGAGCTAGAGAATGAGTTGGGCTGCTTTTTCGATCGCAACCCTGACGGTACCGTTCATCAAAAAGCCTTTGCTGGACAAACGTTTGATCGCACAGTGCATAAAGGTGATTTAACGGGTATTGAAATTATTAATCGTCTAGCTGAGCAGGTGTGGTCAAGAGGAATTCATCGCCTTGAAGAGCATCGTGCGATTGAGTTAATACATAGCAAAGATGGTAAGTCTCTTGCTGGTGTATTGATGCTTAATATGCAGACAGGTCAATTTGTGTTGGTGCGCGCTAAGGCGGTGCTGCTAGCTACTGGTGGCGGACCAACCATGTACAAATATCACACTCCATCGGGAGATAAGAGTTGCGATGGGCTGGCTATGGCGCTCCGTGCAGGACTCACCTTGCGGGACATGGAAATGGTTCAGTTTCATCCTACGGGATTATTGGCTGGCTCAGATACGCGCATGACCGGAACAGTCTTAGAGGAGGGCTTGCGCGGTGCCGGTGGTTATCTGCTGAATGGTAATAACGAACGCTTTATGGGAAATTACGATCCTCGCAATGAGCGCGCTACTCGAGATATTGTTTCCAGATCAATCAACTCAGAAATTCGGGCAGGACGAGCTACTCCCAATGGCGGCGTTTATATCCAAATGAGTCACTTAGGACCAGAAAATGTACGCAAGCAATTTAAAGGGATGGTTGAACGCTGCGCTGATAGTGGTTTCGATTTAGCAGGTGATTTAGTAGAGGTGGTTCCAACGGCCCATTACATGATGGGTGGCTTGGTATTTAAAAAGGATTGCAGTACTGACCTTCCAGGACTTTTTGCTGCAGGTGAAGATACTGGTGGAGTGCATGGGGCCAATCGACTTGGTGGAAATGGTGTTGCTAACTCTACCGTCTTTGGTGGCATTGCAGGTGATGCAATGGCACAGTGGGTTACCTCCCAAAGCCTGCAGGAATGCAATATGGATGAGGTAAGGGCAAGTATCCAGGCTCATGAAGCTCCCTTGCAAAAAGCTGCTGGTGATATTGAAGCAATTCGCGATGCTTTAGCTGAATGCATGTGGGATGACGTTGGCATCTCTCGAACTAAAGAAAGCTTGCTTCGCGCTCGCGATACCTTAGAGCAATTAGGGGTGCAGCTTAATCAAATAGGCGTTGGTAATATTCAGCGTGAGTACAGTATCACCTGGCAGGATTGGATGAATCTGCAGAACCTCATTCAGGTGAGCAAAGCGGTTACTGAGGCTGCAATTTCCCGGGAAAATTCAAGGGGCGCACATTACCGAGAAGACTTTCCAGAGGCTGGATCTCTTGAGAATTCCTATTTCACCGCAGTGAATATCCAAAATCAGCAATTACGAATTGAAAATAAGGCCGTTAAGTTCACCATGGTTAAACCAGGTGAAACGATTCTTGTTGAGACCTAATCATTTTTGAGCTCATTGAACCACTTCCATTTGCGCTAGCAATATTAATAATTTTTGGTGCCTATTTTATTTTTGGCGTCTCTGGATTTGGATCTTCCATCGTTGCTGTTCCACTGCTTGTGCAGATGTATCCGCTCAAGGCAGTAGTGCCCATGATGGTCATTATCGATATTTGTGCTTCACTTTATGTCGGCAGGAAGTCTTCGTCAGACGCTAATTTCAAAGAACTCAAATGGCTATTTCCCTTTAGCTTAATTGGGATGGTGCTGGGTATCGTGTTGTTGATTAAAGCGCCAAGTGAACCATTGCTTCTAATATTAGGTTGCTTTGCTGCTGCCAACGGAGTACGCGTCTTGTGGCAACGAAATCACGAGGTGCGAGACCCTATTAATAAGTGGTGGGCTGCCCCCTTTGGTTTTATGGGAGGTGCCTTTACTGCATTATTTGCGACGGGCGGCCCGATTTATGTTTCCTATCTTGGTTTACGCATTAATGATCCCAAAGCATTAAGAGCCACAATGGCCTTCGCTATTTTCATGCTGACCTTTTTGCGTCTAAGTCTCATGCTGGTGACAGGATTAATACTCAGTTGGCCTGTCATAGGGTTGGCTATTTGCTTAATGCCGGCAACCTTCCTTGGTATTTGGTTAGGAACGCATGTTCACAGCAAACTCAGTAATGCAGCAATGCGCGTGGCTTATGGCTCTATCTTGCTATTTTCAGGTGTTGCACTTTTACTGCGACAATTTTCTTAAAGCACTTTGCCTGGGTTCATTAAATTTTTGGGATCAAGGGCTTTTTTAATTGATCGCATAATCTCTATTTCGATAGAGCCTTTCCTGAGAGGCAACTCATCTCGCTTAGATTGACCAATGCCATGCTCCGCAGAGAATGATCCCGAATACGAATAGACTTGATCGTGCACTAATTGATTGATAGAACTTCTTCTCTCTTCAATATCTTTTGATAGATCAGGGGAGAGTGGTGCCAAGTTGTAATGAAGATTGCCATCGCCCACATGACCAAAAATAATTGTTTGCATATTGGGCCAAAGCATCTTTAATTTAGCTTCTGTCTCCTCGATAAAACTAGCAATATTGGATATTGGTAGTGAAATATCGTGCTTGATAATATTTCCAAGCTTTAGTTGCGCCTCTGGAATGCCTTCTCTAATGCTCCACAAGTCCCCGCTTTGCTGTATGGAGCTGGCGATTACAGCATCAGAAATTAAGTCCAATTCCAATGCTTTTCCAAGAAATGCCTCAAGTTGATTGCGGCTTTGCTGCTCATTCTCCATACTTGAAAATTCAAGCAGCACTACCCAGCCTGATGGTGTATCCAGTATTGATCCTAAATTTTTTACCTTATCGAGGTCTAATGTGAGTGCGCGGGTAGAGATAAGCTCAAACGCAGTGAGGTCAGCATTGCAACTTTCTCGTGCCTGATGAATTAACTTAATTGCACAGCCAATATCTTTAATAGCAACCAGTGAGCTTGTCTTGGATTGGGGTAGTGGATATAGCTTTAGTGTTGCTGCTGTAATAATGCCAAGCGTACCTTCTGAGCCAATATAAAGATCTTTCAGGGAGTAGCCTGTATTGTCTTTTCTTAAGCCACGTAAACCATTCAAAATTGAACCGGTGGGTGTAACAACTTCAATGCCTAGCGTTAAGTCTCGCATGTTTCCATAGCGCAATACTTGTACTCCACCTGCATTGGTGCCTAAATTACCTCCAATCGTACAACTGCCTTCCGCTGCCAGACTTAAGGGAAACAGTTTTCCTGCACTCAGAGCTACCTCTTGGGCATGGGCAAGGATAACGCCAGCATCCAGGGTGATAGTGGCGTTATCCACATCAATCTCGCGTATTTGATTGAGGCGTGATGTACTAATAACTACAGAGATTCCCTTATCCTGTGGTGTTGCGCCACCGCATAGTCCGGTATTTCCGCCCTGGGGGACGATAGCAATATTCCGCTCGTGACATAGACTTACCAATTCAGAAATTTCTTGAGTATTTTTAGGTCGAAGAACGGCTATCGCATTGCCGGTATATCTTTTACTCCAGTCCGTCAGAAATGGTTTTTTATCTTCGTCGCTAATAAAAACATATTCAGCGCCGATCAGCTGTTGGCAACGCTCAATAAAGTGACGGTACTCTTCCAAGTTATGTCCGCTTAATATTAGGAGCTGCCAAGCCCTCAATTAAGATATTGAGGCAAGAGGGAAGATTACTAGCTTGTGCGCGTTTTGCAGCTAGCAATACTTCGTTTGAATCGTTAACCAATTCTCCATACCCTCCAAATGCTTCGCATACTTTCTCATAATTGGATGGTAGAAGTTCGCAGCCAATAGTTCTATCTTGACCATAATCACGAACTTGAATTTGGTATTCCGCATTCCAGCGAGCGTCATTTCCAACAATCAAGATAAATGGTAATTTGTAACGAACAGCGGTATCAATCTCTGCGCAATGAAAGCCAAAGGTGCCATCTCCCACAACTGCAACAATTGGAGAGTCAGGTTTTGCTACTCTCGCTGCCGTTGCAAAAGGCAGTCCTGCGCCAATAGAGCCAGCAACGCCATTTAACACTCGGTTAGGTGCTTTTAGACAAGCCTGAGCCCATTGGCCAATTTCACCGCCATCGCTGATAAGTACTGAGTCTGGATGACTATCTAGAATTGCCTGAAGCGGAGCAAGCGCTTGAACGGGGTGAATATTTCCGGTTCTGGGCGTAAGCTCTTTCCATGCATTTGGACGGAAGTCAATTGCAGCGTGAACCTCTTCTTGCCATTTTGAAGGTGCAGGCTTATTGCCCTGGTTCGCTGCTATTAGTGCCTCGATTGCAGTTGGCGTATCTGCTTGTATGGAATGAAGCAATCGGTCTCCCACGGCATTCTTTGCCCGTTTAATTTCTTCGACGTCCGGATCAATTTGCAAAAAGACACAATCTTTTTGGATTCCAGGACTTTGAGCAAACTTCAATGTAAAGTCGACCTTCTTGCCTAAAAGTAATACGCAGTCAGCTTGCGCTAATACTTCTGCAAATGCGCCTAGACTGGGATCACCAATTCCGCGTGGACTTTCCATTCCAACGACAGGCATTCCGAGAGTGGCTTCCAAAGACTTAAGTATGACTCGACCCTTCTTAGATTGCATCATCGGCCCAGTCAGAATTAAGGGCTTAGTAGCTCCTTTTAATTGGGCCAATATTTGTTGAATATCATTGGCTGCAATTGCCGAGTGTTCAGCTTCAAATGATTCTGCTTTCGGGCTAATAGCGTTTGATGGAAGTGCTGACTCAAGCGCATCCGTTGGTAGGCTAAGGTGCACTGGCCCAGGTCTGCCTGACTTAGCAATGCGGATTGCTTTCGCTATGTCAGTGCCTACATCTTCTACCTTTTGGCAAACCCAAGATGCTTTTGTTAAGGGCGCTGCAATGTCTGCTTGATTCATTTCTTGGAATGCACCTTTTCCTAACTGTCCTATAGGCGCATGACCTGATATGAGAACAACGGGCGATTCGGCCATGGCAGCTGTATAAAGGGCGGAAACTGCGTTTGCGTGACCTGGACCTCCAGTGACAAGAGCTATCCCCACTTCTCCCGTAAGTCTAGCCCAGGCATCAGCCATATGTACGGTTGCACCTTCATGACGAGTATGAATTAAATCAATATTGCTTTCAAAGATCGCATCATAGACTGGCATGATGTGATTACCAGAGAGCGTAAAAATTTTATTGATACCTGCTGCCTTAAACGCATCTACCAGTAAATGTGCACCATTTTTTGTCTTTGTATTCATTTTTATCTTTATTGAAAATTATTTAATGCCAAGCTGCGTACTCAGTCTTGTGTAAGAGACGTATTGAGACGCTGCAAATCTTTCGGTGTCAGAAGGGGACATAATTCGTGGAATTCCGCCATAGCGAACATTGCCAGCTTGCCAATTTGCATCTTTATCAGCGACCGCTAATACTTCAGTCCATTTATTAATAGCATCTGGGCTCATCTTTGGAGGTCCATACAATGCGCTCCATCCAACGATAGCTTCTAGTTGTGGCATACCAACTTCTTTTGCTGTTGGAACTGTGGGAATTTCTTTAACACGCTCCGGAGTTGTTACAACCAACGCGCGTAATTTACCGCTGCTAATCTGGGTGAGTGCTGAGGTGAGGTTGCCACAACTAAAGTCCACTTCTTTTGCGAGTACCGCCACAACCGCCTCTGATCCACCTTTGTAACTGACGTTAACTGCTGCCTCAGGTTTTAACTTAAGAGTTTGAAGAATGAGTTGGGGGCCAAAATTTAAGATGGTACCCGGACCTGAGGAGCTGTAATTAAGTTTTCCTGGTTGGGCTGTAATTGCTTTAGTGAGATCTTCAAAAGTTTTGTATGGAGATTCTGCATTCACTACGCACACTACAGGATTGAGTTCTAGCAAGCCTATAAAAGTGAAGTCATTCCACTTATAACTTAAGTCATTTTTCATAGCAGGTAATACGGCCTGTGAGCCAACCCTTGCTAGCAGAAGGGTGTAACCATCTGGCGCCGCATCTTTAACAAACTGAGACCCAATGGCACCGCTCGCCCCGCCTTTATTCACTATCACAATAGATTGCTTTAGTACATTTTGCGCTACCGTTGCTAAATTTCTGGCAGACTGATCAGCATCTCCTCCAGCTCCAAATGGCACGACAATCGTAATCGGCTTATTAGGGTAGGTTTGCGCTGACAGTGAAGCGGATAGTGCAATGGATGAAGAGAGAATAACTTTGAATGCTGTTGCAAGCGGTATTTTTTTAGCAAATCTCATGAGAACTCCTAAAACAGTTGAGGGGTAATTTGGTAAATAAAAAGCCACGTTTGTACGTGGCTTTTTAGATTACTGAGTGCTAATGTTGCGTCCTTTGATCACCTTATCCCAAACTACCGACTCGGCTTTTACTTGAGATTCAAACTCTTTTTGGTTATTAACTATTGCAGTTAAGCCATTGAGATCTAAGCTTGCACGAAGAGCCTCAGAGTTCACTGCCTTTACTGTAGCGGCATAAATCTTATCGGTAATAGTCTTAGGAGTGCTTGCAGGAGCCACTAAGCCAAACCAGCCTGTTGATTCAAAGCCCGGAATACCTGCTTCTGCAACTGTTGGTACATCAGGTAATTGCTTAGCTCTTTTCGAGCTTGTTACTGCCAAAGGCTTGATTTGCCCATTTTTAGCAAATCCTGTTGCAGCAGTTAAATTCCCAACCATGAAGTCAATTTGACCTGCCACCAAATCGTTGATCGCTGCGGATTCACCTTTGTAGGGAACGTGTGTAGCAGGGATATTAGCGGAATAGGTTAAATTCTCAGCCGCCATGTGAACCTGGCTACCAATTCCAGCTGAACCAAAATTGAGATCCTTTGTTTTGGCGTAGGCAATGAATTCACCCAAGGTTTTAACTGGCAACTTTGTGCTCACCGAAACAAGCATTGGACCGCTAGCTACATTGGTGATGTACACAAAATCTTTTGCGTAGTTCACAGGTAATCTTTTGTAGAGGAATGGATTAACCGTAAGCATGCTTCCTGAGGCGAGCATGATGGTGTAGCCATCCGCAGCTGATTGGGCAACAAATTCTGCTGCGATATTTCCACCTGCTCCAGGTTTATTTTCAACAACAACATTTTGCCCAAGGTCTTTTGTCAATTGCTGAGCGAGTAGGCGTCCAAGGATGTCAGTAGTGCCTCCAGCAGCAAAAGGAATGATGAGCTTAATGGGCTTTGTTGGCCAGTTTTGTGCCATGGCCAGGGGTGATGCAAGAAGGGTGAGTGCCCCCACAATCAATGCAATTTTTTTCCCTAGCTTACTTATAGATTGCTTAAACATACTTACTATCTCCAGTGGTAATTTGATCTAAATATCTTATCTGCATTTGCATCTAAAAATTCTTACGATCTCTATTTATTAGTTATAAGCTTATGTATTACTAGTGTCTCCTCCAATGATTGTTTAATGCAATCAAATTCGTAATTGCGTTGCACAATAATGGGGTATTGCAAGATATCTAAATCATCTATATGATCTAGATATGTCATCTATTTTGATCTCCGAGTTCATTACAAGTCAAGCCCTAGAAACCCTGCGTTCACAGCATGATGTTGCTTATGAGCCAGAGTTATACAAGGATCGCCCAGCACTAATTGCTGCAATGCAAAATATTGAGGGCCTAATTGTTCGTAACCTTACTCAGGTTAATGAAGAAATACTGGCTGGCGCTTCAAACCTGAAAGTCGTCGGTCGTCTAGGTGTTGGGCTAGAAAATATCGAATTGCCCGCTTGTGCCAAACGCAATATCAAAGTTATCCCTGCTACTGGGGCTAATGCAGATTCAGTTGCCGAGTATGTGGTGGGAGCGGCTGTTGCTTTAACCCGCGGCTTCATTCCTGCCACGATTGCAAGCTTGAAAGGTGAATGGCCGCGTCCACGCTTTTCTAGTTATCACGAGTTTTTGGGAAAAACCATAGGAATTGTTGGTTTTGGGAGTATCGGTAGGGTGGTAGCAAAGAAAGCCCATGCTTTTGGATTGCAGTGCCTTGCTTATGACCCTATGTTGTCTGGTAGCTCAGTAGAGTTAGATGGATTTTCAGTGCCCTTACTTTCCTTAAGCGATTTACTGGGGAAAAGTGATGCGGTGACCTTGCACCTTCCATTCCTACCTGAGACCAAGAATTTATTTAATGCAACTACATTAGATCAAATGAAAAAAGGCGCATGTCTCATTAATACAGCGCGAGGCGGCATAGTTGACGAGTATGCCTTGGCTGAGCGTTTACGTTCAGGAGTTCTAGGTGGGGCAGCCATAGATGTTTTTTCGACAGAGCCCGCAAAAGACTTGAGTCATTTCACTGGAATTGAGAATCTGATTCTGACTCCGCATATTGCAGGCGTTACACATGAGAGTAATGAGCGCGTAAGTCAAATGATTGCAGATGAAGTTAACCGATTTTTAGGAGCTTAAGATGAATTTGTCCTATCAAGAGATGGTTCAGTTGGCATCTGCTGGTCTAAAAGCTGCCGGAATTGGGGAGAAGGCGGCTTTTGAAACCGCGCAATTTTTAGCTCTCGCAGAGCTTGATGGCTTGGCATCGCATGGTTTGGCTCGCGTTGCTCAATATGCTGGTCATGCAAAAAATGGCCGAGTAGAGCTAGCGCCAAAAATTAAAGTGCGACCATTTAAAACCTCAGCAGCTTTGGTAGACGCATGTGATGGATTAGCATTTCCAGCACTTCGTTTTGCTACTGATCTTTCAGTGAATCTTGCTTCTAAGACAGGTGTTGGTCTTGTTGCGGTAACGAATAGCCATCACTTCGGAGTGGCGGGTCATTTTGCCGAAGCTGCAGCACGAGCTGGTTACATCTCACTGTTGTTTGGAAACACGCCTGCTGCTATGCCGATGGTCGGTGGTAGTAAAGCAATCTTTGGAACCAATCCTTTGGCTGCAGCCTTTCCAGTTGCCAAACGTGATCCATTGGTCATTGATATGTCTTTATCGGCCGTCGCTCGCGGCAAATTATTAGTGGCGGCTAAAAAAGGCGAGTCTATTCCCGAAGGTTGGGCTTTAACGGCAGACGGTAAACCTACAACGGATCCACAGGAAGGGCTGAAAGGCCTCATGGTTCCTTTGGGTGGTGATAAAGGTGCCTTGCTGGCATTAATTATTGAACTCCTAGTAGTTGGTCTATCAGGTAGCAGATTCTCGTATGAGGCCGACTCATTTTTTGATGCTAAAGGTAATCGCCCTCGTATCGGACAACTTTTACTAACGATTGATCCAGGTCTAGCAGGTAGCCAAGTGTTCGCAAACAAAATGCATGATTTCCTGAAGACTTTGGCGTCAGATGCGGGCACAAGATTGCCAGGTCAGCGTCGTTTCAAGCAGCGTGCAACCGGGTTTAAAGACGGTGTGAATGTTTCTGAAGTGGTAGTAGAAGAAATTCAGGCTGGTATTCGCCAGTCATGGGGTGTTTAGTAGTTCAACAAGATTAAAGAGGAGAAGGTAATGATCCATTTTGTCGTGCATGAGCCAGGAGATGGCGTTGGTGTAGTTGTTGTTGAAGGCGTAAAAGCCGGAGATGATTTGATTGGTTGGGTAATGGATGGAGATTTAACTCTCAATATGAAGTCTGAGAGTGACATTCCAATTGGCCACAAAATTTCATTAAATGAATTTAAGCCAGGCGATACGGTGATGAAGTATGGCGTAGACATTGGCAAGGTGGTAGCTCCTATCAAAAAAGGTGAGCACCTCCATGTTCAAAATGTAAAAACTAAGCGCTGGTAATCCAGTCTCTTATTCACCCATTCATTTAGAAAGAAAACAAGATGATTAATTTGAAAGACGCGAGCTTCATGGGTTACCGCCGTGAAAATGGCCGCATGGGCATTCGTAATCACGTATTAATTTTGCCTTTAGATGACTTGTCCAACGCAGCTTGCGAAGCTGTGGCAAACAACATCAAAGGAACTCAGGCGATTCCTCACTCATACGGACGTTTGCAGTTTGGTGCTGACTTAGAGCTGCATTTCCGTACTTTAATTGGAACTGGTAGCAATCCAAACGTAGCTGCAGTTGTGGTTATCGGTATTGAGCCACAGTGGACCAAAATTGTGGTTGATGGTATCAAGGCTTCTGGTAAGCCAGTAGAAGGTTTTTGGATTGAAGGTAATGGGGATACAGCAACGATTGCATCCGCAAGCAAAGCCGCATATCAAATGATGAAGCATGCATCTAAGCAAAAGCGCATTAAGGCGCCTTTGTCTGAGTTGTGGGTATCTACTAAGTGCGGCGAATCTGATACAACATCAGGTTGCGGTGCTAATCCAACAGTGGGCGATGCCTTTGATAAGTTATACGACATTGGCTCAACATTGGTGTTTGGTGAGACGACTGAGTTAACTGGTGGCGAGCATTTAGTTGAAGCACGTTGCCGTACTCCAGAAGTTAAGAAGAAATTCCGCGAAATGTTTGATCGTTACCAAGATGTGATTGAGCGTCATAAAACTAGCGATCTTTCTGATTCACAGCCAACCAAGGGTAATATTGCAGGTGGTTTAACAACCATTGAAGAAAAAGCTTTAGGTAATATTCAGAAAATTGGTAAGAGATGTATTGTTGATAGCGTTCTGGACAAGGCTGAAGAGCCAAAAATCCCTGGCTTGCACTTTATGGATTCCTCATCAGCGGCTGCTGAGATGGTGACCTTGTGTGCTGCCGCTGGATTTGCTGCGCACTTCTTCCCAACAGGACAAGGTAACGTGATCGGTAACGCAATTCTTCCTGTAATCAAGATCTGCGCAAATCCAAAAACAGTTCGTACTATGGGTGAGCATATTGACGTTGACGTTTCTGGCCTCTTACGTCGCGAAGAAAATATGGATCAAGCGGGTAATAAATTGTTGGAGTGCCTCTTGCGCACCGCTGACGGTGAATTAACTGCCTCTGAAATCCTCGGACATCGTGAATTCGTACTTACCCGTTTGTACGAGTCTGCGTAAGTTTTAAAGCATGAGAAACCTGACCGCTTATCAAGAAGTTAAGCAGAAGATCACCGAGGATCTGGTCAGGGGTCGATATCCAATGGGGCAGGCATTGCCTGCTGAAAAGGATTTGGCCAAAGAATTAGACGTATCTATAGGAACCCTGCGCAAGGCGGTAGATGAGCTAGTTGCAGAAGGTATCGTTGTCCGTCGCCAAGGTAGGGGAACCTATGTAGCAGAACATGACATCAAGAGACTTCTCTATTATTTTTTCCATGTTGTTAAACATGATGCTGATAAGAAAACAAATCCACGTGTCGACTTAGTTTCTTTGACGTCGGCAACTGCGACCAAGGAAGAGGCTAGTAAGTTACAAATAAAAGAGGGTGCCCCTGTATGGCGCTTAGTGAACTGTCTTTATTTGGATAATCAGTGCGTCATGATTGATCAAATCTCATTAGACAAAAAGCGCTTCAAGAATCTTACGCGTACCGAATTTATCAATCGCGAAGGAAGCATTTATCAGCTCTATCAAATGAAGTATGGTCAAACAGTCATCAAAAGTAGTGAACGCTTGCGTGCCGGAATGGCAGGAAAACAGCATGCTGAGTGGCTGGGATTAAAGCCAGACTCACCTGTGCTGATCATTAGAAGGGTAGCATCCGGCATTCAGGATGAGCCCTTAGAGTGGCGTGTGTCTACCTTAAATACCAATCAACACGAATACTTTAGCGAGTTAGTCGTTTAATCTTTTTATGCTGAAAACGACTCAAAAAATCATCCCAGGACTACTGGTGTGTCTGGTCATTGCGATGTCAACCAGCTTCTTATCAGAAAACTATGGCGGCCCACAACTGCTCTACGCATTATTGATTGGTCTGTCACTTCATTTTTTATATCTCAATGAAGCAGTTAAGCCTGGAATCGATTTTTCTGCGAAAACCGTATTACGCCTGGGTGTGGCATTTCTTGGGATTCGAATTACCTTTGCCGATATTGGGGCTATAGGACTAAACACCGGTTTGATGGTGATGTTGGCAGTGGCTTCTACTGTAGCGCTTGGCTATATCTTAGCAAAAGTTTTAAAAATCTCACCTGATTTTGGCCTGATTGCAGGTGGATCCGTAGGTATTTGCGGAGCTTCTGCAGCACTTGCAGTTGCCTCAGTGCTTCCAAAATCAAAAGAGAATGAGCAATTTACTTTGTTGGTAGTGGTTGGTGTAACAGTGCTATCCACTATTGCGATGGTGACTTACCCATTTCTATTGCAGATGATGGATGTGGGGGCCTTACCGGCAGGTATTTTTATAGGGGCAACTATTCATGATGTTGCTCAGGTAGTTGCAGCTGGTATGTTATTTGGCCCAGAAGCGGGGGATGTAGCAACAGTAGTGAAACTGTTTCGTGTCGCTCTCTTATTGCCTGTAGTCTTATTCATCTCATTATTTTTTGGCGCACAAAAGTCAACTACAGGACTTGGGTGGGGGAGCTTGCGCTTAATCCCGACATTCTTATTGGGATTTGTAGCGCTTTCAATAGTGGCATCTATGCAAATCCTCCCTAGCGCAGTAACTCAGCAGATTGGAGGTTTGTCCCGTTGGATGCTGGTGATCGCCATTGCAGCAGCAGGACTTAAGACCAATTTTCAGGAATTGGCAAAGCTAGGTTGGCAGCCCGTGCTGATGCTAGTAGTTGAAACACTGTTTATTGCGCTTCTTGGGTTTGTATTTATCTACAAACTCCCTTAACACTCAAACTTAGATACCAGATCCTTAAGCTTAGCCGCTACTCTTGCAAGTTCAGCAGAGGAGTTTTGAATTTCGGATGAGCCTGAAGAAATTCCTCTTGAAGCAATCGCTACAGCTTCTACAGTCTCAGTAATTCTGGCTGAGCTACCCGCAGAAGTCGATATATTGCGTGAAATCTCGCTAACAGTTGCTGCCTGTTCTTCAACCGCAGTAGCGATAATGCTGGAGATATCATCGATCTTATTGATGATTTGGGTAATTTCAGCAATGGATTCGATGGCACCCTTGGCATCGGACTGGATAGCATCAATTGACTGACCGATTTCATTGGTAGCTTTGGCGGTTGAGCGGGCCAACTCTTTGACCTCATTAGCCACTACAGCAAAGCCTTTGCCTAATTCGCCTGCACGAGCAGCCTCAATGGTGGCATTAAGTGCTAGTAAGTTAGTCTGTTCGGCAATATCAGCAATCACAGCGACTACTTCACCAATTTGAATGCTGCTATTACTTAGCTTAGACATTTGTTGGTTGGTGCTATTAGCGATGGTGACTGCTTGATTGGCAACCCGTGAAGCTTCCATGGCATTAATGGAAATCTCGCGAATGCTAGTACTAAATTCTTCTGCTGAAGTAGCTACCGATTGCGTATTTTGACTCACGATATCCGATGACTGTGCTACTTCGTTTGCTTGAGAAGAGGTTTCTTCAGCATTGGCATTTAATTGTGCGCTAACTACTGCAAGCTCTTCAGAAGAGGCGCTAATCATCAAGGCATTGCTGCTAATCTCTTGAATAGCTCCACGAAGATTATTTTGCAGCTTTTGTGCAGATTGTGCGATTTGACCGACTACACCAGCATAGTCTGCGCCTTCAATAGTGGTATTCAGGCGAGATCCAGCTAATGCATTTAGCGCTTCTTTGGTTTTGTGGAGGGGGTCAATAATGGAGTGACGGAAGCGAATACCAATCAAGATGCTGAGCATGAATGAGATTAATATAGTCACAAGCGTAGACAGAATGGCGTAATGCTTGGCTGATTCAGCCTCTTGATGGAATAAGTTAGCACTTTCTAGTTTGGCATCTACAAAATCCTGTAGATTTTTATTAATACGTGGCTTGAAGCCCTGAAACTTTTCACTGAAATACATCGTGGTAGCAGTAGCTGGCGAGCCTTTTTCTAGAAGGGCAATTTGTTCAATCGCTATTAAGTAAATATCAAAGTCTTCAACTAGCTCATTGAATTCAACTCTTGTTTTAGAGCGAATAATATTGGCATCAACTCGCTTAATAGTCGTTTGAAGATTGGTGCGCAACTTTTCGATATTTGCCAGGGATAGCTCACGCAAGGCTTGGCCTTCTGCTTTATTGGCAAGTGTTGAAGAGAGTAGCAAGTGATTGAGTTCAATATCTAAGGCAACAGCCTCAAGTTGTAGCTGCTTTGAATCTTCAATGCCTTTGGCACCTTGCACATATAGCCAGTCGGCACTTTTACCCATCACGTAGTAACCGTAGATCGAAATCCCCCCAACAATTAGAGTAAAAAATAGAATGAGTCCGAAGCTCACAACAAGCTTGGTTTTAACGGTTGATTTTCTATCGAATTTATCTAAAAAGTTACTAAACATTCGGTGAGGCTTCCTGTAGAGGGTTCATGCGTAAAGCGGGCTATTGATTAGAGCTGTTTATGTGAATATTCACTAATATAAGCTAATATCTCAGTAGCCCCCATTCTATCTGCCTGCCCAAATAAATGTCCATTACTATTAGCTTACATGGAAAATCACGACGAAATCCTCGCTGAATTTATCCTGGAAGCCCGGGAAATCATCGATCGACTTGATGGTGACTTTGTTCGTCTGGAAGAAAACCCTGGGGACCAAGCTTTAGTCGGGAATATCTTTCGGGGCCTACATACGCTCAAAGGTAGTAGTGGCTTCTTTTCTCTAAAGCGCTTAGAAAAGCTTTCCCATGCTGGCGAGAGTCTATTGGGAAAAATTCGTGCAGGTCAGGCTGAGTTAGATTTTGAAAAGTCAACTCGCTTACTGGAAATGAATGACATTCTCAGAAGCATTATTGAGGGTGTTGAAACCAATCATGTTGAACCTTCTGGTGATGACCAGGAACTCATTGCAGTATTACTTGGCTCGACAGCGACTACAGCCAAAAAAGCAGATGAGATTCAATCTCCGCCTGCTGAAAGCCAAGCCCCTGAGCAGTCATCAAAGACATCTTTTCCACCTGCTGCTGAAATGCAGACTGAATATGCAGAGCCATCCGAATCGCCGATGATGTCTGCTCCAGGACAGGAAGTGGTTGTCCCGGTTAAAGTCAATCCTGAGGTTCTCGATAAGTTAATGAATATCGCGAGCGAGATGGTGCTAGCGCGTAATCGCTTGCTTCCATTCTCTCAGCAGTCAACTGATAAGTTATTTACTAGTGCCGTCCGAAGTATTGATCTATTAACTCTAGAGCTGCAAGAGCGCATGATGAAGATGCGGATGCAGCCCATTTACCATATATGGGATAAGTTTCCTCGTTTAGTTAGGGATGTTTCCGCTGAGTGTGGCAAGAAGGTACGGCTCTTACAGGAAGGCTCTGAAACGGAGCTTGACCGTATTTTGCTAGACAGTATTCGAGATCCCTTGATTCACCTCATTCGTAATAGCATTGATCACAGTATTGAGACGCCAGAAGTGCGCCTAGAAAAGGGTAAGTCAGAGATTGCTTATTTGGTACTGCGTGCAGCTCACCAAAACGGTACCGTCATTGTTGAAGTAATTGATGATGGTGCAGGGGTTGACTATGAACGCGTTCGACAGCGTGCAATTTCTCGCGGCTTAATCAGCGTAGAAAAAGCGCATTCACTCAATCACAAGGAATTAATAGAGTTAATTTTCTTGCCAGGATTCTCGACGCGCGACACGATTACCAATCTCTCTGGCAGGGGAGTGGGCATGGATGTCGTCAAGAATAATATTGAAAATATTGGCGGCAGTATTGAAATTACTAGTGTTCCGAATGAAGGCACTCATGTTCGGTTGAAGATCCCGCTCACATTGGCAATTTTGCCAACCTTGTTTGTCAGGTGTGCAGAAGAGATCTTTTTGATCCCGCAAAATCGTATCTTGGAATTAGTCCGTTTTTCGCCAAACCAGCCCAATAATGGGATCGAGGATTTTTACGGTACTCCAACATTCCGCTTGAGGGATAAATTAATTCCTTTGCTTTTCTTAAATGAGCAACTGAACTTGGCTGCAAGTCCCCTCAAACCGAAGCAGAAGCTTTTTATAGCTGTTCTCAATTTTAATGGCACCCTCTTTGGCTTGGTTGTAGAGGAGGTCTTGAATATCCAAGATATTGTGATTAAGCCCTTAGGTGAGTTGTTGAGGGATATGTCCAATTTTGCAGGTGCGACCATTATGGGTAATGGTGAAGTTGCCCTGATTTTAGATATTGATGGTATTGCCCGTAAATCAGGCCTGGTTGAGCGCTTGCAAGCCAATCCAATTCGACAAGATGAACTTTATGTGGCTCCTGTTGAGGAGATGATTTCTGTATTGCTCTTTGAAATTCCAGGTCTACATAAGATTGCATTGCCATTGGATGCCATTGATCACATCATTAAATTAGCTTCGGAGCAAATCCAGCAAAACGGCAATCGAGAGGTTGTTTACTTTAATGAACAGTTGATGGATTTAGTGCGACTCGAGCAGTATGTCAGTGGGGGTGCAATAGAGGCATATCCCAATACTCGTGCCCCAGTGTTAACTTGCCGTTATCGTGATCGTTTGTATGGCTTAGTGGTTAAGCAAGTGACCGATATTATTGAAGTGCCTGCTAAGTTGCATGAGCTATCAACTCCACAGAGAGGGCTCAATGGCTGCATTATCTATAACGATCAAGTGATTAATGTATTAGATCTAGAAGAAGTCCTTGTAATGCACAACATCCAAGAAGAATCTGGTCAATACCCAAAAGTTATTGACGTGTACTTACCAAATTGAATATGGAACGCTCATTCTTAGCCTGTAATGTCGGTGCTTACACCTTGGGTATACCTGCCGAAGAGTTGATTGAGGTCAATCGAAATTTAGGATGCACTAAAGTTCCTGGTAGCCCAAAAATGATTCGTGGAATATTAAATCTACGAGGCTTACTTATGCCTGCGGTTGATATGAGTGCCTACCTTGAAATTGCTGACTCTCAGTGCGAGTCATTTAGCATTATTTTGAAAGTGGAAGAAAATAATATTGCCTTGATGGTCGATTCTATTGGCGATATCTTGACTTTTGAAGCATCTGCGTTGGTGCTCCCCCCAGCCCATTTGTCAGGGCAATTTCAAGAGGCGATTCAGGGGGCTTTTAGACTATCCGAAGGCCTTCTCATCATTCTAGATACAGCAGCAATATCTCGGAATGCTCAAAATCCAAATGGATCAAGTCTGAGTGATTTACAGACTCTGCCTGCATCCATTTAGGATCTTGTGTTTGCCGCTTAGGCAAAAGACTCTGAAAATTCTTCCATCTTGATAGTGGCCATTAAAAAAAGAATGCGCCTTTGAAAGCTTTTGCGTTCTTCGACCTTGTCATGTGGCAAGCGATCATGCTCTTTCAGTAAGCCTGTGATGATGGGGTTGTAGTGCTCTCGAGCCGGTGACATCTGAATTCCTTAGTAAATGTATCGTTGTAGCCAATTTACCAATCTGGCTATATATCCACAAGAAATATATAGCGATAACTAAATTACTTTTAGCTATTAAGGAATAACGCTTACTTTTCTACGAAAGCGCGCTCAAATACATAGTCACCCAATTGACCCAAACTAGGGGAAACCTTGAAGCCTTTAGCATCCAGCATTTCAGCAGTTTCTTTGAGCATAGAAGGGCTACCGCAAATCATCGCTCTATCAACGGCAGGATCTAGCGGTGGTAAGCCAATATCTTTGAAGAGCTGACCAGATTCAATTGCCGTAGTTAATCGGCCTGTATGTTTAAAGGCCTCACGTGTAACAGTGGGGTAATAGATTAACTTTTCACGAATGAGCTCTCCCAAGAACTCGTCTTGAGTAAGCTCATTTTTAATGTAATCGCCATATGCCAATTCGCTGACTAAGCGCACGCCATGGATCAGCACTACTTTCTCGAACTTGTCATAGGTCTCGGGGTCACGAATGATGCTCATGAAAGGTGCAAGCCCAGTACCTGTGCTGAATAGGTATAAATGTTTTCCAGGGTTTAGATCATCAAGTACTAAGGTGCCAACTGATTTCTCGCTCACCAAAATAGGGTCGCCCACCTGAATTTTTTGTAAACGTGAAGTCAATGGACCATCTTGTACTTTGATACTCAGGAATTCCAAATGTTCTGCATAGTTAGGGCTTGCAACACTGTAGGCTCTCACTAATGGTTTTCCTTCTACCTCAAGACCGATCATTAAAAAGTGACCGCTACGAAATCGTAGACCCTTATTACGGGTAGTAGTAAAGCTAAAGAGTGTATCGTTCCAATGGTGGACGGTTAAAACGGTTTCGGTGTTGTAGGCGGCCATAAATGCAAAAAATAAATAAAGCTTGGTTATAACAAGTCTTGATTATCCCATTCCTAAACCTCAAAATCCGCCAAGATATCCAGTAAACAGGACTGTGTAGTGATATGAATCCAATTTTTGGTAATAAAGGACTCCTTTTGGGGAATTAACCCCTTTTTCTGGCCGTATTAGGCGCCTTCTGAAGGGGCGGTGGCCTAATGGCTCGGGCTTATATTCTTTATATCTAAAAGTAGTGATGGTATGAAAAGGGAGTCTTTTACAAAGACCCACCCCTTCCGTAAGATCCTTTATTAAGAAATCAAAGGAAGCCTTATGTCAAAGAATCAAGCTCTAGAAAAGTCAGTTGTCTTTACTGTCCTGCAGTTAGTTTTAGGTATCGCCTTGCTGACACTGTCTACCCATTTAGCATTGGAAAGCAATACCTATTTAGAGGTTCTAAACCAAAGTGGCCTAAATCAATATCATGCATTCGCATTATTGGTTTGCCTCAGTTTCTTCTCCGGAATTTTTTTGATAGCACAACATGTACTCAAATACGAGTCACAGGGGTTTGATGAGCTTTCACCTTATTAACTCAATTGCAATAAATGAAAAAGGCACCCTAGGGTGCCTTTTGTTTTATCTGTAAATCTAAAAGAATGGATTACTAGCTTTTTATTCTTCTTCACGACGCAGGTGAGGAAAGAGGATGACATCCCGAATATTAGGTGCATCTGTCAGGAGCATTACTAAACGATCTATTCCAATACCGCAGCCGCCCGTAGGAGGCATGCCATATTCCAGGGCACGGATAAAGTCATGGTCAAAGTACATGGCCTCTTCATCACCAGCTTCTTTTTGTTCAACTTGCTTACGGAAGCGGTTCGCTTGATCTTCCGCATCATTAAGCTCGGAGAAGCCATTGGCAATTTCACGACCAGTAATAAACAACTCGAAGCGCTCAGTAATACCAGGGCGAGTGTCTGATTCTCTTGCTAGTGGACTAACTTCAATTGGGTAGTCAATGATGTAAGTAGGTTCCCAGAGGTGCTCTTCCGCTACCAATTCAAATAAGGCTAGCTGCAAAGCCCCAATACCAGCATTCTTCAAAGTGGGGGAGTCAGGATTCTCACCACCTTTTTTCAATTCAGTACGAATGAAGTCGATGTCTTCTAATTGGTTTGCTTGGTAATTCTTGCCAGACTGAGCACAGTACTTGAGAGTTGCTTCATTGATGGTGAGTCTTTGGAAAGGCTTACTCAAATCCAATTCACGACCTTGATGAGTTAATACCGCAGTGCCTTGAGCATCCATAGCTGCCGCACGAATAAGCCCCTCTGTGAAATCCATCAACCAACGATAGTCTGTATAGGCAGCATAGAACTCCATCATCGTAAATTCTGGATTGTGGCGCGGGCTCACTCCCTCATTACGGAAGTTGCGGTTAATTTCAAAGACGCGCTCAAAACCGCCAACGACTAATCGCTTGAGGTAGAGTTCTGGCGCAATACGCAAGAACATCTGCATATCTAAGGCATTGTGATGCGTGATGAAAGGCTTAGCTGCTGCACCACCAGGAATCGGATGCAGCATGGGCGTCTCCACTTCCATGAAGTCTGCATCTAGCATATGACGACGCAAAGAAGCGATGGCATTACTGCGAGCTTTAAAAGTATTGCGGCTTTCTGGATTCACAATCAAATCCACATAGCGCTGACGATATTTGGTTTCAAGATCAGAGAGGCCATGAAACTTATCTGGAAGAGGGCGCAAGGATTTGCTTAGAAGGCGTAAATTGCTGCACTCTACAGATAGCTCTCCTTTATTGGTTTTAAATAAGTTGCCTTCTGCAGAAATAAAGTCACCCATATCCCAGTGCTTGAAAGCACCATGGATATCAGCACCAGAAATCTCATCATTGATATAGAACTGAATTTGACCACTACGATCTTGAATGGTTGCAAAGCTGGCTTTGCCCATGACGCGTTTTAAGACCATGCGTCCTGCAACTTTGACATGAATCTTCTTAGCCGCAAGCTCTTCTTTGCTCAGGCAGTCGTAGTGCGTATGCAGATCAGCCGCTAAATGGGTCGGTACGAAATCATTTGGAAAGGCAATGCCGCCTTCACGAAGCTTGGCCAGCTTTTCGCGGCGCTCTGCAATGATGTGGTTTTCATCAACTACTTCAGTAGCTGGGGCGGGGCTAGGGTTGGCTTTATCGTTCATATCTCGTTTGATTGCAATTAACACTACTTTGGGTTCTATTACACGCCTTGCTTCAGGCTGGCTTCAATGAATGCATCTAGATCTCCGTCCAAAACCTTTTGCGTATTGGAAATCTCCACATTGGTACGCAAATCTTTAATGCGACTTTGATCTAGGACATAGGAGCGGATTTGGTGACCCCAGCCTACATCTGTCTTGCTCGCTTCTAATTTATCTTGCTCAGCACGACGCTTTTGCATTTCATGTTCGTAGAGGCGTGATTTCAGCATACTCATTGCTTCAGCGCGATTGCGATGTTGGCTGCGATCATTCTGGCATTGCACCACAATCCCAGTTGGGATATGCGTTAGACGTACTGCAGAATCTGTTTTATTAATATGCTGACCACCTGCACCAGAGGCGCGATAGGTATCCGTACGAATATCAGCAGGATTCACATCAATCTCAATCGAGTCGTCAATCTCTGGATAGACATAGATGCTAGCGAAAGAGGTATGGCGTCCATTGGATGAGTCAAAGGGTGACTTGCGAACTAAGCGATGAACTCCAGTCTCAGAGCGAAGATGGCCATAGGCATACTCACCATCCACTTTAATAGTGGCACTTTTAATCCCAGCAACATCGCCATCGGATTCTTCGAGAATTTCTGTTTTGTAGCCCTTGCGCTCGCAATACTTAAGGTATTGACGATAAAGCATGCTAGCCCAGTCACAGGCTTCAGTTCCACCCGCGCCAGCTTGAATATCAATAAAGCAATTGCACGAATCCATCTCATTGTGAAACATACGACGGAACTCGAGATCACCAATGATCTTGCTGTAGCTTTCTACATCTTTCTCAATGGCAGAGATGGTTTCAAAATCATCTTCTTCTTTGGCCATATCAAAGAGCTCAAGAGCGCTAGTGATATTGGAATTGAGATCGGTCAAGGTGGCAACGACGCCATCAAGCAATTTCTTTTCTTTGCCTAGGGCTTGAGCTTTCTTTTGATCATCCCAGATCGTTGGATCTTCCAGGATGGAATTAACTTCAGTAAGGCGACGTGACTTTACTTCGAAGTCAAAGATACCCCCGAAGAGCTTGCTCACGAGAGAGCAGATCAGACAAGGTATTTGAAATAGTATTTAATTGTTCGGCTTCCATCCCACAATTATAAGGGGGTTATTCTGGCCAGGCGCTTAGGTGTCAGAACTCTCGTCATGGGCCTCAATCATCAGCTGGACCCGAGCCTGACCCTGGTAGCGATCGGTGACAAGGCGATAGGCTAATTTAGCCTTGCTTGGTAAGCTCTGGGTGCGGTTAAACCAAACAGCAGTAAAGGGCTTGCTGGCGACAGGACCACCGCCTAGTGGGCGCAGCATTAAACGTAAATGCTTTTCTTTCATGAGGCTTTGTTGCGTGATTTCAAACTCGCCGTAGAAGATGGGTTGCGGAAAGCCTTGCCCCCAGATTTCCTCAGCAAGTAAGTCACCTGTTTCAGACGTGAACTCAGAAGGGGCTAGTGCACCGTCATGAACGTGACGTCTTTGCAATAACTCTTCAGTTAGGAGTTCGCTGGCGACTTGTTGAAAGCAAGCATCAAATTTTTCGAAATCACTTTTGCGAATAGTTAGGCCAGCTGCCATGGCGTGACCACCGAATTTCAATATCAGTCCAGGTTCGCGTTTAGAAACCAGATCAAGGGCGTCTCTCAAATGAAAGCCAGTCAGCGAACGACCTGAACCGCGTAACTCTTCACCTGTGCTGCCATCGGCTGGGGCAAAAACAATAGCGGGTCGATTAAAGCGCTCCTTAAGACGGGACGCCACAATGCCAACGACTCCTTGATGCCATTCAGGATTCCACAGGCAAATGCTTGTGCGCTCTGAAATACTGCCTTCTAGCTGATCATCTGCCAGATGCGCTAATGCAGCTTCTTGCATCCCAGATTCAATAACACGACGTTCCCGATTAATGCGATCAAGCTCATGGGCAAGGTTTAATGCTTCATCTGCACTATCAGTCAGCAATAAGCGAATACCCAGACTCATGTCAGCTAGGCGGCCAGCGGCATTGAGTCTGGGTCCGATCGCAAACCCAAGATCAAAGGTATTGGCCTTGCGTGGATCTCGTGTTGCTGCTTGGAAGAGGGCTTGGATACCTGGTTGAGAGATTCCCCCGCGAATTCGCTTTAAACCATTAGAAACGAGGATTCGGTTATTACGATCCAGTTGTGCAACATCAGCAACGGTGCCTAGTGCTACGAGATCCAATAAATTTTCAACTTTAGGTTGGGTCTCTGCGGTAAATTTATCTCGTTTGCGTAACTCTGCTCTTAAGGCAACTAATAAATAAAACATGACTCCCACACCAGCAAGAGCTTTGCTTGGAAATAAGCAGCCAGGTTGATTTGGATTGACGATGGCCTTTGCCTTTGGAAGTCGATCTCCGGGTAGGTGGTGGTCAGTCACAATCACTTCCATTCCCAGCTCATGTGCACGATCAACACCAGCTTCACTCGCAATACCGTTATCTACAGTAATCAAATATTTAGGTTTAGGAGTTTGTTGCGCAGCGAGTTCTACTACTTCAGGTGTTAGCCCATATCCCATCGTAAATCGGTTGGGTACCAAAAAGTGAATAGGAGTCTCTGGCCCACCTAGCATTCTCAGGCCACGCAAACCTACTGCACAAGCAGTAGCGCCGTCACAGTCGTAGTCCGCAACAATGAGTATTGGCTCTTTTGATTCAAGGATATCGGCTAATAAGCTGGCAGTGCTGAGGCAATTCTTCAACTCTGCTGGCGATAACAGTTGCTTTAAATCAAGCGAGAGTGCGTCAGGAGACTCCAGTCCACGCGCAGCATATAGACGAGCCAGCAAGGGATGAAGGCCACTTTGTTGCAACCAGCTAGCAGTTCGTTCAGAAAATGGGCGCTGGGAAAAAAGACTCATATTGGTCATTATTGCTGAGCAATCTCTTGCCAGGTCAGCACTTCAGATGTTTTCCAAAACATCCAAGAAGGTTTAAGTAAATTTTTGCTCGTAAAAATACGTAGCCGTTTTTTGCCTAATGGAAAATCAATGATCAGCACTTCATCAAGACGCTTTTCAGATAGCGCCTGACTCAGAAGTGGCCAAATTGCTGCCGGATCTTCTGACCAGGCAAATGTTTGAGATAAATCTTGTGGCTTGATTGTTGTGCTGTAGTTAATCTGGTAGTGTTTGGCCAGGCCAGCAAGAAGTGGGTGACTTCCACATAGGCAGCTTGCATGTTGAATTACTTCTGGGGCATCTAGGTCTGCCAATTTGCCAATGCCACTAATCCAAAGAGAGTTGATGCTCGGTAGACCGCGTTGCTCACGCGCCTCATTGACCGGGTCAATATGCCAAAGCATTTGAATCTCATTTTGGAGTTTGCGCCAACGCTTAGCTATTCCAGGTACATCTGAATCACGTGGCATCCACCAGTCGATGTTTCTGCCGTGAGCCTGATCAACACTATGGGTACTTAAGCCAGTAAATGGCCCAGCAGGAATAAACCAATAGTATTGTCCCTCAAATACAACCTTGGACTGAAAGTCTTCTTCAATGAAGGGTAGAGCCGTCTTTAGGAGAAGTTTAGATTCTTCGGTTGTCAGATCCACCTGATCTTGACTCATTAAAACGAGGTGATCACGTGTCGCATGTAGATGAACCGGCTGTAGGCAGGCGATGTATTCCTGAGGGTTGATTGCTTGACTTGATTGTCCTAATAAGAGGACTGGGGCAATCGGGACTGCATTTCCTAATAGGAAGCGTTCATGTGGAAGACCTATAGGAGGGCTAGATAAGCCTTGCCCATCCTCTAGATCAAGCGCATCCTCCCCTGAAACCATCAGAGTGAAGCGTTTGGCTCCATTTTTAGGGGAATTGAAATTGGCTGTCATTTCCCTGATTTTAGGTGGCATTTAGGTATTCCATCAGTTTGCGCTCCCAATTGTCTAAACTGTCGCTATGTTAAGACTTCCTATTGAGCTAGAAATTGGCCTGCGCTATACCCGATCCAAGCGTCGTAAGACGGTTGGAAAGCGTGATGGCTTCTTATCTTTTATCTCCGGAATTTCTACTGCTGGTATCGCTTTAGGTGTAGCTGCATTGATTGTTGTTCTGTCCGTGATGAATGGATTTCAGAAGGAAGTACGAGATCGGATGCTCTCTGTTCTTTCCCATGTGGAAATATCCGCTCCTGATGGATTGGCAAATTGGGAACCACTGGCGGCCAAGGTAGCAACCCAACCCCATGTTTTGGGAGTGGCCCCCATGGTGAGCTCTCAAGGATTGCTTAGTCGCGACAGCATGATGCGTGGTGTATCCATTCGTGGAATCTTGCCAAGTGATGAAGGTAAGGTCTCTGATCTGCCTAAGCAATTTGTTGCTGGAAATATTAATGATCTTCAGCCAGGAAGTTTTGGTGTTGCATTGGGTGCGCAGCTGGCATCGATTGTTGGCGCTCGAGTCGGTGATCGAATTAATTTAATTGTTCCGGAGAGTGATTTGACTCCTGCTGGTGCGATGCCTCGGATGCGTGCTTTGAATGTAGTTGGGATTGTCGACAGTGGCCATTATGAATATGACAGCTCTTTAGCCATCATGCATTGGAAGGATGCTGCCGCTTTGTTACGACTGCGCGATCCCTCTGGCTTAAGGGTAAAAGTGGATGATATGCAAAGGGCGCCTGAGGTAGCTAATGAATTAGCGGCGCTGGTGCCGCAGGCACTTTGGGTAACGGATTGGTCTCGCTCTAACCGAAATTGGTTTGCTGCAGTTCAAACAGAAAAGAAAATGATGTTCATTATCTTGACGCTGATTATTGCGGTTGCTGCGTTTAATCTCGTTTCTACTCTAGTGATGACAGTCAATGAGAAGCAGGCGGACATTGCGATTCTGCGGACGATGGGCGCGAGTCCAGGATTGATTCAGAGAATCTTCCTCATTCAAGGCTTGGCGATTGGCTTATTAGGCTCACTTGCTGGAGTGGCTTTGGGTTTATTAATTGCATTAAATATTGATGTGATTGTTCCAACCATTGAAGCTATCTTCAGAGTACGTTTCTTGCCACGCGAGGTGTACTTCATTAGTGAGCTACCTTCTGACGTCAGAATGTCAGATGTACTGACTGTGGGCTTAATGGCATTTGGCTTATCTGTTCTGGCAACCCTGTACCCCAGCCGTCGCGCAGCGAAGGTATTGCCTGCGGAGGCCTTGAGATATGAGTAATGTATTAGTTGCTAAAGGCCTTGCTAAGACCTATGGTCAGGGTGCTACTGCAGTCGAGGTTCTGAAATCCGTTGATTTAGAGATTGCGTCGTCTGAAAAGCTTGCGATTGTGGGCTCATCTGGCTCCGGTAAGAGCACCTTGCTGCATTTATTAGGCGGTTTAGATACGCCAAGTTCTGGCACAGTCCTTTTAGATGGCTCCAACATCAATCAATTATCCGTTTCTAAGTTAGATCGCTTGCGAAATCAGAGCTTAGGCTTTATCTACCAATTTCATCATCTCCTGGATGAATTTAGCGCTGTTGAGAATGTTGCATTGCTCTTGCGTATTCGTGGCCTAAGTAATGATGAGTCTATGGAGCGTGCTAGCAAGATGCTCAAGGCAGTGGGTTTGGCTAATCGCGAATTGCATACCCCTGGTGAGTTGTCGGGGGGTGAGCGTCAGCGAGTGGCAGTAGCTAGAGCATTAGTTGGTAATCCGGCTTGTGTATTGGCAGATGAGCCTACTGGAAATTTAGATACTGAGACTGCAGATGGGGTATTTGATTTGATGTTAGATATTGCTCGCGAACAAGGTACTGCCTTTGTGATCGTGACGCATGATCCAGTGCGCGCTAAACGTTGTGATCGTATATTGCATCTAGAGCGTGGAGTATTAAAGACCTTCGCTAAGTGAGACAGCCTCCCGTGTGGATAGATACGCATTGCCACTTAGATGCACCCGAGTTTGCAGACTCTCTCCCAGATATTATTTCTGCAGCACAGAATAAGAATGTCCAAGCAATTTTGTTGCCGACTGTGAAAGCTGCCGATTGTCAAAATGTCAAAGAACTGATTTCGAAATATAGCAATCAGATTCCTGGCTTGGTCTACACCTTAGGCATTCATCCCTTGTATAGCAATCAACTTCAAGCGGGCGATCTGGAGATTGTGGATCAGCAAATCGCGCAATCTTTATCTGACCCACGTTTTGTTGGTGTAGGTGAAATTGGCTTAGATTACTTTGTTGAAGATTTGGATCCCCAGCAGCAAGACTTTATCTTTAACGCCCAATTGGACTTAGCAGAAAAATATCAATTGCCTGTCATTTTGCATGTTCGTCGTTCACAAGATGCCATTCTGAAGGCATTACGTCGACGCAATATTCCCGGAGGAATTGCGCATGCATTTAATGGCAGCATGCAGCAGGCAGAACAATTTATTGCATTGGGATTCAAATTAGGGTTCGGGGGCGCAGCAACCTATGAGCGAGCTCTACAAATACGTCGCTTGTTAAAGGATTTACCGCTCGAAAGTATTGTCACTGAAACAGATGCTCCCGATATTCCGCCTGCATGGCTTAGGGCTGAGGGTATTCGTTTTAATGAGCCTGCTTTTTTGCCTCGGATTGCACGAGAGCTCGCTGCTATTCGTGGTATTGATGAGGCGGTATTTGCTCAAGCTGTATGGCGTAATGCAATGCATGTATTGCCACGCTGGTCAGCGTTGTGCACATCTAATCCAACTCTCTCAGTAGTCTCTTAAGGTTTTGCGCTTAGCTATTACGGCATTTATTGCCGGGGGATCTCTCCTTTTCTTTTTGCCTCAAGTCCCTCAATATGGTTTATTGATCTGCGCACTCAGCTCAATTCTGAGTATTGCAGTTGCCATAATAAAAACAAATTCGAAAAGAATACGCCAAGCCGCAGTGATCGTTTTAGCACTCAGTTTGGGCTTTGCTTGGAATGTACGTTATGCGCAAGAACGTTTAGAAAACATTCTGATAAGCGAGCTGGAAGGTAGGGAATTGACAATAGAGGGTCGTATTGCTGCCTTGCCTCAAAGTAAATCGGATGGTGCAAAGTTTGCCTTTGCAGTAGATCAGGCAGGTCAAGAACGTGCTGATCAATTTCCAGACAGAATTTACCTGAGTTGGCAGCCGGCCTGGAGAAACCCTGAAGATATTCCCGACATTATTCCCGGGCAGAGGTGGCGCTTTAAAGTCAAGTTGAAGCAACCATATGGAACTTTAAATCCGCATACTTTTGATTTTGAGCGATGGGCTTTTCATCAGAACTTTGGCGCAAGCGGTTCCGTGAGAAGTGGCACTTTATTAGCCAAGCGAGAGATTGGGTTACTCGAGTTTGAGTTACACATGGAATTGGCGCGCTGGAAACTTCGCAAGAAAATTCAGGACTTACTTCCCAAAGATGCGCGATATGCAGGCGTCATTATTGCCTTGGTGATGGGTGATCAAAACGCGATCGATCAAAATGATTGGCGCGTATTTAATGCTACCGGTATCGGGCACCTCATCTCCATATCGGGACTGCATGTCACCATGCTGGCAGGAGTGGGCGCTGCACTAGCGGGCTTCATCTGGCGACGTAGATATTTACCCTTGCTGATGCCGGTAAGTAAAGTGGCTGCAGCAGCAGGATTTTTGACTGCATTTATCTACGCTTGGTTAGCAGGTTTTCAGATTCCAGCCCAAAGAACCATGTATATGGTTGGAGTGGTGGGCTTTGCTTTATGGTTCGGCAGAAATCCGCGGTCTTTTGATATTTGGTGGTGGGCTTTATTGATTGTGCTGTTGATTGATCCTATGGCACCTTACACCCCAGGATTTTGGTTATCTTTTGGGGCAGTTGCTGCCATTTTGTATGCGATGGGAAACTCAGTAGGTTTATTGGGTATACCAACGGGCAAAGAGCTAGAAGTACATTGGACACAAAGACTGATGCAGGCATTGCTCGAAGCCTGTCGAGTACAAGCGGTTGTCACCCTGGCATTGCTGCCACTTACTTTGTTTTGGTTTTATCAAGTCTCCATAGTTTCGCCGCTTGCAAATGCATTTGCCATTCCTGTAGTCAGTTATATCGTGACGCCATTGGCAATTGCAGGAGCCTTATTGCCAGATTTTATTGGCCGCTGGCTTTTGCTTGCCGCCCACATTTCAATGGAATATCTTTCTGAATGCTTGCATTGGATGGCAAGCTGGAAATGGTCTGTCCTTTGGCAGCCACAGCCAGAGTGGTGGGCTCTTCTGCTCTCAGGCATTGGGATTACCTATGCCATCGCTCCTGGCCCTCTCAGTCTCAATTGGCGCTCTCGTACTGCCGCACTTTGCTTGCTTACGCCATTATTTATTTGCTTTGATAACGCACCCATCAACCCAGGGGGGTTTCATGCAACGGTATTTGATATAGGGCAAGGTACTGCAGTATTGATTGAGACTGCCTCTAAAAAATTACTCTATGACACAGGTCCCATTCAAGGTAAAAAGGATGACGCAGGACAACGAATTTTGTTACCTTATTTACAGGCTAGAGGAATTGATCAAATTGATCGTATGGTGATTAGTCATAGTGATAGCGATCATGTTGGTGGAGTAAATACGCTTTTAAAGCATATCGAATTTTCCTCAATGATGGGCTCCCTTCCAATTACAAATCCTTTGCTAGAAAATCTTCGGGCTAAGAAAGTCCCCAGCATTCCATGTCGTTATGGGCAGCGCTGGATCTGGGATGAAGTCGAGTTTTATATCTGGCACCCACATGAGCACTCTCTTTTTGAGAAGGAGTATTCCAGAAAACCCAATGAAATGAGTTGTGTACTAGAGGTTCGCAATAAAACCACATCATTTTGGCTAACGGGCGATGTTGAAAAACAAGGGGAAGCAGATATCGTAGATCGTCTGACGCAGACCATGCTTGCACAGATTGGTGATAGAGAGCTTATTTTTATGGCCCCTCACCATGGCAGTAAAACATCATCTTCTGAACCTTTATTAAAAAGACTCATGCCAGATCATGCATTTGCTCAAAATGCCTATCGCAACCGCTATGGCCATCCTCATCCAACAGTTGTAGAGCGTTACCACTCTTTGCAAATACCTTTTTTACAAACCCCCAAAACAGGCGCTCAGATTTGGAGGCTTGGAAAAAATCAAGGGGGGCTTCAGATATTTTGGAGGGATCATAGTCGTCGCCTATGGCATAGAGGGAAAGCTCAGCCCTCAAAAGTAAAGAGATCTTAAAAAAATAATAGTTGAATAAGTAAATCTTGGTTGCAAAGGACTGGAGTCTTCGGGTTTTGAGGGGGTAAAACAACATATTGCGTGGTTTTGATTTTCTTTTCCAGGTCTTTGTCAAACCTAAAGAAGTCAACATTTATGAGGCTTATAAGCCCATTATTAGAGTTGCTTGACATTCCCCAAAATAGACGATGTTTACTTTAACAAGCGCTGTGGCTTAATGAGATGGGGTCTTGGCTTGCTAGATGTCCCTAAAAAATACTTTTTGAGACCATTGGAAACGTGAAAGCATGTTTTAATGGGTTCAAAAAAAATAGACTTTCAATTATGACGTTATTTAATTAAGCCAGGCTTTGAGACTATGAAAAACCCAAAAATATTCATCCCAATAATTATTGCAATAATTATTATCCTTGTTAACTATTGGGAAAGGCCAAAGGCAGGCCCAGGTCTTCAAGTCTATGATTCGCTAATCATTTACACGACTTACATCATTTTGGCTTTCTTGGTGAGTTACCTATACTTTAATCAGCAATTTTTGAAGTTAATTGCATCAGCTGGTTTTGCTATTCAATTCATTTCAACTGCTATCTTAATCTACAA
Source organism: Polynucleobacter sp. 15G-AUS-farblos (assembly GCF_018882445.1). GTDB lineage: Bacteria > Pseudomonadota > Gammaproteobacteria > Burkholderiales > Burkholderiaceae > Polynucleobacter. Next base: position 288,852 of record NZ_JACVOM010000001.1, on the reverse strand, counting down.
TATTTCTCAAATTCCATACATCAAGCTTGATAAATTTCTGCTGCATATGGCGCTATTAATGGAGGCATTAAGAATCGTCGCCATATATTGTCTGATCAGTCATAAAGATACACCCCAAAAAACAAGTACTACTGAATAGCTTTATAAAAATAAAAAACAGCCTAAAGTAATTTTGGTGTTTCTTCTTGGCCGTTTGGCGGAATCGACGGAAGGAGGGATGTCTGATTTTTAGGGTTTTAAATGATCTTTGACTTCGCTAGGCTTGTTGATGACCCTCTGCAATGCATAGCTTTATTAAGCAAAAAAGCCTCTAAGAAAAAATTGTCCTAGAAGCTTTTTACTGTTTGGTTGCGGGGGCAGGATTTGAACCTACGACCTTCGGGTTATGAGCCCGACGAGCTGCCAGACTGCTCCACCCCGCGTCTGAATCTGAAATTCTACCATTTTTTAGGGGGTCCTGTCGAGGCAAACCTTTAAAAGACGCATAAATAAGCGCATTTTTTAGGGTTTAGAGAGCTTTGGGATGACCCTTATAAGGAGTAACATATTGCCACGCAACAACTCCTTAAGGTTCTGAGATGTCCATTAGTAATCCTGAATTTTCAAGCTCCACGCTATTAAAGCCCGTGCAGGTGCATGGACCCGAAGGGGAGCATAAAAAAAGTCTTGGAGTAATGATGTTGGCGGCCATTGGTGTTGTCTTTGGCGACATCGGAACCAGCCCCTTGTATGCCCTTAAGGAATGCTTTGATCCAACTCATGGCATCGCTTATACGCCCGAAGCACTATTTGGTGTGATCTCAATGATGATTTGGGCATTGATCTTAGTTGTGACTTTTAAGTATGTCTTGTTTGTGATGCGCGCTGACAATAAAGGGGAGGGTGGCGTTCTTTCGCTAATGGCATTAGCGCTACGCTCATTTGATAACAAATCAAAAAGGCATTACTTTTTAATGATTATTGGAATGTTGGGAGCTTGCATGCTCATTGGTGAGTCTGTCATCACCCCAGCGATTTCTGTTCTGTCCGCAGTTGAGGGAATTAATATTGCCGCACCCGGATTAAGTAAATACATTATTCCGATTTCATTAGCTATTCTGGTGGCCCTATTTGCGATTCAAAAATATGGCACTGCTGCCGTTGGCAATTTATTTGGCCCTATTACGCTCGCATGGTTTTTAACTCTGGCTGCATTAGGTATCTGGAATATTGGTGATGCACCTCAGATCATCTCGGCCTTCAATCCCTTATTTGCCATTAACTTTATCGTTCAACATCCAACCACTGCTTATATTGTGATGGGCGCGGTAGTGTTAGTGGTTACGGGGGTTGAGGCACTCTATCTAGATATGGGACATTTTGGTCGTAGTCCAGTGCGCTATGCCTGGCTTTTAGTAGTGCTACCAAGTTTGCTGATTAACTATCTTGGCCAAGGCGCTTTGGTACTTTCAAATCCAGAAGCAATCAAAAATCCTTTTTATTTAATGGTTCCTGATTGGGCACTATGGCCTACCGTTGGTTTGGCAACTGCTGCCACTGTGATTGCATCTCAAGCCGTGATCTCAGGGACTTATTCTTTGGTGAGCCAAGCAATTCTGTTGGGGTTTTTACCCCGCATGAAGATTTTGTTTACCTCGGATTCTGAGCAAGGTCAGATCTATATTCCTCTTGTAAATTGGACCTTGTTGTTTATGGTGGTGGTTACCATCGTTGAATTTAGAGAGTCTGTTAATTTAGCAGCGGCTTACGGAATTTCAGTGACCTCAACTATGTTGATCACGACGATTTTGCTTGCAGTAGTCATGTTTAGAGAATGGAAGATGAATATTGTTTTGGTGGCTCTCATTACTTCCTCCTTCTTCCTGGTCGACTTTGCTTTTTGGAGTGCGAATCTCATAAAGATTGAACATGGCGGCTGGTATCCACTAGCTCTTGGTTTAGTTTGTTTTACTTGCCTAATTACCTGGTATCGCGGACGCCAAATTTTGCGTCAGCGCGCTATAGAAGAGGGTATTCAGTTAAGCAGCTTTATTAAATCTTTGCTGGCTCACCCGCCACATCGTGTTGAGGGTACAGCCATCTTTTTAACTGCGCACGTTGACTATTTGCCCGTTTCCTTTTTGCATAACTTAAAACATAACCATGTTTTGCATGAGAGAGTCTTCTTCTTAAAGGTCAGTATTTGGGATGTGCCTTACGTCAATGATGCTGAGCGTATTACCTTAGAAGATTTGGGCGGCAATATATTTGTTGTCAGGGCCATTTACGGTTTCAAGGAAACTCCAGATATGGGGACCATCATTCATCTGATTGAAAGTCATTTCAATATGCACTTCGATATGATGAATACTTCTTTCTTCTTGTCCCGCGATACGATTGTCCCATCTCCAACTCCAGGAATGGCCTTGTGGCGTGAGCGCCTATTCTGCTGGATGTATCAAAATGCAGGGCGTCAGTCGGACTTCTTTAAGATTCCAGCCAATCGTCTGGTGGAGCTTGGTGCTAAGGTGGAAATTTGATCAAATTAGCATCTTTTCATTCCAAAGTATTTCTAGGAATATTGTTAATAGTTTGCTCTTTGGGTGGGGTGGCACTAGCCACGCCTGCTGAAGAGGAAGAGCTTAAGCAATTAACGAAAATTGAACAAGAGTTAGAGCTTCAACGAGAGTGGGTTGAATATCGCTGGAAAAGAGATTCCTCTCTTTGCTATCAAGAATTCTGGGTTAATTATTGCCTCGGTGATGTCAGGGCTGATTATCGTAAAGAGTTAGATCCCATTAGGGCGCAGGAAGTTGCTGTGCGTGACGCTCAGCGCAAATTGCGTGAGAGCTTGAAGAATCAAGAGGACATTAAGCGTGCTGCCGATCGCGCGGCACCTGAGAAAGCGGCTGAACGTGCTGCCAATCAGCGCGAGTATGAAGAGAAGCAAAAAGATGCTGCAGCGAGAGCGGCCGACTTAGAGCAGCGTCGCAAAGATGCACCTAAGCGCGCACAAGAAAATAAAGCAGGAACGCAACTTGACTAATTCAGTTCAGTGCAATTTCAGTAGGACATTTTTTGGCTAAAATTAAAACAATCTATATTTGCCAAGCGTGTGGCGGTACTTCAGCCAAATGGCAAGGTCAATGCCCTTCATGCCAGGCATGGAATACGATGGAAGAGGGGTTGCCAGAAGTCAGTTCTAATTCTCGCTTCCAAGGTTTAGCGCAATCACTGCCAAGACAAAAGCTTTCTGCTATTACAGCAGAGGATTTACCCAGATTTAGTACTGGTGTTGAAGAGTTTGATCGCGTCCTCGGGGGCGGTCTAGTTCCTGGCGGTGTAGTGCTGTTGGGCGGCGATCCTGGCATCGGCAAATCCACTTTACTATTGCAGGCCTTAGCTGAAATGAGTTCAGCCGGGATGAATGTTCTCTACAGTAGTGGCGAGGAGTCTGCTGCGCAGATTGCACTGCGTGCTAAACGAATTGCCCTAGATGCTCCCCAGTTAGAAGTCTTGGCAGAAATTCAGCTCGAGAAATTGTTATCCATTATGGATACCGTTAAACCACAAGTTTTGGTTGTGGACTCTATTCAGACTTTGTATTCTGAGGTACTCAGTTCTGCTCCAGGCTCTGTGGCACAAGTGCGAGAGTGCGCAGCGCAACTTACTCGCGCGGCAAAGTCGAGCGGTATTTGTGTTCTGATGGTGGGACACGTGACCAAGGATGGTCATTTAGCAGGGCCTCGTGTCTTAGAGCATATTGTTGATACCGTTCTGTATTTTGAAGGTGACACCCATTCATCTTTCCGCTTAGTGCGATCAATTAAAAATCGTTTTGGTGCCGTGAATGAGTTGGGCGTATTTGCGATGACAGAAAAAGGTTTGCGCGGTGTTGCCAATCCGTCGGCTATCTTTTTATCGCAACATGAACAGATGGTGCCAGGTGCGTGCGTACTAGTGACACAAGAGGGTAGCCGTCCTTTGTTAGTAGAGATTCAGGCATTGGTTGATACAGCCCATGTCCCCAATCCGCGGCGTTTAGCAGTCGGCTTGGAGCAAGCTCGCTTAGCGATGCTATTGGCAGTATTGCACCGCCATGCTGGCGTAGCCTGTTTTGATCAGGATGTTTTTCTTAATGCGGTGGGTGGAGTCAAAATTTCTGAGCCTGCAGCGGACTTAGCTGTCCTTTTAGCGATTCAGTCCTCTATTCGTAATCGTGCCTTGCCAAAAGAGTTGATCGTATTTGGTGAAGTTGGATTAGCAGGTGAAATTCGGCCATGTCCGAGAGGGCAGGAGCGCCTGAAGGAGGCTGCCAAACTTGGATTTACTGTTGCCATCATTCCTAAGGCGAATATGCCAAAGACCAAAATACCAGGGTTAAGGGTGATTCCAGTAGAGCGGATTGACCAAGCGATTGCGGCAGCAGCCGAGCTAAATTAAGACTGAGTTAATACTCAGCGCAGATCTTCTGCCTGAATGAGTAATACTTGCTCTTCACCCGCAGAGACTTCCATCCAAATTACCGGTATTTGTGGAAATGCATTCTTGAAATTTACAAACTCATTGCCAATCTCTAACAGCAGAGCGCCACGCTCAGACAAGTAGTCCGGAGCGGCAGCAATGATGCGACGAATTAAATCCATACCGTCATCACCGCCGGCTAAGGCAAGAGCGGGCTCGGCATGGTATTCCGCAGGTAATGTATTCATAGAGTTGGCATTGACGTATGGAGGATTGCAAATAATGAGATCAAATAGATTGTCATCATGAGGTTCGGGTAAGGCATCCCATAAGTCACCATTAAGCAACTCAATTTGAGAGCTCAAGTTATGGCGATCAATATTGCGTGCAGCGAGTGCAAGGGCGGGCATGCTGATGTCGCAAGCGCTGACATGAATATCAGGGCAGGAAAGCGCAAGCAAGATGGCAAGTGAACCATTGCCGGTACACAGATCTAACACCTTACCATCTGCCGGTAACCAAGGCTCCAGCATGCCATCTACTATTAATTCAGCAATCCATGAGCGGGGTACGATGCTTTGCTCGCTACAGAAAAACGGTACGCCCATTAACCAAGCTTCACCCAAAATATAGGCGAGTGGTTTGCGGGTGCTAATGCGTTCTTCGGTAATTTGCAAAGCCTGTTGAGTTTGTTCTGTAGTGACAGTTCGCTCCAGGCAGTCAAGTGCTTCACTAGGGCTTAAATCAAGCTGTTTGCTAGTAATCCACAATGCCTCACTACGAGAATCTAGAGCGCCATGACCATGGTGCAAATTGGCAGCCTCTAATTTTTGTGCAATTTGTTCAATGCACTGGTTTAGGGTGAGAGATTGTGAAGGCTCAGGGTCCATGGAGGATAGATAAAAGGTGATTGGGAGTTAATGCAACTTAGGCAACGAGTTGCTCAAGCGTTCTGCGATAAATATTCTTGAGAGGTTCTACGTTATCAATGATGACGCATTCATTGATCTTGTGGCTTGTAGCATTCAGTGGGCCAAACTCAACAACTTCTTTACATACTTTGGCAATAAAGCGGCCATCACTTGTTCCGCCCGTAGTCGAGAGTTCAGTATCGATCTGAGTTTCTGCCTTAATGGATGAGCGTAGGGCGCTAGCAAGTGCACCATCACCAGTAATGAAGGGGCTACCACCTAAATGCCAGTCAATTTCAAAATCGAGACCTTCATCTTTAAGGATCTTCTCTACACGCTCACGCAACTGCTCAGGTTTACTCTCTGTAGAGAAGCGGAAATTAAATTCAATTGCCAATTCACCAGGAATGATGTTGTTAGCACCGGTGCCTGCATGAATATTCGAAATTTGAAAGCTGGTTGGCTGGAAATATTGATTGCCTTTATCCCATTCCGTCTCAGCAAGTTTGGCAATGGCAGGTGCTGCTAGATGAATTGGGTTCTTGCCCAGGTGTGGATAGGCAATGTGCGCTTGTAAGCCATTAATCCTGAGCTTTCCAGAAAGTGAGCCACGTCGACCATTTTTAATCATATCGCCTAAGCGATCAACAGATGTTGGCTCGCCAATCACGCAATAGTCCAAACGTTGTCCATGCTTTTGAAGGCGCTCACACATAATGACGGTGCCATCATGCGCTGGGCCTTCTTCATCGCTGGTAATGAGAAAGGCAATTGAACCTTCGTGATTAGGATGGGTCACAACAAATTCCTCTGTGGCTACTACAAAGCCTGCCAAAGAGGTTTTCATATCCGCAGCGCCGCGACCGTACAGCATGCCATCGCGGATGGTTGGTGTGAAAGGATCGCTATCCCATTTTTCTAACGGGCCTGTTGGAACCACATCAGTATGACCAGCAAATACAAAGACTTTTCCTTGATCTCCCGCTGTTCCTTTTTTAATCGCCCACAAATTCGTTACCTGGAAGTTGTCGGGTCCACTGACAACACTCTCAGTATGAAAGCCGATAGCCTGAAGACGTTTGGCAATGAGTTCCTGGCAGCCGCCATCCGCTGGAGTAACGGAACGACAGGAAATTAGTGCTTCGGTCAGTTCAAGTGCGGCGCTCATAAATGGTCTTTTCTTTATTTAATCGCGTAGCAATTCATTAATGGCTGTCTTTGCTCTGGTTTGAGCATCTACTTTTTTCACGATCACAGCAGCATAAAGACTGTATTTACCGCAAGCAGAAGGAAGGGAGCCAGGCACAACAACGGAGCCAGCTGGCACTCGGCCGTAATGCACCTCACCAGTTTCACGATCATAAATCTTGGTGCTTTGCCCAATATAGACACCCATGGATAAAACAGCATTTTCTTCAATAATGACACCCTCAACCACTTCTGAGCGGGCACCAATAAAGCAGTTATCCTCAATGATGACTGGGCCAGCTTGGATTGGCTCTAAAACACCACCAATACCGACGCCACCAGAAAGGTGAACATTTTTGCCAATTTGGGCGCATGAGCCTACGGTAGCCCAGGTATCAACCATCGTGCCTTCGCCTACATAAGCGCCAATATTGACGTAGGAAGGCATCAAAACAGCATTTTTGCCGATAAATGAACCACGGCGAGCCATGGCGGGGGGTACTACGCGAAAGCCGCCAGCTGCAAAGTCCGCGGCTGTGTAGCTTTCAAATTTACTAGGTACTTTGTCGTAGAACTGGGTAAAGCCACCAGCGCTCATCGGAATGTTGTCTTCCAGGCGGAAAGAAAGCAAAACAGCCTTCTTAACCCATTGATTTACCTCCCATTTACCAACGCTAAGGCGTTCAGCAACGCGAATAGTGCCGTTGTTAAGGCCTTCTAGGACGGCATTAACAGCGCCGCGGACGTCGCCAGGGGCGCTATTTGGAGAAAGGTCTGCGCGGTTTTCCCAGGCTTGTTCAATGATGCTTTGTGGTGATTGGCTCATGCTTTTTAGTTAACTATCAGATTGTTAAGGGATTTTGTCCCTGGAGGTAGATTTATCATTATATCGATGGGGCAAAAACGCGTCTAAGTCGCCTCAAGCTTGCTATCATCTTCCCACTTTAGATGTAATTTTTATCCCCTTTTATTGAACCTCCTTTTTCCCTGCAAAGTACGCCGTGCAACTGAAATCCATCAAACTTTCCGGCTTTAAGTCCTTCGTTGACCCAACCCATTTTGAAATGCCTAGCCAACTTATTGGCGTTGTGGGCCCTAATGGTTGCGGAAAGTCAAACATCATTGACGCCGTTCGCTGGGTTTTGGGCGAGTCTCGCGCCAGCGAATTACGTGGTGAATCTATGCAGGACGTTATTTTTAATGGTTCTGGATTGCGTAAACCGTCGGGTCGAGCCAGCGTTGAACTCATTTTTGATAATGCTGAGGGACGTGCACAAGGTCAGTGGAGTGCATTTACAGAATTAGGTATCAAACGCGTTTTGACTCGCGATGGCAACTCTAGTTATTACGTGAACAACCAAGTAGTTCGCCGAAAAGATATTCAGGATATTTTCTTGGGTACTGGTATGGGTCCAAGAGGTTATGCCATCATTGGACAGGGAACAATCAATCGTATTTTGGAATCCAAGCCTGAAGAGTTGCGCGTGTTCTTGGAAGAGGCAGCAGGAGTATCTAAATACAAAGAGCGTCGTAAAGAAACAGCATCACGCCTAGAGGACACCGTTGAGAATTTAACTCGTGTTGAAGATATCTTGCGTGAGTTAGATCAGCAGTTAACCCGTTTAGAAAAACAAGCTACAGTTGCCGAGCGACATGCTGAACTTTCTACACAAATGAAGTCGCAACAACAGTTGCTGTGGTTTGTACGTCAAACTGAAGCGGGTAAAGAACAAGAGCGCCATGCTAATGGCATCCGCGATACCCAGGTTGGCCTTGAAGAACAGACTGCTAAGCTCCGTCATGCAGAGGCTGAGCTCGAGACAATGCGCACACAACAGTACGCATTACAAGATAAAGTTTCTGAAGCGCAAGGTGAGTTGTATCAAACCAATTCTGATGTGAGTCAGGTTGAGTCACAGATTCATTATGTACAAGAAGCGCGTCAACGTTTGCAGCAGCAAATTCAAGATTTACATGCGCAATTACAGCGCTGGACTGTGCAAGAAACAGATGCTGCACAAGCGCAACGCACTGCTGAACATGAGTTGAGTCTGGCGGCCGAAAAAGAACAAACGCTATTGGCAGACTTGGCTGGTCTAATAGATCAAATGCCCGGGCGCGATGACGCTTATCAAAACTCAATTAATGGTTTAAATGCAGCACGTGATAGCTTAGCTACGATTGAACAGCGCTTAGCTAGTTTGGGCGAGCGTATGCGCGCCATGACAGCTCAGTCTGATGAACTCAAAGGGCGTGAAGCACGCTTAATTAGTGAGTTAGATGGAATGCGTAGACCTGATGCAGAAGCACTTCAAATGGCAATTGATCGTCAGACTATGGCGCAACGCAAGGTCGATGAATCTAAACAGCGTGCTCAAGAAACTCAACAACGTGTTCCTGCAGCAGATGAAGCAAGAAACACTGCTCAGCAAAATATTCAAACAGCAAATCAAGATGTTGCTCAAACTGAAGCGAAGTTAACGGCTTTAACTGCTTTGCAAGCAAGCGTCCAGGCGCAGGGCAAGATTGGTCCATGGCTAGAGAGCAAGGGCCTTAAAGAAAGCAAGCGTTTATGGCAAGAGCTCAAGGTTGAGAGCGGCTGGGAAGCTGCACTTGAGTCAGTATTGCGCGAGCGTTTAGCTGCAGTCACCGCAAAGAGTGTGCAAGAAACATTGGCTTTAGCCAATGATGCACCGCCAAGTCGTTTAGCGATTTTGCTGACTGAAGAGATTACTCCGGCACACACCAATGTTCCTGCAGACTTCACGCCTTTACTCAGTCGCGTTCAAAGTGCTGGTGCTCCAAGACTGACTTCGGTACTCCAAGAGTGGTTAGACAATATTTATATTGCATCGAGCTTGGAAGATGCTTTGCATCGTCGCGAAAAGTTACCTGCTGGTGGCGCATTTGTTACTCAACAAGGCCATTTAGTTAGCCGTGTAGGTGTTCAGTTGTACGCAGCGGATTCTGAGCAGGCTGGCATGCTTGCACGTGCTCAAGAGATGGAGAGCTTGGAGAAGCAATTACGCGCCCAGCAGTTGATGCAAAGTGAATTACAGGGTGAGTTGGATCAATGTGCTGCTAATTACCAAGCGGCTCATCAAGCGGCAGAGCAGGCTCGCATCAATGCTGAGCATGCTGTTCAAGAAGCGCATGGTTTTGAAGTTGAGAGAATGCAGCTAACTCAAGCTGAAGAGCAATACAGTACTCGTGCCGCTCAAATTCAGAATGAATTAAGTGAATTGCGCCAGCAAATGGAGCAATTGACTGCGACTCAAGAGCAATCTGCCGCTGAATTATCCGAATCAGAAGAATCGAAACAGGAATCTCAAGTTGTATTGGCCTCAGCGCAAGAAGCATTAGAGCTGGCGACTCAGGAGCGTGATCGTTTACGTGAGTCATTGCGTGCTGCCGAGATGGCTGCGCAAGAGGCGGCTTTTGCTACCCGTTCTTTGCAGCAACGTATTACTGATTTACAGCGTGATCAAAGTACTGCACGTACTCAAATCATGGAAATTCAGGACAAACACGATTCTGCTACTCAAGAGTTGGAAGTCTTAAGTGATGAAGAGGCGCAAGAAAAGTTACAAGATCTTTTATTGGCTCGCAGTGCTCGTGAGGCTGCATTGGCTAATGCCCGTACTGAACAAGACGCACTCTTACATCAATTGCGAGAAGCGGATGAGGCGCGTATGCAGGTTGAGCGTAGCCTGCAGCCAATGCGTGACAAGGTAGTCGATTTACAGTTGCGCGAACAGGCAGCTCGCTTAAATTATGAACAGTTCGCCACATTGTTGTCTGATGCTGAGGCAGATTTAATTGCCCTAGAGGCTAATTTCAGTCCTGACCTTAAGGTTGGTACCTTGCAAAATGAAGTCAATCGCTTGAATTCAGAAATCCAATCTCTTGGTCCAGTCAATATGGCTGCATTGGATGAGTTAGCAAGTTCTCGTGATCGTAAGCAATTCTTGGATGCTCAGTCAGCTGACTTGAATGAAGCAATGCAAACCTTGACTGATGCGATTGCCAAGATTGATGCTGAGACCCGTGACTTGTTACAAGGCACTTTCGATCAGGTCAATGGACATTTCGGAAGATTGTTCCCCGAGTTGTTTGGTGGCGGCCATGCAGAGCTGGTAATGACTGGCGAAGAGATCCTAGATGCTGGCGTACAAGTGATGGCTCAACCTCCTGGCAAAAAGAACAGCAGTATTTACCTACTCTCCGGTGGCGAGAAAGCGTTGACTGCGATCGCCTTGGTGTTCTCACTCTTCTTGTTGAACCCAGCACCTTTCTGCTTGTTGGATGAGGTGGACGCGCCATTAGATGATGCAAACACCTTGCGCTACTCACAGATGGTTGCCAAAATGTCAGATAAGACTCAGTTCGTATTTATCTCGCATAACAAGATCACTATGGAAATTGCTCATCAATTAATTGGCGTCACGATGCAGGAGCAGGGCGTATCCCGAATTGTTGCAGTAGATATTTCTTCCGCAGTCTCAATGGTGGAGGCCGCCTAAGTGTACGTAGAACAAATCATGACGATGTTGGGTTTGTCTGATTTGCAGTTTGCTTTGGCTGTTATTGGTGTGCTGATTTTGATAGCAGTTGCTATTCTTAATATCAGACATGCGTATGCTCGTAAAAAGGCAAAAGAGCAGGGTGAATATGTCTCTGATGATCGTTTTGCCCGTGAACCCAGTTTTGGACAGGTCTTTGCTGATGCAGAATCTACAGACCGCTCTGAACCATCTTTTGATTCCAGCGCTTATGAAACTAGTCGCGCCCCCGAAAAGTTTGCAATTGATCCACGGATTGATTGCGTCATTACACTTCGATTCGATGAGCCAATTAGTGGTTCGGAAATTTTAGAAGAGGTTTCTACCTGGACTGATCTGGGATCCCAAGCTAGTGCTCGTTGGATGTGCGAGGGACTGAATGCTGATGATGGCGAAGCTTGGGAAGAATTAAATCCAGAGGCTTCGTATTCTGAGTTGCAATTAGCGATTCAACTGGCAAGCCGTCGAGGACCCATTGGTGTGCTTGAGTTATCTGATTTTTGCTCTCGTGCCCAAGCCCTTGCTGAAACTTTGGGTTCTCAGATTGATATGCCTAGCGTGAGCACCATGCTTGAGAGTGCAAAAGAATTAGATGTCATGGCTGCTGACAGCGATATACAGCTCAGTATCAATATCTTGTTTGATGAACCATGTCCTTGGGGTAATTTTGATGCGCTGATGCGTCAAAGAGGTTTTAAGCTGGCACGCAGCGGCAGGCAATATGAGTATTACAGCAATGGCTCATTGTTATTTAATAGTGCTGATTTGGATCCCAACAGAGGCGTCACGCAATTGACCCTCTTGCTTGAAGTCCCCTTGGTGCCGCAAGATGAGCGTGCTTTTGAAAGAATGCTTGGGGAAGGTGTTGAGATTGCCCAAGCTGCCCATGGTCGCTTAGTAGATGATAATGGCATCAACTTATCTGAAGCCGCTGTTATTAGCATTCGACAACATCTTGATGTGCTCTATGCCAATCTAGAGAAGAACGGTGTTGCATCTGGCTCTTCTACAGCTAGCAGACTCTTTAGCTAGGAAATTACCTTGTCGTCTAACAGTCCGACAAATTTAGCGGAGCGTTACGCATTCTTACAGGCTGAGCTCGCTCGCTTGGAGCATGCCTACTATGTACTAGATAACCCCTTATTGCCCGATATTGAATACGATCGTCTTTATCGCGAACTATTAGAGATTGAAGCTGAGCATCCAGAGTGGATTACGCCCGAGTCTTTATCTCAAAGGGTGGGTGGCGTAGCCTTAAAAGAGTTTGACTCTGTCACTCATGAAGTTCCTATGCTTTCACTCAATAATGCATTTGAAGAGTCTGAGCTAGTTGCATTTGATCGGCGTTGTCGTGAAGGCTTGCATGCTGATCATGTTGCCTATGCTGGCGAGCTGAAATTTGATGGTCTTGCAATATCACTACGATATGAAAATGGCTCATTGGTCAGGGCTGCTACCCGCGGCGACGGAGCTAGTGGTGAGGATGTTACTGCCAATATCAAAACCATCCGTGCCATTCCTTTGAAGCTGACAGGTAAAAATATTCCAAAAGTGTTGGAGGTGCGTGGCGAAGTGTTTATGTATCTTCAAGATTTTCAGAAGATGAATCAACAGGCGGTAGCGCTTGGTGAAAAGGAGTTTGCAAATCCTCGTAATGCTGCCGCTGGTAGCTTGCGCCAATTAGACTCAAAGATTACTGCCAAAAGACCACTCTCATTCTTTGCGTATGGCTTAGGTGCTTTAGACCCTCAATCATGGTTACCTAAGACCCATGAAGAGTTGCTTAATGCCTACGTTGAACTTGGTTTGCCGGTGTGCTCGGAGCGTAGAGTTCTTCATTCTGTCGCAGAAATTCTCACTTTTTATCAAGAGATTGGCAGCAAACGGGATTCCTTGCCCTATGACATCGATGGCGTCGTCTATAAGGTGAATTCTTTTGCTGATCAGGCTAAATTGGGCTTTGTATCTCGAGCACCACGTTTTGCCTTGGCTCATAAATATCCAGCTCAAGAAGCACTAACGACAGTATTGGGTATCGATGTCCAAGTAGGGCGTACTGGCGCTATTACGCCAGTAGCTCGGCTTTCACCAGTCGAGGTTGGTGGTGTCACCGTAACGAATGCCACCCTGCACAATGAAGATGAAGTAAAGCGTAAAGATGTACGTATTGGAGATACGGTCTCAGTCAGACGCGCAGGCGATGTCATTCCAGAAGTGGTTTCGGTAATCAAAGATCGACGTCCCGCTGATGCTAAAGAATTTGTAATGCCATTACGTTGCCCTGTATGCGATTCACATATCGAGCGTCTAGCTGATGAAGCGGTAGCGCGTTGTAGCGGTGGCCTATTTTGTGGCGCTCAGCGCAAACAGGCTTTAATTCATTTTGCACATCGTAGGGCTCTAGATATTGAAGGCCTTGGCGAAAAAATAGTGGATCAGTTGGTAGATCAAAATTTAGTCAGGACGCCTGCTGATCTCTATCGATTAGGGTTTACTGCCTTGGCAAACTTAGAGCGTATGGGTGAAAAGTCTGCGGATAATCTCATCCAGGCAATTAATGCTTCTAGAAACACTACGCTTGCTCGGTTTATTTTTGCTCTAGGTATTCGACATGTGGGCGAGACAACTGCTAAGGACCTAGCGAATCACTATCAAACGATGCATGCATTGATGGACGCAAGTATGGATGATTTACTCACAGTGAAAGATGTGGGTCCGGTAGTTGCAGATTCGATTATCAGTTTTATGCAAGAGTCGCACAACCGTGAGGTGATTGAGCAATTATTAGCTTCTGGTATGCAATTGGCTGTAGAAGAAAAGATCATTAGCGCTGCTGTTGCTGGAAAGACTTTTGTCTTAACGGGAACATTCCCGACCATGACTCGTGATGAAGCTAAAGATCTTCTAGAAAAAGCAGGGGCCAAAGTAGCCGGCTCTGTTTCTAAAAAAACGGATTACGTTGTGGCAGGTACAGATGCAGGTAGCAAGCTCACAAAGGCAGAAGAGCTGGGCGTCCCAGTGATTGATGAAGCTGCCATGTTGGAGTTGCTGGGTTAACAATCCCCCGTCAATTTAAGAGCGTAAGTTCTTGCTGAAAATTCAAATTTTTTATCTCTAATGACAATTTTTACAGCTATTGCAGTTGCAGCAAAACATACGCCTTATTTAAATCAAACCAATTTGATATTGACGTCTTCGAATCCTTTTGCTCGCAATACTCAAGAGGGGCATATCACTGCCAGTGGATTAGTTATCCATGAAAATAAAGTGTTGTTGATATTTCACCCGTACATTAAATGTTGGTTTCAGCCTGGCGGCCATATTGATGAGGGTGAGTTGCCAGTTGATGCAGCAATTCGAGAGGTTTATGAGGAAACTGGTTTTGTTTGCACCCTAGACCCAGAGTTTCCCGAGCTAATTGATATTGATATTCATGAAATTCCAGCCAATCCCAAGAAAGGCGAGGGCCCTCACTTGCATATAGATCTACTTTATAGGCTGAAAGTCTTACGACAAGAAAAATCTCTTGAGGATATTTCTTATAAATGGTTTTCTTTTGATCAGGTAGAAAGCATTCGCATTCAGCGTGCCTTGACTAAATTAGCCTAGGCCCCTAAAACCTCAAGTAACTCTGTTTCCAGCTGAATCTGTAGCTTAGGGTTCTTGCTCAAGTTCATCGCATCTAAGAGTAGTACGTCTTCCACTCGTTCACCCAAGGTATTAATTCTGGCGGTATGAATCGAGACTTGATGTTTAGCGAGTACTCGAGAGATGGTGTAGAGCAGGCCCGTACGATCGCTGGCGGATAGTGCGAGTGTGTAATATCTGCCACGATCATCTGGAACCATGTGAACCCGGGGCTGAATTGGGAAAGTACGTGATTGCCTTGAAAGGCGTCCCATACTTGGGTTAGGAAGTGGGTCCGCATTACTTAAGGCGGCCGTTAATTCAAATTCAACCAATTGAATGATGTCTCGATAGCTTCCACCTTCATCTACTAAATTGCTGCCTGAGATTTGGAAGGTATCTAGCGCATATCCATGGCGCGTCGTGTGAATACGGGCATCCCAAATTGAGAAGCCATGTCTTTCAAAGTAAGCACAGATACGTGCAAAGAGATCTTCTTGATCTTTGACGTATACAGCCACTTGTAAGCCCTCACCAATTGGGGAGAGTCTAGCGCACACAATCGGCTGTTCGCTATTAACCTTGTTAAAAAGATGGCGAGTAAGCCATGCAATATCGGCCGAATCTTGTCTTAAGAAGAAAGCAACGTCGAGTTGTGTCCAGAGCTCTTCATAAGAATCATCATTGATGCCATAGAGGCGTAACTTGGCGCGAGATTCTTCCTGATGCTGTGCCAATTCAGAAGAGGCATCCGGTTTGGCGCCCCCCAAGACTCTCAGGGTGGCGCGATACAGATCCTCCAGGAGTTTGCCTTTCCAGGCATTCCATACTTTGGGGCTAGTACCACGAACATCTGCTACCGTCAGGAGATATAAGGCAGTCAGATGGCGCTCATCACCTACTTTTTTGGCAAACGCTCTGACCACATCTGGATCGGTAATGTCTTGTTTCTGTGCTACTTGACTCATGTACAAGTGCTCTGCTACGAGCCACACTAAAAGCTCAGTGTCTTTCTTGTCGAGACCATGGTCTTTAGCAAACTTACGTATGTCTGCTTTACCTAGCTGTGAATGATCGCCGCCACGTCCCTTGGCAATGTCATGGAAGAGGGCGGCAATGACGATTAACCATGGCTTTTCAAAATGGGCGATGAGGCGGCTGCAGAAGGGGAACTCATGGGTGTGCTCTATCACCATAAAACGGCGCACATTACGCAGCACCATCAAGATATGTTGATCTACCGTGTAGACATGGAATAAATCATGCTGCATTTGCCCCACAATTCTGCGAAAGGCAGGAAGGTAACGGCCTAATACGCTGCTTCGATTCATGAGCTGGAAGGCGCGGCTCACGCCCTCGGGCTGCTTTAGGATTTCTATAAACAGCGCGCGATTGATGGGGTTAGCACGCCACTTGCTATCCATTTTTTGACGGGCGTTATAGAGCGCGCGAAAAATAGTCGGTGAGAGGCTTTTAACGTTTTGCGTTTGAGCAAAGACTAAAAAAGTCCGCAGAATTTGTTCTGGATGCTTTTCGTAAAGCTGTGGATCGGTAATATCCAACACCCCTTGTCTTTCAATGAAGTGTTCATTGCCCTCGCCGGGAATGGGATGCGTAGTTTTGGATTCTTGAGGAAAGAGCAATGCTTCGATATTTTGAAGTAGTACGTCATTTAATTGTGTAACCGCTTTAGCTGCCCAGTAGTAACGGCGCATAATCGCTTCACTGGCTTGGCGAGAATTTTCTTCTTTAATCCCCATTGAAGCGGCAAGTGCTGCTTGCAAGTCAAATGCCAAAACATCCTGTCTACGACCAGCTAATAAATGCAGATTGGCTCGCAGAGTCTCTAAAAAACGTTGATTGCGATTGAGCTCAGTTAGTTCACGCTGCGTCACTAAACCAGCTTCGTTTAAATCTTTGAAGGTGTTGCCTAGTAAGGCCGCTTTACTTACCCATGAAATGACTTGCAGATCGCGCAGGCCACCTGGACTTTCTTTGCAGTTGGGCTCAAGAGAGTATGGGGTGTCTTGATATTTGTAATGCCGTTGAATTTGCTCTGCTTGTTTTGCCTGAAAAAAAGATTTGGGATCGAGAGAGGCTTCAAAAGCCTTTGCAAATTCTTTAAAGAGTACTTTCTTGCCGCAGATGAGTCGAGATTCCAGGAGGGATGTTTTGACGGTGATATCTTGATCGGCCTCAGAAATACATTCAGTAACCGTTCTAACTGAAGAGCCAATCTCAAGACCGGTATCCCAGCAATTTGTAATGAATTGCTCAACTCTTTTAGACAGAGCCTCAACCTCTTTTGCATCGGCTGGCAAGAGAATTAAAATATCAATATCGGAGTAGGGGAATAATGCACCTCTGCCAAAGCCGCCGACAGCAACGAGAGCAGCCTCATTATTGAAACCGCATTGATTCCATAAATTACTCAAGAGCTCATCGCTCAGCTTACTTAATTGCTTGGTGAGTTTTCCAACAGCTTGAGTTTTCCGAAATTGAGTGTAGGCAACTTCGCGCGCAGCTTTCAAGCCAGCTGCATCTTGAATGGTGCTAATGGCCTGCGGCTCATTCATGGATTTAAGCGTTTGCTAATGTCGGTCTAAAGGAAAGGTTCTTAACGCAATCGGGCGGAGAGTTGCTGCCTTCAGACCAAGTTAAAACTTCTACCCCAGAGGGGGTCACCAACAAGGTGTGCTCCCATTGTGCTGACAGGCTACGATCTTTGGTCTTTACTGTCCATTGATCAGGCATGGTTCTGATTTCACGACGACCAGCATTAATCATGGGCTCAATCGTAAAGGTCATTCCAGCAACTAGCTTTTCCCCGGTACCGGGGCGGCCGTAATGAAGAATTTGTGGATCTTGATGAAAGACTTTGCCGATTCCATGTCCGCAATACTCACGCACAATGGAATAACCAGCCTGTTCTGCATGCGTTTGAATCACATGCCCAATGTCGCCGAGAGCGGCACCGGGTTTTACTTGTGCGATTCCTAGCCACATACATTCAAAAGTAATTTGGGTAAGACGTTTTGCGAGAACGGATACTTCTCCAACCATAAACATTCTGCTGGTGTCACCGTAATAACCATCTGGCGTGATCACGGTGATATCTAAATTCACAACATCCCCATTTTTAAGAATCTTTTCACCAGGTATGCCGTGACAGATGACATCATTTACGGATGTACAAATAGATGCCGGAAAAGGAGGGTAACCTGGAGGTTGGTAATTGAGTGGTGCAGGAATAGTCTTTTGGACATCACGCATGTATTCATGACATATGCGATCTAATTCGCCAGTGCTGATCCCGGGCTTCACATAAGGGCTAACATGGTCCAGTACCTCACTAGCCAGGCGTCCTGCCTCACGCATCCCTAGGATGTCTTTTTCTGCTGTAAATACACTATTCATGCCTTGATTATCAACGACTTGCTGGGTTTTGGCATGCACCAATTGCTTAAATATTAGGCAATAAGCCTGTTTTACTGACGCTAGGGCGGTCTTAGGTGCCCAAAACTGAATAGCTGGAGGGGGTAGAGCTAGCTAGACCCTTGATATTTAAGCTATAATTTTGGTCTCAGGTCTATTTTGGACTTGAAATCGCGAGTTGAGCCTTCCGGGGTGGCGCTTTTTAGCGCAGCTAGGACTCAGCTTTAGAACCAACCCTTAGGAGAAGTTATGTCAGTAACTATGCGTCAAATGCTGGAAGCCGGTTGCCATTTTGGTCACCAAACTCGCTTCTGGTCCCCAAAGATGGCCCCATTTATTTTCGGTCATCGTAATAAGATCCACATCATCAACTTGGAAAAAACATTGCCAATGTTTCAGGACGCCCTGAAATTCGCAAAACAAGTTGCTGCTAATCGTGGCACGATTTTATTTGTTGGTACTAAGCGTCAATCACGCGAGATCATTGCTGAAGAAGCAGCTCGTGCTGGTATGCCTTACATCGACAGCCGTTGGTTGGGCGGTACGCTCACTAACTTCAAAACTGTTAAAGGCTCTTTGAAGCGTTTGAAAGATATGGAAGTTGCTAAAGAAGCGGGCGACTGGGAAAAGCTTTCTAAGAAAGAAGCTTTGACTAATGACCGTGATCTCGACAAATTACAAAAAGCACTTGGTGGTATTAAAGATTTGAACGGCGTTCCTGATGCGATTTTCGTAGTGGATGTTGGCTATCACAAGATTGCTATTACTGAAGCTAACAAGCTTGGTATTCCAGTGATCGCTGTTGTAGATACCAACCACTCACCAGAAGGTGTTGATTACATCATTCCTGGTAATGATGATTCAAGCAAGGCAGTAACCCTCTATGCACGTGGTATTGCTGACGCAATCCTCGAAGGCAAGGCGAACTCTGTTCAAGAAATCTTGACTGCAGTTAAAGAAGGTGAAGAAGAATTTGTTGAAGAAGGGAAAGCTGAATAATGGCCGCTATTACCGCTGCAATGGTTGGCGAGTTACGCGCCAAAACTGATGCTCCGATGATGGAGTGCAAAAAAGCATTAACTGAAGCTGAAGGTGATATGGCTAAAGCAGAAGAAATTCTGCGTGTAAAGCTCGGTAGCAAGGCTGGTAAAGCTGCTTCTCGTGTGACTGCTGAAGGTATCGTAGCTTCATCTATCGATGGAACTAACGGTGCTTTGCTTGAAGTGAACTGCGAAACTGATTTCGTTTCTAAGAACGACGACTTCTTGGCTTTTACCAATGCATGCGTTAAGTTGATTTCTGAAAAGAACCCAGCTGACGTTGCTGCCTTGTTGGCATTGCCAATGAATGGTCAAACTGTTGACGAAGTACGCAGTGCATTGATCGGCAAGATCGGTGAAAACATCATGCCACGTCGCTTTAAGCGTTTTGCTGGTGGCAGCAAGTTGGTTTCTTATTTGCACGGCACACGTATTGGCGTCATGGTAGAGTTTGATGGTGATGAAGCAGCTGCTAAGGATGTAGCAATGCACATTGCCGCAATGAAGCCAGTTGCCTTGTCGATGGCTGATGTTCCGCCTGAGTTAATTGCTGTAGAGCGTAATGTGGCTGTCCAAAAAGCTGCTGAATCTGGCAAACCACCTGAAATCGTTGAAAAAATGGTTGAAGGTTCTGTTCAGAAGTACCTCAAAGAAGTGTCATTGTTAAATCAGTCATTTGTTAAGAATGACAAGCAAACCGTTGAGCAAATGCTCAAGGCTGCAAATACAACAATCAAGGGTTTCACCATGTTTGTTGTAGGCGAGGGCATTGAGAAGCGTCAAGACGACTTTGCGGCTGAAGTGGCTGCCCAAGTAGCTGCTGCTTCTAAAGCAACTGCTTAACTAGTTTCCAGGGCTCCCCTGGCTAGTTTGTATCGCCCAAAAGGGCATAGAAACCTTAGTTTCTATGCCCTTTTCTTTGATCCTACCCAAGCCCTTTATAATTTGGCGGAGATATTAAAAAGCGCTTAAAGATCAATAAGCTAAGTAAGTAAATTACTTGGCAAATTACGGAAAATAGAAAATATGCCAGCCTATAAACGAGTCCTCCTAAAACTATCTGGTGAAGCCCTTATGGGCGACGATGCATTTGGCATCAATCCAGTCACAATCGATGCCATGGTTTCTGAAATTGCGCAAGTTGTGAGTAGCGGAGTGGAGTTGGCCATCGTGATTGGCGGCGGAAATATTTTCCGCGGTGTTGCCGGTGGAGCAGCTGGTATGGATCGAGCAACTGCCGATTACATGGGTATGTTAGCGACAATGATGAATTCCCTGGCACTGCAAGATGCATTACGTCAAAAGGGCGTTGAAGCTCGTGTGCAGTCAGCCTTGAGAATGGATCAAGTAGTCGAGCCCTACATTCGTCCACGCGCTATTCGTGCCATGAGCGAAGGTAAGGTTGTTATTTTTGCTGCGGGTACTGGCAATCCTTTCTTTACAACCGATACTGCCGCCGCATTGCGTGGCGCAGAGATGGGTGTTGAGGTGATGTTGAAGGCCACCAAGGTTGATGGCATCTATAGCGCAGACCCAGTAAAGGATCCCAGCGCAACTTTATACAAGACCATCACTTTTGATGAGGCGCTAATTAAAAATTTACAGGTCATGGATGCAACTGCATTTGCTTTGTGTCGTGACCGCAAGTTACCAATCAAAGTATTTTCAATTCTCAAGCCAGGCGCTTTGATGCGCGTTGTGCAGGGTGAACCTGAAGGTACTTTAGTACACGTTTAATAGGAGGCTTGATGTCCGCAGCAGAAATTAAATCCAATTCCGATCAAAAGATGCACAAGTCCCTTGATGCATTGAAAACCAATTTGGCAAAGATTCGTTCTGGTCGCGCTAACCCTGGCATCTTGGAGCACATCCAAGTTGATTACTACGGCAATCCAACTCCATTAAGTCAGGTAGCCAGCTTAGGTTTGGCTGATGCCCGCACAATCAATGTGCAGCCCTTCGAAAAGACTATGGTTGCAGTAATAGAGAAGGCTATTCGAGATTCAGATTTGGGTTTAAATCCTGCCTCACAAGGAACGGTCATTAGGGTTCCAATGCCTGCCTTAACTGAAGAGCGCCGTCGTGAATTAACGAAGGTTGTTAAGAATGAAGGCGAAGAAGCCAAGATTGCAGTTCGTAATTTACGTCGTGATGCAAATGAGCATTTGAAACGTTTAACCAAAGATAAAGAAATTTCTGAGGATGAAGAGCGTCGCGCAACCGACGATATTCAAAAGATGACTGACAAAGCAGTTATTGAAATCGATAAGATCATTTCAGAAAAAGAAAAAGAGATCATGACGGTCTAAATAGCCGTCATCATTACGCTCTCATTTATGACCAAACACATTAGTTCAACTTTAGCCGTTCCTGAGGCAAGTGCTATTCCACGGCATGTTGCCATCATCATGGATGGCAATGGACGTTGGGCTAGTAAGCGTTTAATGCCTCGAGTGGCAGGCCACTCAGAAGGTTTGGGGGCGGTTCGTAAGGTTGTCCAAGAATGCCGTCGTATTGGTGTCGAGTATTTAACTGTCTTCGCATTTAGTTCTGAGAACTGGCGTCGTCCACCTGAGGAAGTAGGCTTCTTAATGAAGCTGTTTCTGAAATCGCTTAAAGGTGAGGTTTCACGTCTTGCGGAAAATGATATTTCTTTGCGACTCATAGGCGATTTGAGCCGCTTTGATTCTTCTATCCAAGAGATGGTGCAATTTTCTGAGCAAAAGACTGCAGGATGCAAGGGTCTCACGCTGACAATTGCTGCAAATTATGGCGGTCGCTGGGACATTTTGCAGGCTATGCGTCAATGTGTAGCAGCTAACCCCGATTTGCAAGCAGATCAGCTTACAGAAGAGTTGTTGCAGCCTTATTTATCGATGTCCTATGCACCAGAGCCAGACTTATTTATTCGCACCGGTGGTGAGCAACGAATTAGCAATTTCTTATTGTGGCAACTGGCTTACACCGAGTTGTATTTCACAGATATTCTCTGGCCTGACTTTGATGAGGCTGAACTGCATAAAGCATTTGATTGGTATAGCCAGCGTGAGCGTCGCTTTGGTCGCACGAGTGCCCAGCTTGCTACGCAAGTAATGAGCGATGCTGTTTGATTTATCTGCCAATTAAAACATGCTAAAAACCCGAGTCATCACTGCCATTGTTCTCTTGGCAGTCTTATTGCCGATCTTATTTTTATTGCCACCCATTTACATAGGTGTCTTCTTCTTACTAGCTGTATCCGCTGCAGCTTGGGAGTGGAGTCGTTTGCTAAACCCGCAAGCAGGCAGAGCCGCTTGGTTATATGCCGTATTTTGTTTAGCGATTATTCTGTTTTTATTGGCCATGCAAAATGTGGCTTGGCAATTTGCCTTATTACTCTTGGCGGTGATTTTTTGGTTTTTCTTGGCTCCCTTTATTTTGGCTAAAGGGATGAGTGTTTCACTGCAAAAGTTACGCCCCTTTTATATTGTTCTTGGATTTATTCTCTTGCCTGCGACTTGGTTCGCATTAGTCTATCTACGTGAACTTGGTCTCGTTTTCTTATTAAGTACGATGGCTTTGGTCTGGGTTGCAGATATTGGCGCGTATTTTGTCGGCAAAGCAATTGGCAAACGCAAGCTCGCTGCACAAATTAGCCCTGGAAAATCGATAGAGGGTGCCATAGGAGGGCTTCTCCTCTGTTATGGATACGCTTTGCTATGCGTATTTTATTTACCATTTGAGTCCACTATATTTGGCGCCTGGGCAATTCGTTTTGGTTGGGTGCCCATGTTTGTCATGGTGACAGTGCTTACAGCATTTAGTATTTTTGGTGATTTATTTGAATCACAGTTAAAACGTATGGCCGGCGTCAAAGACAGCAGCCATTTGCTCCCTGGGCATGGTGGTGTGCTTGATCGTGTAGATGCATTAATTCCAACAATGCCAATTGCTGCCTTGTTAGCAGGACTGGTGTAAAAGTGATGAGACACGTTGCCATTCTCGGATCAACTGGCTCTATTGGCGTGAACACCTTAGATGTCATTCGCGCACACCCAGATCGTTTTAAAGTTTTCGCGCTCACCGCAAGTAAGCAGGTTGAGTTATTGGCGGAGCAGTGTATTGAGTTTGCTCCAGCAATTGCCGTGATAGGGGATGTACAAGGTGCTGCTCAGTTATCAGCCCTGTTAAAAGAAAAAGGGATTCATACTCAAGTGTTGTATGGTCCTGAGGCTTTAGTTACCGCTGTTACTGATTCAGGCTGCGACACCGTCATGGCCGCAATTGTTGGGGCAGCAGGTTTAGTGCCCACCTTGGCGGCGGCGAAAGCGGGTAAGAGAGTATTACTAGCAAACAAAGAGGCTCTGGTGATGTCCGGCCATCTCTTTATGCAGGCCATGAAAGCCGGTGGGGGCGAGTTACTCCCAATCGACAGTGAGCACAATGCCATTTTTCAATGTTTGCCCGACCAATTTACCAAAGCACCCCATCCTTCCTTGGGGGTAGAGGAGTTGTGGCTCACTGCCTCAGGCGGTCCCTTTAGAAATACCCCTCTTCAGGAATTAAACGTCATCACTCCTGCACAAGCCTGCGCCCATCCGAATTGGGTGATGGGCAGAAAAATTTCCGTTGATTCCGCAACGATGATGAATAAAGGATTGGAAGTAATAGAGGCATTTTGGTTATTTGGACTGCCATTAGAAAAAATTAAAGTACTCATCCATCCACAAAGCGTAGTTCATTCGATGGTGCGCTATGTCGATGGGTCTGTTATGGCGCAGCTAGGTCAGCCAGATATGCGAACTCCAATTGCGTATGGGCTTGCTTGGCCAGAGCGTATTGAAGCAGGGGTTGCGGCACTCAATTTGACCCAGCTTGCTTCATTGAGTTTTAGTGAGCCAGACTTAGCGCGCTTTCCTTGTTTAGCTCTGGCATTTGCGGCTGCAAAAGCAGGTGGTGTTGCGCCGACCGTTCTCAATGCTGCCAACGAAATCGCTGTAGCTGCATTCTTGGATGAGGGAATGCCTTATTTACAGATTCCTCAAGTAGTTGAAAAAACCCTAAACGCGATTCAAATCAGCTCGGTGGATTCTCTTGAGGTGATTTTAGATATTGATGCTCAAGCCAGAAGAGCTGCGCGCGACTTTATTAAGGCAATTCATTAATTGCAAGCTTTAATTACTCTTGCCGCATTTTTAGTGACCCTAGGGGTGCTTGTGAGTTTTCACGAGTTCGGCCACTTTATTGCTGCACGAATATGCGGCGTTCGCGTATTGCGATTTGCTGTTGGTTTTGGTAAGCCGCTTTATACCTTTCACGCAAAAAATCAAACCGAATGGGTATTGGCAGCAATTCCACTTGGGGGCTATGTCAAATTATTGGATGGCCGTGATCGCGAGCAGGTGATTACTCCTCAAGAGCAAGCGCACGCATTTGATGGAAAAAAATTATGGCAACGGTCATTCATTGTTGCGGCTGGTCCATTAGCCAACTTTATTCTCTCGATCATATTGTTTGCCGTCATTTATATTTCTGGAGTTCCACAGCTGCCAGCGGTATTGGATACTCCGCCAGAACATTCATTAGCAGCTAAATTGGGCTTGACCCAGGGTGATAAGGTCCTAGGGTGGCAGGACTTATCTGATGATCAGGATCTGATTCGGGATGATCGATTTGAGCCTGTGTTGAGTTGGAATGCACTACGTTGGGATTTACTCAATTCAGTCACCGGACAAGAAGGCTTTGCCCTGGAGTTAAAGGACGCTTCTGGTGCGCGCTTTACTAAGGCATTTAAAGCCTCAGACTTGCCGCAAATCACGCCAGAATCGGACCCTATGCAGGCCCTAGGAATACGGCCCATGATTAGCTCGCCCCCAGCATGGCAAGAGCTGCAATTAGGCCCCATTGACGCCCTGGTTTATGCGAGCCATCGGGTGTGGTTAATCACTAAGGTTTCTGTAAGGCTAATGGCCGGAATTTTGACAGGAAAGAGCTCCATAAAGCAGTTGGGAGGGCCCCTGAGTATTGCTGATATGGCTGGGAAGTCAGCCCAGGTTGGCTGGCAACCTTTTTTTGCCTTTTTGGCACTCATGAGCATCAGTATTGGGCTCTTGAATTTGCTCCCTTTTCCCATGCTTGATGGGGGTCAGCTCCTGTATGATGCATGGGAGTTAGTTGCTGGTAAGCGAATTTCGATTTCCATGCAAGAGCGGTTCCAAAAACTGGGCTTTCTTTTGCTGATTTCTCTCTCGCTCCTAGCCTTGTTTAATGATTTGCAACGCTATTTTTCACCTTGAATTTTCTGACCTCACCCCTTTCTGTTTTTACCCGTTTTCTAGCCCAAATTTTGTTGGTCTTGGCTGCTGGTATGAGCTTGAACGTGCAAGCAGCAGATTCTTTTGTGATTAAAGACATTCGCATCGAAGGTTTGCAGCGCGTAGAGCCAGGCACAGTATTTAGTTATTTGCCGGTACAAGTAGGCGATACCTTTACAGATGAGAAGGGTACCGAAGCGATTAAGTCTTTGTATAGCACTGGCTTCTTTAGAGATGTGCAAATTCAAGCTCAGGGCAATGTATTGATTGTGATTGTGGATGAGCGTCCAACTATCTCTCGTATTGAATTTACGGGAATGAAAGAATTCGATCAAGAGGTGGTTCGAAAATCCCTCAAAGCAGTTGGAGTTGCTGAAGCACGCTTTTATGACAAGGCGCTGATCGATAAAGCAGAGCAAGAGCTCAAGCGCCAATATATAGGTAAGGGGATGTATGCCGCCGAGGTGGTCGCTACCGTTACTCCGGTTGAGCGCAATCAAGTAGCCATTTATTTCAATATTGATGAAGGTCCTGTAGCAAAGATTCAGGAAATCAACTTCATTGGTAATTCAGTCTTTAGCGAAAGCACGCTTAGAAGCGAGATGCAATTAAAGACGGGTGGTTGGTTATCTTGGTATAGCAAAGACAATCTGTATTCAAAACAAAAATTAACTGCTGACTTAGAGAACATTCGCTCTTTCTATTTGAACCGCGGCTATTTAGAGTTTGTGATTGAGTCAACTCAGGTTTCTATCACTCCTGATAAAAGAGGTATTTATTTAACAATCAGTATTCGTGAAGGCAGTAAATTCACAGTCAAGAATGTGCGTCTTGCCGGGGACTTGTTAGGCAAAGAAAATGAATTGATGCAGTTGATTACCCTAAAGCCAGGCGATACCTTCTCCTCAGCTAAATTAACTGAGAGTACGAAGGCGATTGCCGAGATTCTGGGTTCCTATGGCTACGCTTTTGCCACTATCAATCCGCAGCCAGATATACGACGTGAGTTGAGTGAAGTAGATTTAACTTTGGTGGTAGATCCAGGGCGCCGCATTTATGTTCGCCAGGTCAATATCACCGGGAATTCAAAAACACGCGATATGGTAATTCGTCGAGAAGTGCGTCAATTTGAAAGCTCTTGGTTTGACGGCGATAAGATTGATTTATCGAAAAAACGCTTAGGAAGATTAGGCTACTTTAATGAAACGGATATCGCTACTGAAGATGTTCCGGGCTCCCCTGATCAAGTCGATGTCAACGTCAAAGTGGTCGAAAAACCAACTGGCTCAGTTACTGTAGGTGCTGGTTTCTCCTCAACAGAAAAATTAATTCTTTCTGCTGGTATTAATCAGGAAAATGCATTTGGTACAGGTACAGCGATTGGTTTGAATGCATCCCTAGGTAAGATTAATCAAAATCTAGCGCTTTCCCAATACGATCCCTATTTCACGGAAGACGGCATTAGTCGTTATACCGATTTGTACTACCGTTCATCCAAGCCTTTGTATTACACCGGTGATCCTGATTATCAAATCAAGTCCTTGGGCTCCAATATTAAATTTGGTGTCCCATATAGCGAAGTAGATCGCGTGTTCTTCGGATCGGGATTGGAGTTCTACCGAATTACCACTTCATCGAGCACGCCTCAGCCCTACTTAACATATGCCGAAAGCTACGGTATTGCGCCTCCAGGTTACCCAGCTACTTTGACAACCTATAACGTACCAGTGACAGTGGGTTGGTCACGTGATGGGCGCGATAGCTCCCTGATCCCATCTGCTGGATCTCTGCAACAGTTATCAGGTGAGGTTGGCACTCCTGCCGGCAATATGACCTTCTACCGTATTTTTGGCCAGTATCAGAAATACCATTCCTTTTCAAAAGGAAACATCCTTTCTTTCAATGGAGAGGTTGGCTATAGCCAGGCATACGGCAATAATCCATTCCCAATCACCAAAAACTACTATGTGGGTGGTATTGGGTCGGTTCGTGGATATGCCCCTGGATCCCTTGGACCTACCTTCTACAACACCAATACTGGGACGAATCAGCCTACCGGCGGCCAATCCAAGATCGTATCTAATATCGAATATACGGTGCCAGTTCCAGGGTCTGGGGCTGATAAAACCCTTAGAGTATTTGGGTTCGTGGATGGCGGTAACGTCTACGGCGAGAATATCAACCTGGTTTTACGCTATTCTTATGGCTTAGGTTTATCATGGATATCACCGCTGGGACCACTAAAATTCAGCTACGGTATCCCGATTAAGTCATTACCAACGGATAATGTGCAGCGTTTGCAGTTCCAGGTAGGTACAGCGTTTTAATTGTTTAAGGAAAGTTTTATGAAGCTTCATCATTCTTCAAAGTGGATTCAAGCCAGCTTGGTTGCTGTGATTGCAGTATTTTCTGCATCATCTGCATATGCGCAAGATACTGGAAGCCGCGTAGCCGTTGTGAACTCAGAAAAAGTTTTCAATGAGTCCAACTTAGCCAAAGCAATGCAGACTCGCTTGCAAAATGAATTTACTAAGCGTCAGAATGATTTGCGTGATAGCGCGCAAAAAATTAAGACTGCTGCAGAAAAACTGGATCGTGATGCGGCTGTAATGAATGAAGCAGAGCGTATTCGTCGTCAACGTGAGTTGGCAGATCAGGATCGCGAATTGCAACGCAAGCAACGTGAATTTACTGAGGATTTAAATCAGCGCACTTTTGAAGAGCGTGCAAAGATTGCTGAAAAAGCAAACTTAGTTCTGAAGCAGATTGCTGAACAAAGAAAGCTTGATGTCATTGTTCAAGAAGCAGCCTACGTTAGTCCTAAGGCTGATATCACTGATGATGTGATCAAGGCTTTGAATAGTCTCAAGTAAGCTTTATGCCTACCGCCATCGAGCTGGCCAAACAGTTTCAAGCAAGCTTGGTGGGGGAGGCCTCCCTCGTATTTAACAGCCTCGCTCCACTTGAGCGAGCGCAAGTAGATCAAATCTCCTTTTTATCTAATCCACTGTATCGTCAGCAAGCAAGTGACAGTACAGCTGGAGCTTTGATTGTCAGTCAGTCTGACCTCGATTTTTTACAAGCAAACCCTGGGGCGCATTCAGCGAGTCGGGTGTACTTTGTTTCTAAGAATCCCTATGCCACGTTTGCCAGAATGGCGCAGCACTTTGCTAAAGCCAGTTCGCCACAATATCCAGCGGGTATCCATCCAAGTGCCGCAATAGATCCAAGTGCAATGGTTCCTGCTTCATGTCACATTGGTCCATTTGTACAAATTGGCGCTGGAGTGAAGCTGGGGGAGCGCGTCTCTATTTTGGGTAATAGCAGTATTGCTAGGGATTGCGTAATAGCAGATGATTCGGTCATTTATCCATCGGTATCGATTTATCATGCATGCCAAATTGGCGAGCGTTGCATTATTCATAGCGGTGCTGTGATCGGTGCAGATGGCTTTGGATTTGCTCCTGATTTTTCAGCTACGGGCGGTGAGTGGGTCAAAATTCCTCAAACTGGGCGCGTCATCATCGGCAATGATGTTGAAATCGGCGCCTCAACCACGATCGATCGTGGTGCGATGAGTGATACCGTGATTGGCGCAGGAAGCAAAATTGATAATCAAGTACAGATTGCTCACAATGTCGTGATTGGTAATTGCTGTGTGATTGCAGGATGTGCGGCAATATCCGGAAGTACGAAGATCGGACATTTTTGTATTATTGGCGGCGCGGCTAATTTTGCTGGTCATTTGACTATTGCCGATCGCACTACAGTGTCTGGTAATACTTCCATTATTCGCTCTATCACCGAGCCGGGTCAGCATTTCACGGGGGTCTATCCTTCAATGCTGCATAGTGCTTGGGAGAAAAATGCTGCTATCTTGCGCGGGCTAGATAAAATACGTCAACGCTTGCGTTTATTGGATAAAAACCAAAACAAGGAGTCTTAGGACTTCGCCAACCCAATTAATTTATTAAGTAGGTAATTTATGAGCAAAGCTATTGCAATCGATATTCATCAGATTCTAAAGTTGTTGCCACATCGCTATCCTTTTTTGCTGGTCGATCGCGTTTTGGAAATTACTCCGCGAGAGAGTATTACTGCTTTAAAGAATGTTACGATGAACGAGCCTTTTTTTCAGGGGCACTTCCCTGATTTTCCGGTCATGCCTGGCGTATTGATTATTGAAGCGCTTGCTCAAACTGCAGCATTACTGACTTTCTCAGAAGAACGCCAAGAGAATGCGGTGTACTACTTTGCCGGTATTGATGGTGCTCGGTTTAAGAAGCCCGTCTTGCCAGGCGATCAATTGATCATGACTGCCAGGTTAGAGCGTGAACGTGCAGGTATTTATAAGTTCCAAGTGCAAGCCACAGTCGACGGTGAATTGGCTGCAGAGGCTAACATTACTTGTGCGGTTCGTACGAAAGGCGCGTAATGACTCGGATTCATGCATCTGCTGTTATTGATAGCAAAGCAGAATTGGCTAGTGATGTAGAAGTCGGACCTTATTCGGTCATTGGCCCTAATGTCAAAATTGGGTCTGGTACCAAAATTGGGTCACACACCATCATTGAGGGCTACACCACAATTGGCAAAGACAATCACTTTGCGCATTTTGCTGCTATAGGCGGACCTCCACAAGATATGAAGTATCGCGGTGAGCCAACCCAGTTGATTATCGGCGATCGCAATACTATTCGAGAGTTCACAACCATCCATACTGGCACTTCACAGGATGTGGGTATTACCCGCATTGGTGATGACAACTGGATCATGGCCTACGTTCATATCGCGCATGATTGTCAAATCGGTAATCACACCATTTTCTCTAGTAATGCACAAATTGCGGGTCACGTGCATGTAAATGATTGGGCCATCATGGGTGGTATGTCAGGCGTGCATCAGTTTGTTCGCATTGGACAGCATGCCATGCTCGGCGGTGCCTCTGCTTTAGTTCAAGATATTCCACCTTTTGTGATTGCTGCTGGTGATAAAGCTTCACCGCACGGTATCAATGTAGAAGGTTTAAAGCGCCGTGGTTTTTCTAGTGAAACGATCACAGCCTTACGTCAAGCATATAAAGTACTTTACAAAGACGGCCTTAGTTTTGAAGAGGCTAAAGTAGAAATTCAGAAAATGGTTGTCGCCAGTACTGCTGATGCTGCTACTGCAGAGAAGCTTGCAGAATTTCATGACTTTATTGCCGCCTCAACGCGCGGCATCATTCGGTAACGATAGGTCGACTTTGCCAAAGTTAGCTTGTGTAGCTGGCGAACCATCCGGTGATTTACTTGCTGCGCCAGTATTAAGCGCATTAAATCAAATACCCGATATGGCAGGCCTAGAGGTGTATGGCATTGGCGGCCCGCGCATGCAGGCTGAAGGAATGCGTTCAGATTGGCCAATGGAAACGCTCAGCGTTCGGGGATATGTTGAGGCTATAAAACAGTTACCGGCTATTTTGAAGCTTCGTAAAGAACTCATCACCCACATGTTGGGTGAGGGTCGACCTGATGTGTATTTAGGAATAGATGCACCCGATTTCAATTTAGGTGTGGAGTTGCAGCTACGTAATGCGGGTATTCCGACCTTGCATTTGGTTTCTCCTTCGATTTGGGCTTGGAGAGCGGGTCGCATCAAAAAGATTTCGCAAGCAGTTGAACGCATGCTCTGCATTTTCCCTTTTGAGACGGAGATCTATGATCGTGCTGGCGTAGCCTCTACTTATGTTGGTCATCCCTTAGCTAGTGAAATTCCCCTAGAGCCCAATCCAACAAAAGCACGCGAACAATTATCTACACTGCTTCACCTTCCTGCTAATGCATTAGAGGGAATCGTCATTGCAGTCTTGCCAGGTAGTCGCGGCTCTGAAATTGAACTCATTGCCCCAGTTTTCTTTGAGACGATGCAATTGCTAGCAAAGCAGATGCAAGGCCAGATATTGAATTTCTTAATTCCGGTTGCTACCCCACGTTTACGTGAGCCACTTGAGCAACTTTTGCAGCAAGCGAAAAAAGTAAGTCCCGATATTCAGATTCATTTGCTGGAGGGTAGGGCAGACGAGGTATTGGAATCTGCCGATGTAGTGTTAATCGCTAGTGGTACCGCAACCCTGCAAGCTGCTTTATGGAAGAAGCCCATGGTCATCTCTTATAAGGTGCCATGGTTAACCGCGCAGATTATGAAGCGCCAAGGTTACCTTCCTTATGTTGGATTGCCTAACATTTTGTGTGGCGAGTTTGTGGTTCCAGAATTACTGCAAGATGAAGCCACTTCAGAAAAACTAGCAGCAGCTCTTGTGGAATGGCTGAATCACCCCACTAAAGTCGCTCAATTAAAAGAGCGCTTTGAACAGATGCATGAGACTTTACGCCGTCCAACTGGACTATTGGTTGCCCAAGCTGTTGCGCAGACTATAGCGAGCGCACCTAAACATCGAGTAGCTCGATGAGTGTGATCTGGGTCTGTGGTGTTGATGAAGCCGGTCGCGGGCCTTTGGTTGGGGCTGTCGTTGCTGGTGCCGTGGTACTTGATCCTGCTCAGCCCATAGAAGGTCTGAAGGACTCAAAGAAACTCACACCAGCACGACGTGAATATTTGTATGAGCAAATCATGCAAAAAGCGAAAGCTTGGGGAATAGGCGAGGCCTCCCCTCTGGAAATCGATCAGATCAATATCTTGCAAGCAACCATGTTGGCGATGCGCCGAGCCATTGAAGATCTGACTACTCGCTTGGGCGCTTGGCCTGATAAGGCACTGATCGATGGTAATCGCTGCCCAGAATTGCCCATCAGTGCTGAAGCGATCGTAAAGGGTGATGCAAAGGAGCCAGCTATTTCAGCGGCATCTATTTTGGCCAAAGTGACTCGAGACAGACAGATGCAAATCCTGCATGAGCGCCATCCTCAATATGGTTTTGCCCAGCATATGGGGTATCCAACCGAGGCGCATTTTGCGGCACTCAAAGCCTTTGGAGTCTGTGATGAGCACCGTCGTAGTTTTGCGCCGGTGCGTAAGGTATTGGAGGCGCTATGAGTTTTGATCTGATTAGCTCTAAAGAAAATCCCCTCTTTAAAGAAATTCGTCTTCTGCAGGCAACGGGATCAAAAGGACAAAAAGCACGTCTTGCGCGGGGGCAAGCATTGCTCGAGGGAATTCATCTAGTGCAAACATGGATGGGTGATCCAGCATTAAAGATCTTACTCACCTCGGAAGTCGGCCTTCAGAATGAAGAGATTTCACACGCGGTCTACTCCCATTTAGAAAGCTGTCCAGATACCCGCGTTTATCAATTGGACAGTAGCCTGTGGGATTTATTGAGTGATCTGGTTAATGCGCCTCATATTGCCGGCTTGCTCGATTTACCAAAATCTTGTTTAACTCCCTCTCAATCGATTGCGACTTTGCCTGGAGATGTTCTGATCTTGGATCGCATTCAGGATGCTGGTAATGTCGGGTCAATACTGCGCACTGCAGCTGCTGCTGGCTTTACTCAGGTGATTGCTTTATCAGGATGCGCCCATTTATGGTCAAGCAAAGTCCTGCGTGCCGGTATGGGGGCGCATCAACTGCTCAATCTGTATGAGGGTTGGTCAAATCAGCAAGTATTGAGTGCTG
Source organism: Polynucleobacter sp. 15G-AUS-farblos (assembly GCF_018882445.1). Lineage (GTDB taxonomy): Bacteria > Pseudomonadota > Gammaproteobacteria > Burkholderiales > Burkholderiaceae > Polynucleobacter. Next base: position 255,736 of record NZ_JACVOM010000001.1, on the reverse strand, counting down.
TTACTGCACCATTATTGGCGGCTAGTGCAGATGCCTCAAATGAGCTCTATGACATACAGCAGGATCTGTTGCATCCTGTGGCTTGGGTAATGGGAAGCGAAGGTCAGGGCGTATCAGAAGATCTGATGGTGCAGGCCAAGGGCATATCGATTCCCATTGACCCAAGGGTAGAGTCACTCAATGTCTCTACTGCAGCAGCCCTATGTTTATTTGAGACTATGCGAGTCAGGCGGAGTTAAACCTACGGTTTAGCCCAAGATGGTCTTATCGGATTTAATTGCTTGCAGCACGGTTGTGGCGATCTCCTCGATCGATTTACTAGTGGTCACAACCCAGGGAATCGATTCCTTTTTCATCATGTCCGTGGCTTCATTAATTTCATAGCGGCAATTTTCCAGCTTAGCGTAATTACTTCCAGGGCGGCGCTCATTGCGGATCTCCGAAAGACGCTCAGCATCGATCATGAGGCCAAAAATCTTGTTGCGGAAGGGCACCAGATCCGAGGGCAGTTTTCTACGCTCAAAGTCTTCTGGTATCAGCGGATAGTTGGCTGCCTTAAGGCCATATTGCATTGCCAAATACAGACTCGTCGGCGTTTTACCCACCCTGGAGATGCCAACTAAAATGACATCTGCATCAGCCAGGTTCTGGTTGGACTGGCCATCATCATGGGCAAGAGAGTAATTAATTGCCTCAATACGGTTTTTATAGGCCTCGGTATCCGCATTGTGGTGAAGGCGGTTCATGGCATGGGTCGATTTAATGCCTAAAGCTTCTTCTAAAGGGGCCACAAAGGTCTGAAACATATCCAAAATCAGGCCATTGGCTTTGGTAACAATCGAATTGAGTTCAGAATTTACCAAAGTAGTGAAAACAATGGGCTGAACCCCATATTTGCTGGCTGCTTGATTAATGCTGCTGACCGCATCGTGCGCTTTATCAACGCTGTCCACGAATGGCACCCGAATATGCTTAAAACTGGCCTCAAATTGGGCCAAAATGGACTGGCTGAAGTTCTCTGCGGTGATACCAGTACCGTCAGAAACAATAAAAACAATGCGGGTTTGGGTGGACATGGGATTGGTCTATCAGTCTAGGTCAGCACTACAATGGATATTAATTGAAGTATGCCGTATTTTATGCGGCGGCTTGACCAGTTTCCTTATCTTTAGAGAGTATTTTATGTCCAACCAACAGCAACAAAATAGCAGTATGGCAGATGCCTATGTCTTGCCTTTTGAGCAACTCCGCATGACTGATGTTGAGTCAGTGGGTGGCAAGAACGCATCTTTAGGCGAAATGATTTCTCAATTGGCTTCAACTGGTGTGCGAGTGCCGACGGGTTTTGCAACCACCGCATTGGCTTTTAGAGATTTCTTAAAGCATAATAATTTGACTGAACGTATTCAACAGCGTTTAGAAAATCTCAATATTGATGATGTTCGTGCATTGGCTGTGGCTGGTGCAGAAATTCGTAATTGGATTGAAACCGCCCCATTTCAGCCAAAGCTAGATGAAGAGATCCGTAAGGCATTTGCAGTATTGGATGATTCTGGTAAAGGTTCATTTGCAGTACGCTCCTCCGCTACCGCTGAAGACTTGCCTGATGCTTCATTTGCTGGACAACAAGAAACCTTCTTAAACGTTGAAGGCATTGAAGATGTCCTCAAGAAGATTCGTGAAGTATTTGCCTCCTTGTATAACGATCGCGCTATCTCTTATCGTGTTCATAAGGGCTTTGCCCACGCTGAAGTAGCCTTATCGGCAGGTATTCAACGTATGGTGCGCTCCGACTTAGGCGCTGCTGGCGTGATGTTTACTTTGGATACAGAGTCTGGTTTTGAAGACGTTGTCTTTATCACCTCAAGTTACGGCTTAGGCGAGACAGTAGTTCAGGGCGCAGTAAATCCTGATGAGTTTTATGTATTTAAAACCACCTTGGCTCAAGATAAGAAAGCCATCATTCGTCGCTCTTTAGGCTCTAAGTTAATTCAGATGCAGTTTGCACCAAAAGGTTCTACAGAAAAAGTGCAGACTGTCGATGTCAGCCCAGAAAAGCGCAATCGTTTTTCTTTGGAAGACGCAGATATTACTGAGTTGGCAAAATACGCCGTCATTATTGAAAAACACTACGGACGTCCAATGGATATCGAGTGGGGTAAAGATGGACAAGATGGCCGTATTTACATTCTCCAAGCCCGCCCTGAGACAGTGAAGAGTCAGGCTGCTGGCCAAGTTGAGATGCGCTACAAACTCAAGGGTAGTTCTAAGGTTTTAGCTAAGGGCCGTGCGATTGGTCAAAAGATTGGCGCAGGTCCTGTGCGCATCATTCGTGACCCAAGCGAGATGGATCGTGTTCAGCCAGGCGATGTATTGGTAGCGGATATGACAGATCCGAACTGGGAACCCGTGATGAAGCGTGCTTCTGCGATCGTTACCAATCGCGGTGGTCGTACATGTCACGCAGCGATTATTGCGCGTGAGTTAGGTGTTCCTGCAGTCGTAGGTTGCGGGGATGCGACTGAGCATTTGCAAGATGGCATGGTAGTTACTGTTTCATGTGCTGAGGGTGATGAGGGTCATATCTACGATGGCTTGATTGAAACTGAAGTCACCGAAGTTTCCCGTGGCGTCTTGCCAGAAATTCCGGTGAAGATCACGATGAACATTGGTAATCCTCAATTGGCATTTGATTTCTGTCAAATTCCGAATGCAGGTGTTGGCTTGGCACGACTTGAGTTCATCATCAATAACTATATTGGTGTACATCCACGTGCAGTACTAGAGTACCCCAATATTGATCAGGATTTGAAGCGGGCAGTAGAGAGCGTGGCGCGTGGTTATGCAAGCCCACGTCAGTTCTACGAAGATAAATTGGTTGAGGGTGTTGCTACGATTGCCGCTGCTTTCTATCCAAAGCCGGTCATTGTCCGTTTATCAGACTTTAAATCCAACGAATACAAGAAGTTGATCGGCGGATCACGTTATGAGCCGGATGAAGAAAACCCAATGTTAGGTTTCCGCGGAGCATCCCGTTACGTTTCTGAAGATTTCGGTGAAGCGTTTGCGCTGGAGTGTGCAGCAATGAAGCGCGTTCGTGAAGATATGGGACTGGACAACGTTGAGATCATGGTGCCGTTCGTACGCACCATTAATCAAGCCAAACGCGTGATCGATATGATGGAGAAGTTGGGCCTCAAGCGTGGCGTGAATGGTCTACGTCTCATTATGATGTGTGAGATTCCATCCAATGCCATCCTGGCAGATCAATTCCTCGAATATTTTGATGGTTTCTCAATTGGATCTAACGATATGACTCAGTTAACTCTTGGTCTTGATCGTGACTCCGGCATGGAATTATTGGCAATTGACTTTGATGAGCGCGATCCAGCAGTAGAGTTCATGATTGCTCGCTCGATTGATGCTTGCCGCAAGCAAAACAAGTATGTTGGTATTTGCGGCCAAGGCCCTTCAGATCATCCAGACTTTGCGCGTTGGTTGGTGGAGAAGGGTATTACTTCAATCTCTTTAAACCCAGATAGCGTAGTTGCAACCTGGGAGATGCTGGGTAAGAAGTAAGGAAAGCGTCAGCACTACAAAAAGCCTAGATTCGTTCTAGGCTTTTTTCTTTTCTGCAATTTATTTGGCCGGTTTAATGACTTTCACTGCGGCGTAGTGCATTTCATCGAAAGGTAATTTTATGGTTACCAAGCTTATGCTTTTGCAGGGGCTAAATTGAGGGATTTGAAGCAGCTTGATGCTGTATTGCACCATACAAGTGCATAAATGCTTAGATATTAGACCTGAAGCCAGTCTAACCCAGTTTTAAGGGCTTTAAGCGTTTAAATCGCCTCTAGCAATGCGGCCTTTTTGGACTTCCCACTCACGCTCTTTAGTGGCGGCACGCTTGTCATGCTGCTTTTTGCCTCTAGCTAGGCCAATCTCGCATTTCACATTCCCTTTTGAGAAATGCAGGTTGAGCGGCACAAGGGTATAGCCCTTTTGCTCGACCTTGCCAATGAGTTTCCTGATTTCAATCGCATTTAAAAGGAGTTTTCTGGTGCGAGTGCTATCGGGAACAATATGGGTAGAGGCTGAAAGTAGTGGGGTGATATGGCAGCCGATGAGAAACAGTTCCGCCTTGCGAATGACCACATACGCTTCTTTGATGTGCACGCGACCAGCGCGGATGGCTTTGACCTCCCAGCCCTCCAGCACTAGCCCTGCCTCAAAGCGTTCCTCGATAAAATAATCGAAGAAGGCTTTTTTGTTATCGACGATACTCATATTTATTTAGCTTCTCAAGATCGATTATGGCAGACGTCTACAAGACCGTTTTAATTGGCCAATCCGCTGACCGTATGTATGGCTTGGTTACTGATGTAGCACGCTATCCCGAGTTTCTCCCTTGGTGTGGTGGGGTGGAAATTTTTGAGCAAACTGAGACCGTGCTCGACGCCAAAATCAAGATCCATTTCAAAGGAATTAATCAGTATTTTCATACCCGGAACATCAATCATCGTCCGGAAACAATCGATATGGTGTTTGTAGATGGGCCTTTTAAGCATTTTTCAGGTCAATGGAACTTTATTCCCCTCAAGGAGGATGCTTGTAAGGTTGAATTTAAGCTGCATTGGGAATTCAAAAGCGCCATTCTGGATAAGATCATCGGGCCTGTTTTTGGACACATCGCCGGAACCTTTGTGGACTGTTTTGTGAAGCGTGCTGAAGAGCTCTATGAGTAGCCGTTCAATCGATATTCTGCTCTGTGATGCGCGGCAGGGTGAGCCGGTTTTAAGACCATTCCAACTCATGCTGTCAAATGACGAGCCGCCTACGGTGGGGATTGCTTTGATGCAGTCTGGTATCGCAACAGGCCCGAATGACCCAGTTTTGGCAAGGAAAGGTTGTTTTGGGGTCTTTGGTAAACGCAAGGACTGGGATAGCCTAATTTATGCTGGGGATCGTTTAGAGCTTTATTCTGCCTTGTTAATTGACCCTAAGGCGGTTCGACGTAAGAAGGCTAACCAGAACCAAGATGCCAAATTCCAGGCTGCTGCAGCTAAAAGAAAGGCTAGGAGGCTATAATCTGTTTTTGCGACTAGGGGTTTTGCATGCGACTCATTCAAAAAGCACTCACTTTTGACGATGTGCTCCTCGTACCGGCCTATTCTTCGGTACTCCCTCGAGATGCCAGCTTGGCAAGTAAATTAACTCGAGAAATATCACTCAATACACCATTGGTTTCTGCTGCGATGGATACTGTCACTGAAGGTCGCTTAGCAATTGCGATGGCCAGTGAAGGTGGTATTGGCATTATTCATAAAAACCTAAAGCCATCCGAGCAAGCTCGTGAAGTGGCTAAGGTGAAACGTTACGAATCAGGCGTCCTGCGTGACCCGATTACGATTGGTCCTGATATGACTTTGCGTCAAGTCATTCAGTTATCACGTGAACATGGATTCTCTGGATTTCCAGTGCTCACTGGCAAAGAGGTCGTCGGAATCATTACCAACCGCGACTTGCGTTTTGAAGAAGACTTAGATGCACCGGTAAAAACCAAAATGACTCCACGCGAGCGTTTGGTTACTGTGAAAGAGGGTTGTTCTTTAGAAGAAGCTAAGCGCTTGATGAGTCAACATCGCTTGGAGCGCGTCTTAGTTGTCAATGAAAAATTTGAATTGCGCGGCCTCATCACTGTAAAAGATATTCTGAAAGCCACTGAGCATCCGAATGCTTGTAAGGACGGCGAAGGCAAGCTGCGTGTGGGTGCGGCGGTAGGAGTAGGCCCTGACAATGATGAGCGGATCGAGCTCTTAGTGCGTGCTGGTGTTGATGTCATTGTGGTTGATACAGCACATGGTCATAGCCAAGGTGTATTAGATCGCGTTAAATGGGTGAAGAAAAATTATCCTCACGTTCAAGTGATTGGCGGAAATATTGCAACGGGTGATGCTGCGAAAGCATTGGCCGATCATGGCGCCGATGGCGTCAAAGTAGGTATTGGTCCTGGGTCTATTTGCACCACTCGTATTGTTGCGGGTGTTGGCGTTCCCCAAATTACCGCAATTGTGAATGTTGCGACAGCCTTAAAAGGTACTGGCATTCCATTGATTGCTGACGGCGGTGTTCGCTATTCTGGTGATGTTGCGAAAGCATTAGCAGCTGGTGCAAGTTCTGTGATGATGGGTGGTATGTTTGCTGGCACAGAAGAAGCGCCAGGAGAAGTGTTCCTGTACCAAGGGCGTTCATATAAAAGTTATCGTGGCATGGGTTCTTTGGGCGCAATGGCCGATGGATCTGCTGATCGTTATTTCCAAAATGACATCGTTGCTAACGCTGAAAAGCTGGTACCCGAAGGTATTGAAGGTCAGGTCCCATACAAAGGTAGCGTACTGGCGATCTTGCATCAATTAACGGGTGGCATTCGCTCTTCTATGGGATACCTTGGTTGCAAAACAATTGATGAACTCCATGAAAAAGCCAACTTTGTGGAAATCACTTCAGCTGGCGTTCGTGAGTCGCATGTACACGATGTGAAGATCACTAAAGAAGCACCTAATTACCATATTGATTAAGACTTAATTAAGATTGCTTCATTCGTGCACGACAAAATACTGATACTCGACTTTGGTTCGCAAGTAACTCAATTAATTGCTAGACGTGTGCGCGATGCGCGGGTGTACTCAGAGATTCATCCTTATGATTGCGACCCAGAATTCATTCGCAAATTCATTCAAGAGCAGGGTGGTAAAGGCATCATCCTTTCTGGTGGACCTAGCTCCGTAACTGAAGATGGTAGTCCGCGAGCACCACAAATCGTTTTTGAATTAGGCGTTCCCGTTTTAGGTATTTGCTACGGTATGCAAACCATGGCTACCCAATTGGGTGGTGCAGTTGCTTCTGCTGAATCATTGGGTAAGGCTCGTGAATTTGGATATTCAGAAGTTCGAGCGCATGGTCACACCCATCTTCTCAAGGGCATTCAAGACTTTTCTACTAGTGAAGGTCACGGCATTCTGAAGGTGTGGATGAGTCACGGCGATTCGGTGACCACAATGCCTCCTTCATTCAAGTTAATGGCGTCAACTGAATCTTGTCCAATTGCCGGCATGGCTGATGAAGATCGTCGCTTTTATGCCTTTCAATTTCACCCGGAGGTAACGCACACCATTCAAGGGACAGCAATCATTGAGCGTTTTGTCCATGAGATCTGCCAATGTAAGCCAGATTGGGTCATGGGTGATTACATTAGCGAGGCGGTTGAGCATATTCGTAAGCAGGTAGGTAAGGAAGAAGTGATTCTTGGTTTATCTGGCGGCGTTGATTCTAGTGTTGCTGCAGCCTTAATTCATCGTGCTATTGGCGATCAACTCACTTGTGTTTTTGTAGATCACGGCTTACTTCGCTTGAACGAAGGCGATATGGTGATGGAGATGTTTGCGCGAAATCTTGGTGTGAAAGTGATTCGTGTAGATGCAGCACAGACATTTATGTCGAAGTTGGCTGGTATTTCTGATCCAGAAGCTAAGCGCAAAATTATCGGTAAGGAATTCGTAGAAATATTCCAAACTGAATCGGCCAAAATTGAGAATGCCAAATGGCTTGCGCAGGGAACTATTTATCCTGATGTGATTGAGTCTGCTGGTAAAGGCAAAAAAGGGGCTCATACCATCAAGAGTCACCACAATGTGGGTGGCCTACCTGATGATATGCACCTGAAATTGCTTGAACCATTACGTGAACTATTTAAGGATGAGGTGCGTGAACTTGGTGTTGCTTTGGGTTTACCAAGGGAGATGGTTTATCGCCATCCATTCCCAGGCCCTGGTCTAGGTGTCCGCATCTTGGGAGAAGTGAAGGCAGAGTATGCCCATCTACTCCAGCGTGCAGATGCGATCTTTATCGAAGAGTTGCGCAATACGATTGATGAAGTAAGTCAGAAGTCTTGGTATGATCTAACCAGCCAAGCCTTTGCAGTCTTTTTACCAGTCAAGTCAGTAGGTGTCATGGGCGATGGGCGTACCTATGAATATGTCGTAGCACTCAGAGCGGTCCAAACGCAAGACTTCATGACGGCACATTGGGCTCATTTACCTCATGAGTTATTGGGTAGAGTTTCTAATCGCATCATTAATGAGGTGCGTGGCCTCAATCGCGTTGTCTACGACATTAGCGGAAAACCTCCTGCCACTATTGAGTGGGAATGATATTAGGTAATTTTTGCTCTTTTAGATAGCTAGCAATTTTTTCTAGAAGGGTGGAAATATCTTTCTGCACCACTTCAAAATTGCTGCTTGGTTCTCGAGTGATCTCATCCATATAAATTGGTCGCCGAATTTCGATTTGCATGCTGTGTCGATTTTCTTTTGGCTTTCCAATATTGGCTATGAGTTGCATACCCTTATAGGGGTCATTGCGAGCTACAGAGTAACCCATTGATCTTAGATTATTCTCAATCAGATCCATAAATTCAGGTTCACAAGTGGTGCCATCACGATCCCCAAGAACGAAGTCGGCAAGTGGATGCGGAGGATTTTTTATTTGCAATCTTTCATAAGCATTATTTGGCATTGAGTGAAGGTTTAGATGCCAGACGCTGCCAAATTGCTTTACTTTTTCTTCAATAGCATCATTGAGGGCGGCATGATATGGAAGATAGTATTGATCAATTCGATTTCTAACTTCGGCAATACTTAATTGACGGTCATAGATTGGTGTAGTCGCATTAAGATTGCGCCAAATTAATCCAAATCCTAAGCGACTTTTTTCAGTGGGCTGCAAGGGTTCTGGCCATACCTCACCAAGCAATAGTTGATCAATATCATTTAAGGTCCGATTTGGATCAATGTAGGTTCTCGGAAACTTGGCCATTAATAATGACGCGCCTACACTCGGGGTGGCTGACCATAGTTTGTCAACGTGCGTGTCTTCACCAGCTCTCAGTTGTGCATGAGATAAGACATGACCAAAATCATCTGGATACATGGTGCCACTGTGTGGAGAATCACAAACCAAGGGAATTTGGGGGGCTTGTGCTTCAAGAAGAACGTATGGCGTTATGCTGGAGGACATGGGGGTCAGTCAACTTGTATTTTGGCAATCTTGGCGATACGTTGATATCGGTCTATCGCCTGTTGGATCTGAGTTGCAAATTCTGCAGGCGTACCGGGAATTGCTATTGCGCCTGATTCATCTAATTTTTTGATCAGATCAGGATTTTTCATGGCTTGAAGAATGGCTTTGTTGAGTTTTGTGATGACGCTTGGTGGAGTGCCTACAGGAGCCACAATGCCAAACCATCCTCCATTACCCATTTGTGGGTATCCTAATTCTCCATAGGTAGGAACATCAGGGAGTGCTGGCGAACGTTTGTCAGAAAGGACTGCAAGAGCGCGTAAGCGACCAGCTTTAATGTGCGGCAGCGCTGAGGGGAGGTTATCAGTAATCGCATCGACCTGGCCCGCTAAAGCGTCATTCATGGCTGCACCTGCACCTTTGTATGGAACATGCAATAAGCGTATGTTTGCAAGAGCAGCAAAATATTCCACATTAGCGTGACCCAATGAGCCGGTGCCCGGACTAGCGTAGCTGTACTTATTTGGATTGGCTTGGGCTAGCGCAATAAATTGCTGCATATTATTTGCTGCAACTTTGGGATTTACGGCAAATACACTAGGAGTAGTTGCAACATTGGTAATCGGGGCAAAATCTTTTATGGGATCGTACTTTAATTTATTGCCATAGACTGCCGAATTAGCGCCATGGGTACTCATGGTGGCCATTCCAAGGGTGTATCCATCAGGCTTGGACTTTGCTACATACTCCATTCCTACGGAGCCACCTGCACCCGCACGGTTTTCTACGATGATGGATTGACCCAATTCTCGTCCGGCATATTCAGCAATGAGACGGGCAGCTAAATCAGTCGAGCCACCAGGCCCGAATGGAACAATCAACTTGATTGGCTGATCAGGAAATCCTGATTGAGCCGATGCTAAATGACTATTTAGAATAAATAGCGTTGTAATAACGATTTTCAGTGTTCGAAACATATGCATAAGAAATCTCCATTAGTCTGGAATGGGAAAGCTTTGTGTAGCTGTTTTATAGCATTAATATTGAATAATGAAGCGGTTTTTCAAACTAGAAGGCCTCATTATTGACCTTATAGCTATTAAACTCCTAGTATGGCCTTTACCCCTTTAATGAATATCAGTGAACTACGCCAAGCCTCTCTCGAAATACTGGCTCTGACTGATCCCCAGTCTAAGGTCAGTGACCTCAATCAATTGTTTGATCAATACCATGCTAATCAAGTCAGCTTGAATGTTGATGCCTTAATAGATGCTAGTGCGATTTGTATTCCTGGGCGACCAATCAAACCCGAATTGGTGCCACCCTTAGAAGTGCCTAAGCGGGCAATGAATACCGATCAAGGTCGAGCTTCCTTATTACATTCTTTAGCTCATATTGAATTTAATGCGATGAATTTGGCCTTAGATGCCATCTGGCGCTTTCAGGGAATGCCAAAAGCCTACTATGAGGATTGGCTTAAGGTCGCCAAAGAAGAGGCATTTCACTTTAGCTTGCTAGATGGTTATTTAAAGCAATTAGGCTATACCTATGGTGATTTTCTTGCGCATAATAGTTTATGGGAGATGGTTGAGAGAACGACGGATGCAGTCATTGCGCGTATGGCACTTGTCCCCAGAACAATGGAGGCTAGGGGCTTAGATGCAGTGCCGATGATTCGTAATCGGTTTCAGCAAATCAAAGATGTAAGAGCAGTAGAGATTCTGGAAATTATTCTTCAGGACGAAATAGGGCACGTTTTGATTGGGAATAAATGGTTTAATTTCTTATGTGAGCAAGAAGGCCTCTCTGCCATTTCAAGTTATAAAGAATTAGCTAGAAAATATCGTGCACCTATTTTAAAAGGCCCCTTTAATTTAGAAGGAAGAAGGCAAGCTGGCTTTACAAGTGAAGAGCTCAGTCTCCTAGGAGCTGACTAAAGTAGTACTTTCTGAAAACCAACCGGAGATGATGATATGAACGTATCCCGCAGAACATTTATTGCAGCAAGCGCTTTGACGCCAGTAGCTTGTGGTGTCCCCCTAGGCTATGAAAGAGGCACTCCAGTTGCTCAACCTCAGCCCATTCCAACAGTACGCCCACCAAAAGTGGGGCAAGAGTGGACTTATGTCCAGCGCAACGTCTTTGATGGAAAAACTGTAGGTCTGATTACTGAGCGTGTAGCTAGCGTAGGTTCAAGCATTGTGATTGAGCGAACCGATGAGAGTGGCGGAAGATTTTCTAATGAAGTGCAAGGCCCCTGGGGAGTGGTGATCACTGATCCTCATTGGTCACGGACGATGACATTTAATCCGCCTATTCCTCTTTGGCCTCAGGAGCTTACCGCTAGTTGGTCAAAACAATTTATGACTAAATACACTCTAGCTGGTTATCCAGATTCCTCCTATCAATGGCAGGAATATATGGGTGCGCATGGTTGGGAACAAATCAATGTGCCTGCTGGATCTTTTTTAACTTTGCGTTATCAAAACCTCATTAATTATCAAAGTGATGATGGTAATAAAGTGAATTGCATTCGGAAAGAAATCATTTGGTTCGCGCCGAGTATTGGACGCTGGGTGGCAAGAGAGTCTTCTGGTTCTTACATGATCCAGGGTGTACTTGGCGTACCTAGTTTGGAAGATAGTTATCACTGGCAATTAACTTCCTATAAGTAACTGATGCTCCGCGTATTCCTTTGCTGTGTTTTTTCTCTTTCACTGCTTGGGTGTATTGCTTCTCAACCCTATCCCACTACAACACCCTTAGCGACGCCCTTAAATGCGCCGAGCATGCGCCCCCCACAGGTGGGGCAGCAATGGGTTTATCAAATTCGTAATGTTTTCAATCAAGAAATTGTGGATGTAGTTACTGAGACGGTAGTTGCAATAAGTCCACAAGTTCGTATTGAGCGGATTGGTAAAAAGTTGGGACCCTTGCCTGAGGAGATTCAAGAGCCTTGGGGTTATGTTATACAGGATCCCCAATGGAGGCCCGCACAACGTTTCCAGCAAGCCTTGCCTTTATGGCCTGAAAAGCTCATTCCAGGCTGGTCTGACTTTTACCGTACTCGTTACCAAGTTCCCGAGTATCCAAATGCAAGTTACTACTGGGGTTTATCGATCAAAGCGCTTGGATGGGAGAGTATTTCGGTACCAGCTGGTCAGTTCAAAGTATTCAAATACCATAGTGAAAATCCTTATTTCGAGAGTAACGATGTATTTAGGGTGGGCAATTATCGAGAAGAGGATGTCTGGTTAGCCCCTGAAATAGGGCGCTGGGTCGTCCGGAGATCATTTGGGCGCTACATTACCTTAGGCGTTTCCTGGTCTAACGCATATTGGGATGACTATCTTGAGTGGGAACTAATCTCCTGGAAGTAAATGGAGCAGTGGTAATGCGCTTAAAATATGGGCACTACCATGTACACCGTTAAAGAACTTTTCCCTACACTTCAAGGCGAAGGTGCGCACACCGGAAGGGCTGCAATCTTTTGCCGCTTTGCGGGCTGTAATTTATGGAGTGGCAGAGAAGAAGATCGCGCTAGCGCTGTTTGTCAATTTTGCGATACGGATTTTGTTGGGAGCGACGGTCATGGTGGAGGGAAGTTTGAGCAGGCGGCAGATCTCGCTAATGCAATAGAACTGGCTTGGAAAAGCACCTCAGCAGGCCCGCAGCAACGATATGTTGTATTTACCGGAGGGGAGCCACTACTTCAATTGGATGCTCCTTTAATTGATGCACTTCATCAAAAGGGATTTGAAGTCGCGATTGAAACGAATGGCACGATCAAGATTCCAAAGGGCGTTGATTGGGTCTGCGTCAGCCCTAAGGCTGGTTCTGAATTAATCGTGCTGCAAGCAGACGAGCTAAAGCTTGTCATTCCACAAGCAAATCATCACGCCTTAGAGAGTTTGTTAGCTCGTTTTGAAAAAATGGATTACCGCCATCGCTATTTGCAGCCAATGGATGGGCTTGACCTGAAGAAAAATACTGAATTAGCAGTTGGCTTATGTCAAAAGCGGCCACTGTGGAGATTGAGTCTCCAATCCCATAAACTGATCGGAATTCGATAATTTGGCGTAAGCCAGAAATACTATTTAAGCCAGCATGACTACCAATTCACCAGTAATCTCTATTACCCGCCGTCTCGAATTTGATTCAGGACACCGTATTCCAAATCATGGCGGTCAATGTCGTCATTTACATGGTCATCGTTATGCTATCGAGGTAACTTTAACTGGGGAGGTAGCTGATCATCCAGGTAAGGCTGATGATGGCATGGTGCTCGACTTTGGAGATATCAAGCGTTTAACTAATCAGCATATCGTTGAACTATGGGATCACGCTTTTTTAGTAGCCAAAGAAGATGAAGGCTTGGTTGCCTTCTTGGCTTCAATTCCCAATCACAAAACAGTCATCATGGATCACGTGCCTACTGTAGAAAATTTGGCAAATACGGCCTTTGCTATTTTGCAGCCCGTCTTTAATCAAGCTTTTGGTGGACATCTTGAGTTGAGTTCGCTCCGCTTATATGAAACCCCCAATTGTTGGGCGGATGTGAGTCGCTAAGACATCATGCAAGCTGAGCTTGATCGCCAATTTATGCAGCAAGCTATAGAGCAAGCGCAATTAGCTGCACTTGCAGGCGAGGTTCCTGTTGGTGCCGTACTTGTACGTGACGGCCAGGTGATTTCTAAAGCATTTAATCAGCCCATCACCCATCATGATCCTAGCGCTCATGCTGAAATGCTTGCCTTGAGACAGGCTGCGCTTGCAGAGCAAAATTATCGCTTACCTGGTAGCACTTTATATGTCACTCTTGAACCCTGTACCATGTGCGCGGGCGCCATCTTGCATGCCAGAGTGGATAGGGTGGTGTATGGCGCACCTGATCCTAAAACGGGAGCGGCAGGCAGTGTAACGGATGTATTTTCCTCTAAGCAAATTAATCACCAAACCAGCGTCGAGGGTGGCATCATGGGTGAAGAGTGTGGTCAATTGCTCAGATCTTTCTTTAAGGAGCGACGTTGAAAGCGATTCATTTGATTGCTCCCTCAGGAGCTAGCCTCGATGTGAAGAGTCCTTTAGCCGGTATGGAATGGCTCAAGTCGCAGGGTATTCAAATTGAAAATGCTGCTTGTGTTGAGCGGATTTCTGAGCGTTTTGCAGGTAGTGATCAAGAGCGTTTAGCAGAGCTGAATCAACTTGCCCAGATAGCACCACAAAAACTCGTCATGGCGATGCGCGGTGGTTACGGTATTCATCGTCTTTTGCCCGATATTGAATGGGCAGCTATTGCAAAAGCCATACAGGGCGGTTTACAAATTTGCGGCCATAGTGATTTCACAGCATTCGAAATGGGATTATTGGCCAAGACAGGTGCAATAACGCTCTCAGGCCCTATGCTCAATTATGACTTTGGCCGTGCTCAGGATGATGGTCAAGCAATTACGCCAGACAAATTCATGTGGCAGCATTTTCTGAGAGCAATTGACGAACGAAAATTAGATTGTGAAGTTACTGCATCCCAATCCTTTCTGGGGAATGCAGCCTCTAACACCTTGTCTGGAATGCTGTGGGGTGGTAATTTAACGGTCCTAGCATGCTTGATAGGTGGAGCCTATATGCCTAGTTCAGCCCAAACGCAGGGTGGAATTCTATTTTTAGAAGATGTGAATGAGCACCCATATCGTATTGAAAGAATGTTGATGCAATTATTAGACGCAGGTATTTTGGCAAATCAAGGTGCCATTTTGTTAGGCGGCTTTTCAGCCTATCGTCTATACGACAATGATCGTGGCTACTCCTTACAAAGTGCCATAGAGGCGATTCGTAAGCGTTTACCAAAGTCTGTTCCCATTTTGACGGGTTTACCTTTTGGGCATCAAGCAGATAAATTAACCTTGCCAGTTGGAGTTACAGCTAATCTGAGCTATAGCCCTGAAAGTTTTACGCTTCAAGCACAGTGGTAAATATTCTTGCGAGACAAAATATGATCAAGCGCCTTGTTTTCTCATTTCTTTTTCTTGCGCAACTATTTGCAGGAGCGGCGATGGCTATCGAAGAACCCAAGTATTCTGTTATTGAAAAAACAGAACCATTTGAATTGAGGCAATATGCCCCTATGATTCTGGCTGAAGTAAAGGTGGATGGCGATCTGGATGATGCGTCAAGCCAAGGATTTCGACTCATTGCTGCTTATATTTTTGGGCAAAACCAAGTGAGCGAAAAGATTGCAATGACTACTCCTGTTGCAATCGAGGAGCAGGGGGTTAAAAGCGCCAAGATCGCAATGACAACACCCGTAAACATTGAATCCAATGGCAGTCAGTGGACCGTGTCGTTTGTAATGCCTTCCGAATACACACTAGAAACCCTACCAAAGCCTTTAAATTCAAAAGTACAGATAAGGCAAATACCAGCCGTAAAGAGAGCAGTCATTCAGTTTTCTGGTTTTTATAACCCACAGAAGGTCGCCGATAAGACGCTTGAGCTCGAGCAATGGATGAAAACTAAAAACCTTCAAGGTGTTGGAGTACCAAAGTTTGCGCGTTATAACCCGCCCTGGACTTTACCGTTTATGCGGCGAAATGAAATTATGATGGATGTTGCAAACTGAAAGCTAACTTAGTAAAAGTTTACTTAAGCCTCAAAACTGTTTAGTACAAACTTTGCGCCATCATTAAGGCCAAGCGCCTCAACTAGTACTGGTAGAGCATCGGCCAAATGTTTTTCAAGCGTCCATGGGGGATTAATCACAAACATCCCGCTTGCTTGAAGGCGACGCTCCCCAGGCGCATTTTCAACCCGTAATTCAGTGTGCAACCAAGATCGTTGATGCGCAGCAGCTATTTTCTTCATGCGATCAGGTAGGGCAGCAGATTCTCTTCTGGTGAGAATTGGATACCAAACAGCATAGCAGCCTGTAGCAAATCGCTGCAATGCTTCTTCTAAAGCGACTTCTAAGTAGCGATAGTCTTGTTTATCTTCGTATGAAGGATCAATTAGGACTAGACCGCGTCGACTCGGCGGCGGCACTAATCCCTTGAGTCTGGCAAAGCTATCTTCTGCATACACATCAATTTGCTTTGCTTGCGGTAGCTGTTGAATGTTATGACGCAGGATATCAATTTCTTTAGGGTGCAACTCAAATAATTTGAGGCGATCTTGTGGGCGCAGTAGTCGAGCGAGAATAAATGGGGATCCAGGATATACCGACAAATTTCCATCAGCATTTTCTGCGTGGATACACTCTGCATATTTTTCAATAGAGCTCGCAAGAGGTGTTCCTGATTTTTTGCAGGACTCGACATATTGCACTAAACGAAAAATACCACCTTGTGACTCATTGCTTACTTTTGCAAAGCCATCCTCTAGGTTATATATTCCAGCACCTGCATGGGTATCAACAATAGTGAGTGCCCCTGGCTTTTCTTGTAAATACTCAAGTAGATGCACCAAGGTTAAATGCTTCAGTATGTCGGCATGACTGCCTGCATGAAATGCATGTCGATAGCTAAACATCGATTTATTGAGTCTTGACGAATTGGGCTTTGATGAAAAATATCAAAGTAAGACCAATAATGGCAATAGATGCATATTGCAATGGTAGATTTAGCTCGAGATCCATTATCTGTGTGAGATGTACATAAATAGAAAGGGCGCCTGCAATGGCGATTAAACGCGGCCAAATTTTGTTAGGCACTAATTGGGCATCAGAAATATGCTGACCTAAAGCGGCCCCTATTAAACCGCACCACATGCCCACGCCTGCACCGGCAAGTACATCGGTAAGCCAATGGGCACCGACTGCGCTTCGAGAAAGACCAATCAGACAAGCAAAGACAAAAATCAGCAGCATAGGTCGACGTTTATCATTATCAATTGAAAAGTAGATTGCAGTACTTACGGCAAAAGCAGTCAAGGTATGTCCTGAAGGAAGGGCTCTATGCAGTAAGGGTTCGCCTATTCGATAAAAACTACCATCCAATAAGATGCCTGCAGGTCTCGGTAAGTCGAAAAAAGATTTTAAGGAGGTACTGGCTATTGCAGCAACTGCGCCAGCAAATATACCTGAGCTTAGTAAACGCGGTGCTAGCAACAGCAAGGGAAAAGCCATTGCAAAAACCCCCCAACCATTGCCAAAGAAGGTGAGCCATGCCCAGAAGGTATCAGGAAGTAATTGAGTAAAGCGATTGATGAAGATAAAGCTAGAACTTTGAACTTCACCAAAATAAATGGCGCTAGCAAGAGCAATGGGCAGTAATGGAATAAGCCAAACTAGTGTCGGAATTGCTTTTTTGCCCATTCCGCTTAACGGCCCTTTGCTTTATCGGCAGCTTCTAATTGATGGCTTACTTTATCCATAACCTGGGTAACTGTAATGGCTTGCATACAGACATTATCTTGACAAGGGGTCTTGCGATGGTTGGCAGCACTCACACAAGGGGAGCACGCAAGATTGGCTGTGATTGCAATAGAGTTGCCTATTGATCCGTATAAGGCAGGAGTTTCAGGGCCAAAGAGAACAACAGTTCTTAGAGGTGTCACTGCGGAAAAATGTCCTGGCCCTGAGTCATTGGTCACCATAACATCGGACAGAGTGTAGAGGGGAGGTAACTCTGCAAAGCTTACTTGCCCTGCAAAATTCAGTGCATTTTTAACATTCGCAACGGAGCGAACTTTTTCAACATAGTTGATTTCAGCAGGTGAGCCGGTGATCAAAATCAAATCTTGTGGATAGCGCTGATGAATCGCTTGAATCAGCTCAGAGAAGCGCTGTTGCGCCCAACGTCGTTGCGGCAATAAATCGCTGGCATTCGGATTGATTAAGATTAATCGCTGAGTTCCGGGGGTGAAGGCAATACCAGCATCTGTTGCAAGTTTTTCAATTCTTTGACGTACTGTCTCCAAAGCGCTGGGATTAATTACGGCTTGCTCAAGGCGCACTTCAGAATCTGGAATTTGAATTTTGCTAAATGGCACTTCAATTTCAGTTGCAAATGCCGCATGAATTAAAGATAAAAAGTTCTTGGTAATGTGAATATGCGGGTTGTAATGTACTTTGCGTGTCAGCATAAAGCCGCGCCATAGTCCCTCACCGTGGAAGATGTGATAGCCCACTCGGCGTCTAGCCCCACAAAGGCCAGTCAGAATGGCTGTGAAGCGTGAAAATAGCTCTAAGTCAATTACAGTATCAATACGATGGCGTCGCGCTAATACTAAAAAGCTGAGGGTATCCTTAATCAAGCCACCTATACTAGAGGAATCAATCGTAAAAATATTTTCTGGCTTTACCGTATTCAATAGAGTCAAGCTAGCGCGATTACTTTTAAAAATCAAAAAGTAGAGTTCTGCACCACGTGCTTGTGCATTGCGCATAGCAGGATCAACTAGGATGGCGCTGCCCATCTCTGATAATTCAATAAAGAGTAATTTTTTTGGTTTATGAGTATCACTACTGAAGATATTTTTAATGCCATCGACCAGTGCTACCACTGGGCTAATTAGGGCGCATAAGGGCACTCCAACCCAGTGATCAATCGCCCGCATTGTATTGACGCTAATTGCCATATTTTTTGCTTTAAAGATTATTTACGTTTTAGTAAAAAGTATGCGCCAGGCAATACAGAGATTACGGTGATCGCTCCAAAGCTAATGGAAGCTAAAACAGTGATAGATTGATTTACACCCCACAATGCTAAGACTGAGGATAGGGTGGCTTCACGCAAGCCCCAACCAGAAATACTAATAGGAAGCATCAGCAATAAACTTAAGGCTGGTAAACCGATCATTAACCCTGCAATTGGAGCAATGACACCATAGGCTCTGAGGCAGCAGAAGAAGGTAAAGATTAAAAGGCAGTGAATCGCAATGGCATAGCATGCTTGCCCGATGTTATACGGCCAAGAAAAAGCAATTTTTATTCCCGGTAGGGCGCCACTCATCTGAAAGCGCTCCAGAATCTTTTTCAGTAAGTTAAATGTCGGTGTGATGGCAAGGCCCAGAGCGATCAAAAGACCTACGGCAATCATGACGCCAGTGACCAGGTAGCCTAAATCTTGACCCCATGCCGCTAATGTTGCGCCACCAATGATCAAGCCAATTCCACCAAGGAGATTGTTGCCCGCTAATCCAAGTAGACGATCTACTAGAACCATTGCAAAACTTAAACGCAAGCGTGGAGTGGCATGCTCAAGATCTACCGAGTGGTGCAATTCTTCATCTAAATCTTTTTTGCCTGTTACAGAGCCAGTCTTATCTAAATGGGTGGCAGTAATAGCACGATAGCTATCACCACCCAAGGTGCTAGGTAAACCCTGGTTAACTAATGCGCCGGTAAAGTACAGCAAGATGTAATTTCGAAGGCGACCTTGAAACCCGGATTTGCGCATGAGAATTGCCCAGCGAAGTCCGCCACAAAGACATGCAGTGGTTGCGCTCACGAGGGCAGCCAAAAACCACCAAGGCTCCATCTGGATTTCAGATTCAAAAATGGCGTGCCAATCAATTCCGCTAGTTGCTTTCCATAAAAGGCCAATTGACAACAAAATCCGGATTGTGGGCCAAGCGCGTTTGAGGGCTGATTTCCACCCAGAAGTGGGTTTTGGGGTTGACTCTGAATGTAAGCTCATAGGCATAAGGATAATGCCTAGCGCGTATAAGCCCTTGAATTTGGTGAATTAGTCTGCCAAACCGCCGTCTTGCCAGTTGCTGCAAAGACTAAAGTCAAATTTGGATAAATTTTGACCAAAATGCCTAATTTCTAGGCTATCTAAGGGTTGGCAGGCTTCAAAAGCCTGCTTAGGCCCTATAGGCGCTGTGAAAGGCATGCCTGACCAGCTCACCAGCACGAGATTTGCACCCTTAGGGAGTTTGCCAAACCAAAGGTCAAATTGATCTTGACGCTGATCTAAAACGAATACGGGGATGGGTTTTGAATACCAAGCCGCTCTGCTGCCCAGAGTCCAGTTTTGGACTGCTATTCCATCAGCATTCGTACCTCGCGCCAGTTCTGCCGCTTTTGCGCCAGCAGCTTTCCAGCCGTATAGATCGGCTATCGGATTCGATTTGACGGCTGAAGTTTGGATACCACCAGATAGTACGTATGCAAAACCAATCAAACATAGAGCGATCTGCGTGAGAAATAAAATACGAATGAGTTGTCGATGACCCAATGACCAAGCTTTTGCAAGACCAATGCCGGCAAAGGGCGCCAAACAAAACCATGCTGGTGTTGTCCAGTGTGGCAATCCACCACCACCCGAAAGGCTGGCAAAGATGACAAAGGGAATAAAAAAGAATCCCAATAGGGCGAGAAGAGAAAATTTACTCGCACGAATAAAGTTCAGTACAAATTGAATGCCACCCAAAATCAGCAAAGGGCCAAAGACTAGCAATTGAAGTAAAAGAAATAAACCAAGACCCCGCCAGAGCCATACCCCGCCACCACCATGGGCAATTTGGTATTTAAATGAAATCCAATCATGAGTCCAGTTCCAATAGAGTACCGGGCTAATCAGGATCAATGCCACTAAAGCGGCTAACCAAAAACCGATCTGTGTGAGCCATGGTTTTTTTGGCAAGCTTAGAAATACAAACAATAGTGCTACAGCGGTAAAGGCAGCGGTGTATTTACTCAGACCTGCAAGACCCAGTAAGGCGCCTAAGATGAGCCACTCCCCTAAGCTAAAGGTGTGTGATCGCAACCACCGCAATGCCATCCAAAGAATACCCAGGCTGAGTGGCGCCAAGATGGTGTCTGGCAGTAAACCAATAGCCAGCACATGCGGCATGGGTGCGGCAATGATCGCTAGCACGGCTAATAAGCCGCATAAGTTTGCTGAAGGTAATGCTGTGGTGAGGTAGCCCGTGTTGCGACTTTGTATGAGGTGGTGCAACTCAACCGTTACCTGATAAACCAGAATGCATGCAATGATCCAGAGGAATTCTGGGACGATACGGATGAGGCCCTCGGAAGAGGTGACTGCAACCAAAGGCCATTGAATCCAGCCTACGAGAGGAGGATGATCAAAATAACTCCACGCAAGATGCTGGGCATACAAAGCGTAGTGCGCTTCATCTACAGAAAATTCGATAGCAAAGCCAAGTGCAAAATGCACCATGGCAGCGAGGCAGATGCTAATTGCGGCCCAGGTGGAGGGTGATTGATGGCGCATAAAATAGATTTTAGACTCACTTAGTCAATTCTTTGGGACAATCGCCTCATGCATCTCAATCGAGCCTTTTTTCCTCTTGTTTTTTTAGTTGCAGCCCTTACTGGATGTGCGGGTTTTGGTGGTGGTTCGATTCAAGATGAGTATGGTCAGGCAGTCAATATGGATCAAGTACCAACTCAAGAGGACTTGCCTAGATTTTCTAACCAGACCGCTCGCGAAGGTATGCCAGGTGGTTGGCATTTCTATCGAATTGCTCCTAATAAAAAGAATACGGTTTATCGCCTGGAGAACTATCAAGGTAGGACCGTACTCAGTGCGAATTCAAAAACCTCCGCCTCAGGTTTGGCTGTGAAGCTAAAGCCGAGAGCAGCACAAAATTTATGGCTAAAGTGGGAATGGAAGGCAACCTCTCCAATAGCAGCAGCTGATAATACTGAGCGTATTCATGACGATGCGCCGCTCCGAATTTTGGTGGCTTTTGATGGCAATAAATCCAAACTGACGCTAAAAGAGAAGATGACTTTTGAGATGGCCAATCTCATTAGCGGTCAAGAATTGCCTTATGCAACACTCATGTATATCTGGTCAGGTAAATCCCCGATCAATGCAGTTTTAGATAATCCCCATACTTCTCGTATCAAAATGATTGTGGTTGATTCGGGGTGGGATCGATTGGGACAATGGCATGTACATCAACGTGATCTTGCCGCAGATTATCAGAGCGCTTATGGTGAAGTACCTGGAGAGGTAATTGGCATTGCCTTGCTGACAGACACTGATAATACAAAATCAGAAACGAAAGCCTTCTATGGCGATATTGAATTGATCCGTAAACCCCAAAAGTAAAGTTAGATTTTAGAAGGGCGCCAACGTTTTAGCAGAAGCGCATTACTGAGTACGCAAAAACTTGAGAGAGCCATTGCACTTCCTGCCAGCATTGGCGACAGAAATCCAAGCGCTGCCAATGGAATACCTGTTGTATTAAAAGCGAAGGCCCAAAATAAATTTTGCCTAATTTTGTTCCAAGTTTTCTTGGAGATATCAATTGCATCTGCCACTAGTTCAGGATCCCCTCGCATGAGGGTAATACCAGCAGCTTGCATCGCCACATCAGTTCCGGTGGACATTGCCATACCGACATCAGCTGCAGCCAAGGCAGGCGCATCATTCACGCCATCGCCCACCATCGCCACCCAATGGCGCCGACCATCTGTTTTAGTCTCCTGTAGATCACGAATAATCTGAGCTTTATCGCCAGGCAGAATTTGAGCGAACACTTTATCAACGCCAAGGAGTTTTCCAACGCGTGATGCAGCTGCTTGGTTGTCACCTGACAGCATGACAGCGCGGATATTGAATTTGTGAAGTGTGCTAATAGCTGCTTTAGCACTTACTTTAAGTTCATCTCCAAAACCAAATACAGCGAGTGGCAATGGAGAGGGGTCAACTCTCATGAGTACGGAAACTGTTTGACCTGCTTCGAAACAAGGCTGCACCTTTTCTAAAATAGCGGCAATATGCGAACTAGCTTCAAGGGAAGCAACGCTTTGAAGGCATAGTTTTTGATTTGCCCAAGTCCCACTGCTGGGACTACCTTCAATGCCGATGCCAGCTATGGCTTTGCTAGAGGCAGGTGTAATTGGGGTGATTGCCCGGTCCTTTGCTGCATCTAATAAAGCCTTCGCCAAAGGGTGCTCACTACCTAACTGCAAACCTGCAGCACTAGCAAGGATTTCATCAGGATTCATCCCGGCCTCAAAAGGCGTGAGCGTAAGCATTCTGGGCTTGCCAAGGGTCAGAGTCCCTGTCTTATCAAAGGCCACAATGTTGAGGCGATGGGCTTGTTCTAGAACCTGTGGATCTTTGATCAAGATACCAAAGCGGGCTGCGACACCTGTGCCTGCCATGATGGCGGCTGGTGTTGCTAAACCTAAGGCACAAGGGCAGGCAATCACCAATACCGATACAGCGCGCAAGATGGCGATAGATGCTGAATCTAAATAAAACCAATTTACTAATCCAGTAATGAGGGCAATCAGAATGACAGTAGGGACAAAAATGGCGCTTACTTGATCAACTAATTTTTGAATGGGTGCTTTTTGAGTTTGGGCATCCTCCACTAGAGAAATGATTTTAGAAAGTACGCTTTCTACTCCCACTGCTTGTGCTTCGATTACGAGTACACCTTCACCATTGAGTGAGCCGCCGATGAGCAAATCCCCAACTTGTTTTTTGACTGCTTCACTTTCTCCAGTGAGTAATGATTCGTCTACATGACTTTTGCCTAATAAGATCAGGCCATCCACTGGAATGCGCTCTCCTGGCAAAACCAATACACGATCTTTAGGAAATACTTGTTCTAAAGGAAGGTCGCGATATTGATCAAGCGCTGATGTTTCTGAGATAGTGATTTGAGAATCTAAGACTTTCGCATGCTCCGGCCAAAGTTTTTGTAATGCTCGAATGGCTTCGCTGGTTTGTTGTTTAGCTCGCGCCTCAAGCCACTTGCCAAGCAGTACCATGCAAATGATGACAGCTGAGCCCTCGAAGTAGAGTTCATGGCTAGCATGTGGTGAGTTCCACATGAGATAGAGGCTTAGGCCATAGGCCGCGCTTGTTCCCAGGGCCACTAAGAGATCCATATTGCCAACCCCAGACATGAGGGATTTAAAACCGGCCCTATAAAACCGCCATCCTAAAAAGAATTGAACGGGGGTAGCAAGTAAGAGCTGCCATTTAGGGGAAAGCGCCCAATGAATTCCAAACGGCATGAGGAACATGGGTACAAAGAGCGGGGCGGATAAAGCAAAACCCAGTAAAACGCGACCGAGGCCATCAGAGCCCCAAAACTGTTTGCTGCTAGAAATAATCTGAGGCCCGTGAGGCTGGCTTAATTTAGCCTCGTACCCCGTCTTTTGCACTTGAGCAATCACCTCCTCAATCCGAGTTCCACTACCTGCTTTAAGCCGTATCCTGGCCTGCTCTGTAGCTAAATTGACGGTGGCAGCCTCAATTCCGGGAACTTTATCAAGCGCTTTCTCAACTCTCCCCACGCAGGATGCACAGGTCATACCGCCTATGTCCAGAGTAAATAATTCAGAATTGCTATCTATTGGGTTGCTCATATAGAAGATAATCTACTTCATACGAAACAATTTCAATATCTAGGGGTTGCCATGTTGAGTCTAAAAGTGTCTGGAATGACTTGTGGAGGTTGTATCAACGCCGTTACTAGGGCAGTTCAGTCGCAGGATCCTCAGGCTAAGGTTCAAGCAGACTTAGCTACCCAGACAGTGAATCTAGAGACCTCGCTGTCACCAGAGCAAGCTAGCCAGCTCATAACAGATGCTGGATTTCCCGTTTTAGCCTAATGCCTTGATCCCTGGTTCAATTGATATCGCATTTGAAGTATCCAGTCGCAGGGTTGTTAATCCCCTGTGAGCAAAGTTTCTCTTGTGCGTTTAATCTACCTACTAACTTATTATTTGAAATAACTAACAAAATAACTATTCAACTCCCTTAGAGGGAAGTTGTTCTTAGGAGAATGAAGTGGCAGTTACTGTTGATGCGGTTCAAGAGACATTAAAAACTTTGGTTGATCCCAATACCAAAATGGATTACGTGGCAGCTAAAAACGTAAAAAATATACGTGTTGAAGATGGCGATATTTCCTTGGACATTGTTTTGGGATATCCCGCCAAGAGTCAATTTGATAGCGTACGTAAATCTGTGATCAATGCATTGCGTGAATTGCCCGGCGTAAAAAATGTCAGCGTGAATGTCAGTAGCCAAATAGTTGCTCATGCGGTTCAGCGGGGCGTGAAATTACTTCCAGGCGTGAAAAATATTATTGCCGTAGCCAGTGGTAAAGGTGGGGTTGGTAAATCAACTACAGCAGTAAATTTAGCCTTGGCCCTTGCCGCGGAAGGCGCGCAAGTAGGTATTTTGGACGCGGATATTTATGGTCCAAGTCAACCAATGATGTTAGGTATTACGGGTCGTCCTGAATCAGTTGAAGAAAACACCATTGAACCAATGGAAGGCCATGGTCTTCAGGCGAGTTCGATTGGGTTTTTGATTGAGGAAGACGCGCCCATGGTTTGGCGAGGCCCCATGGTCACTTCTGCTCTAGAGCAATTACTCCGTCAAACACGTTGGCGTGACTTGGATTACTTGGTGGTAGATATGCCCCCTGGTACTGGTGATATCCAGTTAACCCTATCGCAAAAGGTTCCTGTGACTGGATCCGTGATTGTGACTACACCTCAGGATATTGCCTTGCTCGATGCGCGTAAGGGCTTAAAAATGTTTGAGAAGGTAGGGGTGCCCATCATTGGCATTATTGAAAACATGAGCACGTATGTTTGTACTCAATGCGGTCATGAAGAACATATTTTTGGCTCAGGCGGTGGTGAAAAAATGTGTAAAGAATATGGCGTAGATTTTTTAGGGGCACTGCCGCTCAATTTATCTATACGGGAGCAGGCGGATGCTGGACGTCCTACTGTAATTGCTGACCCTGATGGGGCAATTAGCGTCATTTATAAGAACATCGCTAGACAAGTTGCCATTCGTGTAGCTAATCTAGCAAAAGATATGAGTAGCAAGTTCCCTAATATTGTGATTCAAAATACCTAAGCCTGTAAAAGCTACAATGTGCAAAAAGATCTGCTCAAGAATTATTCAGCTAGCTCTTGATGTAAGTAGCATTTAGCAGCGCTTGTTTGGGGATCGGCAAAGAAAGGACCTGCGGGTCCTTTCTCTTTTATTTCTCCATGATCAATAAAGAGAATGTATTGAGCTAGCCTCTGTACTTGAGCTAATTGATGTGAGGAAAAAATAACATCCGAGCCATCGGCACCCAGATCACGCACAATATTCTCGACTTGCTCAGTAGTGTTGGGATCAAGATTGGCAGTGGGCTCATCTAGCAAAACTAGATTGGGCTTTTGAAGAATGGCTCGACCAAGGCAAAGCTTTTGTCTCTCGCCGGCAGATAACTTCTGAGCAGGGCTTGAAGCCAGCTGACTTAGGCCAACTCTCTCTAACACGAGATCAATCTCAGCTGATGTGATTAAAGGGTATGCATCTTGAATCATTGCAATATTAGTCTTGGTAGAGGCTTTAATCATGGGTGTGTGATGCAGCACCAAGGCGGTATTGTTATCAAACGAATAACTTACCGAGCCAGAATCTGGAACGATTAATCCATCTAAAACTTTTAGTAAGGTTGTTTTACCTGCGCCATTGGGTCCAATGCAGGCCGTAATTCTGTCGGCCGGGATAATCGCATGAGGAATATTTAGAATGATCCTGCCATTGCTTTTGACAATGACATCTTTTAACTCAATGTATTTATCAAATTGTTCGATGGACTTATCCATAGCGTTTCTCCGCAACTTGACGAACGACAAAGATAAAGAGGTTGGCTAAAAGCACAATCCCTAATAAAACGATACCCAAGGCTAAAGCCAGAGGTAAATCACCTTTGCTAGTTTCGAGGGCAATGGCAGTGGTCATGGTGCGAGTGGATCGATCAATATTGCCGCCAACAATCATGACGGCACCCACCTCGGAGATTGCTCTAGCTAGACCTGCAAGAACGGCGATAGTGAGGGAGAAACGGCAGTCCCAGATAAGCCATTTCAGGCGAGATAGAGGAGGCAATCTTAAGCTTAAAAAGGAGTCGCGATGGATACGCCACGAATCCTCTAGGATTTGACGGCTTAGCGCGGCTATTAAGGGGGTTGTTAGCAGGGTTTGAGCTACGATCATGCCCTTGGGTGTAAAAAGCCATCCCCAGGCGCCTAAAGGCCCTGATCGGGATAGCATGAGATACACCAGGACCCCAATAATGACGGTAGGTACCCCCATCAAGGTGTTAAGAGCAATGATGGTGGTCTTTTTGCCCTTGAATTCCTCTGTTGCCAGAAGGGCTCCAATAGGTAGGCCTAACACAGTGCCAAAAAATAGCGCACTCAGGCTGACCTGAAGAGATACCATCACAATGCCCATTACTCCACCATCCAGATGGGTGAGTAAGGCAATAGCTTCTTGAAAAGTGCTCAACATGCGCTTGATTCTATCAAGGGGATGGCAAAATGGACTTTGTGAATGATTTAACCTTAATTTAGACCTATGGCCGAAGTAATTTGCCTCTGTAACTCAGTGTTTGACGAAGATCTTCGCGAATATCTGGATGCCAACCCAATCAACTCAATTGATGAGTTGCGTGAACAGGCTGCCATTTGCAATAAATGTATGCAGTGTCAAGAATTGGTTGAAGGGGAGATTTACTTGGCTCGCGTGAGACGTCAAAGTGCGTCAGGGCAGTTTTGATGAGTTTGGAAAAAGGCAATCGCTTTACCGTGATGAGCATGAATGTCCACAAAGGACTTTCTCCACTACATCGACATTCCACTATTTATCAGCTACGTCAAAATATGCGTAGCCACCATCCGGATCTTTTGTTTTTACAAGAGCTTCAACAAGAACATCGAGGCAGGATACGGCGATTTGGGCAGTGGCCCTTAACGGAGCTAACCCATTTCTTATCTGAGGATTTTTGGCACCATTGGCACTACGGTAAGAATGTGGAATATCCTGCCGGACATCATGGCAACGCCATTCTTTCTAAGCATCCTTTGCAGAAAGGTCAAAACTACGATATTTCTGCATACCGATTTGAGCGCCGAGGGCTCCTACACAGCGTTACGCAATTAGAAGGTATTCAAAAGCCAATTCATTGTTTTTGTGTGCACTTGGCTTTATTTGAGCGTGGAAGAGAGCGGCAGCTAGAAGAAATTATTCGCTACATTGCAGAGCTCGCGCAAGAGGGGCCCACTATTGTGGCTGGCGACTTTAATGATTGGCGCAATCGAGTCAGTGGTCCGATGCGTGCTGCTGGATTTAATGAGGTTTTCGAAACCTTGACCGGCGCGCCTGCCAAAACATTTCCTAGTGTGAAGCCTATCTTGGCAATGGATCGCATTTATGTACGAGGTTTGAAAATTCATTCTGCACAAATTTTGCATGAATGGATGGGGCTTTCAGATCATCTTGGGATTTCTGCTGAATTGGAGTTTTAATGAATGACCTTTTAAATCTATTTATACATTCAACTTTTGATATGAAATTGAATGGACTCCTCTTATTTCATTTTTTACTAGTAACTTATTTTATCGGTGTCATTATTTCTGTAAGAAGACCAGTTGGCGTTGCCTTTGCTTGGATCTTTATTGTCATGACATTTCCAGTGGTCGGAATCAGCCTCTATGTATTGATAGGTGAGCGTCCAGTAGGTCGTAAGTTAACGCGAAAAATTATTCGCATGAATCGTGAGTATGAAAAGATCACTGAGGATATGCGGATTATGTATGCTGGGGATAGGCTGAAGCTACCAATCGAAGCTCGCTCATTTAGTCTTTTGGCGGAATCAAATAATGGTACACCTGTAGTCGCTGGAAATAAGGTGGAATTGCATACCAATTCATTGCAAATACTGCAGCTCTTCATTGATGAGATTAATCAGGCAAAAGAAAGTCTTCATCTTGAATTCTATATTTGGGCCTTAGGCGGTGATGCAGATCGAGTTGGCGAAGCACTCATTGCAGCTTCTAAACGGGGTGTTGAATGCAAGGTATTGTTAGACTCTTTGGGTAGTAGTGCCTGGTTTAAATCTCGTTGGCCAGCACGTTTTCGTAATGCCGGAATACAAGTAACTGAGGCTTTGCCTATTCAGATTGGGCGTTTTCAGTTTCGCCGCGCCGATTTACGTTTACATCGCAAGATATTTATCATTGATAACGCTGTTGTATGGACAGGCAGCATGAATTTGGTTGATCCACGCACATTTAAGCAAGATTCCGGAGTGGGTGAGTGGGTTGATGCCATGGTTCGAGTTGAGGGTCCAATTGCGACACAGTTTGAGCTGACATTCGCTTTTGACTGGAGTGTTGATAATCCGAGTATTACCCATTTTCGAGACCAGAAGCCTCGAAAAGCGCCTCATGAGGGTGGAGTCATTGCACAGGAGCTTGCATCAGGCCCCGTATATCGTGACGATATTTTGTATCAAGTGATGTTGTCGGCGATTATTGATGCAGAAGAAGAGTTGACAATCACTACTCCTTACTTTGGCCCGGATGATGGACTAATGCAGGCGCTCATGGCGACTGCTAGACGTGGAGTGAAGGTCACTTTAATTGTGCCTAAATTAAACGATTCAAAACTGGTTGCCTGGAGTAGTAGAAGTTATTACGCAGATCTTTTGAATTCAGGTGTGTGTATTGCTGAGTTTCATGGTGGCCTTCTGCATACCAAGAGCTTGCTAGTCGATCAAAAGGCAGCCATCTTTGGTTCAGTAAATTTTGATCAGCGTAGCTTACGTCTCAACTTTGAAATTAGTTTGATCGTATATGACGAAGTATTTTGTGCCGGCCTTGAAAAACTAGTGGAATCTTACATTGCCCAATCCAACTTTGTAGATCCTAAGGCATGGGCAAAGCGTCCTAAATGGCAACACTATTTAGAGAATGCAGCCCACCTGACATCGCCGCTGCTCTAAATCGCTCCACTGGCGCGCATGCTGCCGATTTCAGATTCAGCTAAGCCAAGCTCTTTCAGGATGGCATCGGTATGTTGACCGACAGATGGAATGGGATCCATCCGATATTCATAAGTATCGTTGAGTCCAGGCGGTAGTAGGGCAGCAATCTGACCATTCGGAGTACCAACTTCCGTCCAGCGCTTGCGCGCCTTCAACTGCTCGTGTTTCCACAAGCCTTCCATGTCATTCAGATGAGCGTTAGCGATCTGCGCTTTTTCTAATCGTGCAATCAGTTGCTCAGAGGTGAGCTTAGCAAAACAGGAGTTAATAATCTCTAGTAACTCCCCACGCTTTTCATTACGTTTGAAATTTTTATCAAAACGCTCATCCTTAGCAAGCGCTGTGTTTTCGAGAACGATCTCACAGAATTGCACCCACTCACGTTCGTTTTGAAGACCCAACATCACCGTTTTGCCGTCACCTGCCACAAAGGGGCCGTATGGATAAATCGTGGCATGCGATGCGCCATTTCTGGAGGGTGGGTTAGCACCTTTGTAGGCGTAGTACATGGGGAAGCTCATCCACTCACTCAAGGCTTCCAGCATGGAAATATCAATGACTGTGCCTTTGCCTGTTTTACCTCTTTGTAATAGCGCAGCCAGTATGTTGGTATAGGCATACATGCCTGCAGCAATATCGGCAATCGAGTTGCCAGCTTTACTTGGTGTTTCAGGGGTGCCTGTAATCGATAGAAAGCCTGCTTCACTCTGAATTAAAAGGTCATAGGCTTTTTTGTCACGATAAGGGCCATCATTGCCATAGCCCGAGATCGCGCAGAGAATCAAACCAGGGTTGTCTTTTTGTAAAGCCTCGGCTGTCAGACCCATACGCGCTGCTGCACCTGGGGCCAAATTTTGAATAAAGACATCCGCAGTCTTTAATAGTTGCTTTAATACTGCGATCGCTGAATCTTGTTTGAGATCGAGAGTCAAACTTTCTTTAGAGCGATTGACCCAAACAAAGTGAGAAGAGAGCCCATCTACTTGTGTGTCATATCCTCTGGCAAAGTCACCGCCTCCAGGACGCTCAATTTTAATGATACGGGCGCCCAAGTCGGCTAACTGACGGGTACAAAATGGTGCTGCAATTACATGCTCAAGTGCGACAACAGTAATTCCATCTAAAGGGCGAATGCTCATAGGGGGCAATCAAAAAGACCTAGGTAGACCAAGAATATGCTCGGCAACATAAGAGTAAATGAGGTTGGTAGAGATAGGAGCCACTTGATACAAGCGGGTTTCTCTAAATTTGCGCTCTACGTCATACTCATTAGCAAACCCAAAGCCACCATGGGTCTGCAGACAAACATTGGCTGCCTCCCAAGATGCTTTCGCTGCTAAATATTTCGACATATTTGCTTCTGGACCGCAGGGCTGCTGATTATCAAATAGTTCACATGCCCTAAAGCGCATTAAATTTGCTGCTTCAGTTTCAATATAACTATCCGCGATAGGAAATTGAATGCCTTGATTTTTACCAATAGGGCGATCAAACACGACACGGTCATTTGCATAACGTCGGGCACGATCAATGAACCAATAGGCATCCCCAATACATTCGGCTGCAATCAATACGCGTTCAGCATTTAAGCCATCCAAAATATATTTAAATCCTTGACCCTCTTCGCCGATGAGATTCTCGGCAGGGATTTCAAGATTGTCAAAGAAGACCTCATTGGTTTCATGATTCACCATATTGGCAATAGGTCTTACTTCCATGCCATGGCCAATGGCATCTTTAAGGTTAACGATAAAAATCGACATACCTTCGGATTTACGCTTCACTTCACTTAATGGTGTGGTGCGCGCCAACAAAATCATGAGGTCTGAATGTTGAATGCGAGAAATCCATACCTTTTGACCATTGATAATATATTTATCACCCTTTTTCACGGCAGTCGTTTTGAGCTTAGTGGTATCGGTGCCGGTTGTCGGTTCTGTGACTGCCATACTTTGCAGGCGTAATTCACCGGTAGCAATTTTAGGTAAATACATTTTCTTTTGAATATCTGACCCGTGACGCAATAGAGTGCCCATGTTGTACATCTGCCCATGGCATGAGCCTGAGTTACCGCCTGAAAAGTTGATTTCTTCCATGATGACGGAGGCCTCGGCCAGGCCTAAGCCAGAGCCACCATATTCCTCTGGAATCAGTGCTGCCAGCCACCCAGCCTCAGTCATTGCCGTTACGAAGGCCTCTGGATAGCCGCGCTCATGGTCAATTTTTTGCCAATAAGCAGAGTCATATCGATTACAAAGGTCGCGCAGCGCTTCGCGCATATCTTGGAATTGGTCTTCCTTAGGGATTGGGTGATTCATCGTTGTCTCAGATAGTAGGTTTATAGTTGTTTTCTTATATAGGCAATAGTTTAAGCAAGATTTGAAAATCCGTGAAAATAGTGAAAAGAAGCGGAAAATCCCCTCAAATATTCTTTAAGGATATTAGCTAGACCATGGAAAAAAATCACCACCAGATTCTTGCAGGAATCAAAGTATTGGAGCTGGGACAGCTGATTGCTGGACCATTTGCCTCTAAAACACTGGCCGATTTTGGGGCTGAAGTCATTAAAGTTGAATCACCAAAAGATGGTGACCCTCTACGTAAGTGGCGCATGCTACATATGGGCACCTCGGTATGGTGGCAGGCCCAGTCTCGTAATAAGCAGTCTGTCTGTTTGGACCTCCGCGTGAAGGAAGGTCAAGATATTGCGCGTCAGTTAGCGCTTGAGGCGGATGTCGTGATCGAAAATTTTAGACCTGGCACCTTAGAAAAATGGGGCTTAGGCTGGGAAGAGTTGCATCAAGCAAATCCGAAGATGATTATGTTGCGTATCTCTGGTTATGGACAAGATGGGCCGAGACGTGATGAGCCAGGGTTTGCAGCGATTGGTGAAGCTATGGCTGGCCTACGTCATATCACCGGGCACCCTAATCAGATACCCGTAAGAGCAGGGGTGTCACTGGGAGATACGATTGCAGGACTTCATGGGGCCCTTGGCGTATTGTTGGCTTTATATGAGCGCGATGCCCGAGGCGGAGAAGGTCAAATGATTGATGTTGCTTTGTATGAAGCAGTCTTCAATCTGACAGAGAGTTTGTTGCCAGAGTACTCTGCATTTGGCGCAATACGTCAACCAGCAGGAGGTGCATTGCCTGGGATTGCACCGTCAAATGCTTATCGCTGCAAAAACGGTGAATATGTCTTGATTGCAGGTAATGGCGACTCTATTTATAAGCGTTTAATGACATTAATTGGAAGAACAGATTTGGGTGAGGATCCTGATCTCGAGCGCAATGATGGCCGCGCAAAGCGTGTGGAAGAAATTGATGCTGCCATTAATGCATGGACTGGTAGCTTGTCGATTGATGAAGTTCTGAAAGCGCTTGTGATCGCTCAAGTGCCATCTGGAAAAATCTATACCGCTAAAGATATTGCTGAAGATCCTCATTATCATGCGCGTGGAGTGATTGAAACCATTGAAGGTGCAGATGGTCTCAAAGTACAAGTGCCCGGAATCATTCCCAAGCTCTCCCAAAATCCTGGGGCGATTCGCTATCGTGCACCCACTTTGGGGGAGCATACAAATAAAGTGCTGCAAGAGGCTGGCCTCACTGAAGAACAAATCACGCTCTTAAAAAAATCAGGAGTGCTCGCTTAATGGAGCAAATATTCGGGCATTTTTTTGCCTGGTTTGGATTGCCCTCTGTAGGTTTGCCAGCAGTATTTATCAGCGCCTTTATTTCTGCAACGCTCATTCCGATTGGCTCAGAACCAATTCTATTTGGCTATATAACAATCAATCCTCACCTGTATTGGATTGCAATCTTGATAGCTACCATTGGTAATACCTGCGGCGGAATGCTGGATTGGTGGCTTGGCATTATTAGCCGTAATAGTTTTGAATCGCTTAAGGGCCCTACCCATAGTCGTATGCAGGCTTGGTTGGAAGCGCGGGGCCCTAAAATGCTGCTGCTTTCATGGTTACCCGGCTTTGGAGATCCCCTCTGTTTTGCCGCAGGCTGGTTACGCCTAGCCTGGGCACCATGTTTAATCTACATGTTCTTCGGAAAATTATTGCGCTATCTCACGATGACTTGGTTGTTAACCTTGGTCCCCGAAAGCTTTTGGCATCAATTAGGACATTGGCTTCGTATTATCTAAACAGCACAATATTTTTGTTGAATCTCATCGTTGTTGAGGAGATTTTGCGCTGTATCTTGAAATACGATTTCTCCTTGATCCAATATGTAAGCTCTATCTGAAATCTTGAGAGCTTGCTGTACATTTTGTTCTACCAAAAGAATCGTTAAACCCTTTTGCTTTAATTTAGCAAAGAGTTCAAACATTTCTTCAACAAGAACAGGCATGATTCCCTCGGAGGGTTCATCTAGCAGAATGACTTTCGGTTTGCCAATCATTGCCCTTGCAATCGCAAGCATCTGTTGCTCGCCACCCGACATTGAAGTGCCATCCTGATTTAATCGCTCTTTGAGTCGCGGGAAGGTTTCAGCAATCTCATCTACTAGCACATTCATATCGCCACGATTTTTTTGAGCGATTACCCCTAGCTCAAGATTTTCTTTTACGGTTAAGCCTGGAACGATGCGTCGATCTTCTGGGACATACGCTAAGCCTAGGTGAAAGCGCGAATGTGCAGGCATATCTAAGAATGATGTGCCATCGATTGAAGCAGAACCTTGACGCTTTGATAGCAGCCCCATCAGCGAGCGAAGGGTGGTGGTTTTACCTGCACCATTACGACCCATCAAGGTTACGATTTCTCCTTTATTTACCTCTAGAGAAACACCTTGTAATACATGGCTCCGGTCATACCAGGCGTTTAAATTTTCAATACGCAACATAGATTTCTTTCAATTAACCTTGACCAAGATACACGCGACGTACTTCAGCATTATTTTGAATATCCTCAGGCGTGCCTTCAGCTAAAAACTCACCATGGTGCAGAACGATGATGCGTTTACATAAACCCATAATGAGCTTCATTTTGTGTTCTACCAAAATGACTGTGCGTTCATTAGCCAGGGTACGAATCAGATCCATCATGACTAAGGTTTCTTCGGGAGACATACCAGCAGTGGGTTCATCCAATAGAAGTAGGCTTGGATTGCAGGCCAAGGCCATCGCAATCTCAAGGGCTCTTTGTTGGCCATGTGCTAAATCACCTGTCTTTTTATTGCGAAGATGCTCCATATTGACTCGCCGGAGCAGTTCATCTGCAATCTCGATGGGCTGGGGATAACTTTGGGCATTACGTAAGAAGTTATAGCGGGCCGTTTCCATCTGGGCAGCTACACGAACATTCTCGTGAACGGTGAGTTGCTTAAACACATTCGTAATCTGAAAGCTTTTAGAGATTCCAATGCGGGCAAATTCATGTTGCTGCATGCCGGTAATATCTTTGCCATTAAAAAGAATTTCACCGCTAGTGGGAGGAAATGCGCCGCTCAACACATTAAAGAAAGTGCTTTTGCCGGCACCATTTGGGCCAATAATGGCGGTAAGTGTGCCTGGCATAAAACTGGTCGATACGTTTTGCAGAGCCTTGAACTTGCCGAAGCTTTTGCTGACCTTGCGCGCCTCAAGAATGGGGGTGTTGTTATGAGCGCTATTCATTATTTTGTATCCTGCGCAATTTGAAGCTTACTTAAAATAGTTCCCCAAATACCCTTAGGGAAGAACAGCACAAAGAACATAAACACGACGCCAATCACTGCCATCCAGTGCTTCGTGAAAGTGGTTACGATATCTTCAAGGTACAGCATGACAGCTGCACCAACAAAGGGGCCAAAGAAGGTACCCATGCCACCCAGGATGCTCATCATAATGGCCTGTCCTGATTGCAAATAATGCAATGAGTCAATGGGAACAATAGAAAGGTGCAAGGCACGCA
Source organism: Polynucleobacter sp. 15G-AUS-farblos (assembly GCF_018882445.1). Taxonomy (GTDB): domain Bacteria; phylum Pseudomonadota; class Gammaproteobacteria; order Burkholderiales; family Burkholderiaceae; genus Polynucleobacter. Next base: position 219,960 of record NZ_JACVOM010000001.1, on the reverse strand, counting down.
AGGTGCCTGCTAAACCGCAAATGGCTGCTGATAGGACAAAGACGAGCAATTTGGTACGTGCTACATCAAAGCCACATGCAGAAGCACGTTTTTCATTTTCCCGAATTGCTTCCATCACCGCACCAAGAGGGGAGTTGAGAATTCGTGAAATAAACCAAATGGCAATCACTACAAAAAAGAGAATGATGTAGTACTTCACTAGTGGATTTAAAAAGTCTACTGGGATGCCTAGGATATTGAAGGTGTCTACTCGAACACCTCTTAAGCCATTTTCTCCGCCTGTCAAACTCTCAGCCTTGTAAAAAATGTAATACATAATTTGACCCAGGGCGAGGGTGACCATTGAAAAATAAATACCGCGAGTCCGAATGGCTAAGAAGCCCATGATCAAGCCGCCGATAGCAGCTCCAATGACGCCTATGATGATGGCTGCACCCCACGGAAGTCCGTAATGCACGATGCTAATACCTGCTAGATAGCTACCTATTCCTAAAAAGGCAGCGTGACCAAACGAAAGTAGGCCCATGTAACCAAATAGCAAATTGAAGCCCATGGCGAATAGACCAAATATCAAAATATTGATCGCTAATGCCTCGTAGGGCATGATGAACGGAAAGATTGCCAAAAATAGTGTGCTCGCTAATACGCGATGGCGTGCAATGAGTTGAAAGTAAGTATTCATGTAGATACGCGGCCTTAGCCCATCGCCCCCGCTTTACCAAATAAACCTTGTGGACGAATTAGCAGTACCACAGCCATAAAGATAAAAATAGAGAGCTCTGCGAGGTCGGGGAAAAAGAGGGAGGTCATGCTGTACACAATACCCACCAGCAGACCGGCAATGACTGCGCCGACTGGTGATCCCATGCCACCTACAACTGTTACTACAAAAGATTCGGCCAAAATAGGAATACCCATTTCTGGATTTACAGAACGAGTGGGGGATGCCAAAATTCCAGACAAGCCAGCGATAGCACAACCAAGGCCAAAGACTAATAGCCATACTTTTGCAATATCGACCCCTAGTACTTTGACGATTTCTTGGTCGGCTGCACCTGCCTTAATAATCAAACCGTAACGGGTCTTTTGAATCAAGAACCAAACACCCAAAATAATCACAGCTGTTGCGGCGATGAGAAATAAACGATATTTAGGGAAATAACCAATTCCTACATTGACAGTGCCACCTAAACCTTCTGGAGTAACAGAGGGGAGGCCTTCAATGCCAAAGGTGACGCGCATTACTTCGATTAAGACGTAAGAAAGGCCAAAGGTCAGTAGTAGCGGGTAGTCTAGGCCTCGACCATAAAGCGGTCTGACCAGAAAGCGCTCAGTAACTAATCCTAAGCATCCGGTAATGATCGGAGTCAGTATTAGGCTGAACCAAAAATTTCCAGTTACTCCTAAAAAATAGACCCCTAAAAAAGCACCCACCATAAAGAAGGCACCGTGGGCAAAGTTCACTACGTTAAGCATGCCAAAGATGAGGCATAAACCTAATGCTAGAAGTGCATATATGCTACCTAGGGCTATGCCTGTCAGTAGTTGCATGCATAAAAGTTCGAATGTCAGACCGGTCATAATGTACTCAAAAAAACTCCCCTTGATTCAATCGAATCAGGGGGAGTAGTTCAGGGTATTCAGATGAGTACCCTGAAGTGTTGGCTTTAGGCTTTATGGCCCAATTCTGCGCAAGAACGCATGTTCTTTTCTGTAGTGGGTTCAATCGTCAAAATATTGAAGACGTCATACTTGTCTTTCATATTCTTTGATTTAGATTCCACGATGATGACGGTCTGAACTGCTTGATGGTCGCACTTGCGATAGTACTCAGGACCTTTGTACCAATCGTATTTGAGGTTTTCCATCGCGGCAATCACTTTGTTCGTTTCAGTCGACTTAGCAATTTTGACGGAAGCAAGAACACTCTTGACGCCGGCATAACCTAATGCACCGTAATCGGAGGGTACTGAGCCGTTATACATTTTGCGGAATGCATCGTTAAATGTCTTCGCTGTTGGAATGCGATCTTCCAGACCCCAGTAATAAGAAGTGCCGCCGATGATGCCTTCAAAAGCCTCTGGCCCACCAGCAAGACGCGCGGTATAAAGCAAAACAGGCGTCACAATCTTGATGCTCGACTTCAAGCCAAAGTCAGTACATTGTTTTGCGGAATTCACCAGATCGCGACCAAAGTTACAAAGCACCAAAATATCTGGGTTCAAGGCTTTGATACGTGGCAAGAATGCTGAATAGTCGGAAGCGCCCAATGGATGACGAATATCCGCCAGGGTTGTCGCTCCCATTTCCTTACCAGCGCGTTCAAAAGCGCGAACCATTTCATGGCCGTAGGCATAGTCGGCTGTTAAGAACACAATCTTTTTACCAAAGCGTGGAATAGAGTAGCGTGCTAGTGCGCCTGCTGTCATGGTTGGATTTAATGCCTCATGGAATGTGTAAACACTCCAGTCTTTCACTTCATTAATGGCATCGGATTGGCTAATGGAGTTAAAGAGAATCTTACGTTCTTTGCAAACAGCATTAATGGAGAGTTGAGTTGCAGCAGACAGTGAGCCAACGACGTAGTTGACTTTATCTTTCTCAATTAACTCGAGTGTGCGAGTTGCAGCTTCGCCTGGATTTAATTTGTCGTCACGTACCAAGAGCTCTGCTTTACGGCCATTAAAGCCGCCAGCATCATTAAATTCCTTGATAGCTAGTTCTGCAGCCTTGACCTGGTCTTGAGCCTCAGCAGAGAAGGGCCCTGTTAGGGGCACTGGAAAGCCGATCTTAATTGTGTCAGCCTGAGCATTGGCGGCGTTTAACCAAAGCGGAGTGCTTGCAACTGCTGCACCGCCGATGAGTACTTTTCTTCTAGTTTGATTCGTTACTTTTTGTTTCATGGTTGTCTCCTCCATATAAAACTTTGTTTAAATAAGAATACTTTTTATTGCATAAATCTTAACTGAATGCACCAATCAATGCGTAGATTCAGGCACTGCTTTCCCTTGGGCTAATAATTCGCTGATATCAATAGCTGTTTCAGCCATCACGGTATCGGCATTTCTCTTCAGGTTTTCGCTGTTTGGAACCCCTTTGCTGCCCTGTGCTTGCATGTAGCGCCCTAAATACTGCGCTCTTGCAACGACTTGTTGGCCCAGTTTTAGGCGCTCATCCCGGTATGCGTTTAAAGACGCTGGAGTAGCCCCTAGCTTGGCAATATGTTTGGCAATAACAACGGCCTCATCTCCGGCCTTGGTTACACCCATCCCGACATGCGGTCTGCCAACAAAGGCGGCATCCCCCATGAGGGCAATGCGTCCAAATACAATTTCTTCTGAGCGCACATCGTAAATTGCCTGCAAGAAAGGAGCTGCTGTTTTTTCAAGGATTTCTGCGTATTGTGGTGCCAATATATCGCGTGCAATTGTTCGCATCTTGGCAATATGTTTCCAGGACACTTTTAATGGAGGGATGCCAGTAGGGTAGTGGCGTCCATCATCATCCGTTAGTAAATTAACGAGCTCTTCGTTTTCTGAGGCGGGACGATACCAAACAAAGTTATAGCGGCGCTTGCCTGGACGAGTATCGTTTCCAGTTCCAGCCACAGGGTAACCTAGCATTTGCTCGCCTTTAGGCAGGCAAAATCCAAAACGATTGAAGAGGGTATCTAAGGTGTAATTCGAAAGGCAGGCTTCATCGCAAACCCCGCGCCATGCAATATAGCCGGCATATTCTGGCTGTATCTGAGGCGCTACCTGTGCTCTTACGCCAGAACGTATGCCATCTGATGCAATTAAGAGTTCAGCGTTATAGCGACTTCCATCTTCGCAAAGGACTTCTACTTGATCGGAAGTTTGACTAACTGATTTAACAGTCTTGCCTTGCAAATAATGCTCCGCAGGAAAACATTCTTTGAGCATGTGATAGAGACGACTCCATGATGTCAGTATTTGAGGCAATTGCATCGTGCCCAAGCTTTGTCCATCAGTATCCAGTGTAATTCGCTCTGTAACAGGCACACCAAGGGTGTCATCTACTGCAACTCCTGCTTGACGAAGGGTATCTGCCAAGGCGTCATGAGTAACGATTCCGGCACCGCGACCATCTAGAGATCCAGTTGCCTTTTCAAGCAAGGTGACATCATGGCCTTGGCGCAGCAAGATATTTGCTGCAAAGAGCCCGCCTAATGAGCCGCCGACAATGAGGATCTTGGCCATATGAATGTTTACGCAGCCTTGGCATCGAGTGCAGCTTTTTCTGCCGCGGGGTAATTTAATTCAATGACAACGCCATTAGGGTCATCTAAAAAAATCTGGTGGAGTTTTAGGACTGGAACAGTGCGCTCACGGTAAGAAATGTTTAATTTCTTCAGCAATGCAATTTTTTCTTCAAGCCCATTAGCAAAGAAGGCAATGTGATCCACTGCGCCAGAACCATGGAGAGAGGAAGGGTCGCGATCGCCCAAGTATTTTTTTAAACCATTCGGATCATTTTTATCAATGGCAATCAAATGGAGGACTGCGTTGGCCCAACTGTTTTCATCGCCGTTGTATAGCCATACACCTGGAAATGGAAACTCAGGCCTAGGGCCAACAGTAAGGCCTAAAAGCTTAGTAAAAAACTCTGTTGTTTTTTCAATCTCGAGGCTGCGGATGGAGAAATGATTCAGGCTTAAATTTGACATGATGACCTTTTGAATTAAGCAAATAATGATTTAGCAGATTGAAGGTAAGACTGGACTCGATCCCGAATAATCTCTTGTTCGGTATTGGGGCTCTCGGCAGCATAGATGGCCTGACCATAAATCCAACGCCGCATTCCAATGTAAAAAATTCCCCCATGCAATCCCATCAAAAACTCTAGCTCTCGCTGGGTGGGCTTTGATGTAGTAGAGCGATTACAGTATTTTCTTGTCTCACGAATGAGTCTTGGTAGCAAGCGTGAACGCAAGAGTTCAAAAAAGCGATCGCTAATAGAGTGATCACTGAGACCTGAAAAAATTAGGATACGAACAAAGTCATAAGTAAGGACGGTATTGGTGTAGTCCAGATAGAAAGCATTAAATTTTTCTTCGGGACTTAGTTTCTGATCATCAAGTAACTTCTCCCACTCAGGCTTCCAGCGGGATTCAAAGACCTCTTTGTAAACTTCCTGGATGAGCGCATCCTTTGTGGGGAAGTAGTGATAGAGGAGGGTATGCGTAACCCCAAGCTCTTTAGTTAAGTTTCTGAGTTGCCCGTCCATTCCATGCTGGGCAAAAAACTGAATAGCGCGATCCAGTATCTGGCGCTTACGGTCAGCAGTATTCATTCTGCGCTTGGTTGGCGTCATTGAGCCTGCTGACATTTCGCTTGTATTTAGGCTGGAATCACGATCTTCAATCAAACGCATGGGTTCTCAGGGTTTATCCGAATTTGGACCTATTGACCAAAAGTTAAATAATGGTACATTGTTGAACAATTGGTAGATAAGACTCTATTCGGACAAACCCCAAGGAGAATGCATGGAACTTAATGGCGAGCAATTGATAGCCGCTTCAATCCCAGACGTTTGGAAGGGCTTGAACGATATTGATGTGCTTGCTAAGTCCATTCCAGGGTGCGAAGAGATCAGCCGCATTTCTCCGGAGGAGATTCATGCCAAGGTGATGTTCAAGATCGGACCAGTTCGGGCCCGTTTTTCTGGGAAATTACTGCTTAGCGACATTATTCCTGATCAATCCTGTTCAATGGCGTTTGAAGGTTCGGGTGGCGCCGCGGGTTTTGCTAAGGGCAAGTCGAGAGTGGAGTTGAAATTGGCTGAGGGCGGTACTTTGGTGTCCTATACAACTGAGGCCTCTATTGGAGGTAAGTTAGGTCAAATTGGGGGTCGCTTGATTAGCGCGTCTGCTAAAAAGATTGCAGATGATTTCTTTCAAAAATTTGCAAAAGAATTAGGTGGAGAGGCAATCGCATTGGAGTCGGATGCGAATAAGTAGTAAATCAAAAAAGCAGTTCATAAAAATAATGAGTAGTTGCATGAATCGTCTGGCAAGAGTCAGTAAAAAATAAAAAGCCTCAAAGGCTTATAAATTGGTGGTGGAGGAGACACAATGAAAGCCGCAGCATTTGATTATGTTAAGCCGAAGGCTTTGCCCGAAGCGCTGTCATTATTGGCGGAAGCCGGAGAGGATGCGCGCTTAATTGCAGGCGGGCAAACTTTGTTGGCCACTTTAAATATGCGCCTCTCAGAGCCTAGCATCCTTATTGATATTACGGATATTGCTGAGCTTAAGGGCATAACATTGAATGGTGATCAATTACGAATTGGTGCCTTAGTCACGCATACCGAGATTGAAGATTCAGATCTCATCGCCAAGCATGCTCCATTGCTTAAAGCAGCTGCACCACATATTGCCCATCGTGCTATTCGTAATTTGGGCACTTGGGGCGGATCCTTGGCTTACGGGGATCCTGCAGCCGAATGGCCTGCATGTAGTCTGACCTTAAATGCCAGCATGATTATTCATGGGCCTGCAGGTGAGCGCCGTATATCTGCACATGAATTCTTTATTGATCTCTACACAACCTCGTTAGAGCCAGATGAAATCTTAGTGGCTACAGAAATTCCGATCGCTAGTAGCAATCAAGTATTTTATTTCCATGAGTTAGCAAGAAGGCATGGTGATTACGCAGTTGCGGGATTGGCTGCTGTTGCCAATAAGCAGGGTAATACCTTGACTGATTGTGCATTTACTTTTTTCTCAGTTGCGGCCACACCAGTCATGGCAACGCAAGCGCAAGAATTGGTGAATGGTCAGTCAGTAACTCCAGAACTGATTGCAAAAGCAGTTGCCGCTACGCGAGCTGAAATTGAATCGATTGCGGATATCACCAATAGTGCGGAAGCGAAACAACATTTAATTGGCGTATTGCTTGAGCGTGGCCTTAAGCATTTAATCGCCTGATTTACTGAAGAAGAATGCGGAGATTTTCATGAGCCTTAAGAAAACCATTTCAATGACAGTCAATGGATTGCCCGTCACTGCCGAAATAGAACCACGCAAGCATTTGGTTGATTTTTTGCGTGAGGATTTGCATTTAAAGGGCCCCCATTTGGGATGCGAGCAGGGTGCCTGTGGAGCTTGTACTGTCAAAGTGAACGGGCAAATTATCCGTGGATGCCTTTACTTGGCAATTCAGGCAGATGGTGCGGAGGTTGAGACAATTGAGGGTTTAACAAAAAGCGGTGCGTTAGCAGATCTTCAAGAATCTTTCATGCGTCATAACGCAATGCAATGCGGTTTTTGTTCTTCGGGGATGTTATTGGCAGCAGCGGAGTTAATTGAGCAGCGACCTAAGGCTAGCCGTGAAGAAGTCCGCGAATGGATTTCTGGAAATTATTGCCGATGCACTGGATATCACTCGATTGTGGATGCCATTGTGGATGTTTTGGATGCTCGTGCCAATGGTCAAAAGATTAAACCCGTAGTAGCTCACGCTTAATCAGGTTAGGAAAACGCATTATGAATAAGCCAAGTGATTTAAAAGGACTCGTACTCGATCCTGTTACCAATGACCAACGCTATATTGGTGTGAGCGAACCAAGACACAGCGCGCGACGTCTCTTGGAGGGTCAGGGAACTTACATTGATGACATTAAGTTACCGCGTATGGGGCACGTTGTATTTTGGCGCTCCCCAGTTGCTCACATGAAGATCGGCAAGATTCATAAAGACCAGGCTAGCAAGATGCCGGGTGTTTTGGCGGTTGTTGATGGCGCGCAAATGGCAGAAATATGCAAGCCTTGGGTCGCAACCTTAGGGCACTTAGCTGGTATGAAGTCTGCGCCTCAATATGCCTTAGCGATTGAGCGTGCTTGCTGGCAAGGTGAGCCGGTGGTTGCTGTGGTTGCCGAAACACGTGCCCAAGCAGAAGACGCATTACAGCTCGTAGATGTTGAGTGGGAGGAGTTGCCTGCGGTAGTCTCTATGGAAACTGCGCTAGATCCTCAGACACCCGTGATTCATCCAGAGCTTGGCGATAATTTATGTTTTACCCGCACCTTGGATGTGGGTAATGTAGATGAAGTCTTTGCGAATGCCGATGTAGTAGCTGAAGCGACATTTGGCTTTGGTCGACATACTGGTGTGACCTTGGAGCCCCGTTGCCAGATAGCAGATTACAACCCAGGGGAGCGACGCTTAACGGTGTATCACTCTCAACAAGCGCCTCATATGATGCAAGATTTATATTGCCGCCAATTTGGTTTGTCTGAATCAGATGTGCATGTGATCTGTAAAGATGTTGGCGGATCCTTTGGTATTAAAGTGCACGCCTATCCCGATGACTTTGCTACCGTAGGCTTAGCGATGATGCTCGAGCGACCAGTCAAATTCGTAGCCGACAGACTAGAGTCTTTTACTAGCGATATTCATGCGCGTGAGCATCGTATCAAGGGACGCATTGCTGCCAATAAGGCCGGCGATATCTTGGCTTTTGAAATTGATGACTTAACCGCTATTGGTCCTTACTCTATGTTCCCTAGAACGAGTGCGATTGAGGGAAATCAAGTGGTGAATTTAGTCGGCGGACCATACAAGCATCAGAACTATCGAGCCAATTTAAATGTCGTTTTTCAAAATAAGACGCCTACTTGCCAATATCGTGGAGTAGGGCATCCAATTGCCTGTGCTGTAACCGAAGGCTTGGTAGATTTAGCGGCGCAGAAATTGAAAATGGACCCACTGGAGTTCCGTAAACGTAACGTTATTCCGGATGATGCTTATCCCTGTTCCGGAATTTCTGGAATCAAGCTTGAAGTTCTATCGCATGAGCAATGTTTGCGCACGATTGAAAAAATGATGGACTATCCAGCCTTGCGTAAAGAGCAAGAAGAATTACGTAAGCAAGGTATTTATCGTGGCATTGGTTTTGCCACTCTGATCGAGCTTACTAATCCTAGTCCTGCATTCTATGGTGTTGGTGGAGCGCGTATTGCCTCACAAGATGGCGCATCTGTTCGCTTAGATCCTAGCGGTGTGGTTTCAGTATTGATTGGCGTAGGTGAACAGGGTCAAGGCACCGAAGGTATTTATGCTCAAATTGCTGCTGATGCAGTAGGCGTCTCCATTAATCAAGTGCGTGTTGTCACTGGCGATACTGATGTCACTCCATATGGTGGCGGTACTTGGGCATCTCGTGGTGCTGGTGTTGGCGGCGAAGCGGTTTTATTAGCATGCCAAGCATTGCAAGAGAATATTCTGAAACTCGCAGGCACTATCTTGAATCGGCCGGTTACAGAGCTATCGATTCGTCGAAGCCACGTATTAGATAAGGCTACGGGAGAGCAGTTATTGCCATTTAGTGAAATTGGGCGCATTGGTTACTTCCGAACCGATACATTGCCTCCTGGATTTTCAGCTGAATTAATGGTGACACGTCACTACACTCAAAAAGACTACCCATTCATCTTTACTAATGGCGTCCAGGCATCTTATGTTGAAGTAGACCCAGATACCGGATTTGTAAAACTTCTCAAACATTGGGCTGTTGAAGATTGTGGACGTGTGCTCAATCCGATGTTGGTGGATGAGCAAGTTCGTGGAGCTATTGTTCAGGGTATTGGGGGTGTTTTATTTGAAGAATGTTTGTATGACGATAGTGGCCTACTGAGAAACGGCAGTATGGCCGACTATCTCGTGCCAATGGCAAATGAAATGCCGGATATTGAAGTGGCTCACGTAGAAACGCCGACCCAGTCATCTAAGTTGGGCGCAAAGGGGGCTGGGGAAGCTGGAACTGCAGGTGCTCCTGGTGCCGTACAAAATGCGATTAATGATGCTTTAGCTCCCTTCAATACAGCGGTATTTGATCAGCCGATTACCTCAGAAAAGATCTTGCGAGCGCTCAAAAAGATCTAGTTTTTCATCTGAATTCCGTTTTCTTGGTGCATACCCCATCTCTATGGGGTATGCACATCCTGTAACATCAAGCTTTAGCGGACCACCTTGGGTGGGCTCATGATTAACTTGATACGGTATTGAGAGATATGTTCACATTAAAAGGTAAAACAGCCCTGGTTACAGGCTCTACCAGCGGTATTGGCTTGGGTATGGCCATTGCATTGGCAAAGCAGGGCGTCAATATTATGGTGAATGGCTTTGGAGAAAAAGACGAGGCTATTGCCAAGATTAAAGCCTGTGGAGTCGAGGTCGATTATCACGGCGCTGATATGAGTAAGCCTGCAGAAATCGAAGATCTCATCAAGCAAACGGAAAAGCGTTTTGGATCCCTGGATATTTTGGTCAATAATGCCGGCATTCAATACACTGCAAATATTGAAGACTTCCCTGCAGACAAGTGGGATGCCATTATTGCGATTAATTTAAGTTCAGCTTTCCATACAACGCATCATGCATTGCCTGGGATGAAGCAACGTAATTGGGGTCGCATCATTAATATTGCATCAGTCCATGGTTTGGTTGCTTCAACACAAAAAGCGGCATATGTTGCTGCTAAACACGGCATCGTAGGCTTGACTAAAGTGACCGCTTTAGAAAATGCGCATACTGGAATTACTTGTAATGCAATATGTCCAGGTTGGGTCCTAACACCTTTGGTTCAAAAGCAAGTAGATGCTCGTGCAGAGCGCGAAGGGATCTCCAATGAAGCGGCCAAAAAAGCGCTTGTTTCTGAAAAACAACCTTCAGGAGAGTTTGTTACTCCTGAGCAGTTAGCGGCGCTAGCGGTATTTCTCTGTGGACCAGATGCCTCAGAGGTGAGGGGCGTGGCCTGGAATATGGATGGTGGCTGGACTGCTCAATAAAGCGTGAGCAGTACCGAACCATCAATGACAGCCGGGTAATTTACTCGGCTGTAATTTTTCTATCCGCAATAATCTTGCCCCAAGTGGTAGATTGACTCGCAATATATTTCGCTAAATCTTCGCGGCTACCTGGATTAGGAGTAAGGCCATGTTCAGATAATTGCTTATTGATTGCTTTGTCATTCAGAACAGCCACTAGTGCCTTATTCCATTTTTCTAAAATGACATCAGGTGTCTTGGCAGGGGCAACGAAAGCATACCAGTTCACAGCATCAAAGCCGGGATAACCAGATTCTGCAATAGTGGGTACATTAGGCAGTGTAGGTGCGCGCTTCGGACCCGTTGTTGCAATCGGAATTAATTTGCCATTCTTGATATATGGGTCGGCTGTAGCCAATGCTGAATAGTAGGAAGATACGCGACCACCAAGTAGGTCAATCATTGCTGGGCTGCCACCTTTATAAGGGACGTGTGTTGTATCTATATCTGCACGAACGTTTAAGAGTTCACCTTGGAGGTGGGAAGCTGAGCCGCTGCCAGTAGAAGCGAAGGTAATTTTCCCCGGATTCTTTTTGGCCATCGCGATATATTCTTTTAAATTTTTGACACCTAACTCAGGGGTGACAACCAATACATTAGGGAATGTCACACCCATAGTGAGTGGTGCCAAATCCTTTTGAGGATCGTATGGCAACTTCATAAGGTGAGGGGCGATAGAAAGTGGACCGATTGATCCAAACAAAATCACCGATCCATCTGGAGTAGCATTTGCAGTGTAGGCGTGAGCAATATTGCCGCCAGCACCAGGTTTGTTATCCACAATAACGTTCTGACCTAAGTCTTCACTCAACTTCTTGGCAATTAGGCGTGCGGCGCTGTCAGCAGAGCCTCCTGGGGCAAAGCCAACCACGATGGTGATGGTTTTCTTTGGTGGAAATTCTTGAGCGTTTGCGAAGCTGTAGATACAAAACAGCGTCAGCGCAATGAGTGCGCCAAATTTATTTTTGAAGGCCATAAGCATAGTGTTGTCTCATCAATTTTATATTTAGGGTTGGCAGGGTGCTACGTGTAGTTTATCTACTTTTCCAGCCATTAATAACTGGCTGGGTAAAGGGCGACCAATTAAAGTTTGTAGGTCTTTGGAGCAGGCTAGGAGGGCATCAATATTCATATTGGTATTAAAGCCCATAAGATCAAGCATATGCACTAATTCTTCGGTACAGATATTGCCAGTGGCCCCAGGGGCGTATGGGCAACCTCCAAGACCACCCAAAGAGGAATCAAAGCGATCTATACCACTATTGACGGCAGCCAGCGCATTGGCGAGACCCATTCCCCTGGTGTTGTGGAAATGTAAGGTCCATTGCAACTGAGGGTATTTACTTTGCGCAGCCTCACATACTGTTTGTACTTGAGCAGGGTTTGCCATGCCGGTAGTGTCACAAATCGTTATACCCCTCACACCTACTGCTGCAAAGCGATCGATCCAATGCATCAAATCCGCTAATGAAATGATTCCCGTCATGGGGCAGCCAAAACTCGTCGATAGTGAGATATTGACGGGTATCTTATTTTGATGCGCGAGATCAATCACAGAGCTCAGAGCGGCAAAAGAATTCTCACGACCCATTTTGAGGTTGGCCATATTGTGAGCCTCGCTGACTGACATGACTAGATTGAATTCATCCACCCCAACGCTAATTGCTCGCTCAGCACCTTTGAGGTTGGGAATAAGAACGGTGTATTCCACGCCGAGAACTCGATCGATTGCCTTCATTACGGCCTCTGCATCTGCCAGCATGGGAATGGCCTTGGGGCTTGTGAATGACGTTACTTCAACCTTTGCATAGCCAGTCCGACTCAGTCGATTAATGAGGGCAATCTTTTCCTCGGTTGGAACAAAAACATGCTCCGCCTGAAATCCATCCCGAGTGACAACCTCTTGAATATGGAGTTTTTTGGTGTTTTGGTATGGGTGAAGGCTGCTCATATAGGTATATATATTAGATGCCCGAAAGGAGGCGTCAGCCTCTATTTTAAGTAAGATTTCTGAAAAAATGCCCAAACAAACAAAAAAGCCAGAATAGTCTATAGTTATCGCAAAATACCGTATATTTTTATTGGCTTATGTAATTAAAAGGAACAAAAATGGAACATACCTTACCTCAGTTGCCCTACGCTCTCGATGCTTTAGCTCCCTACATCTCTAAGGAAACCTTGGAGTATCACTATGGAAAACATCATCAGACTTATGTAACGAATTTAAATAATCTCACCAAGGGTACAGAGTTTGAGTCAGCCACTCTTGAAGATATTGTCAAAAAATCCGCAGGTGGTGTATTTAACAATGCTGCTCAAGTCTGGAACCACACTTTTTACTGGATGGGAATGAAGCCAAACGGAGGAGGAGCTCCTACTGGTCCATTAGCAGATGCTATCAATGCTAAGTGGGGTTCATTTGATAAATTTAAAGAAGAGTTTACTAAGTGCGCTGTAGGTACTTTTGGATCAGGTTGGGCTTGGTTGGTTAAGAAGCCAGATGGAAGTCTTGATCTGGTTTCAACAAGCAATGCTGCTACCCCATTAACAAGCGACTCAAAACCATTGCTAACTTGTGATGTATGGGAGCATGCTTACTACATCGATACACGCAATGCGCGTCCAAAATACGTTGAAAACTTTTGGAACTTGGTCAACTGGGATTTTGCAAGCAAGAATTTTGCTTAATTGATGAGATCCTCAGGAAAAATTTGATGACTTCAATCTTGACATCATTGGGACGCACAGTATTAGCTGGTTTTGTGCTCCTGATTGTGATTATCTTTGCTTTGGGTGGCAACTTTAGCTCTGCTGAATTGCCATTTATCTTCCGTTGGTTGCACGTGATGTTTGGTGTCATGTGGATTGGTTTGCTTTGGTACTTCAACTTTGTGCAGATTCCTTCAATGCCCAAAATCCCAGATGAGCAAAAACCTGCGATTGGTAAAGTCATTGCTCCTACAGCTTTGTTTTGGTTTCGCTATGCAGCATTGTTTACTGTTCTGACAGGCATCATCGTGGCTGCATTAAATGGTTATTTGCATCAGGCTTTCACACTGCAAACCCCATTTCGTGCGATAGGCTTAGGTATGTGGATTGCTTTGGTGATGGCTTTTAATGTCTGGTTCATTATTTGGCCAAATCAAAAACGTGCCTTAGGTATTGTTGCTGTTGAGCCTGATGTGAAGGCAAAGTCTGCACGTGTCGCCATGCTGACATCACGTCTGAACACTATCCTCTCAGTTCCAATGCTGTTTTTGATGGTTGCGCAATCACACAATACAACTTGGTTTGTGCTTGTCTCATAAATCTCAGCACTGGTTTGATTAAAAAGGCCCGCGATGCGGGCCTTTTTAACTCAGCAGTACATCAAACATATTTAGCCGAGTAAAGGTGGTAATTCTTTTGTGAGCGCCGCACGCTGAGATGTTGCAGCCCCCATTAAAGCAAAGCCGAGCAACTGACCATCCTCAGATTCGAAGCGAGCCTCTAAGCCACCATCCATTCGCTCCACCTTCCATGCCCCCTTGGCATCTTTGGGTGGTGGAGAAACAATCGTTGGTAGGGAGGGAGTCTTCACCATGACTGGCATGGCTGGATAACTCAGAACTGTTTTTTGGCCGAGCAAGTTTGGTGCGAGTGCTCTTGCTGCTTGCATGATAGGCATGACATAGGGCAGGACTAGTCCGTCAACTTCAGCACAATCTCCAAGTGAGTAGATATTTTTTACGCTTGTTTCTAATTCTCGGTTGACGACAATGCCAGTGTGAGTTTGAATACCTGCAGCTTTAGCGAGATCAAGTCTTGGCCTTAGACCGATTGCAGAGAGGACTGCATCGCAAGTGAGTGTTGTGCCATTTGCTAGAGAGATTTTGAGCGCGCTCTCATGATGATCAATACTTTGGATAGTGGTGTTGAAGTGCCAGCGAACACCTGCGGACGCTAATTTACTTGCTAATTCTAGTGAGGCTTCCTCCGGTAGTAAGCGCCCAAGTGCCTGTGGAGCCATATCAATCACATCAACTTCATAAGTGCTTAAGACAAGATCATTCGCAAACTCACAACCAATGAGGCCGGCGCCTAGGATGACAATGCGTTTTTTGTCTTGAATCTGCTGGCGAAACTTTGCATAGTCCTCTAGATCATTTACTGTCAGAACTTCAGCAGCGGCAGAGCCTTGAAGTGGTAAGCGGATTTGATCTGCACCTAAAGCTAAAACTAATTTGCTGTAGGGAATGCTGCCTTGATTAGTAACAATCTCTTGTGTATCGATTTGTATCGCACTTACTTCTGTTTGCGCCAAGATATTGATCTCTAGCTGAGATGCCATGCCATCGGCAGGTGTAGAGATCAGTTGTGACGCCTCTTTCTTGCTGGCAAGGGCGGTGGAGAGCATGGGTTTTGAGTAGAAGTATCCCGGCTCTTTAGTAATCAGCGTAATCGGAATTGTTTTATCGAGTTTGCGAATTTCACGGATAACGGTATACCCAGCTAAGCCGCTACCGATGATAGTAATAGCGCCTTGGGTTAATGTAGCTTCTTGATTCAAGATAGAGTCCCTAATATGGTGCTACGAATAGAAATGTTCAACCTACTTGAACCATTTCAAAATCAGACTTTGAAACGCCACAGTCAGGACACTCCCAATTATCTGGAACGTCAGCCCAGGCAGTGCCGGGAGCTATTCCATCTTCGGGTAAACCTTTTGCTTCGTCATAAATAAATCCGCATACGATACATTGCCAAGTTTTCATCATTATTCCTTATTCATAGCCACGATTTTAAAGTCAAATTCAGTAAAGCGCTTATTCAGCATATATAACTAAAACTTGTTACAGTCAGCTATTCCAGTGAAATTTTTAAGTAAAAAGAAAGAACCCTATGACCGGTAAAGAAATGATGTTTACCCCTGTAAGCCTTGGCTCCATTGAGCTTAAGAATCGCCTAGTGATGGCGCCTTTAACGAGAATGCGTGCTGTTGCGGGGCATATACCTAGTCCATTGGCAAAAACCTACTATGCACAGCGGGCAAGTGCTGGCCTGATCATTACAGAGGCCACTCAAATTTCGAACTTGGGCATGGGTTATCCAGGAACTCCTGGGATCTACACTTCCGAACAAACCGCTGCTTGGAAAGAGATTGTGCAAGCTGTTCATGATAAGGATGGCTGCATTGTGGCGCAGTTATGGCACGTAGGACGTATTTCTCACTCTTCATTACATCCTGAGCATGGTGTACCGGAGGCTCCCTCTGCTATTCCGGCATCTGGTCAGACCTACGGTGCTGATTGGCAACTGCACGATTATGAAACGCCAAAGGCGATGAGCATAGAAGATATCGCACGCTTGATTCGTGAGTATGTAACGGCGGCACAGAACGCAAAAGATGCGGGATTTGATGGGGTAGAAATTCATGCGGCCAACGGATATTTGCTTGATCAGTTCTTGCAAGATAAAACCAATCAACGTCAAGATCAGTATGGTGGTTCGATTGAAAATCGTTTGCGTCTCTTAAGTGAGGTGATTGATGCAGTGGCTCAAGTATTTCCAAGTACACAAATTGGGGTGAGACTCTCCCCATATGGCACATTTAATGATATGGGGGACAGTGATCCAGTAGCACTCTTTACTGCCGCTATTCAGAAATTAAATCAGCACCACTTAGCTTACGTGCATATGATCGAACCGCGCGCTACCAGTGCTGGTGGTGGCGATCAAGTCAACGAAGAGGCACCAATTACCTCTGAAATGTTCAGAGCAGCCTATCAGGGTCAATTTATCACTGCTGGGGGCTACGATCAGGCAATGGGCGAGAAGGTATTAGAAGATGGTCTGGCCGATGCGGTTGCCTATGGCCGATTATTTATTTCTAATCCAGATTTAGTAGAGCGCTTTAAGCAGGGCGCGGAATTGAATGCCTACAGTCGCGCTACTTTTTATGGTGGTAATGAAGCAGGATATACGGACTATCCAACGCTGAAATAATCGTCTTACCTAGGTAAATCAGTAAGGCCTTCGACAATATCGAGGGCCTTATTTTTTATCTTCTGGATCTTTGAGTAAGTCGTACTGATTAGCAATGATCAGAAGGGCGAGGGAAGCGCAGCCCATGGCAAAGAATTGCCATTGATGCAACATGGCAGTACCAACCACAGTCATGAGTATGGTCCAACCTACGGCCATCTTGGCTTTTTTGGTGAGCGGTTTCATCTCGAATGTTCCTTTTAAAACAGATTTAGCCTAAAACATTATTTTATGCACATTATTGATTAATGCTTAATTGTTGAGTCTGACCCGTGCGCTTAACTCGCTTACAGCGCCTCGTTTATCTAACTGGGATAGCCTTAAAGCTTCGACCTCAAAATCGGCTTGGCCTGGATGGAATTCCTCATCATTACGCAGGTCGATCACATATGTCCAGACCAATTCGCGGCCACGATTCTTAAAAACATCCACTACTCTTTTCATATGTACCGCCTATAGGTTGATGCTTATTTAATGCTGGAAGATAGATTTACGTCGCTTTTGGGGGTACCCAAGGATTCTTTTAAGATGAGCAAGTTTTTTGGTTCGATGCGAATAACGCCCCCTCTAGGACTATCGATATCGGCAATCAAGAAAAAAGAAACTGAGGTTACTAGAGGGAAAATCATAAATAAACCTATATTCTTTTTGAAGTTCCGTGCGCCAAAGCCAACCAATAAATTAGCGCATATAGCGATCGAAGCCATCAGGGCCCAGGCCGTGTTTGGGATGCGATTCCACCAAGCTGCCTGAACATATCCTTGAGAATTCAGAACATCATTCATTCCAGATGCAACCATAGCCATGATGGGGGTTTGTTGGGCACGAGCATGCGGAAGCACTTCTTTCCACAGTGCGTCTTGTAATTCATCCGTTCTTTGCCGGATTTTGGCAATAACATCATCAGGTTGCTTGGAATAAAACAAAATGCGTTGATCTATATATTCTTTTAAGAGAGTTTTGGTTTTTTCTGCTGATGGTGCAGGAAGTAGGTCAGCTCTTAAATATTCAGTGCCAATGGCATTTGCTTCTGCCTCCTCTAAGACTTCACGCTGGTCATGACGATTAATGGCCATAGAAAAAGTGAAACCAATAATGAGCGCTAAAAGCGTTAGTGTCGCAGTCTGAATGACGCCTAAATCTTGTGAGGTCTCACTGTCTTTCGTCCGAAAACGACTCAATACGGCATTACCGAGCCATACCGATGCGGAAAATAGAAGAAAGCAGACCCCAAAAAGAATGATGGGGTGATTGAGTAAATATTTAATTTAAAAAGTTCCTGGATACAAGATATCGGTAGTGACATTTTGAATATCGCGATGTCCAACATGGGCCATGGTGATATCAAGCTCATTGCGAATAATTTCAAGACATTTGGTGACTCCGGCTCCACCCATAGCGCCTAAGCCATAGAGGAAAGGGCGACCAATCATGGTACCGCGAGCGCCAAGGGCCCAGGCCTTAAGAACATCTTGACCAGAGCGGATACCGCCATCCATCCAAACCTCAATATCTTTGCCAACAGCATTCACAATTCCGGGCAGTGCTTGGATACTAGAAACAGCGCCGTCTAGTTGACGACCGCCATGATTAGAAACAATCAATGCATCAGCACCAGAATTCGCTGCAGATCGGGCATCCTCTTCATCTAGGATCCCCTTAATAATCAATTTCCCGCCCCAGAGTTTTTTAATCCACTCTACATCTGCCCAACTAAGGCCCGGATCAAATTGCTCCGCTGTCCAAGAGGATAGGGAGGACATATCACCAACGCCAGTAGCATGACCTACTATATTACGAAAGGTTCTGCGGGGAGTCATCGCCATACCTAAGCACCAGCGTGGCTTAGTGGCCATATTCATGATGTTAGCAATCGTTAATTTTGGTGGTGCGGTTAAGCCATTCTTTAAATCCTTGTGGCGTTGACCTAAGATTTGCAGGTCAAGCGTGAGAACTAGTGCAGAACAATTTGCTGCCTTAGCGCGCTCTATCAAACGCTCAATAAAGCCGCGATCTTTCATCACATAGAGTTGGAACCAGAATGGCTTGGTAGTGCGCTCTGCAACATCTTCAATAGAGCAGATGCTCATTGTGGATAAACAAAATGGCACTCCAAACTCTTCAGCTGCTTGTGCTGCCAGAATTTCTCCATCAGCGTGTTGCATGCCAGTCAATCCTGTAGGTGCCAAAGCGACCGGCATGCTCACTTCTTGCCCAACCATGGTGGTTTTCAAGGTGCGGTTATTCATGTCGACCGCAACCCGTTGCCGAAACTTAATTTTTTGAAAATCAGATTCATTAGCACGGTAGGTTGACTCAGTCCAAGATCCTGAGTCTGCATAGTCGTAAAACATCTTTGGAGTGCGCTTTTTATGAAGTACTCGTAAGTCTTCAATATTGGTAATGATTGCCACTAGGTGTCCTTCTGATAATTGAGTATTGGCTTATTTATGCTCTATCTTAGCAATACCGAGGATTTGTTTCTACAATAGAGGGTCAACCCATGCTTGGGGCCCCTGAATTACCATTGTCCTCATTAAACCGGAATGCCCCAGCTTAATCTCGCTACTGCTCTGTATTTACTAACCGCCACGGCTCTTTGGGCCGGAAATGCAATTGCGGGTCGCGCATTGGTCGGAAGCATTTCTCCAATTACCTTGAGTGCAGTACGTTGGGGCTTGGCTGCGTTGATCCTATTGCCTTTTGGATGGCGCATTTTTAAGACTGGTAGTCCATTGTGGAAAAACAAAACCCGTTTCTTAATTCTAGGTTTGTTTGGCGTTGGAAGTTACAACGTATTACTTTACCTGGCGCTACAAACTTCTTCTGCTATTAATGTGACCTTAATTGGTGCCAGCATGCCAATTTGGATGCTATTTATTGGCAGCGTGTTTTATCAAGTCAAACCCAAGTTGGTTCAAATGATTGGAGCGGTGGTCTCCTTGGTGGGTGTGGCGGTGGTATTAACTCGCGGTGACCTTAGTGCATTGCTTTCAATGCAAATGGTTGTAGGCGACCTTTTAATTATGGTGGCTACTTTCTTATGGGCATTCTATAGTTGGATGTTGAGTCGCCCTGGATCTAGCAATGAACGCCAGTGGCCCTGGGCCGATTTTCTAATAGCACAAGTCCTTATAGGTTTGCTCTGGACTGGATTATTTGAAGGCATTGAAATAGCTTCTGGGCGTGCCTATTTAGATCTCAACCTCTGGACTGGATCGCTCATTCTTTTTGTGGCTATCGGCCCATCCTTGATTGCGTATCGTTGCTGGGGTCTCGGGGTTACCGGGGCGGGGCCAACGGTAGCCGCCTTTTTTGCTAACTTCATTCCATTGTTTACCGCACTATTATCTGCTGCCATTCTTGGGGAGCCTCCAGGCTTATTCCATGGGGCAGCTTTTGCTTTAATTGTTGCTGGTATCTGGGTTTCTTCTCCTAAAAATCGTTCGACCTAGCAAAGACTGTTTGATCGGGGTTCAGGAAAGAATCTGAAAAAAACAGTACAGTTAGTTCTTTTGATTTATAAAGTTTTACAGTGTCTATGGTTGATGTTCTTGTCATTGGTGGCGGAAATGCCGCCCTTTGTGCTGCCCTAATGGCCCGAGAGGCCGGCGCTAGCGTATTGGTATTGGAGTCAGCCCCCAAGGAGTGGCGGGGTGGTAATTCTGCCCATACGCGCAATTTACGCGCCATGCATGATGGGCCTCAAGATGTTTTGTTGGGCACATACTCAGAAGAAGAGTACTGGGAGGATCTTCTAAAGGTTACCGGAGGTCTTACTGACGAAGCGCTTGCCAGATTGGTGATTCGCTCGTCCTCAAGTTGTCGCTCATGGATGATGAAGCATGGAGTCCATTTTCAAGCGCCACTCTCTGGGACGCTACATCTCTCGCGTACTAATGCATTCTTTATGGGCGGTGGCAAGGCATTAGTCAATGCTTATTATCGTAGCGCTGAAAAACTGGGTATTCAGATTCGCTATAACGCACCAGTGGATTCTGTTGAGTTGAAAGATGGCAAGTTTATTGCCGCTTATGTTGGCAAAGAGCGGATCGAAGCTAAGGCATGTGTACTTGCGGCCGGTGGATTTGAATCTAATCGTGAATGGTTAAAAGAAGCTTGGGGAAAAAATGACTCAGGTGAGTATCCTGCGGATAATTTTTTAATCCGCGGTACTAAATTTAATATGGGCGTTTTGCTCAAATACATGATTGAAGCAGGGGCAGATACGATTGGGGACCCTACTCAGGCGCACATGGTAGCCATTGATGCGCGTGCTCCTTTATATGACGGTGGAATTTGCACACGCATTGATTGTGTTTCCTTGGGTGTAGTGGTGAATCAAAAGGCTGAGCGCTTTTATGATGAGGGCGAAGATTTTTGGCCTAAGCGTTATGCCATCTGGGGTCGCCTTGTGGCGCAACAGCCTGGTCAGATTGCCTATTCCATTATTGATTCCAAAGCGCTTGGACGTTTTATGCCACCAGTATTCCCAGGTGAGAAAGCGGATACCTTGGAAGCGTTGGCAGATCAAATTGGAGTTGACCAAGCAACCTTTGTGAAAACAATTAGGGACTTTAATGCGGCATGTGTTGATGGTACTTTTGATCACACTGCCTTAGATGATTGCCATACAGAAAGTCTCAATCCGCCTAAGACACACTGGGCAAGAAAAATTGATGTGGGACCTTTCTATGCATATGCAGTAAAGCCAGGCGTGACATTTACTTACTTAGGTTTGAAGACGGATCAGAATGCCAATGTATTTTTCGACGGCAAGCCCAGTCAAAATTTATTCGTTGCTGGGGAAATGATGGCAGGAAATGTATTGGGCAAAGGTTATACCGCGGGGATTGGAATGACTATCGGCACGGCCTTTGGTCGAATTGCTGGTGTTAGCGCTGCAAGAGCAGTGGGCTTGAAAACGGAGATAAATGATGCAACAGCTTAACTCTCTGATTCAAGAGGCTTCTAACTTAGGTGCTGGGCGTGCTGACCAAGAAGTGGCTCGCATTATGCAGATCTGTAATGCATGCCGTTATTGCGAGGGCTTTTGTGCAGTCTTTCCTGCAATGACACGTCGTATTGAATTCAATACTGCTGATGTCCATTACTTAGCAAACCTTTGTCACAACTGCGGTGCATGCTTGCATGCTTGCCAATACGCACCTCCACATGATTTTGCGGTAAACGTTCCCTTGGCAATGGCAAAGGTGCGCCAAGAAACCTATATTGATTTTGCCTGGCCGCATGCTTTTGGAAGTTTGTATAAGAACAATGGCGTTACGCTTGCTATGGCCAGCTCAATTTCCTTGATCGCTTTTTTATTGCTGACTCTTGCACTTAATGGCACTTTATTCTTGGCGCCTAATGGTGGAAATTTCTACGCCATTTTTTCTCATAACACACTAGCGCTGATGTTTGGAGCGGTGTTTCTATTTGCCATTCTGGCAATAGCAGTCGGAGTAATTCGTTTTTGGAGTCAGGTTTCACCAGGGGCTATTACTGGAGTTGCTGCAGCCGAAGCTACGCACGATGTCTTAAGCCTTAAATATCTAGGCGGTGGTCATGGTGAGGGTTGCAATAATGAAGATGATGCTTTCTCTCTGTGGAGAAAACGTTTTCACCATTTCACATTTTATGGTTTCATGTTGTGCTTTGCCTCAACAAGTGTTGCCACTCTCTATCACTATCTCCTAGGTCTGTCAGCGCCTTATGCTCTCAACAGCTTGCCTGTTATCTTAGGTACTCTTGGCGGCATTGGGCTTCTCATTGGTCCTACTGGTTTGCTCTATTTAAACTACAAGCGTGATAGTGCGCATGGAGATGCCAATCAAAAACCGATGGATAGAGCATTCATTTTGTTGCTCTTATTAATCAGTGCAACTGGCTTAGCACTCTTAGCCTATCGTGATACCACTTGGATGCCGATTTTGTTGGCTGTTCACTTGGGCTTTGTTATGGGATTCTTTTTAACTATGCCCTATGGAAAATTTGCTCACGGGATATATCGCACTGCAGCATTATTAAAAAATGCGATAGAAAAGCGGCAAAAAAATTCTCTGCAACTGGGCGCAGATTAATCCCTTAGGCCCTCAATCCTAGGATTAAAGCTCTCTGACAGGGGTGGTGCCAAACTTTTGCATCTGATCACCCATAAATACCCTTAAATCGGTATCATTTAGCACTTATCGTCAGAAATTCTTAGGAAATTACTATGCCAGGCTTACTACCAAACGTTGACCCAGATGGTTTATTGGAGTTCTCAGTCGTTTATACCGACCGCTCCTTAAATCACATGTCTGAAGAATTTAAGCGTGTGATGGTTGATATCTCCAGTGTGCTTAAAGATGCATACAATGCGAGCTCTGCTGTGATTGTTCCTGGAAGCGGCACGTTTGGCATGGAAGCCGTGGCTCGTCAGTTTGCAAATCAGCAAAAGTGCTTAGTTTTGCGTAACGGCTGGTTTAGCTATCGCTGGACCCAGATTTTTGATTTGGCCAACATTACAAATGACATTACTGTTATCAAAGGCAAGCAATTAGAAAATACTACGCAGGGTGTATTTGCTCCTGCACCAATTGAAGAAGTAGTGGCTTTTATCAAAAAAGAAAAGCCTGCTGTTGTCTTCGCTCCGCACGTTGAAACCTCTGCCGGAATTATTTTGCCAGATGAATATCTCAAGGCGGTTGGCGAAGCGGTTCGTTCTGTGAATGGTTTGTTCGTACTAGATTGCATCGCTTCAGGTGCAATGTGGGTTGATATGAAAGCATGCAATGTGGATGTATTGATTACTGCACCACAAAAAGGTTGGAGTAGTTCCCCATGCTGTGCGTTGATTGCTATGAGTGACCGTGCTCGTGAGCTTATTGATACTACACAGAGCAGCAGTTTCTCGATGGATTTGAAAAAATGGCTTCAGATTATGGAAGCCTATGAGAAGGGTGGTCATGTTTATCACACCACTATGCCTACCGATGCTCTGAAGATTTTGCGTAATGTGATGCAAGAAACCCAATCTCTTGGATTTGCAGCTCTCAAACAAAAACAAATTGAATTGGGTACGAAGGTTCGTGAGCTCTTGGTATCAAAGGGCTATGACTCAGTTGCTGCAAAAGGTTTCCAGGCTCCATGTGTCGTGGTGAGCTATACCAAGGATCCGGATATTCAGTCGGGTAAAAAGTTTATTGCCCTGGGTATGCAAACAGCTGCAGGTGTTCCATTGCAGTGTGATGAAAGACCAGACTTCCGCACTTTCCGTATTGGATTGTTTGGCCTGGAGAAATTGGCACACGTTGATCGCACCGTTGATCACCTGGCTAAAGCTTTGGAGAAGATTACTGAGGCTGAAGCACTTCCTGCTTAATTCAACAGAGTATTAAGACAAGGCCATCATATGATGGCCTTTTTTATTTCCTTGCTAGAGGATTTGGTGTTGCTTCTCCAATCTTATGCAAGGTATTGTTATCAACGTGATGAAACAGGGCATCTTGGCCTTTGATTTTCAACACGGTGTCTTGTTCATATGACCAGGTCTCATCATCATGGATGATCACCTCAATATGATATTCAACAGTTTTAAATGCGTACTCTAAAAATGGATTGGAAGAGATCCCTGCATTAGGATCACCTTCTTTCGCATGCAATTCAAAGTGCTTGGCAGTGGCAGTGGCTATGCCCGAAGCCATCGTCGTCATTCCGCGTGGAATAGTGAGCGTGTGAATAATGTTTCCAGTTGCAGGCTCCCAAAGCCAGTAGCCCACTTGATCATGATAGGTTTTAACTTGATCAGGCTTAGTAATGTGGGCGTGATATCTCAAGCCATAAAATAATTGAGGGCCATTGGTTTGAGGATCTATCGGCTGAAGCTCAATGCGTTCAACATAAGCTTGTTTCTTAGGGCCATCTACTTTGGGTTTGACATCAAGGCCGCGAATACCTTCCCATATCCCAGCCATTCCTGTGAAAGGACCAAGCATGCTGAGGGTATCAACTGAATAGCCTTGAGGCTCCGTAAAAATATCGCTAGGAAAATCATTCATCAATAACTTTCTTTAAATGAGGTATTTATGACAAATTTTTGAGTATGATCAAATTATCAACCAACTTTCCTGGAGAATTTTATGATTTCTCGAATTGCGCACCTCAGCACTATCACTTTGGTATCTGCTGCTATTGCCTTATCACCTATAGCAGTGATGGCTGCGGATCCAGCTCCAGCTCCGGTGGCTGCTCCAGCCGCCGCACCTGTGCCAGCTGAGCCGGTATCAGAGAAAAAAGTAAAGAAGACTAAGAAAGACAAGAAGGCAGACAAAAAAGCAAAGAAGAAGTCTAAGAAGAAAGCCAAAGCTGCCGCTACCGCCCCTGTAGCAACTCCAGCTCCTGCACAGTAAGGTTTCGCTAAGCCCCCTCTTAATTGAGGGGTTCAGTTCTATCAAAGTCATCTGATTTTTTGGGATCAGGTGACTTTTTATTTGATGGGTCATTGCGAACTAAAAGCCACATGGCGGCGATTACCAAAGTCATCCCGCTGATTTGCATCCAGGTAATGGGTTCCGATAAAAATGCATAGCCCATAAAGATGGTGGATACGGGTCCCAGTATTCCTGCTTGCGCAACCAAGGGTGAGCCAATGCGATTGATTGCCATCATGATCATGAGCATAGGAATGACAGTGCATAAGCTGGCATTTAGCAAGCTCAGCCAGTAAATTTGCGGCAATTGCTCGAGCAAAGAAGTGGGGTTGTAGATAAGAGACTGCGCCACACTAAATACTGTAGAGGATGAGCTGGCATAAACAACCAGGCGCACACTTCCAATGCGCTTCACCATTTCCCCTGCGCCAATCATATAGACCGCATAAAAGCAGGCGCTAGAGAACACGAGGAACATACCCAACCATGCACTAATACCGGAGGAGCTGGCATCCTGAATGAAGACCACAATCACGCCTAGATAGCCAACAATTAATGCATACCACTGCAGGCGAGAGATGGATTTTTGGAGAACAAAATAGGATATGAGTAAGACGATTGTTGGAGTGAGATACAAAACGATTCTCTCTAAGCCAACAGAAATATATTGGAGCCCCAAGAAATCGACATAGCTAGAAAGAAAGTAGCCTAAAAATCCGAGGCCAATCATCTTGCCGCGATCAGACCAACTTAAAGGACTCATGGGGCTTCTGCGCGAGTACCACCAATAGATTCCCCAGAACATCGGAAAAGCCATCAACATACGGAGCGCTATGAGGGTTTCCGCATTTGCACCATCTGCAAAAGCTAGCTTGATCAGAACGGCTTTGCCAGAGAAGAGCATTG
This sequence comes from Polynucleobacter sp. 15G-AUS-farblos, assembly GCF_018882445.1. Taxonomy (GTDB): domain Bacteria; phylum Pseudomonadota; class Gammaproteobacteria; order Burkholderiales; family Burkholderiaceae; genus Polynucleobacter. The sequence goes on along the minus strand of NZ_JACVOM010000001.1, from coordinate 193,768 downwards.
AGCCAACAGCAGCCATCAGGATGCCATAGAGGTAATGTCGATGATGATGTGCTGCGCTAGCCGATTGCATACCGTTTTATAACAGTCTATTTAACAAGCTTCTCATCTCCAAGATGACTTCAGAAGGTGTTAAGCCTATTGGCCCAACACCTTTACTTACCAGACTATCTGCAGCGCGTGCATGAAGTTCTACAGCGAGCCCACTTGCCTCCCAGAGATTCAGTTGGTGACGAAGTCCTTGGGCTGCAATCGCGGCAATACTTCCTGTGAGTACATCACCCATGCCACCTGTTCCCATGCCGGCATTACCTTCTGCACACTGCAGCGGCTGGTAATTTGGTGAGGCAATTAAGGTGTTTTGGCCTTTGAGTACTACGATGGATTGAGTCAACTCTACTAACTGCGCTAATGCGTCAACGCGATTGGCTTGCACATCTACTGCAGAGCTATGTAATAAGTTGGCGGCTTCACCGGGATGCGGTGTGAGTACGGTTTGCTCGGGATACTCTTGATTGCGTTTTTGAAGTGCCTGTAAAAGATCCTGATTACTAGCAATTAAATTAATCGCATCTGCATCAATAACAATGGGCGCATGAGTACTGCTTAAGATATTGTGAAGCAAATGTTTAGCTAATGCAGAAACTCCAAGCCCAGGACCGATGGCGATGATATCTGCTTTATTTTGTTGAGCGCTGAAATTAATCTTGGGATCCGCAAGACGAATCATCAATTCTGGATGATCCATGTAGGCATGGGCCGAAGTAGGGTCGAGCATTTCTAGAATGGTCCAGCCAGCACCTAAGTACAGACAGGCGTTGCCAGCTAATAAGAGCGCACCTGCCATACCAGGCGCACCACCGACCAAAATCACTTTACCGGCATCACCCTTGTGCTCAGCGGGAGCGCGTTTTAAGCGTTGAGCTAATTTAAGTGCATTGAGTTTGATGGGTAAGGTGCTCATATAGCCAGTATCGATCCAATCCAGGGGATTGAGATCATTGTAAGGCTGGATACTCTTGCTAACTCAACCTTGTCACTTATTCGGCTACTCTAGCGCCTTGTATGCCATGACGTTTCATAGATTCAGCTACAAATCCTGATGACTTTAAGTCAGCAATGATGCCGCTCAAATAAATGGTCGTCTTTTCAAATTCAGGTCTAGCCTTCGGAATGCCAATGGCCTGATTAATGACCATGAATCGTCCAGGAAGCATGCGTAAACCGTTATAGCGTTTGGCATCACTTTCTAGCTGTTGTTTAACTCCTGCAGCCACATTTCCTTTACCAGCCATAAAATCATCCACTACAGCTTGTGAACTGGCTGCACGAAGTAGGGTGGCATTTTTAATTTCACGGGTGAGGAATAGATCGTATGCGCTTCCTTTACCAACCACAATCTCTACACCAGAACGATCCACATACTCATTTACCTTGAGATTGGAATCGGCTTTGACCATGTAGGCACCTTCAATCTGGATGTAGGGCGGTGTGTAGCTTACATCTGCACCTCGAACGGGATCAATTGCTACAAAGATGAGATCAATCTTGCCAGTCTTAATGGCATCCACTGTAGAGCCAGCGGTTTGAAAAGGAACGAGTTCAATTGGGATGCCAGCACGTTTACCGATTTCATTTGCAATATCAATCGTCACTCCCTTTGGCTTTTGAGTGCCCGCATCAAGTCCAGCCAAAACGGGATTGCCTAAATTAATACCAACACGCAAAGTGCCGGTAGGAGCAAAGGATTGAATCATTTTGGCGTCAATTTGGTTCATTGGTTGTGAGAAGCTTATTTGAGAAAAGAAAAGGAGGAGTAGGGTAAGCGTAGTTTTCATGGGCAAATGATATAAAAAAACCGCGGCTAGCCGCGGTTTCATTTTCATTGCGAAAAATTACTTCTTAGCGTCAGGTGCTGGTGCAGCAGCAGGGGCTGCTGGAGCCGCCGCAGGGGCATCTTTCTTAGCTTCTTCCATGTGAGCAGCTTCAGCGCCATGCTTCTCGCCACCCATATCAATGTCGCCGTCGCCTTTGATGAGTAAATAGGCGGTGGCACTAATTAAAACCAGTACCATGATGATGATTGAACGGTTGCTCATTGCTTTTCCTTCGATTTGGTTGAAATTCTAGGGATTTTAAACCTTAATAAGGGTGGGGTATATCCCTAAAACCCCCTAGACTTGAATTTTGTTAAGGATAGGTATAAATACTAGTTTCCCCAATATAAGTTGATGAAGTTAGGCTTACTCAGTCCAAAAGGTAATATGGAGTTACTCTTTCCGCCAAAGGTTGCAGCATGAAGTCCAAGCTCCCAACAAATAATTCTCAGACTATTACTGACTTTTTGGATATTAAAAAAAGCCAGATTTCTGAGGAAAGTTCAATAGATTCCTATAAGTTCGCATTTGATGATGAGGCTTTTCTTGCTCGTCGTGAAACCATCGGTATTCGCTTTGAGCTGGAGTTACTCAAGCCAGAAATTCTGTTGAATGAACATGGCATCGAGCACACCATTACTGTATTTGGCTCAACCCGTTTTGTCAGTTATGAGCGAGCCCTTGATCTAGAGGCAAAGGCTGTCACTCCAGTGGAGATGGAGGAAGCAAAAAAAGCACTGCTACACAGTCGTTATTACGAATCAGCTAGAGAGTTTGGCGGTTTAGTGGCCCAGTACAACGCTACGCAAAAGCAGGGGAATAATAAGTTATACATCTGCACTGGTGGCGGCCCAGGAATTATGGAGGCTGCCAATCGTGGTGCATTTGAGGCTGGTGATCAAACTATTGGATTTAATATCAGTCTACCTAGAGAGCAGCATCCCAATCCTTATATTAGCCCCGGTTTAAGTTTTCGCTTTCATTACTTCGCTCTTCGAAAAATGCATTTTATGTTGAGAGCTCGAGCGATAGTTGCCTTCCCTGGTGGCTTTGGATCATTTGATGAGTTGTTTGAAGTATTAACGCTGATGCAAACCAAAAAGGTTGACCGCTTCCCAGTTATTCTGGTGGGCAAAGCCTTTTGGACTGAAATGGTGAATTTCAAGCAAATGATTGAGTTCGGCGTCATTGATGAAATTGACATGCATGGGGTGCACTTTGTAGAAACTGCTGAGGAGGCCTGGAAGTACATTCGAGACTGGTACCAGCTCGCTTAATGCCCCTGTAAAATAGCGTTAGTTTTAAAGATTATGAATATTCACCAAACTCTCGCCACCGAACTAGATCTTCCAGCCTACCTATTGGGAGCTTTGATGTTGATCGTAGTCATGATCTTTCATGGCGTCTTACTTTTGCAGATTGCTAAACGCTATGAAGTGAGATCCTATCTATTACTAGCTGAAAAGAAATTTGCCTCTGTCAGTATCTGTTTTTACATCAGCGTATTTCTTTTGTTTATGACCCATATTGTTGAGATCGTGATATGGGGTTTTGCTTTGTATCTATTTAAGCTCCTACCTAACCTAGGTGACAGTATTTTATTTGCTGGTAGCACTTACACTGCAATGGGATTTATGGAGGACATACTTCCTAATGGTTGGAAGATGTTAGCGGTCATTATTGCGTTTTCTGGGATGTTTGCCTTTGCTTGGACTGCCTCGGCGATGATCTCCATGACCAAAAATTTCCGGCAGGCCTATACCAGGATGCATATGGAGAAACTAAAGATTTCTTCTGACATCATTGATCGCTTTCATTAAGCCATGAGCAAAATATGGGATGCCGTCATTATTGGCGGTGGCGCGGCTGGCCTGTTTTGCGCTGGCGTCGCTGGGCAACTAGGTAAAAAAATATTAGTACTCGATCATGCCGATATCTTGGGTGAAAAGATCCGTATTAGCGGCGGCGGCCGCTGCAATTTCACGAACATGCACAGCACCCCAGCCAATTTTTTATCGCTCAATCCCCATTTTGTAAAAAGCGCCATAGCCAAATATCCAGCAAAAGAATTTATTCAACTTGTCAGCGAATACGGGATTCGATATCACGAGAAGCATCAGGGGCAACTGTTTTGTGATGACTCTGCAAAACAAATTATTGAAATGTTGATGAGTGAATGTGCAAAAGGCGGTGTGACTATTCGTCATCCGGTCTCAGTTCAATCTATTTCTCAAGCAGATGCTCAATGGCGTGTTGAAACAAATCATGGCATTGAAATCACAAAGGCTGTGGTGATGGCTACAGGCGGTTTACCAGTACCAGCAATTGGGGCAAGCGCCTATTCTTTGGATATCGCAAAACAATTCGACTTAGCAGTCGTTGAGCCTAGGCCAGCCCTAGTGCCGCTATCGTTCACTGCCGATACATTCGGCAATCTGAGTGAGCTTGCAGGTTTAAGCGTTCCCGTTCGCATTGCTTCTGGTTCAAAAGGAGATCGTTATGGCGCCTGCCGCTTCAATGAGGATTTACTTTTGACGCATAAAGGCTTATCTGGGCCAGCTGTCTTGCAAGCAAGTAGTTATTGGGTTGAGGGTGAGCCCATTCATGTGGATTGGCTAGGTTCACTTGAGCGCCCCGGAGGCTTTAATTGCGATGAGTTATTTAATAAGGAAGAAAATCGCTTAAAGCTAACGGAAACAATTTTGGCATCCGTACTACCCCAGCGTCTTGCAAGAGCTTTTGCCGAACAAAAAAATTTACTGGGACGCAAATGGGCTGAGGTTTCTAAAAAAGATCGTCAGGCTTTAAAAGAATTGCTAACGAATTGGTCCGTCAAGCCAGCAGGAACTTTGGGTTGGAAGAAGGCCGAAGTTATGCTTGGCGGCGTTGATACAAAAGAGCTAGATGGTCAAACAATGATGTCTCGCAAACATTCCGGTCTATTCTTTATTGGCGAGTGCGTTGATGTAACGGGCCATTTAGGAGGGCACAATTTTCAATGGGCTTGGGCGAGCGGTTTTGCCTGTGCTCAGGCCCTTGGCTAGTTTGGCTGATTTCTCATCCAGTCAGCCGTATTGAAAAAAGATTCTTCTAGCTGCTTTCCAACATCTTCATGAATGCCGCAATCTTCCATAGCTTGATACATACAAACTAACCATTGATTGCGTTCTTTCATTCCTATTTTATAAGGAAGATGTCTGGCACGTAACATCGGGTGACCATATTTCGGAGAGTAGATATCAGGTCCACCCATCCATCCAGTGAGAAAAAATTTCAGTTTTTCTCTAGAGTCCGATAGATCTTGAGGATGCATATTGCGTAATTCAGCCAAACTGGGTTCTAAGGCCATGAGGTCGTAAAAGCGGTCCACTAGTTCATTGACCTTATCGACTCCCCCAATGCTCTCATACAGGTTTTGACGTTCACTCATACCCTTTATTTTAATACTGATAAGAGGGGGAATTGGCAGTTCCCTAATTTGGGTATAGAGTAGAGAATGGACTTAAATAGTAGTGCAATTAATCAGAAACAAATGGATAGGAGAGTGGAAATGGACCCAAAAGATATGCAGAAGTGGCAGCGAGAAAAGGCAAAAGAGTTGTTTGATTATTCCCATAAGCTATTAGACGCAGCCAAAGATCTGAGTGCTCATCACCTTGCCGAGATGGAGTGGGGCATGAAGAACGCACTAGACAGCGCTAAATCTGCAGCTAAAAATGATTTGGAAAAATTAAAAGGTTTACAAGACGATGCTGCAAAAGAAGCTGCTAAACGTGCTGCTACCTATCAAAAGAAGGTGAAGTCTGTTCTCAAGGATATTGGCGAGAGCGCTGCAGATGAAACTGAAAAGCATCTTGAGCAAGTACGTAGCTCTTTAGTATCCTGGTTGGAGGATGCGGAAAATAAAATGCCATCCCATGCTGACAAGATATCTAAGGTAGTGCATGAGATGTCAACGACCGGTCAAAAGATGTTTCAAGAAGGTCGAAAAATTGTGAACCAAGTAGCAGAGACTGCTGAAAAGAATCTTGATGAGATGGTGAAGAAGTCTTCTGGAAAAAAATAAGCTTTAAGTCAATCGTTTTTCAAATCAGCTGCCCTTATAACCATAAGTGGCAGCTTTTTTATTTCCAACCCTGAATCCATAGATTGCTGTCTCGCAGTTCTTTCCAGGGGATTTGCTTGGTTTTCTTGCTATAGACCGCCTCAATCTCAATGAATTCAATCGGCTGACTCAGATCCTCTGGCAGGATCAATTTACTCACTAAAAAATGTTTTTGTTTGGCGATGGGTTGTACTGCCGTCCATTTACTTAAGAGTAATTTCTTGGGACTGATCCGATTCATCGTATTACAGTGCAGTGCACTGATAATCCTGGCTATTGCCATGAAGCAATCCCGATACTGGTGTAAATACAAAGTCAGCATCTTGAATATTGGCAGGACAGGCTTTGGAAAAGAAGCTACGCTCACCAAGGCTTCCACAATAGTCAAACTGCTGTTCCTGAAATTGCATCTGCGCTTTTTTAGTCACCATTTTGCTTTTGGCTCCTGCCGATGAGAGGCAGTTCCATGTGGTGTAGCTATCTCGCCCGCAGGCCAGTAGAGCGCAGCAGGAAAGTATCAGCGCAAATGACCGTACTGCAATTTTACTTAGATGCATTAAAGAACCCAAAAGTGATGGGTGCCATCCTTGCCCAGTTGTTCAACTAAGCCAAATTCCCAATCCAAGTAGGCTTGCATTGCTTTCGGATCAACGCTAGTGCCTTCGTATGGGCGCTTATACCGATCTAGGGGTGGTGATGCTAAGTGGCTAGCCCCTTTTTCTAGTTCCAATCCACTCTTGACCCATGCTTGGGTACCACCATCTAAGACATACACTTCGGCCTTAGTCAGTTTTTCCAGTTCATGAGCCGCAAAGTATGCAAGCTCACTTGGATTGCTCGTCAGAACGTAGCGATCGACTTGTGGAATCTGCTTTAGGGCTTCAGTTAGTTGAGAGCGCAGGGCATACCAGCTTCCTGGAATATGACCTTTAATGTAATTAGCATGGGTACTCAAATCAATTGCTATCGTATTGCTATCCGTTTTAAGCCAGCCAGAAAGTGTATTGGCATCTACTAGATTGACTTTGGGAAGGACGGGTAATGGTGGTTTCCATGTTCCTTTTTCCGTGAGATCGCTTGCATTGAGACCATCCAATACGTAGACATCCCATGCCATTTGGGCTAACCAAGAGGCGGGCATATTTGCCCTGACGCCACTGGGATCAGCCAACACAATGCGCGCGCCTCGAACGGGCGCTGTCATTTCTGTTTCTTGCACAAGTTGACCTCCGGGGACGGAGCGAAAGCCTGGTAGATGACCAGCTTCATACTCTTCGGGGGTGCGAGTGTCAAAAAAGTAGGTGGTTCGTTCCGATTGGCCTTGCCAGAGTTTGACATCGGCAAGACTAGCGCGTTTCACGCCTGCACGATCGGCGACGCTTCTTGCGCGATCAGCAGCCTCTTCAGCAGTTTTGTTGCTGACATCCGGAAAGCGGCGGGTTTGACCTTTATCAAGCTCTTGTCCAGCAAGTGTCCAACCTATAGTGCCATTGCGCAATGCATTGACTTCATTAGGAATGCCTGCATTGATGAGGGATTGCGTACCAATAATGCTACGCGTTCTACCAGCGCAATTCACAATAATTTTTGTTTTAGGATTGGGTGCTAGTTCAGGTACGCGTAGAACCAACTCTGCTCCCGGGACGCTAATACCAGTTGGGATGCTCATCGTGTTGTACTCATCAAAGCGACGCACATCTACTACGACAACATCCTCTTGAGCATCCAGCATCCGCTTTACGTCTTGCGCTGATAAAGAAGGAGTATGGCGTTTTGATTCAACAAACTCACCAAATGATTTACTTGGAACATTAACATCTTTAAAAACCTCGCCACCCGCCGCTTTCCAAGCGGTAACGCCACCAGCAAATACGGAAACGTCTGGGTACCCGAGCGCAATGAGTCTTTCAGCTGCGAGCTGAGCAAAACCTTCACCATCATCCAAGGTAACAATGGGCACATCCCTACGGGGCAACTTCCCATAGGCATCAAATTCAATTTTGGATAAGGGGAGATTGGCAGCAAATAGAGGATGTTCTTGAGCATGAGGATCTTCTTCACGGACATCTAGGAGCGCAATCTCCTCCTTATTGAGAAGTTTATTCCGAATAAATTCATAATTTTTAGTGTTGATACTCATCTTGTCTCTATTTATTTCTTCAATTAATCTAATTTAGCGTTAGATTTTTTAACGACTTCACTCCAGCGAACAATTTCTTGGCTTATAAAGGTAGAAAGTTCAGCGCGTGACATCTTAGGAACGCTAGCTCCCAATCCTGCCCAACGCTCTTTGATCTCAGGAGAGGCAAGTGCGATTTGTACTTCGGCACTCATTTTTTCAACAATCTCTTTAGGGGTGCCTTTGATTGCCCACATTGCGTACCAGCTAGAGACAACAAAATTGGAGATACCTAATTCCTGTGCGGTTGGTACATTGGGGAATGCATCACTTCTCTTGCTGCTAGCAACAGCGACTGCAACTAGCTGACCACTTTTGATAAATGGAGCTGCTCCCGCCAAGGTATCAAACATCATATCGACCTGACCGGCAACCAAATCTTGAAGCGCAGGGCCAGTGCCACGATAGGGGATGTGCGTAATAAATAATTTATTTTGCATCTTAAATAATTCGCCGGCAAGATGCTGAGAGGTGCCATTTCCTGTAGATGCATAGTTGAATTTACCTGGATTCTTGCGAATTTCTTCAACAATGGATTTCAGATCATTTTTGGAAAACTTGTTGGGGTTCACAACAATGACGTGTGGAACGCTACCAATGATGGCGATCGGCTCAAAATCCTTAGTAATGTCATAAGGTAGATTGAGATACATACTTGGGGCAATAGAGTGGTGCACTGCACCAAGAAGCCAGGTGTATCCGTCTGGGGCCATTTTGGCTGCTGCTGCCGCACCTACAGTCCCGCCAGCACCACCGCGGTTGTCGACAACAATCGAAGTGCCCAGCTGAGTAGATAGTTGCTTGGCTAAAGGGCGCCCAAATGCGTCAACCGCGCCGCCAGGGGGGAAGGGGTTAATAAAGGTAATTGGCTTGCCAGGACTTGGCCAGGAAGTCGTTTGAGCGCTTGCCGTAAGGACAAAGAGTCCGGTTAGGGCTAATAGAACGAATCTTTTAAGCATGATGACAGTCTCCATTTTGTTTTTTTACTAATGTACTCGTTTTTAGCTGATCCCTGCTTTCTAGGCGTTATCCCTGATGAAAGCGGTCATTTTCTATAGTTTTTATGGGGATATACTGATTTCGTTGTTGGAATGTATATTTTTTAGATGATGAGGAGACAAGATGTCACAACACGATACATTGTTAGCTGCTTTTGAAACATACAAAGCTGAGAACGAAAAGTTTATTGAAAAGGGCATTAAGGCATCCGCTGCACGTGCTCGTAAAGCCTTACAAGAAATTGCTGGTGCTTGCAAAGAGCGTCGCAAAGAAATCACAGCAGCAAAAGAGGCAATGGAAGCTAAGAAGTAATTCTTATCCCATTGATCTGCAGGCCTAGCCTTAAAACGCTAGGCTTTTTTATTGCCTCAATTTAGAGAGTCACGCCAAACAGGGTCAGTTTCATAGCCTGACTGCGTACGGATACTAATGCCTGATATTGGGGACTCTTGACCCAAGCATGTGCATCCTCTTGGCTCGGAAAGTGTAGCTCTACATAAGTACTAAAAGAATTGCAATCAAGTTCATTCCAAAAGATCTCAGTAATGGCTCCGCGCGCATAGATCAATCCTTTGTGCAGCTCCACGGTTTGGCCTACCTGCCTCCGGTATTCCTCAAATGCATTTTGATCAGTAAGCTCCATTAAACCAATCACTTTGAAAGTCATATATCCCCACTTAGATTCTTTAATATAGAGAGTTTATAAGCACGCTATAGTTTAGGTATGAATCGAGAGCAATTTTTCCAGAAACTAGAGAAGGATGGCTATCCTCACCCTGTAGAGGTAGTTCGAGAGCCAAATGGATCTTTAGGTGATCACACGCATCCGTTTGAGGTTATTGCACTCGTCTTGAGTGGCAATATTGAATTAACGGTTGAGGGCATTACAAGTCACTATCAGGCTGGTGAAGCTTTTCATCTAAAGCATGAGCAGCCGCATTCTGAAACCTATGGTCCAAATGGTGTGCATTACTTGGCCGCTAGAAAATAATCCTTAATACTGAATTAGGAAAAATATGAAAATCGGATTTATTGGCTTGGGAAATATGGGATTGCCGATGGCTATCAATTTAGTGAAAGCAGGTCATGAGGTCACTGGATTTGATTTGGTAGATAGCCAACTGAAGGCTTTTACTACCGCCGGAGGTAAGGTAGTTGCTAATGCGAATGCTGCAGCTCAGGATGTTGAGGTGTTAATTAGCATGTTGCCAGCCTCTAAGCACGTAGAAGGCTTATATCTTGGTGAGCATGGTTTATTGGCTCACGCAAATCCAAGAACATTATTGGTGGATTGTTCAACGATTTCACCAAAGGTTGCGCAAACTGTAGCGGCTGCTGCAAAAGCAAAAGGTTTTTCTATGATTGATGCACCCGTCTCTGGTGGCACCGCGGGCGCTCAGGCGGGAACTTTGACATTTATGGTGGGTGGTGATCCGGCAGATCTGGAGCGTGCGCGTCCTTTGCTAGAAAAAATGGGCAAGAATATTTTTTATGCGGGATCGAGTGGTGCTGGTCAAACTATTAAGGTTTGCAACAATATGCTTTTAGGTATTCAGATGCTAGGTACCAGTGAGGCTTTACGTTTAGGTATTGCCAATGGTTTAGATCCCAAAGTACTGTCAGACATCATGGCTAAAAGTTCAGGCCGAAATTGGGCGCTAGAGCTCTATAACCCATGTCCTGGTGTGATGGATAACGTGCCTTCTTCAAAAGGCTATGCAGGCGGTTTTGGGGTGGACTTAATGCTAAAAGATTTGGGCTTGGCTGTTGAGAATGCCGAAAATTTAGATGCTGATGTCCCATTGGGAAAAATGGCTAGAGCGCTTTATGAAGCCCATAGTCAATCAGGAAATGGACAATTAGATTTCTCGAGCGTGTTTCATCTCAAGAAAACTAGTTAAGAAATAACTAGCGCCCGCTCTTGACGCTTGCTCATTTGACCTATGACCCGAGCACCAAGGAAGTGATGTTGATTGAAAATGTCTAAGACTTCCTTAACGCAATCGGGGCTGCAAGACACCAATAAGCCACCGCTTGTCTGGGGATCAGTCAACAGTGCTTGTTGTGCTAACGAGAAATCGCCTGGAATAGTCACTTCACTTCCATAGCTTTCCCAGTTACGGCCAGAAGCGCCAGTAATGACGCCATCATCTGCAAATTGTTGAACATTCGATAGCAGGGGCACTTGACTCCAGTCGATGTGCGCAGTGCAGTTTGATCCTCTAGCCAACTCAAGTAAATGACCGGCCAAACCAAAGCCAGTGACATCAGTTAGCGCATGAACACCAGCAAGCTTGGCGAGATCTGGACCAGCGGCATTGAGTTTGGTGGTGTTGGCAATCATCTCGCGATAACCATCTGGTCCGAGAAGATCTTTTTTAAGAGCAGCTGAGAGAATGCCGACACCCAAAGGTTTGCCTAATATCAGTACATCACCAGGTTTGGCTGAAGCGTTGCTTTTAATTCTTTGTGGATCAACGATGCCAATAGCAACTAAACCATAAATGGGTTCTACGGAATCAATCGTGTGACCGCCCGCAATCGGAATGCCAGCGCTACGACATGCTTCAGCACCACCTTCTAAAATGCGCGCAATTGTTTTATTTGATAAGACCTTAATAGGCATGCCTACTAAAGCGAGTGCAAATAAGGGGGTACCACCCATGGCGTATATATCACTAATGGCATTGGTCGCCGCAATCTTTCCAAAGTCATAGGGGTCATCAACGATTGGCATAAAAAAATCAGTGGTAGCCACAATCGCTTGAGTGTCATTGATTTGATAGACCGCTGCATCATCTGAAGTTTCGATGCCGATCAGCAGTTCTTTTGGAAAGGGCAGTTGAGGAACACTCTTCAGAATTTCAGAAAGAACGCCGGGGGCAATTTTGCAGCCACAACCGCCACCATGAGATAGGGAGGTCAGGCGCGGTTCTGGGTTTGTACTCATGGTCAATATTTTATCGGATGATTTAGCGATTAAAGCTTCTCTTTGGCGGGCTGCTGCGTTTGGCGGCAGGCTTGCCAGCGCTCCCGGGTTTCCTAGATTGCTGGTGCTGCTGACTACGAAGCTGAATGGGTTGAGCGACTGCATTAGGATCCGGTTCAAATCCGGCAATGACCTCTTGCGGAAGTTTTTGCTTAATCAGTTTTTCAATATCTCTGAGCATTTGATGTTCATCTACGCAAACCAAAGAGACGGCTACACCATTTGATCCTGCTCGACCTGTACGTCCAATGCGGTGCACATAATCTTCTGATATGTTCGGTAAATCATAGTTCACAACGTGAGGCAATTGATCAATATCGATTCCGCGCGCAGCAATATCGGTGGCAATCAAAGCGGTTAATTTACCCGCCTTAAAGTCTGCCAATGCCTTAGTGCGAGCAGTCTGACTCTTGTTGCCGTGAATGGCCATACAGGTAATGCCATCTTTTTCCAGCTGGGTGACGAGTTTATTTGCACCATGTTTGGTGCGAGTAAATACCAGTACCTGCTTCCAATCATTGGTCTTAATTAAATGTGCCAGTAAAGGCTGCTTCTTATTACGATCTACGGGATGTATTAATTGGGCAATCGCTTCATTTGCACTATTGCTGCGGGCCACCTCTATCAACTCTGGTGAATTCAGCAATCCATCGGCTAAGGATTTAATTTCATCAGAAAAGGTTGCTGAGAACAACAGGTTTTGACGTTTCTTGGGAAGAACTGCCAGAATCTTTTTGATATCACGTAAGAAGCCCATGTCGAGCATTCGGTCTGCCTCATCGAGTACTAAGATCTCAATATCATTTAGTGAAACGCATTTTTGCGACATTAAATCTAAGAGGCGACCAGGCGTAGCAACCAAAATATCTAAACCTGAAGCAATTGCTTTGATCTGAGGATTTGCACCCACGCCACCAAAAATCACAGCCGATTTAAGACCGGTGTATTTGCCGTAAATCATTACAGATTCTTGAACTTGAGCTGCTAATTCACGGGTAGGAGTCAAGATGAGTACTTTAAGTAAGCGCTTTCCACCGCCTGATTTGGTGCTACTGCTGAGGCGCTGCAGGATAGGTAGGGTAAAGCCAGCTGTTTTACCGGTGCCAGTTTGTGCAGCAGCCAGTAAATCGCCGCCTTTTAAGACGGCAGGAATCGACTTAGCTTGAATAGGAGTGGGGCTGGTATAGCCTTCTTCAGCAATAGCGCGAAGCAGGGGTTCGGATAAACCGAGATCTGTGAATAACATAGGGACCAATGAAGTATTGGCCCGTATTCAATTGAAAGACAATCCCGGCCAATGGGGTGAGCTGCCACGCTAAAGCATTTGCAGTAAGAGCTTCTATTTTAAGTCATAGGTGACTTAATGGTAACTAAAAGGTGACCAAAGCGAGTTTACTGTGAAGTAGCCCAGAGATTGGGAACTAGCGTATTGGCATAACCTGAGATAAAAGTCTTTTCTTGGCCTGTAATGGGGTCATAGACAGCACGTTGTACTTTGCCAATATTGGCACCATAAACATGAATACTGATAGAGGTTTGATCTGTATGGTTATTGGCTACTTCATGGATGTCATGCGTATTTGGCGAAACGGTGTCGACATGACCTGGCGAGCAAATGACGGGAGTGCCCGACTTATAACTGCCATCAGGCTGTTGGTGAAAAGGGGTGCCTTTTTCTTCTCCCCGAAGTTGTCCCACCATGCCCCATACGGTGTGGTTATGTACGGGCGTTTTCTGGCCGGGCCCCCAAACAAAGCTGACGATCGAAAAGCGATCAAATGGATCTGCGTAGAGTAAATATTGTTGATAGTACTGAGGGTGTGGTTTGGTAAATTCTTCTGCAAGCCAATCATCTTTAGCAATTAACTCTTCGAGTAGCGCTTTTCCTTGCGTAAAAATAATCTTCTCGCTTGGCTTAGTCTCAAGCAATTGGCTTAGTTGTTTTACAAAGCTGAGTAGTCTTCCGTCAGTCATGGTGTCATCAGTCTATGAAAAGCCAATCAGGAATGGCTTTAGGTTTGAGCGTTTTGGTATCAACACAAACAATATGTAATAAAGCGCTGGCGATCATCTGCAAGTCGTCAGTATCACCATCCTGAATCATTCGGCTGGCAGTTTGTTTGACGGCAACTTGTGTTCTACCTCGATGTTCGATCACTTGATCAATGTATAGCAGGTCATCTAATCTACCCGGTTTGTAAAAGTTCATTTTGAGCTCGCGTACGGGAAGTAGGATGCCGAACTCATTAATGAGTTTAGTGGGGCTCAATTCTCTTTGATAGAGCCATTCAGCTCGACTGCGCTCAAAAATTTCGAGGTAGCGTCCGTGATAAACAAAACCAGCAGCGTCAGTATCTGAATAGCAAACGCGATGTAAATAGGGGGTAGGGGCAACAGTCATTTGTATTAGCTAGAAATTGGCAATAAGAGAATCATATTACGATGTGGAATACCCGCTTCCTCATAGATTGATCCCTGGGCCATAAAGCCGAATTTTTCATAAAAAGGAATAGCGCTAACCTGAGCGTGCAGGGTGAGTGTAGACATCCCTTGATTAGCCGCTAGATCAATCAGTTGAATCAGAATGGCTTTACCGAATCCTTGCCCCCGAAAGTCGGCTAAGACCGCCATTCTCCCAATCTGGCCTGCATTCTGATTAACTGCAACCAGCCTACCTGTTCCAATACATTGATCCTCCCAGAATGCCAGGGCGTGCCAAGCTATGGGGTCAAATTCATCTAGCTCCAACTCCTTGGGGATGCCTTGTTCCTCAATGAAGACCGTTTGACGTATGGCATAGGCTTGCTTAGAGGCTTCTTGCCAGGTCTGAATCAATATCACTGAGCGCCTTTTAAATGAAAGAGAAATGAAATATACCGTAGGTACAATCAGATCAGTAATTGCAAAAGTTACTAAATTCTTACACAACCCCACATTAAATTGGAGCTATTTTGAAGAGAACATTTATCGCAGGTTTACTAGCCACCGCCGGTCTTGTTATGGCAAGCGCTTCTATTGCACAAGTCCCAGCAAAGATGGTCCCATTGGCTGCTGATATCGCAGTATTGACTGCAACTGTAGATTCAGTTGATGCAAAGAAGCGCATTGTGGTTCTCAAAGATGCAAATGCTAATTTGATGCAGATGAACGTATCTAAGCAAATTAATGATTTAGAAAAAGTAAAGAAGGGCGACATATTTGTGATTGAGCATGCTCAAGCTATTGCAGTTGGACTAACTGCAGCGGGTAAGGATGCTAAGCCTGGGGTATCTGGCGTTCGTTCTATGACTATTGCAGGCAAAGGATCAGCAAAGCCTTTTGAAGAAATTACGGATACTGTTTACGCTACTGTCAAGATTTCCACAATCGATGCTAAATCACGTATCGTCACTTTCACAATGCCAAATGGCGAGAAGCAGAAAGTGAAAGTGGATCAAAGTGTTTTAGGTCTTGAAAAATTCAAGGCAGGCGATGATGTCATGATTGAGTATGTTGATGACACAGCGCTTGGATTTGTTGCTCCTAAGAAATAAGCTTTTCCAAGATAAAAAGCCCGCAGATGCGGGCTTTTTTCATAACTGCAATAGGGTTCATTTCTTAGCATTTGGGAAAAACAGCTGCTCGCCACCAATTTGATAGCTGGCAATCACGTCTTGTCCATTCTTAGACAGAATCCAGTCGATGAATGCCTGACCTTCAGCTTTCTTCACATTAGGAAACTTCGCTGGATTGACTAACATCACGCCATATTGATTAAAGAGCTTTGGGTCACCTTGGACTAGGATGGCTAGATCGCCACGGTTCTTAAAGCTTAACCAGGTTGCACGGTCTGCCAAGATGTAGCCATTCATAGCTGAGGCCGTATTTAATGCTGGACCCATTCCTGAGCCTGTCTCTTTGTACCATGATGAGCCTGGGACAGGTGTGACGCCTGCATCTTTCCAGTAACGCAATTCTGCAGCATGCGTTCCGCTCTTATCTCCACGAGACACAAAAGGCGCTTGTGAGGATGCAATCTTTTTAAATGCTACTTGAATGTCTTTTCCTCCAGCAATTTTTGCGGGATCAGATTTGGGGCCAATGAGTACAAAGTCGTTGTACATCACTTCATTACGTTGTGTAGAAAAACCTTCGCTCACAAACTTCTCTTCGGCTGGCTTGTCATGCACAAAGACCACATCGGCATCACCACGTCGTCCAATATCGAGCGCTTGACCGGTTCCTACGGCTACTACTTTGACATCAATACCTGTTTTCATTTTGAAAATTGGCAAAATAAAGCCAAACAACCCAGATTGCTCAGTGGAAGTGGTGGATGAAAGCACAATGCTTTTCTCTTGGGCGGTCGCATTTTGAGCTAATAGCCCAAGCGTTGTGATAACAATCGCTAGGAAGCGTTTAGAGAAAGTGTTCATTCTGTATTCCCATTGGTATTCAGTTAAGATCTGTCATATTACAAAACATCAATATGCAAAAAATTACATATGCGAATTCAGATTAGACCCACCTTAGTGTTTGGAAGTAAAAATGCCAAGGATCCGACTGTTATTGATTTGGTCTGGCTTACCAGCCTACTGAAGGATATTGATCAAGGTAAAACCTTGATGTCTGCCTGTAAAAAGGCCGGGCTTTCCTATCGGAATGTCTGGCAAAAGGTCAATGAGGTGGAAAACGCACTTGGCTTTAAGCTAATGGAGCGGGTGCGGGGGCATGGTTCGCAGTTATCTGAGTATGCAAAATATCTCATTCAGTTCATTGAGGATTTTGATGATAAGACTCATAGATTGGGTCAAACCAGCTTAGCTCACTTAGAAGAAGGCTTTGCCTTATTCAGAAATAAGGCTGAGAAGCGTTGGCGATTTGCCAGCAGTAGTGATCCCATTATTCAAACTGCGGTTGCTGGATTTGACGCATTTGAGTTAATAACTGCTGGCTCTGGTGAGGCTCTAGAGCGCTTATTCAATTATGAAGCCGATATTGCTGGATACCATGTCTCGGAAAGTCAGGCATCTAAGACGATTGCCAAGCGTTTACAAAAAGAAGGTAAGCAGATATTCCCGGTGATGAAGCGTGTGCAGGGCTTAATGGTTGCGAAAGGTAATCCCCAGAACATTACCGGCATCAAGGATTTATTGCGACCCAATATCCGCTTTATTAATAGACAGAAAAGTTCGGGTACGCGCTTGCTCCTAGATACTCTGCTGATTAAAGAGGGTATAGATTCCAAAAAGATTAAAGGGTATGAACATGAGGAATTTACTCATACTGCCATTGCAACATCGATTCTGGCCAAGAAAGCAGACGTCGGGCTTGGTGTGAAAAGTATTGCTATGGAGAATGGGCTTGATTTTATTCAACTGAAAGACGAACTCTTTTTCTTAGCAATGTCAGATGAATTGGCTGTCAATAAGGATGTTGCAAAGCTCATTCGTAAAATTCGACAGTTATCTAGTGAAATTCCGGGCTATAAATCGCTTGGCTTAAAGCGCCAGATCGATGGTTGGATTTAAACTCATTACATTGTGATTTATCTAGGAATTTGATTGCGCGCCTTTCGTTTCATCATCACAACCCTTTTGATTATGTGTGCCCCAAGTCTATGGGCGCAGCCAGTCACGATTGCCGTTGCTGCAAATATGAAGAATGCCTTTGCGGAGATCAATGCCGCTTTTCGGGCAACCGGTAAGTCTGAGTTAAGAGTGGTATTTGGTTCCTCCGGAAACTTTACCGCTCAAATCATGAATGGAGCACCCTATAGCTTACTGATTGCTGCTGATGAGCATTTTCCGCT
This sequence comes from Polynucleobacter sp. 15G-AUS-farblos, assembly GCF_018882445.1. GTDB lineage: Bacteria > Pseudomonadota > Gammaproteobacteria > Burkholderiales > Burkholderiaceae > Polynucleobacter. Next base: position 175,831 of record NZ_JACVOM010000001.1, on the reverse strand, counting down.
TGAGTTGTATAAGAGCGGCAAGGCTGTAGATGAGGGCACGATCTATGCGATTGGCAAATTGGCCGTCATTGCAAAAAAATCTTTGAATCTATCCTCTGCGGCCAGTAAGGTGGATATTGCTGGCGCCATCACTAAAGCAAATAAGGTAGCTATTGCAAAACCGGAGCTTGCACCTTATGGCAAAGCAGCAGTGCAATATTTAAAGTCTGAGGGGTTATGGGATCTTGCCAAAGATAAGTTAATCTATGCAGACAATATTGGTGTGGCAACAATGTATGTAGCTTCAGGAGCCGCAGATATCGGCTTCAGCGCACTTTCTTTGGCCATGTCGCCAGAACTCATGAAAAGTACAAGCTACAGCACATTAAATCACTCGTTTTATGAGCCGATTAAGCAACGCATGGTTCTAATGAAGAATGCGCCAACTGAGGCAGTTGAGTTGTATCAATTTATGCAAAGTGCTCAAGCAAAGTCCATTCTGCATAAGTACGGCTATACAACGCCTTAAGGAATCCATTGATTTGGAGTAGCCTCTTTTTTGGATTGCATAGAAAAAGCCACCACGAGGGTGGCTTGAGGGTATTGCAATTACTGCCAATTCTTATTGAGCGATAAAGGTATTTTCCAGTTTGCCGATCCCACCCATTTCGACGACGACGACATCGCCATTGACTAAATACTTTGGTGGCTTAAAGCCAATGCCAACGCCAACGGGAGTGCCGGTAGCAATGAGATCTCCTGGGTAGAGAGTAATACCGGCAGAGACAGTGGCGATCATATTGGGGATATCAAAAATCAGGTCTTTTGTATTGGAGTTCTGACGCAGTTCACCATTCACCCAACATTTAACCGAGATGTCATTCGCATCTACTTGATCGGCAGTTACAACCCACGGGCCCATTGGGCAGAAGGTATCGAAACTTTTACCTAAAAACCATTGTTTGTGACGCTGTTGCCAGTCGCGCGCAGTGACATCGTTGATGGCGGTATAGCCCCATACGTGAGTCATAGCATCTGCTTCACTAATTCCTTTACCGCCCTTACCAATCACAATGGTGAGCTCGGCCTCATAATCGATTGCAGTCGAAACTGCAGTAGGGATGATGACATTGGTGTTGGGGCCTGTAACGGATTCCGGTGGCTTAGTGAAGAAAATCGCGTGAGTCGGAATATCTTCACCAGGCTTGGCGCTGCCATCAAATCCACTATTTGAAAATTCTTTAGCGTGCTCATGATAATTCTTGCCAACGCAAAAAATGTTTCTGCGTGGTCGTGGTACCGGAGCTAACAATCGGATATCTGTAAATGCATGGATTGCGACAGGCTTTGGTAATTTTCCATTTAAATCAGCCCGCAAAATAGCAACGATGCCATCTTCGCTAACATCCCCAAGGTCAAATTCCTCTACCTGCTTGCCATCAGCAGAAATCGAGCCCACGCGAGTTTTGCCCGGTTCACTAATTAAAGAAAATGCTGCATATTTCATGATTGCTATCTCCATTAGGGCTTCTAGCGTAGGCCCCGTTTATTGTGATTAATCTTGTAGTAGGATAAAGAACATAAATAATAACGAAATAAGGACTGTGAGACAAAAAATGAAAATAAGACATTTACTGGCTTTCTGGGCTGCTTGTTTGCTCATCCCATCTGCAATGGCTCAGGCTCCTGAGGCATGGCCTACAAAGCAGATAACGATGGTTGTGCCATTTCCTCCTGGTGGAGTGGCTGATACGGTAGGTAGACCTGTTGCAGATGCGCTTTCCAGAATTTTGGGTCAGCCTGTCGTGGTTGAGAATAAACCCGGTGCTGGAGGCGGCATTGGGATGGCCGCAGTTGCAAAATCCAAACCAGACGGTTACACCATTTTGATGGCCTTATCCTCTATTTCTATTATTCCTGAGGCAGATAAGATTGTTGGACGCGAACAATCTTTCCAGTTGAATCAATTAAAACCGATCGCCCGTTTTACAGCTGATCCAACTGTATTGGTGGTCAGAGCGGACAGTCCTTGGAAAGACTACAAATCATTTATTGCGGCAATGAGGGCAAATCCAGGTAAATATAATTTTGGATCTTCTGGTAATTACGGCACTATGCATGTGCCCATGGAAATGCTCAAGTCATCTGAGAAGTTCTACATGGTTCACATTCCTTATACAGGGGCTGGTCCTGCCATTGTGGGGCTCTTGGGTGGACAGGTGGATGCGATTGCTACCGGCCCATCATCGATTGTTCAGCAAATTAAGGCAGGCAAAGTGCGTGCTTTGGCGCATTGGGGTGATGGTCGTTTAGCAAGCCTGCCAGATGTTCCTAGCTTTAAAGAGATGGGCGTGAAGATAGAGTTTGCGCAATGGGCAGGTTTATTTGTTCCTAGCGCTACGCCAGATAGCATTACAAACAAATTACGCGAGGCTGCAAAGCAGGCAGCAGTTGATGAGCGTGTTCGCACTGTGATTAACGGAGCGGGTAGCCCAATTCAATATCTTGATGCACCAGAATTTAAAACCTATTGGGATAAAGAGTCGGCTCAAATGGGTGAGATTGTGAAGAAGATTGGTAAGGTTGAGTAAGAGCTGTATATATCTTTTTATAGGACAACAAAAAAGCCACCCTAGTGAACTGGGGTGGCTTTTTCTATGCTGCAACTACTAGCAGATGATTAATCTGGAATGTTAGCTTTACGGATGATAGGACCCCATTTATTGATCTCTGCATCAAGATGGTCTTTTAGTCCCTTATCGTTAATCTTACCGACAGGCACGATATCAATGTTGGCATCAGCTAGACGCTTTTGAACATCAGGAGTATTGAGCGCCTTCTTCAGAGCAGCATTCAATTTATCCAAGATTGGTTTTGGAGTGCCTTTAGGCGCATACATGCCATGCCATACCTTAACTTCAAAGCCTTTGAGACCTTGCTCATCCAATGTTGGTACATTCGGGATAGCAGGCAAACGCTTCAATGTTGTAGTACCGAAGGCTTTGACGCTGCCGTCTTTGATATAAGGAATAGTCTGGGTTGTTTGATCGCACAAGAGATCAACTTGACCACCTAAAAGATCGGTAAGAGCAGGACCAGTTCCTTTGTAAGGAACGTTGGTTAACTTCACACCCAAACGGCTTTGAAAGAGCAGACCGCAAAGTTGAGAAACTGCACCAGGACCAGCATTAGCCATAGTCACCTTAGAACCATTTGCTCTGATATAGGCTTCTAGTTCTTTAAAGTTGTTAGCTGGCAAGGTTTTTTTGCCCAAGAGGACCATTGGCACATCGGCTACTTGACCAATATGTTCAAAGCTAGTTAGTGGGTCATACGGTAATTTATCGTAGAGCGCATTGGCTGTAGCCATGCCCATGTGATGGAGGTAAATGGTATAGCCATCTGGAGTAGCGCGCGCCACTTTAGTGGAGGCAATCGTGCCACCAGCGCCAGGAACGTTTTCTACTACAACGGTTTGACCTAAGGCTTGTCCCATTGGGACTGCAATTAAGCGGGCTACTGAGTCAGTAGGGCCACCAGCAGCAAAGGGGACAATTAAAGAGATTGACTTTGTTGGCCAAGCATTTTGTGCGATTGCAGAGTTGCTGAGCAGTAACCCACCTGCAGCAATACTGGCCATCACTCCAGTGAATATAGATTTCTTAATTTTCATAACAGCCTCCATGTTTTACTTATGGGCATGATTATGACATTTTTATGTCTCTTTAAGCAGGCCAAGACCTTAGTGTTTACCAGCAAGTGCCAGTGTGCGCTGCGCTAGTAAAACAACAGGGCGGTCAATCATGCGTCCCTCCAGCTTTACAGCCCCACCTTTTGAAGCTTTATCAGCCTCTATTACCCTTTGGGCCCATGCCAGCTCATCTTGACTAGGCATAAAAGCGGATTTCACAATCGAAACTTGCTTTGGATGAATGCATAGTTTGCCCCCAAAACCCATGGCCTTAGCCCTTTGAGCATCACGGTTAATTCGTTCAAGATCATCTGTAGATGGAGTAACCCCATCAATAGGAGGGGCTATTTGTGCAAGGCGCGATACCAGAACGATTTGGTAACGGGCAGTCTGTAATTGAGTTTCATCCTGATCGCAAATCATGCCAAGATCTGCCTGGAGATCTAGATTGCCTAATGCCAGGCGAATGACTTGGTTGGAATTGGCAATCTCACGAAGTTGATCTAGACCAATCGCCGTCTCAATCATTGGAATAATGGCAGTGTTGGGCAGAATCAATGCAGCACCGTTGATTTCGTCTTGTGATTCACTTTTGGGAATCAAGACGCATGCCACATCAAGCTCTTGTGCCAAGATGAGATCTGCTGCATAGAACTTACTACCAGGGGAATTGCTGCGAATAACTAGTCGATTTTTTTGTTCAGCAGTAAATGTAGGCCAAGCTGTTCGAATAGCATTACGCGCTAGTTCTTTATCTTCTTCTGGAACGGCATCTTCCAAATCGAGTACAACAGCATTTGCTCCGCTATCTAAAGCTTTGCTAAAACGTTCTGGACGTGTTCCGGGAACAAATAAAAAGTTACTACTAAAAGCTAAGATTTGATCAGATGAGTTCATATTAAAAAATGATTTAAGAATAAGGAAGTAATAAGCCTATCTTGGACTGATTGCGAATATTCCACAAGGAATCAATTGCGCTAGTCATTTGGGCTGGGGTTGCGCCACCACTGAAGGCGGCAAGACGCATTGCTTTATCGGTAATCTCAGCACGCGTGAGCGTATTGCCAGGATCTCCTTTGGGCTCATCAACCCTGCCATCGAGAACTTGGCCATTCGACAGGTGGACTTTGACTTTTCCAATCCAGCGTTGTGGGTAGGCTGTATCCACTTCTGAATCCAGCGTCATCGTCACACGATCGCGGAAAAGACAAATTGCATCATCATGAAAATGATCATCAAATTCTTGTAGACCAGCAAATTGATAGTGTGCAATGAGGGCTAGAACAGTTCCCATGGAAAACTTCGACTGATGGACTGTGGCTGGATCCGTCACTGGACCAAGGACATCGATAGCGCCTTGGTGTACTAGCGTTTCTACTTTAGTAATATCGCTTGGCTTGAGTTTGTGAGCCAGCATGACTTGCAGTAATGCATCAGCAGCAGGGTGGGTGTGTCTGCAGGAGGCATGATATTTAAAGCTGGTTTCAGCCAAGGCCCAGCGACTACCTAATTGATCGGTCAACTTACTTGGATCAGCATCGCTTGACATACCAGCAGCTAAACCTTGTTTGCCTTCCAGAATATGTTGTGCACCAGTGAATCCCGATTGCGCAAGATAGGCGGACATCAAGCCAGTGGAGGCAGCATGAGCAGTATGCAGTTGCTTGGAATCCGCGGCATCACGTAAAAATTCCCAAAGACCAGCTGATTGAGTGCCAGCTGAGCCAAAGGCATTGAGCATTTGGCTGGGATTGAGTTTTAGTAGACGTCCAACTGCAGCGGCAGCGGCTATGGTGCCAGCAGTACCGGTGGTATGAAAGACTTTGTAATGGGAACGACCTAGAAATTCACCAACCCGAATGCCGACTTCATATCCCGCTATCGCGGCTAGCAAAAAATCTTCACCTGATGCGCCAATGGATTGTGCACAAGCAAGAGCGGGTGGAAAAACCACCGTTGCCGGATGAAAGACTGAGCCGTTGTGGACATCATCTTGTTCGGCAACATGAGATGCAGCTGCATTGGCCATGGCTGCGAGGAAGGGGCTTGAAGTACTGCGGTTAATTAAAATTTCTGAAGGACCTCGATGCGTACCATCAAAGCCACCCATCTTTTGAGCAAACTGCGTAATTGTTTCTACGGGGCGTGACCCTTTGCCGGCGATAGCAGAGCCAAACCAATCTACCAATAAATCTTCAGCACGACTCATGACATCAGCAGGAATATCTTTCGATTGCAGAGAGGAAGCAAAGCTGGCTAATTCTTGAGATAGATGGGCATTAGACATAGGGTAAGTTTTCTTTTGTTTCTAACGATATTGACGATATTGATTTAGGTAAGCACTGCGCTTGCTTGCATGGTGAGCCAGCCTTCATGATCTTGTGCCCAAATAGCAATTGTTTTTCCGGAAGGATCTTTTTCCAAATCGGGCTTAGCAGAGACTTTGAATATATTGATATCAAAGGTCGGGCGAATCGCGCGGAATTCAAAACTTTTGAGTTTGCACCCAGGAATACTTTGACGTACAAGGTCGACCAGTAGTGTGGCAATTAAAGGGCCATGCACGATTAGGCCTGGATAGCCCTCTACTTCAGTAACATATTTGCGATCGTAGTGAATGCGATGGCCATTAAAAGTCAGAGCGGAGTAACGAAAGAGAAAAACATCGTCTGGGGTGATCGTCTTAGTCCACTTGGCTTCGGTAGGAGCTGGTGTAGGCGTAACTGGCTTGTCATCCGGCCCAGGGGCATCGCGATAAACAATGTCATGTTCTTCAACAATAGCTAGGCCTTGCTGATTGGAGATCTGATGTTGCACGAGAACAAAAATGAGATCACCCGTTCGTCCCGCTTTATGAGTAACGGATTGAATGGTTGAAGTACGCTCGATTTCATCGCCGACGGAAAGGGGTGCTAACCACTCAATCCGGCTTCCTGCCCACATACGTCGTGGTAGAGGAACTGGCGGTAAAAATCCTCCGCGTTTAGGGTGGCCATCGGGCCCGATTTCTGATTCACGCGCATGGGGTAAGAAATACAGCCAATGCCATAGTTCAGGTAAAAAAGTTCCTTTGGCAGGAGGGGGATCTTCGCGATCCAAGGTTGCTGACAGTGCCCGTACAGGAGCGGCGGTGACTGTGTCAGAAAGGGTCTCGGATTTTCCTAGCCACTCTTGAAGATGGGTGATGGTTTGAGGTTCGATTCGCATAAGTTCCATTATGCCAATCTTAAGAAAATACTTACGCCAGCAACATGGCTGCTAGGTAACTCAATAAGCCCGCTAGTGCGGAGCCTGCAATGACGGTTATGACTCCTTTTTGAAATTTCAACAGGGCTAAGCCTGCAAATACACAAATCACAATCGAGATCCAGGATATCGATCCTCCAATACCCCGCGGTAAAAATACGTGATAGGCAAAAAATAGACCTAAATTGGCAACGACCCCGACTACAGCTGCCGTAATGGCGGTAAGGGGTGCGGTAAAGCTGAGTTTGCCGTGGGTAGATTCAATCAATGGACCGCCAACCAAAATAAAAAAGAAAGAGGGTAAAAAAGTAAACCAAGTGGCGACGCAAGCCCCAAGCACGCCAAACCAAAATGGGCTTCCGCTTCCAATGAGATGTTGAATATATCCCGCGAGATAACCCACAAAGGCAACCACCATGATGAGCGGACCGGGCGTAGTTTCGCCAAGGGCGAGACCATCAATCATTTGGTTAGCACTGAGCCAGTGAAAATGATCAACTGCACCCTGGTATACATAAGGCAGGACTGCATAGGCTCCACCAAACGTCAGCAGTGCTGCTTTGGTAAAGAACCAAGCCAGTTGCGGATAGAGTGTGCTCCAACCAAAGATCGCTAGAAGTGCACCCATGGGCAAGAGCCAGCAACTGAATGCAATGGCGCTATGTCGCAATGTTCTCTGCATACTAAAGAGCGCATGAGCGGGGGTAGGGGTGTGATCGTCAATGATGGCCTTGCCATAATGCTTGTCATTCGCATTGCCATGACCGCCAGTCTGCTGAAAATATTCTGGGTAACGCTTGCCACCCCAGAAACCAATAGCAGCAGTAATGACGACGATGATCGGAAAAGATAAGTTCAAAATGAAAATTGCTAAAAAGGAAACAAGCGCTATCCATTTGAGTACTTGATTATGGAGCGTCCGCTTGCCAATGCGAATCGCTGCGTGAATCACAATAGCTACTACCGCTGGTTTGATGCCAAAGAAGATTGCTGCAATCAAAGGAACCTGTCCATAGTTAAGGTAGATCCATGATAGGGCAATCAAAATCACCAGAGAAGGCAAGACAAAGAGTGTTCCCGCTAAGATCCCACCCCAGCTGCGGTGCATGAGCCAACCAATATAGGTCACCAGTTGCTGAGCCTCTGGGCCTGGGAGCAGCATGCAGTAGTTCAGCGCATGTAAAAAGCGCCGCTCAGAAATCCAGCGACGCTTTTCGACTAACTCTTGATGGAGAACTGCAATCTGACCTGCGGGGCCACCAAAGCTGATAAAGCCGAGCTTGGCCCAAAACTTTACCGCCTCACCTAATGGAATACTCAAATGCCGTCCATTCCACCAACAACATGATTGAATCCGTTATCAACATAAATGATTTCAGCGGTGATGCCATTAGCTAAATCAGATAACAGAAAGGCCGCGGCATTTCCAACGTCATCAATAGTGATGTTGCGACGAAGTGGCGCAGTTTGTTCAACAGCCTCCAAAATTTTCCCAAAATTTTTGATGCCTGAGGCAGCGAGCGTTTTAATGGGTCCAGCTGAGATGCCATTTACACGAATACCTTTAGATCCTACCGAGCTGGCGAGGTAGCGTACGGCAGCCTCTAATGAAGCTTTGGCCAATCCCATCGTGTTGTAGTTTGGAATATTGCGTGTTGACCCTAAGTAGGTCAAAGTCAGTAAAGCCGATTTATCGCGCAACATTGGGAGCGCTTCTTTAGCCATTGCAGGGAAGCTATAGGCCGAAATATCGTGAGCAATTTTGAAGCCTTCTCTTGTTAGGCCATCTAGGAAGTCACCGGCAATCGCCTCACGTGGTGCAAAACCAATCGCGTGCACAAAACCATCAAACTGGGGCCAAGTTTTTGCAAGATCCTTAAATAGGGCAGAAATTTGCTCATCGCTCCCCACATCGCAGTCAAAAATGAGTTCCGTATTGAATTCTTTTGCAAAGTCCACAATTCGTTCCTTAAAGCGGTCGCCCACATACGTGAAGGCCAATTCGGCACCCTCACGATGGCAGGCCTTGGCAATGCCATAGGCAATGGAGCGGTTGGAGAGGAGGCCGGTAATGAGAATTTTTTTGCCGGAGAGAAAGCCCATGTGATGTCCTTTGCTTCAAATATGATTTGCTAACTACAATTGTTGCATATATGTCTAAGCTAAGTCCCATTCGCCAAATTGCCCGTTTTTGCCTTCTGGCCCTATTTTTTGGGGTGGGCTTTAACGCAGTAAAGGCATCACAAGGGATAGCACAGTACGGTAAGCCAAAGTACGCAGACGGCTTTAGTCACTTTGACTACGTTAATCCCAATGCGCCAAGGGGCGGTACTTTAGTTTTACCCAATCCGGATAGGCGGACTAGTTTTGATAAGTTCAACCCATTCACATTGCGTGGCGTAAATGCGCCTGGAGTGGCGCAGCTGATGTTTGAGTCCTTAGCCGTTGGTAGCGCCGATGAGGTCTCTAGTGCTTATGGGTTGATCGCAGAAGATATTTCAGTTGCACCTGACAAGATGTCGGTGACCTTTCGTATTCGTCCAGAAGCTACTTTTTCTGATGGCAGTCCCATCTTGGCGAGCGATGTCAAATACAGCTTTGATACTTTGATGAGCACGCTGGCGAATCCGCAATTTCGTACAGTCTATGCTGATGTGAAACAAGCGGTAGTCGTTTCAGAGCGCGTCATTCGTTATGACTTTAAAAATCGCAATCCCGAATTACCGGTCATGGTGGGAGCCTTGCCAGTCTTTTCTCGTAATTGGGGCAAGAAAGCCGACGGATCCTTTACCTCATTTGATAAATTGAGTTTTGAGCATCCGATTGCCAGTGGCCCATATGTGATTGAGTCTTATAAGGCGGGTAAGACCATCATCTTTAAGCGCAACCCGAATTACTGGGCAGATCGCGGCGGCAAAACCTTGAATGTGCGCGTGGGGTTTTTCAACTTTGATCGCATCCTCTACAAACTCTACAGTGATGACACTGTGCGTCTAGAAGCATTCAAGGCGGGTGAGTTTGATGCATTGGTGGAGTACCGTGCAAAAAATTGGGCGAAGAGTTATGTTGGGCCACGCTTTAATGACGGCACTCTTATTAAGAAAGCATTTCTTAATCACAATGGCGCCGGTATGCAAGGCTTTGCCATGAATTTACGCCGACCCCTTTTTCAGGATCCTAGGGTGCGTCAAGCACTGGGTTATGCCTTAGACTTTGAGTGGCTTAATCGCCAACTCTTCTTTGATCAATACAGCCGTATTAATAGCTATTTCACGAACAGCGATTTGAGTGCTAATTTCGATGGTCCTCGCAAGCCAACCGATGCAGAATTGAAATTGCTCAGACCGCTGAAAGAAAAATATCCGCAATGGGTGCCTGATGCAGTCTTTGGGCCGATGCCGCCAGCACCTACAACAGTGTCACCTTCAAGCTTACGTCAAAACTTACGTAAGGCTAGAGAGTTGTTGATGCATGCCGGCTGGCAATATCGTGACGGCGCCTTGAGAAATGAAAAAGGGGAGCCATTCCGCTTTGAAATGGTAGAAGATGGCCCATTCTTCTTGAGGGTCATATCAGCCTATGTGCGTAATTTAGAAAAACTCGGAATTCAGGTGGATATTCGCACGAGCGACTTTGCTTTGCATCAAAAGCGGATGGATGAATATGATTTCGATATGACCACAATCCGTTTCCCGGACTCGCAAAGTCCAGGCAATGAGTTATGGGATCGCTTTGGTAGTCAAGCCGCTAAAGAGAAGGGCTCAGATAATGTCATTGGTATCCAGTCGCCAGTAGTCGATGCCCTAGTAGAGGCGATTACTAAGGCCGAAACCCGTGAGCAATTGAGGGCAGCAACCAGAGCGCTCGATCGCGTACTGTGGAATAGCTATTTAGTAATTCCACAGTGGTACAACCCAACGCATCGGATTGCTTACCGTAAAGAAATGCAATATCCAGCACCGCCTTTGTATTACAGCGCAGAAATGTGGATTTTGATGAACTGGTGGAAAGGGGATGCCCAATAATGCAAGGTCAAATGTGGTCTTACATCCTCAAACGCATTCTTTTAATGATTCCTACTTTGTTAGGAGTGCTGACGCTTACCTTTGCAGTAGTGCAGTTTGTTCCTGGAGGGCCGGTTGAGCAAATGATGTTGGAGCTCAAAGGGAAGGGCGATGCTGGCGTCAGTGGTGCCGAATCTTCAGGAGGAGGTAGCACCTATCGTGGGCGACAAGGCATTGATGCAGAGCGCTTAGCGGAGGTAAAGGCCTTATATGGATTTGATAAGCCGCCATTAGAGCGTTATTTCATGATGTTGAAGCGATTTGCTCAATTCGATTTAGGACAAAGCTATTACCAGCATCAAAGCGTTTGGCAGCTCGTGGTTTCTAAGCTACCGGTGTCGATCAGTATTGGTCTGTGGACTTTCTTCTTAACGTATTTGGTGTCGATACCGCTGGGTATTGCCAAGGCGGTTAGAGACGGGTCTCGTTTTGACGCTGTAACGAGCACCATGATTTTGGTGGGATATGCAATACCAGGCTTTGTACTTGGCGTCTTGCTATTGGTTATTTTTGGTGGCGGTAGTTTCTTGCAAATATTTCCCTTGCGTGGTCTTACTTCAGACAATTGGAGCGAGCTTAGCCTCATGGGTAAGGTGATGGACTATCTATGGCATTTGGTATTGCCGATTACGGCTTCAGTCTTAGGTAGTTTTGCAGTTGTCACCATGCTCACGAAAAATTCTTTCTTAGAAGAAATTCGCAAGCAGTATGTATTGACTGCAAGAGCTAAAGGATTAACTGAAAAGCAAGTGCTCTGGAAGCATGTATTCCGCAATGCTTTACTACCTTTGGTTACTGGATTTCCTGCGGCATTTATCGGCGCCTTTTTCACGGGATCATTGCTTATTGAAACTTTATTTTCACTGGATGGCTTAGGGCTGCTTTCCTATGAGTCTGTTATGCGCAGAGATTACCCAGTGGTCTTTGGTACGCTTTATCTCTTTACCTTAATTGGCTTATTTACTAAGCTGATCTCTGATCTTTGCTATGTCTACGTTGACCCTCGCATTCAATTCGGTGCAGGAGGGGGTTCATGAACCGTTGGCAGCGCTTTAAAAATAGTCGCATGGGTTATGCCAGCCTATGGATCTTTATGATTCTGTTTGGCATCTCTTTGTGTGCAGAGTTCATTGCAAATGACAAACCACTATTGGTTCGTTATCAAGGCAATTTTTATTTTCCGATTATGAAAAGTCAGCCTGAGACAGTTTTTGGTGGGGACTTTGCTACGCCAACTGATTTTTTAGATCCTGATATACGACGCAACATCACTACGAATGGCAATTGGGCAATTTATCCTCCTATTCCCTATAGCTATGAAACCCTCAATTACTTTTCTAAAGCGCCAAATCCAGCGGCGCCATCTTGGGATAACTGGTTAGGAACAGATGATCGCGGGCGTGATGTTTTAGCTCGCTTGATTTATGGTTTTCGCTTATCCATCCTGTTTGGCTTGGCTCTAACAATCGTGGGCGTAAGTGTTGGCATTTTGACTGGTGCCTTAATGGGATTTTTTGGCGGCAAGTTTGATTTGATATCACAACGCATCATCGAAATTTGGTCTGCGATGCCTGAGCTTTATTTATTGATCATTTTTGCTTCGATTTTTAATCCTAGTATTTGGTTGCTCATCATCCTGTTAGCAGCCTTTGGGTGGATGGGGCTCTCGGACTATGTGCGGGCTGAATTTTTCCGTAACCGCGCACTAGAGTATGTACGTGCTGCACGCGCTTTGGGTTTAACCAATCTACAAATCATGTGGCGTCATATTCTTCCCAATAGCTTGACGCCAGTGATCACCTTTTTACCGTTTCGCATGAGTGCAGCTATTTTGTCTTTAACCAGTTTGGATTTTTTAGGGCTCGGTGTTCCTCCTGGTACGCCGAGTTTGGGTGAGCTCCTTTCTCAAGGTAAAAGTAATCTAGATGCATGGTGGATTTCTTTATCAACCTTTGTAGTGCTAGTGGCAACTTTATTGCTCTTAACTTTTATGGGTGAAGCATTACGTAATGCCTTTGATTCTCGCAAAGCAGGCTTGATGAGTGGAGGGCGCTCATGAGTAAGACCCGTAGCAATATTGCTTTGCTGAAGTACGAGGATCTGAGCATTTCATTTGGCTCAGGGCGTCGTGAAAAGTTTGCCGTGAAAAATCTCGATCTGGAAATCGGGATTGGTGAACGGGTTGCTTTGGTTGGTGAATCAGGCTCTGGCAAGACACTAACCGCATTAGCGCCCTTGAGGTTGGAGCCAGAAGGCGCTCAAGTGACTGGTCGTATTTGGTGGAATGAGCAGGGCGATCAAGGGCCAGTCGATTTATTGTCATTACCGATGCAGGATATTCGCCAGATTCGTGGGCGTGAAATTGCCATGGTTTTTCAAGAGCCGATGACGGCATTAAATCCATTATTTACAGTAGGTAATCAAATTATTGAGGCAGTTCAGATTTATCAACCACTCATTTCTAAATCGGATTGCGTAGATGCTGCGATTGATTTATTAAAAAAGACAGGCATTCCTGAAGCTGAGCGCCGCTTACATTCTTATCCGCATCAACTCTCTGGTGGTCAGCGTCAGCGCGCCATGATTGCGATGGCACTTGCTTGCAAACCGCGTCTCTTGATTGCAGATGAACCCACTACAGCGCTAGATGTCAGTCTTAGGCTGCAAATCTTGGAGTTGTTAATCAAGCTTCAAGAAGAGTCCAAGGATGATGGCGGCATGGGGATCTTGCTGATTACCCATGACCTCAATTTAGTCAAGCATTTTGCCCAACGCGTTGCCGTTCTCAATCAAGGCAACCTCATGGAAATAGGATCTACCAAACAAGTCTTTGAGCACCCCAGTGATGCCTATACCCGTGCCTTAGTTAATAGTGAGCCGGTACGAGATTTAGCTCCGGTGATGCCATTGGCGCCAGTGTTGCTCAATACCGAAGATTTGTCAGTGGCTTATCCCAGCACTCAGTCTGGCCCCTGGTTTAAAAAATCACCACCAAACAAAGTCTTACGTAAGGTGAGTTTCTCATTAAAGCAAGGCCAGACTATCGGTGTTATTGGAGAATCTGGTTCAGGCAAAACCACTTTGGGTATGGCAGTTCTGGGATTGCTTGGCGACTCAGCAGCGCAGGTGAGTGGAACGGTTGATGTACTTGGTAATGATTGGCAAACCCTCGAGCCGGCGGAGCGACGCGCAATGCGTTCAAGCTTGCAAGTGATCTTTCAAGATCCCTTTGGTTCACTTTCCCCGCGCATGAATGTGATGCAAATTGTTTCCGAAGGCTTGGATATTCATTTTCCTAAACTAACAAGCGCTGAACGTGAAACTCGTGTGATTGATATGTTGCGTGAGGTTGGTATAGAACGCTCTGCCTTAACTCGATATCCTCATGAGTTTTCAGGAGGTCAGCGACAACGGATTGCGATTGCCAGAGCTTTGATTCTGCGCCCGCAAATTTTAGTTTTAGATGAACCCACTTCAGCATTAGATGTATCCATCCAAAAGCAGGTGCTGGCTTTGTTGACTGAATTACAGAAGAAATACAACTTAGCCTACCTGATGATTAGTCATGATTTGGCTGTCATTCGCGCCATGTCGCATGAAGTCATGGTTTTAAAAGAAGGGAAAGTGATTGAGTTTGGTGATACTGAAACCATGATTCGGCATCCAAAGCAGGTCTATACCCAAGCGCTTTTTGCCGCTGCACAGCTGGTCTAACGTACTCCAAAACCCCTTCCAGATGGGATGGTTTGGTGCATCCGACCTCATTAAATACAAAAAGATCAATAAAAACAATGGTTTGAGCGTAATGTCTAAAGTTGGGTAATCACTCATTCTTTGTTAAACTGAATAAATGTCGTTGAAAAACACACCCCTGATAAAGCGAGGCTCTTTCCTTCGCTTAGGCTTTGCTATGTATTTAGCCTTTGCCATGAATGCGCAAGCGGCTGATACGGTGGCAGAGTCAACGCCTGAGTTAGCGACTCCAAAAGAGAGCATGTTTCAGGCAGGTAAAACGTATATCTCAAGAGTTTCTGATCGCTTGGTCGATACCGTTTCTGGAAAATCGGACGAATTGATTAATCGGGCAATGGAAGTGATTGGAGTGCGCTATCGCTGGGATGCTGAGTTACCTCAGTCCGGTTTAGATGGCAGTAGCTTTGTTGGTTACGTATTTAAAGATAAGCTCGGATTTTTATTGCCACGTAAATCTACTCAGATGAGTAGGGTTGGCAAACCGATTAATCGAGATGAGTTGCAGCCTGGCGATCTGGTTTTCTTCAATACGATGCGACTGACTTTTTCGCACGTTGGAATTTATGTTGGCGATAACAAATTTATTCACTCACCCTCTAAGGGAACCAGTGTTCGTGTGGACGACCTGGGAAGTTTGTATTGGGATAAGCGCTTTGATGGCGCACGTCGTTTGGATGGCAGTGACAATCTAAACGATGCTGAACGTCAAGAGCTTCTCAATGAAGTGAAAAACCTCAAGCGTAAATCACGCAGCCTATAAGCCAATAGGCATCAGCCTTGCTGCTCAGGCCTTGAGCTTCTCTTTAATTAAAGCCATTTGCTCTTGTGCTGCTACTTCACCAGCCAGGATGGCGGCATTTCTCGAGCGGAAATCACTGCCGCCCATTTGCAAGAGATGGGGTTGAATGATGACATCTGCACTTTTTAATTCGTACTGATTAATGCTTCGCTGCATGATGGAGATCGTTTGCTGAAGCACTCCTAAAGTACCACTCGCATCTTGATGAACGGGTTCAGAAGAAATATTGACGGCAATCACCAGCGTTGCCCCCATCTGTCTTGCATAACTAACGGGTACTGGAGCAACTAGGCCACCATCTACATATTCTTTGCCGCTGATTACAGCTGGCTGGAATACGCCAGGAACACTGCATGATGCGCGTACTGCAAGACCAGTATTGCCAGATCGAAACAAGATTCCTTTGCCCGATTGCAGGTCGGTGGCAACAATACCTAGTGGGATCCGCATTTGCTCAATGGATTTATTTTGTACTTCGCGGTTCACCATGTTTTGTAATGCATCCCCTTTAATGAGACCACCAAAGCGACCAGCAAAGGGAAGACCCCAGTCGGCAATCGTGGCTTCATCCAGATTAAGGGCAAGGCGATTGATTTCATTTCCTGTGGCGCCAGAAGCCAGGAGGGCTGCGATGACGCTGCCGGCGCTACTACCAACCACAAGATCGGGCCTGATTCCTTGGGATTCCAGGGCTTTAATTACACCCACATGGGCAAAGCCACGTGCAGCCCCAGCCCCTAATGCCAGACCAATAACCGGTTTGCGGGTGCTAAAAAGGCTACAAGAGCTCAAACCACCAGCCCCAATGAGGGCGCCCAATCCAATGCCAAGACCTAAAGAGCGGCGTCTTGCTTGAGAAGTGACTGGAGCGGCAGGGAGTTTATCTAGAAATTCATACATTTGGCTATTGTATTGAGCCTACCTTATAATGGGCCCACGGTGAACGAAAAGGACTTCGTTTGAGTGCGGACATATCTTCTAATAAGCGGTTTTGAGATAAGTGGACCGTAGTAGCCAAAGAACACCTAAAACCCATTACTGAAATACATTTTTTAAAGCTTCATCAGGATTATTCCTGGTAGCCCGACTTTTATGGATGATCACAACAAGCGCGTAATTGAAACAGCCCTCCTGTGCGCGCAGGAGCCACTCACAGTTGCTGATCTGTCACGTTTATTTATTGAAGACATTTCGACTGCTGATATTGATGAGGCCTTAGTGGAAATTCAGGGTGCTTGGGATGACAAGGGAATGGAGTTGGTTCATATTGCAACCGGCTGGCGTTTCCAAAGTCGTTTATCCATGCGTGAGTATTTAGATCGCTTAACACCAGAAAAACCGCCAAAATATTCACGTGCCGTGATGGAAACCTTGGCGATCATTGCGTATCGTCAGCCCGTGACCCGCGGAGAGATTGAAGAAATTCGCGGTGTAGCTGTTAGTAGTAACGTAATGAAGCAGTTAGAAGATCGAGGTTGGGTTGAAGTAATTGGCCATAAAGAAACGATCGGCCGTCCAGGTTTATATGCAACCACAAAACAATTTTTAGATGACCTGAGTTTGACCAATTTGCAAAGCCTGCCGATTTTGGAAGACGCAGCTCCAATGGCAGCTGCAGAACAATTGGGTCAGGCAGTAATGGAATTTGATCCTGATGCAACAGTAGAAACAGTTGTGATCAATGAGGGTGAAGTGACAGAGGTAGTAACAGAAGAAGTAATAGAAGAGGTAATAGAAGTTACAGAAACAATCTCAGTTGAAATCACTGATGATGTAAGCGAAGCAGTAGAAGAAGTTACTCCAGAGTCTGGTGAAAAGTCAGACGAAGCAAAATAATTATTAATGACAAGCTCAAACGAAAACGATTCATCTCCGGTAGTTAATTCATCGGCAGCCCCCACAAATACTGATAGCGCGCCATTCTCCGAGGGTGGAGCTAAGGCTGAGGGCCGCACTGGTAACGACCGTGGTGAACGCCGTCCACGTCGTCCAGGCACTGGTAAGCATCCTTTTAATAAGAAGCGCCCCTTTAATAAAGACAAGCCCCGCCGTGAGGGTGATTCACCTAATGGGCCTAGAGAAGGTGGCGGTAATCAATCTGCGAAGTTAGCGCCCAGTCCTGCTGACATTGAAGCTTTGTTTGCTTCGGTAGTGTCTGGTGAGTTTGATGCTGCACTAGACGCACCAGAGGCTTTGGAAGTGAAAAGTCCAGAGGGCCTTGATGAGCAAGCAATTTCTCATCAAACCGGGGCAGAGCGTCGCGCACAACGCGCACAGGGTTCTCGTGAAGACGAAGATTCAGATGGGCCTACTGAAGAAGAGATGAGTAGTTTGCAATTTGCAAACGTAGATGAATTGCCTCTCAGTTTACGTGATGAGGTGTGGTCTGATCTCGATGGCTTGGATGATGAAGCGGACGACGAAGACACTGTCAAATTACATAAAGTATTAGCGGATGTGGGCATGGGCTCGCGCCGCGATATGGAAGATCTGATTATTCAGGGTCGCGTATCAGTTAATGGATTGCCAGCCCACATTGGTCAGCGTATTGGACCTACAGATCAAGTGCGTATCAATGGTAAGCCAGTGCATCGCAAGATACAAACAAAGCCACCGCGCGTCATTTTGTATCACAAACCATCAGGTGAGATTGTGAGTCAATCTGATCCAGAGGGGCGCCCAACTGTTTTTGATCGCCTTCCTAAGCCACGTCAAGGACGTTGGATTGCGGTTGGTCGTTTGGACTTTAATACTGAAGGTTTGTTGCTGTTTACAACTTCAGGTGAGTTGGCAAATCGATTAATGCATCCACGCTACGGAGTAGAGCGTGAATATGCTGTCCGTATTTTGGGCGAGTTAAGTCAAGAAAATACTGCTCAACTGAAAACCGGTATTCAGTTAGATGATGGGCAGGCTAAATTCTTACGTTTATCTATGGGTGGTGGTGACGGTGCAAATCGTTGGTACCACGTTGCACTGACTGAAGGACGCAACCGAGAAGTGCGCCGCATGTTTGAGGCAGTCGGCCACACAGTTTCTCGTTTGATTCGAACTCGTTATGGCATTTTCTTATTACCTCCACGCTTAAGACGCGGTAAATGGGAAGAAGTTGAGGCAGGTGGTATCTATAACCTGATGAAGTTTGCCGGCTTGAAGATGCCGCAACCACAAGATAAAGGTCGTAATCCAAATTCACAGGGTCGTGATCGCAATCCAGCGGGTGTTGATTTCCAGCCGGATCCAATGCAAACCTCAGTTTCTTATTGGGGCTCACGCGATGCCTTAACCCTTGCCAGCGGTCATAATGGCTTAACGCATCAGGGTAGAGGCGGTAAACCTGGCGGCGGCGGTTCTGGAGAAGGGCGCGGGCCTTTCCGTGGGCGAACCCAGGGCGGTAGACCTGGCCAAGGCGGTCAGGGTGGCCAAGGCCAAAACCGCAGTAAAGGCGGCAAAGTTCACCATGGCCAGTCTGCTTTTGTGACTGGTAACCCCCAATCTCCTGGAAATGGACCTAAACGTAGCGCACCAAAAGGGCGCAAACCCTTCAATAAAGGACCAAGAAAACCGCGCAACCCGGGCGAAAGCTTCTGATTTGTATCGGTTTTCTGCTAAATAGGCTATAATTTCGCTCTTATTGCAGATATCTGCAAAGTTTTGTTGTTACCGACTGATGTTGCGATCAACGTAAGTCGGCCTGTTCTGAATTTCGAGAATATGGGCTTTGAAGCCCATTTTTTTTTGCCAATTTGGCATGAAGGGTAGTCGTGAAGGATCAGCAGGTTATTTCTGCAGAGCTGGAAAACTTGGGTTACACGCTGGTAGATATCGAGCGTGAAGCCGGAGGTTTGCTGCGTGTCACGATTGAAAACCCAGATTATGAGCGTTTGATTACAGTTTTAGATTGCGAAAAGGTAAGCCATCAATTGAGCTATACCTTGCCAGTAGAGAATATTCCTTTCGAACGTCTGGAAATTTCTTCCCCCGGCTTAGATCGTCCAGTCAAAACAGCAATCGATTTTGAGCGCTTTACTGGAATGGAAGTGGATTTGAAATTACGCGTTGCTGTTGGAGCTCGTAAGAATTTTCGTGGTGTATTGCAAGGCTTGCTGAGTGGTGAATTGAATTCACCTGATGCGAAATTTGGTTTGGTATTTGAGGGTGCTGATGGCCAGCCCTCTCAGTTGGAGTTTTCTTTAGCCGAGGTCGATAAGACTCGGTTGGTCCCTGTTATTGATTTCAAAGGAAGAAAGTCATGAGTCGAGAAGTTCTCATGTTGGCAGACGCCTTAGCGCGTGAAAAGAACGTTGATCAAGCAATCGTGTTTGAGGCGCTAGAGTTAGCATTAGCCTCAGCCACTAAGAAACGTTATGCAACAGAAGATGTTGATATTCGTGTATCGATCGATCGCGAGTCTGGCGAATACGAAACCTTCCGTCGCTGGTTGGTTGTGCCTAATGAGGCCGGTCTCCAGGAGCCTGATAAAGAGATCCTGCATTTTGAAGCCCAAGAACAAATTCCTGAGATGGAAGTTGGGGACTACATCGAAGAGCAAATTGAATCTCTTGCCTTTGGCCGTATTGGCGCTCAAGCTGCTAAGCAAGTAATCTTGCAACGCATTCGTGATGCAGAGCGCGAGCAAATTTTGAATGACTACTTAGAGCGTGGCGAAAAGGTCATGACAGGTACCGTCAAACGTGCCGATAAGAATGGTTTGATTATTGAATCTGGTCGTGTTGAAGCTTTATTGCGCCGCGACCAAATGATTCCTAAAGAGAACTTGCGTTCAGGCGATCGTGTCCGCGCTTATATTCTGAAAGTGGATCGTGAAGCGCGTGGTCCACAAATTGAATTATCCCGCACATGCCCTGATTTCTTGATTAAATTATTTGAGAATGAAGTTCCAGAAATGGAGCAGGGCCTTTTAGAGATTAAAGGTGCTGCTCGTGATCCTGGTATTCGTGCAAAGATTGCTGTTGTTACTTATGACAAGCGCATTGACCCAATCGGTACTTGTGTAGGTGTACGTGGAACTCGCGTTACTGCTGTACGTAATGAAGTTGCTGGTGAGGCAGTGGATATTGTGTTGTGGTCAGAAGATCCAGCACAGTTTGTCATTGGCGCATTAGCTCCAGCTCAGGTTTCTTCAATCGTGGTTGATGAAGAGCGTCATGCAATGGACGTTGTGGTTGATGAAGAAAACTTGGCAATCGCCATTGGTCGCAGCGGACAAAACGTCCGTTTGGCTAGTGATTTGACTGGTTGGCAGATCAACATCATGACTCCTGAAGAGTCAGCTGAGAAAACAGAAAAAGAAGCTTCTTCTGTACGTCAATTGTTTATGGATAAATTAGACGTTGACCAAGAAGTTGCAGATATCCTGATTGAAGAGGGTTTCAATACTCTGGAAGAAGTGGCATACGTTCCACTTTCAGAAATGTTAGAGATCGACTCATTTGATGAAGATACCGTAAACGAATTACGTACTCGCGCACGTGATTCTTTGTTGACGATGGAGTTGGCAAAAGAAGAGCGTATCGGCGAAGTGTCACAGGACTTACGTTCCCTAGAAGGAATGACGACCGAATTAATTGCTAAGCTTGCTGACAATCAAGTTCATACCCGTGACGACTTAGCTGAACTGGCTGTTGATGAGCTGGTTGAGGCGACACAAATTGACGAAGAAACTGCGAAAACGCTCATCATGAAAGCGCGCGAACATTGGTTTACTTCATGAGAGGAAGTAGTGCATGGCAACAACAACAGTAAAAGTACTCGCTAAGGAACTTAAACGAACCGCAGTTGACCTCTTGGAGCAATTGAAGGCAGCTGGGATCGATAAAGGTTCTGAGGACGACAGCATTACCGAGAAGGATAAAACGGTATTACTTGAGCATTTGCAAAAAGCTCATGGCAATGCTGAAGCAGGTGCTCGCAAAAAAATCACATTGATTAAGCGTGAGAGCTCTGAAATTCGTCAAGCGGATTCCGCAGGACGCACGCGCACCGTACAAGTTGAGGTTCGTAAAAAGCGTGTGCTGGTCAAAGCGGGAGATAAAGCTCCAGTAGTTGAAGAGGCGCCTGTAAAAGCAGCTGCTCCTGCCGCACCTGCAAAACCGATTCTCTCTGCAGAAGAATTAGAGAAGCGTGCAGCTGAAGCGACTCGACAAGCTGAATTACTAGCACGCCAAGAAGCAGAAATGAAGGCTGCTGAAGAAGCGCGTCAAAAAGAAGCTGCTTCATCTGTTGTTGAAAAGGAAGTTGAGCCTATTGATGCTGCTCCGGCTGCATTAGAGCAAGCTGCTGAGAAAAAGGCGAAGTCTGAAAAGGCTGCCAAAGATTTAGCAGCAAGCAAAGAGAAAGAGTTGGCTGACATACGAGTCCGTCGTGCAGCAGCTGAAGCGGAAGCTTTGGCGATTCGCGACATGATGAGTGCTCCCGCTCGTATTCTTAAGGCGCCAAGTGAGATTACAGCTGAAGAAGCCAAAAAAGGTACTTTGCATAAGCCTGCTAAAGCAGAGGGTGCAGAGGATAAGAAGAAAGCTCCGGCGAAAGTTGGCGGCAAAACGATTAAGTCTTCAGAGACTTCATCTACGTGGCAAGAAGAAGGTGCTAAGAAACCTGGCGGCCTAAAAACGCGTGGCGATACTTCTGGTGGTGTTGGCGGTTGGCGCTCTGGCGGCGGCCGTAAGAAGCAACGTCAAATTGCTGAAGCCAATGTGGATACCAACTTCCAGGTTCCTACCGAGCCTGTAGTTCGCGATGTGCATGTTCCTGAAACGATTACGGTTGCAGAGTTAGCGCATGCCATGGCAGTGAAGAGTGCAGAAGTGATTAAGCTTTTGATGGGTATGGGTCAGATGGTAACGATCAACCAAGTGCTTGATCAAGATACAGCGATGATCATCGTTGAAGAAATGGGTCATAAAGCCCTTGCTGCAAAACTGGATGATCCCGATTTAGATCTTGGTACCGACGGTCATGATGCTGAATTGTTGCCACGTCCGCCTGTAGTGACCGTGATGGGTCACGTTGACCACGGTAAAACATCCCTACTGGATAAGATCCGCTTAGCAAAAGTAGCCTCTGGCGAAGCTGGCGGTATTACTCAACACATCGGTGCTTACCATGTGGAAACACCGCGCGGAATGATTACCTTCTTAGATACCCCAGGCCACGAAGCGTTTACGGCAATGCGTGCTCGTGGTGCTAAGGCAACTGATATTGTGATTCTGGTAGTTGCTGCAGATGATGGTGTCATGCCGCAAACAAAAGAAGCGATTCACCATGCGATTGCTGCTGGCGTTCCTTTGGTTGTGGCTATCAATAAGATTGATAAACCTGAAGCGAATTCTGAGCGCGTGAAGACAGAGTTAGTTGCGGAGCAAGTTGTTCCAGAAGAATATGGTGGTGATGTGCCATTCATCCCAGTTTCTGCAAAAACAGGCGAGGGTATTGATGCCTTGCTTGAGAACGTCTTGTTACAAGCAGAAATTTTAGAACTTAAGGCACCAAAAGATGCACCAGCACAAGGTCTAGTGATTGAGGCTCGCTTGGATAAAGGTAAGGGTCCTGTTGCAACGGTACTCGTTCAATCCGGCACCCTCAAGCGCGGCGATATGTTGCTTGCAGGTTCTACTTTTGGCCGTGTTCGTGCGATGTTGGATGAGAATGGCAAGCCATGCTCTGAAGCGGGCCCGTCCATTCCAGTGGAAATTCAAGGTTTATCTGAAGTGCCTGCAGCAGGTGAGTCTGTTCAGGTGGTTCCTGATGAGCGTAAAGCGCGTGAGATTGCACTATTCCGTCAAGGTAAGTTCCGCGATGTGAAGTTGGCAAAACAACAGGCATTCAAGCTTGAAACCATGATGGAAAACATGGAAGAGGGTGCAGTTGAAGCGAAGTTGTTGCCATTGATCATTAAGGCAGACGTACAGGGCTCCCAAGAGGCACTGTCACAATCGTTGATGAAACTTTCTACTCCAGAAGTTAAAGTTCAAATCGTGCACGCTGCAGTTGGTGGCATTACTGAAACTGACGTGAACTTAGCGGTTGCTTCTAAAGCAGTCATCATCGGCTTTAACTCTCGTGCAGATGCTGCAGCACGTAAGTTGGCTGAGAACAATGGCGTCGATATTCGTTATCACAACATTATTTATGACGCAGTTGATGAAGTGAAGCTTGCATTGAGCGGCATGTTGACTCCAGATAAGAAAGAAGAAATCACCGGTATGGTTGAGATTCGTCAAGTCTTCCTGGTATCTAAGGTTGGCGCGATTGCAGGTTGTTTGGTGGTTGACGGTATCGTTAAACGTACTTCAAGCGTTCGTCTCTTGCGTGATAACGTGGTTATTTGGTCAGGCGAATTGGATTCGCTCAAGCGCTTTAAGGATGATGCTAAAGAAGTTCGTGCTGGTGTTGAATGTGGTCTCTCACTAAAAGGCTATAACGACATTAAAGAGGGCGATCAACTTGAAGTATTTGAAGTGACTGAAGTTGCGCGTTCACTTTAAGCCTAAGCACTATGCATAAATCTAGTCCGCATCGTAACCAGCGTCTTGCTGATCAAATTCAGCGAGACCTGGCCGAACTGATTCCCCGCGAGCTGCGTAGCCCAAGCTTAGGCTTGATTACGCTTCAAAGTATTGAGCTCACGCCTGACTTGGCGCATGCCAAAGTATTTTTTACTGTTTTAGGTGCCGAGCCAGAACATGCTCTCAAAGCATTGCAAGAGAAGGCAGGTTATTTGCATTCTTTGTTGTTTAAGCGTTTGCATATTCACACTGTGCCGACTTTGCATTTTCACTATGACAGCTCAGTTGAGCATGGCATAGAAATGTCTCGATTGATCGATCAAGCGGTAGAGAGCGATCATAAAGACGAGACCAAGTAATTCATATGTCTATACGGATCGATGGCGTAGTGTTGCTAGATAAACCCGCTGGAATGAGCTCACAAGGTGCAGTTACCGCTGTTAAGCGTGCTTTTAATGCCGATAAAGCTGGCCATACTGGTACTTTAGATCCAATGGCCACTGGCTTATTGCCCATTTGTCTTGGGGAAGCCACAAAGTATTCTCAAGATTTATTAGAAGCTGATAAGACTTACGTCGCTAGAGTCCAATTTGGCGCGCGTACCGATACAGGCGATGCTGAAGGTCAAGTTATCGAAACGTATACCTTGCCTACATTTGCCAATGAAGCTGAACTCAAGCAGGCGCTAGATGCATTGCTGCCAAAATTTACAGGAGCTATTTCTCAAGTACCGCCAATGTATTCAGCGCTCAAGCGTGATGGCAAGCCTTTATATGAATATGCTCGCGCAGGTGTTGAGTTAGAGCGCTCACCCCGAGACATCACTATTCATCGCATTCGTTGGACTGATATTCAATGGCCAGAAGCGACTTTAGAAGTCAGTTGCAGCAAGGGTACTTATATTCGAGTTCTTGCAGAAGATCTTGGTACTGCCTTAGCTTGTGGTGCACATTTGGTTGGATTGCGTCGGACAGAAGTAGGGCACTTAAGCCTTGAACAGTCTTTTACTATCGAATCCATTCAGCAGGGTCTCAAAGATAGCGCCAGTTATATCTTGCCGGTTGATGCTTTATTGCAGACCTTGCCACATTTAACAGTGGATGAGCAACAAGCAAAACGACTTGAGATGGGTCAACGTGTCCCACTCAATTTACCTTCTATTGAAGCGCTGGTTCGTATTTACCGCGCTACTGCTGCACCCCATAACTTTATTGGTACTGCAGATTGGCGTTCGGGAGTATTACATCCCAAGCGTTTAATTTCGCAGGCTCATTAACCTTTTTACTGATCCTTAACTTTAGAAGCTTCACATGACTAAACGCGCACTACGTAACATTGCCATCATCGCCCACGTTGACCACGGTAAAACCACCTTGGTTGACCAACTTCTCCGCCAATCGGGAACATTCCGTTCAAATGAAAAAATGACTGAACGCGTTATGGACTCCAATGATTTGGAAAAAGAACGCGGTATTACTATTTTGTCTAAAAACTGTGCAGTGGAATACGATGGTACTCACATCAATATTGTTGATACCCCAGGACACGCAGACTTCGGTGGTGAGGTAGAACGCGTTCTCTCCATGGTTGATGGCGTATTACTCTTGGTGGACGCTGTTGAAGGTCCAATGCCTCAGACCCGCTTCGTTACTAAGAAAGCACTCGCCTTAGGATTAAAGCCAATTGTGGTGATTAATAAGGTTGATCGTCCAGGTGCACGTTGCGACTACGTAATCAATGCAACCTTTGAATTGTTTGACAAGCTTGGCGCTACAGAAGAGCAGTTGGACTTCCCAATCATTTATGCATCTGGTTTAAATGGCTATGCAGGTACAACGGAAGATGTGCGCGAGGGTGATATGCGTCCGCTGTTTGATGCCGTATTGAAATATGTCCCAGTGCGTGATGATGATCCAGATGGTCCTTTACAGTTCCAAATTTCTTCCATTGATTACAACAGTTATGTGGGCAAAATTGGTGTTGGCCGCATTAGCCGTGGTCGCGTTAAATCTGGCATGGAAGTGCTATGTATGAACGGTCCTGAAGGCGTCCCATTTAAGGGCCGCATCAACCAGGTATTGAAATTTAAAGGTCTTGAGCGCGAAATCGTTGATGAAGCAGTTGCTGGTGATATTGCTTTGATTAACGGTATTGAAGACCTAGCGATTGGCACAACAGTATGTGCTGTTGATAAACCAGATCCATTGCCAATGCTCAAGATTGATGAGCCTACTTTAACCATGAACTTTATGGTGAACACGAGCCCATTAGCAGGTCGTGAAGGTAAATTTGTAACGAGCCGTCAGATCCGTGAGCGTCTTGACCGTGAGCTCAAGGCCAATATGGCTTTGCGTGTGCGTGAGACGGATGACGATACTGTATTCGAAGTATCAGGTCGCGGAGAGTTGCATCTCACCATTTTGGTTGAAACTATGCGTCGTGAGGGCTATGAGATGGCAGTTTCTCGTCCGCGTGTTGTTTTCCATGAAGAGAATGGCGTAAAGATGGAGCCATACGAAAACTTAACAGTAGACGTAGAAGATGCAACTCAAGGCGCCGTGATGGAAGATTTGGGTAAGCGTAAAGGCGAACTCCAAGATATGGTCAGCGACGGCAAAGGCCGCACACGTCTTGAATATCGTATTCCTGCGCGAGGCCTGATTGGTTTCCAGGGCGACTTTATGACGATGACCCGTGGAAATGGTTTGATGAGTCATACATTTGATGCTTATGCTCCTGCTAAAGATGGCATCTTAGGCGAGCGTCATAATGGCGTGCTGATTAGCCAAGATGATGGTGAAGCAGTTGCTTACGCTATTTGGAAACTCCAAGATCGTGGTCGTATGTTCGTAAAACATGGCGATCCAGTATATGAAGGTATGGTCATTGGTATTCATAGTCGCGATAACGACTTAGTTGTCAATCCAATCAAGGGTAAGCAGTTAACCAACGTGCGCTCTTCTGGTACTGACGAAGCAGTTCGTTTAGTAACACCGATTGATTTGACCTTAGAGTATGCGGTTGAATTTATTAGTGATGACGAATTGGTAGAGGTAACACCAAAGAGTGTTCGTATTCGTAAGCGCCACCTCAAGGAGCATGATCGTAAGAAGGCTTCCCGCGAGTAATTGTTTGCAGGACCTTGTTGCTTAATAAAAGCCACCTACGGGTGGCTTTTTCTCTATTAACATACTAGCTCTCAATAGTTTGTAACACGATTGTCATATATTTCTATATAATTGGAAATATGAAAAATTCTATTGCAGTTCAAGCCTTTTTGGCTCTGGGCCAAGAATCCCGCTTAAATATCTTCCGCCTCATTGTGCAGAAGGGTGATTTGGGTTTAACCCCGGGTCAAATTATTGAAAAACTGGGCATACCGAATGCCACACTGAGCTTTCATTTAAAAGAGTTAGTACAGGCCGATCTACTGTTGGTCGAGCGGCAAAGTCGAAATCTCATTTACCGACCCAATGCGGGACTAGTTGAGGAGCTCAGTGGATTTTTGCTAGAGAACTGTTGTGGAGGAGTGGTATGTACTCCCGTAAAAACGATCAAGAAAGTAAAATAAATATGAAGCAATACAACATTCTCTTTTTGTGCACCCATAATTCTGCGCGCTCGATCATTGGTGAGGCCTTAGCCTCTACGCATCCGAGTGGAAAGCTGAGGGGTTTTTCTGCTGGCTCTACTCCTGGCACTAGTGTGAATCCCTATGCAGTGCAAATTGCTAAAGAGCTAGGTCTAGACATAGCGCTGCTCAAATCAAAGAGTTGGGATGTGTATGTAAAGTCTGATGCTCCCAAAATGGATTTCATCATTACCGTTTGTGATAATGCGGCCGGTGAACAATGCCCATTTTGGCCGGGTCAGCCGACAACGGCTCATTGGGGCTTCCCAGATCCATCGCAGGTACAAGGCACAGAGCTTGAAAAGAAGGCAGCCTTTAACGAGGTTATGAATGGCTTGAAAAAACGTATAGATATTCTGGCTTCGATGCCTCTAGATAAGCTTGACTCAATGAGTCTGAAAGCGATTCATACACAGTCATGAGCTCATCATCTAAAAAACTCTCTTTTCTAGATCGTTACTTAACGGTTTGGATTTTCGCTGCCATGGCCTTTGGTATTGGCTTAGGTTTTTTCTTTCCCGGCATTGATGGCTTCATCAATTCTTTTCAAGTGGGTACAACCAATATTCCCATTGCGGTGGGATTGATATTGATGATGTATCCCCCGTTTGCAAAAGTACGTTATGAAGATTTGCCTGATGTCTTTAAAGATAAGCGTATCTTCACCATCTCCTTTTTGATGAA
Organism: Polynucleobacter sp. 15G-AUS-farblos; assembly: GCF_018882445.1. Classification (GTDB taxonomy): domain Bacteria; phylum Pseudomonadota; class Gammaproteobacteria; order Burkholderiales; family Burkholderiaceae; genus Polynucleobacter. The sequence continues at coordinate 147,456 of NZ_JACVOM010000001.1, read as the reverse complement.
TTGGATCATCGCTCCTATACTAATGTTCCTTTTAGCTATTATTTTTGTACCTACTCAACCAGAGTACATGGCTGGCCTAATCCTCATTGGCATCGCACCTTGTATAGCAATGGTTATTGTCTGGAATGATTTGGCTAAGGGATCAACAGAATATGCTGCTGGCTTGGTAGCCTTTAATGCGCTCTTTCAAGTACTATTTTTTAGTGTCTACGCCTACATTTTCTTAACAGTACTTCCGCCATATTTTGGTTTAGCAGGATCCAATGTCAGTGTCAGCATGAGTGAAATTGCTCAAAGTGTCTTTATCTATTTGGGTGTTCCTTGTATTGCAGGCATCTTGACACGCATGCTGATGCTCAAGCGCGTTACTAAAGAGTGGTACCACGAGCATTTTGTTCCGCGTATTGGCAAGATCACCTTACTCTCACTGCTTTTTACTATTGTGGTGATGTTTAGCCTAAAGGGAAGTCTGATATTAAGTTTGCCAATGGATGTGCTGACCATTGCTCTTCCATTATTGATTTTCTTCTTAGTCATGTTCCTGCTGACTTTCTGGGTCACGAACCAATTGGGTATCGATTACAAGCGTTGCTGTACTTTATCGTTCACAGCCTCAAGCAATAACTTTGAACTAGCGATTGCAGTGGCAATTGCTGTGTTTGGGATTAATTCGGGGGCAGCCTTTGCTGCGGTGATAGGGCCTCTAGTAGAGGTTCCCATTATGATTGGGCTGGTGACAATTGCTCTTTGGTTTAAAGAGCGCTATTACGCCCGATAAGGTCGAACTAAGTTTTCTACTCCATTCGTATCTTCATCGGATTGCAGTTGATCTAGTTTGGCACGGAGTTGCTTTACTTCCTTACATTTCAAGGAGCGTAATTTTTTACGACTCAAGCCATAGGTGTCTACTAGGTAGCGTACTCTTGCCAGGCAAATTTGCATTCTGATAAGCCAGATAATCGCAAAAATGCCTGGGGCAAATAAAAGCAGTAATATGCTCACGGGTAGATCTTATTTGATCAGTAATACAGGTTGTTTTGCGCCTGCACTGACCTTTTGAGCGACTGATCCCATTAAGGTATCCAGTAATCCAGATCTGCCTTTTGAGCCCATCACAATTAAATCAAATTTTTCTTTGTTAGCAAGACTGAGAATTTCTTGGGCTACATTGCCGCGCTTAATGACCATATTGTGTTTCACGCCAGCTACATCCAAGGCTTTTTGAGCAGTCTTTAAATCTTTTTCGCTGACTTCGCGTAAATAATCGTCGATCACACTATTGGCGACAAATTGTTTAACGTGACCCAGACCAATATCGTCATGAATACTCACTAAGGTTACAGTGCACTTGCTACGCAGATCTTTGACCAACTTTACTACGTACTTCGCTGCATTAAGAGATGATTTTGAGCCATCTACTGGAAGTAATATTTTCATATAAAGCCTTTTCTAATAGGAGTTAGTAAAAATTACTTATTTATTCAATCTATAAAGAGTGTAGTCCATATTCTATTGTGCAAGCAAGCCTAATGGATGAGAGCTTGAATTGGCGATCACGTCAAACCAAGTCCTTAGTCGAAAATGGTATATGTATTCAGTATTTAGTAAAATTACACTACAAATACTATTCCTTTTTTCAGATCTTATGACTGTAAATTCCGCAAGCGTGTCTCCATCGAGAGTCTACTTACCTCTTAATAAGACATACTCCAGATTACTCGATTTTTTTGTTCACAAATTTCCCCATATCGATTGTAGGGAATGGATAACCCGCTTTGATGCTGGACAGATAATGACTATAGATTGTCAGCCCGTTGCTGCAACTGATGCATATTTTGGCAATACTCACTTAATTTATTTCCGTCATTTGGATCGTGAGCCTGAGATTCCGTTTGAGGAACATATTCTTTTTCAAGATGAACATATCTTGGTTGCTGATAAACCTCATTTTTTGCCGGTCACCCCTAGTGGACTTTACTTGCATCAAACTCTGTTAAATCGCTTGAAGCATAAAACTGGAATTCAGGAGCTTAGCCCAATCCATCGAATCGACCGCGATACCGCGGGACTGGTAGTTTTCTCGGTTCAAGCAGTAGAAAGAGGTCTATATCAGAATCTATTTAGAGATAGACTTGTTAAGAAAGTGTACGAGGCAATTGCAGCATATTCAGAAAGTTTGATTTTAAAACTACCCATGACATATCAAAGTCGAATGCAGATATCTGAACATTTTTTACAAATGTGTGAGGTTGATGGTGAACCTAATACAGACACCCAAATTGAGCTTATTGAGATAGTGAAACCCTGGGCAAAATATCGATTAAGACCTGGTAGTGGAAAAAAACATCAGCTACGCTGCCATCTCAATGCCTTAGGTATTCCTATTTTGAACGACCAGATTTATCCGGAGCTCACGCCATATCGGCAATATGATTTAGATCTCAATAGACCCTTGCAATTATTAGCAAAAGAAATATCTTTTTTTGACCCAGTAATACATCAAGAGAGGCAATTTAATAGTCAAATGCAATTAATGAAGCTTGATTAATTTAGGATTTGAGTGGTGCAAAGCTATTTGCTTGAGCAATATCCCAGTAGGTTTGATAAAGTCGTGGCAAATTGCTACCCTCCTCATTAAGCAACAGGCTACCAGCTGGAATGGCGGGTAAAAGATCTGCCAACAGACGAACTTCATTTGCATTAATACGTCGAACAATATGGCGGGTATCTATCTCAATCGGATGATTAAGGCCAGCAGCCTCCACAATCTCCTTTAAAGCCTTGAGTGTTTCATTATGAAAGTTATAGACACGTTCAGACTTATCAGATACTACCAATGCTTTTTGTCTATTTGGATCCTGAGTGGTTACGCCAGTAGGGCAAAAACCGGTATCGCAGATTTGAGCCTGTATACAGCCAACGGCAAACATAAATCCTCGAGCACTATTGCACCAGTCAGCCCCTAAGGCAAAAGCAACCGCCATATCAAAGGCGCTAATAATCTTTCCTGAGCAACCAATTTTGATCTGATCTCTTAAATTAACTCCTACTAGAGTGTTGTGAACTAGGCGAAGACCTTCTTGCAGCGGGGTTCCTACATGATTGGTGAACTCTACAGGTGAGGCTCCAGTTCCGCCCTCAGTGCCATCCACCACGATAAAATCAGGATAAATCTGAGTCTGCAGCATCGCTTTGACGATGGCAAACCACTCCCAGGGGTGACCTATACATAATTTAAAGCCTACTGGCTTACCACCAGATAGATCGCGCAGTTTTTTAACAAAATACATCATCTCAAGCGGCGTACTAAAGGCGCTATGTGAAGCAGGGGAGATGCATGCCTCTCCAACTTTAACGCCACGAGCTTCAGCAATTTCCTGGGTGACTTTAGGGCCAGGCAAAATACCGCCATGGCCAGGCTTTGCGCCCTGGCTGAGCTTGATCTCAATCATCTTCACTTGTGGATTCAGTGCACTGTTAGCGTATTTTTCTGCATTAAAACTACCATCCTCATTGCGACAGCCAAAATAACCTGAGCCAATTTCCCAGATAATGTCGCCGCCATGAGTAAGGTGATGTCTGGATATGGAGCCTTCACCTGTGTCGTGTGCAAAATTTCCTTTTTTAGCGCCTAAATTCAGCGCCTTCAATGCATTGGCGCTCAGGGACCCAAAGCTCATTGCAGATATATTAAAGATGCTAGCCGAATATTTTTGAGTGCAATCTTTGCCGCCAATATTTATTCTGAAGTCATGATTTGCTAATTGGGTAGGGGCAAGTGATTGATTAATCCATTGATATCCAGGTGCCATTACATCTAGTTGGGTTCCAAAAGGGCGCTTATCAGAGACAGCCTTAGAGCGCGAATAAACCAAAGTGCGCTGACTTCTGGAGAATGGTGTTTTGTCGTTATCACCTTCTATGAAGTATTGCCGTATTTCGGGGCGAATGAATTCCAGCATAAAGCGCATATGGCCTAAAACAGGATAGTTGCGCAAAACAGCATGCTTCTTTTGGAGGCAGTCATGAATGCCAATGGCCGTGAGTAATCCAAAAATTTCGAAGAAATACCAAGCGTCAATACCTAATGAGATCGCTATTGCGCTAGTAATAGTCAGCAAAATGCACATTGCAAAAGTGAATAACCTAATAGGAATAGGGCGGAAAGGTTTGGTGTGCATGTGGATAGTCTCAATAATCAGTCCTATTGTAAGCATTTGGTATTCGCCAAATATTTTACTTATCTAGGTATTTCTAGTCACTTAAGCCCATTAATATAATATGCATAAAGCTAGGATTGATCTAGCTCAACTAAATAGATGACTAAACCTCATTCTAGGTGTATTGTGAAGCTGTTAATTATAGATACTAAGGAAAATGATGTCTTTTAATCATGCAGTCGTTTGGATAGACCATCAAGAAGCGCACGTTATGTTTTTGAGCGAATCAGCTAGTGAAGCAGAAGTCATCAAAACAAAATCATCACACCAGCATTTACATCACAAAGGTGGTGCAGTGGGTAGCGGCAGACTTGAGTTGGATGAAAAATATTTACATTCAGTGATCAACGCTGTTAATGAGACAAAAGAAATTCTCGTGATTGGGCCAGGCTCTGCAAAGTTAGAGTTAATCAAGCATGCGCATCATCATGATCCAAAGATTGCCGCAAATATCGTTGGCGTTGAAACCGTAGATCATCCTAGTGATAAAGAAATTCTGGCTTATGCGCGTAAGTTCTTCTACAAAGTGGATCAAATGCTATGAGTATGGAGCCCTTAGATCCTGATGGACTGCCAGGTCATGACTACTTCTTAGATGCAGTCAATCATATTGATCAAGCAGTCTCTAACAGTACGATTCCTGCAAGTGCTGCCAAGGGAATTGTGTATAGCTTAGTCGAAACGCTGGGAAGTATGGTGGGTGACCCCGATCTACCGGCGCATCTCAAATCCGGTTATATGGGTGCTTTGGATTTAGCGGTTGATTTAGAGGCAAAACTCTCTAAATTGCGCTAGATCTTGTTTCATTAGTGTTTCAGCATGTATTTCGAGATGGGGGCAAATTGTTTGCCCCTTTTCTTTTGTCTTCTCGTTTTAAAATAGCGCTTAATCCGATCTTTTTAAGAAGTACATGCTGAACACCCCCAAGAAGCGCTTAGCAGTTGCACCCATGATGGAATGGACTGATCGCCATTGCCGATCATTTCACCGCACACTCACTAAAGAAGCTGTTCTTTATACCGAGATGGTGACAACTGGCGCTTTAATGCATGGTGATGTGCCGCGACATTTAGATTTTTCATCAGATCAACATCCAGTTGTGCTTCAGTTAGGTGGATCAGAGCCGAGCGACTTGGCTAAATCTGCAGCACTTGCACAGCAGTGGGGCTATGACGAGATTGATTTGAATTGTGGTTGCCCATCTGAACGAGTGCAGCGTGGTGCATTTGGTGCCTGCCTCATGGCTGAGCCTAACTTGGTGGCCGATTGCGTTAAGGCCATGAAGAGCTCGGTTGATATTCCGATTTCGGTAAAGCATCGCCTAGGATTGGACTCCATGGATGCTGCAAGCTCAGAGCAGGATTATCAATTTGCGCTCAATTTCATCTTGGCAGTAGCTGATGCCGGGGCAAGTCAAGTAACGATTCATGCGCGTAATGCAGTGCTAAAAGGTTTATCGCCCAAAGAGAATCGCAGTAAGCCACCTTTGCGTTATGGGGTTGCTGCAAAACTGAGACTTGATGCACAAAAGCAATTTCCCAATTTGAAAGTGCTGCTTAATGGTGGTCTGGAATCGAATGATCAGATCGCAGGACATTGGGATGAGTTCGATGGCTTTATGGTGGGTAGGGCGGCATATCATTTTCCGGCCTTACTGTTGGGTTGGGATGATCTGATTCATACCAATGGCGATGCGGCGGGTTATCTCTTTAGCGAGACAGAGTGGCACCGTATTCAGATTGCGTTGGTCAAACAGGTTCATGCATGGTTTGATGAATGCAAAGCCAAAAACAAACCTTTTTATATTGGCGCATTTACTAGACATATTTTGGGCTTGGCTCACGGTCGAGCTGGCTCTCGTTATTGGCGCCAGAGACTCTCCGATCACCATGCTTTGGCTAAAGTGCAAAGCAAAGCTGCCATAACTGACTTTTTCATCGATGCCAGTCTGTGCCTTGGTGATTGGGCTGCTTTTGAGTTTGAAAGCGCCTAAATAGGCCATTTTTGACAGCTTTTTAAGCAAAAAGCTATAATGTCACCTCTACAACGGCGGACGTAGCTCAGTTGGTAGAGTCCCAGATTGTGATTCTGGTTGTCGCGGGTTCGAGCCCCGTCGTTCGCCCCAAAATAATTAAATAAAAGCTCCTTATGGGAGCTTTTTCTATTAGAGTATTTCCCATGAAAAAGTTCGACATTTACCAAATCCTTTTTGGCCTGGCTCTCACAGTAATTGCGCTGTATTTCATGCTACGGCCATCAACTAGTCAAGCCGCCCCTAAGTCCTCGATTTCGACTATCCAAATCGATAAGCTCATCTGGGATCAAACGGAGATGACGATTGGGGATGTCAAAGGCTTTGCATCAGCTACAGGCTTTGTCAGTGCGGCTGAGAAAAATGGCGGTGGCCTTTCTTATGAAGCGGGTTTTGTTAAAAAGCCAGGTTGGTCTTGGAAAACACCTTACGGCGTTCCTGCCAAGGATTTAGAGCCAGCAGTGCATCTCAATCAAAAAGAAGCGGAATCTGTATGCCGTTATTACGGCAAGAGATTACCCAGTAATGAGGAGTGGATTTCTGCTGCATTCTTAGAGCAAAGAAATAATCCGCCAGCTGGCTATGTCAAAGGGCAGCGTTACCCTTATCCAGGCGGAAGCACTCCAACACCATCCCACTGCTTAAGCGGCTGTGGTGACTACAAAGGTCTAGCACCAGCAGGTGCATTGAATCGTGGCACAGGTCATGTAGTAGCTGGCACCACTAAGCCTGGCGTCAATGGTCTATTGGATATGGGCGGTAATGTTTGGGAGTGGACGGCTACCGAACGCAACGGGGGCTACATTACTCGAGGTGCGTCTTGGTGGTATGGGCCAGAGCGACAGCAAGAGTCTGATGTGGAATCCAAGCCTGGCGATATCGCCGTGGTTTATATCGGATTTCGGTGTGTAGCTGATGCCGTGAAACAATAGGGAATGTCTATCACCCCAAGTAATGCATCCGAGATTGAAGTTACGCCCGACTATCAGGCTGTAATAGATGCCATTGAACGTCATGATCCCTATATATTTGTTAGTGGTAAGGCAGGTACCGGTAAGACAACCTTAATTGGTTATCTACGAGAAATCATTCCTGGCAACGTCGTTGTTGTCGCGCCTACTGGTGTAGCCGCATTGCAAGTGAAGGGTGTGACTATTCATTCCTTCTTTAGGTTGCCACCACGCCTGATCTTTCCCGAGGAAGATATCAAGCCACTGCGTGATAAGCGCCTCTATAAAGATATTCGCTTGCTCATCATTGATGAGATCTCCATGGTTCGAGCCGATGTAGTGGATGCGATGGATTTATTTCTGCGCGAGAACGGTCCGCAAAAAGGAAAACCTTTCGGTGGCATTCAGGTGATGTTTGTGGGGGACTTGTTTCAGCTACCCCCCGTAGTCTCTAGTGGCGATATGCAAGTACTCTCAGAGCGAGGCTACGAGGGTCCTTATTTTTTTTGCGCCATGGCGCTCCATCGTAAAGATGTCACCATGATTGAGCTCTCTAAAATATTCCGTCAAAAGGATGCGCATTTCGCCAGCCTATTAAATCAAATTCGTATTAATCAAGATGTGGATGAGGCTATTGATACGCTCAATGCGCAGTGTTATCGACAGAATGAAGTGGTGGATGAAGATACGATTACCTTAACCACGACCAATGCCAGAGCGGATCAAATTAATGGGGCGGGTTTACGTGCAATTACAGAGGATGTCAAAGTCTATTCCGGCAAGACCACTGGCAAGTTCAATGTAGATGAGCGTAATTTGCCATCACCAAATAATCTAGCCTTAAAAGTAGGTGCTAAGGTGATGTTTACTGCTACCGATAGTGGGTTTCCAAAGCGCTGGGTTAATGGGACGATCGGTGTTGTACGCGAACTATTGCCAGATAAGGTCAAGGTCATGGTCAAGAATGGACCTTATTCCAATACGGTAGAGGTGGTAGGCCATCAATGGGAATCCTATCGCTATGACCACGACATGATGTCTGGAAAGATATCGCCACAAATTATTGGTACCTATGTACAAATACCACTGATGTTGGCTTGGGCGGTCACGATTCATAAAAGTCAGGGCAAAACACTAGACAAAGTGAAGGTAGATCTTTCATCTGGTGCCTTTGCCTCGGGGCAAGTATATGTCGCACTCAGTCGCTGTAAAACCATCGAAGGCATTTCACTACAAAGGCCAATTGAACCTAAAGATGTGAGTTGTGATCAAGAAATTAAACGCTTCTATCTGAATTGCCTCCCTTCCTCATAGGGATTTTCAGGCCCCTTGACTGTGCTTTTATTTAGTAATAACATTGTTATTACTATGAATAAGAAGCAAAACCTCATTACCCCTCTTAAGGTATCCATGCCGGTTTCGGTAAGGGCTATTGGTAATTCCAGGGGTGTTGTTATTCCTAAAGCGATTCTTGAGCAACTCGGTATTGAGAGAGAGATGGATATGTCAGTCGAAGATGCAAAAATTATATTGAGTAAACCAAAAAACCCAGTGCGAAAAAGTTGGGCAAATGACGCTAAGGCGATTGCAACTGCTGGGGAAGATAAATTGATTGCTGGCGACTTTAATAACGAGAATGATGGGGACTGGGTTTGGTAAGAAGCATTGTTGGTCGCGGAGAGATATGGCTCATTAAGCTTGATCCAACTAAGGGAAGCGAAATTAAAAAAACTCGACCATGTCTTATAGTTTCACCTCAAGAAATGAATGACTATTTGAATACTGTCATTATTGCGCCAATGTCAACCAAGGCTAGGGCTGCCGAATTTCGTATTCCCATAACCCACGATAAAAAGCAGGGACTAATTTTGCTTGATCAAATTCGTACAATAGACAAGGGTCTCTTGCTTAAAAAGATTGGCTCTTCTAGCCCGAAAACATTGCAGGCTAGCTTGAGAGTTTTACAAGAAGCATTTGCAATCTAGTAATCACTAGAAACCAGCAGCTAAACCGTCTCTTCGATGGTCACTTCCAGCGATAAATGCGGAGTCTGCATCATCATTGATCATGGCAATGGCTTGTGCGCTTCCAAAGTCTAGACTATTCGCAGGCTGAATAGCCACCTCATGACCAAGTACCTTGAGGCCATCAACAACACTTTGGGGCATCGATGCTTCAACCGTTAACTTACCTAGATCATCAATTCGCCAACGCGGCGCATCAGAGCAGGCCTGAGGATTCAGATACTCATCAACGAATCGCATGACAAATTGAATATGACCTTGAGGTTGCATATTGCCGCCCATCACACCAAAGGCCATTGAGGGTCTACTTCCTTTGGTTAAGAACGCTGGAATGATGGTGTGGAATGGGCGCTTGCCAGGAGCAACTTGATTAGGATGACCATCTTCAAGATTAAAGCTCATTCCACGGTTATGAAAAGCAATGCCACCAGGCGCAACAACACCAGAGCCGAAGCCTTTGAAGTTCGACTGTATATAAGAGATCATCATGCCTGATTCATCGGCGGCGCATAGATATACCGTGCCACCAGAGTGAGGATCACCTGGGCCATAGGTTCCAGCTTGCTGGTGATTAATTAAGGCTGCGCGACTTGCTAAATAGGCTTTATCTAATAGGGCGCTAGGTGCTACCTTCATTGAGCTAGAGTCAGAAACATAGGCATAGGCATCTGCAAAAGCCATGCGCATCGCTTCTACTTGTAAATGAATACGTTGAGTAGAATTGGCTGGATACTGTTTTACGTTAGCAGCTTCTAGGATACCTAGTGCAATTTGAGCAGCAATACCTGAGCCATTCGGTGGAATCTCATGAAGCGTGTATTCGCCATAATTAAACCCTAAGGGCTCAACCCATTCAGTACTGTAGTTGGCAAAGTCTTGCATCGTAAAACAGCCACCAGTTGCTTGAGCAAAATCGACCATCGACTTTGCTAAGGGACCTTTATAGAAAGATTCAGTTTCTGTGGCGGCAATTTCTTTTAAGGTTTTAGCCTGAGCGGGATAGCGCCAGATTTGGCCAGCACTTGGCGCCTTGCCATCAATCAAAAAGGATTCAGAAAACCCTGGTTGATTTTTCAGGATCGGAATCGCTTCACGCCATTGACGTGCAATGACTGGTGAAACTGGATAACCATTCTCTGCGTAATCAATTGCGCGTTTAAATAGTTGTGCAAAGGGTAGCTTGCCAAATTTGCGTGATAGCTCAATCCATCCTGCAACGACACCCGGTACGGTTACGGTTTTCCAGCCAATCAAATCCATTGCCTTCTGGGTGGCAAAGTATTCTGGAGTCCATGCGGCAGGCGCTTGACCTGATGCGTTTAAGCCATGCAATTTTTGACCATCCCAGATTAATGCGAAACCATCTCCTCCAATGCCATTCATGGTGGGTTCAACAACCGTGAGGGTGATGGCGGTAGCAAGTGCAGCATCAACTGCATTGCCACCATCCTGTAGTGCTTCAATACCTGCTTGGGTTGCAAGTGGTTGCGAACTGGCTACTGCATTTCTGGCAAGTACTGGGGCACGGCCGCCACCAAAGGGAGGGGAAATCAACATAAGGTATTTAAAAAGCTAAATAGGTTTAATCAAGTCAGTCGATAAAGGGATTAGTCGACTTTCACATTGGCAGACTTTACTACTTTCTCCCATTTGTCGTGTTCTTTTACTGTGATCTCTGCTAACTGCTCAGAGTTGGCAAATTGCGGGTGAATTCCCTGAGTTGCCATACGCGCTTTGAAGTCAGGATTCGTCAAAATCTTGCGGATCTCCCGTTCCAATCTTGCTACTACAGCAGGTGGAGTATTTTTAGGTACATACACCGCATAAAAGTTTTCAACATCAAATTGTTTCATGCCATCTTGTCCTAAGGTGGGAACATTGGGCATGAGGGGTGAGCGCTCTGCAGCAGCGATTGCAATTGGGCGTAGCTTGCCGCTTTGGATATGCGGTAATGATGCGGTTACGCTATCAAACATCATCAAAGTATTGCCCGCAATAAGGTCAGGTAGTGCAAAGGCGCTCCCTTTATAAGGGATATGGGTGCCGGTAGCGCCGATACGCTGCATGAAGAGAGTGGATTCAAGATGAGATAGGCTGCCATTTCCTTGGGAGGCATAGCTAAGGTCACCCTTTTTGGATTTAATAAAGGCAATCAACTCAGGAACATTTTTTGCGGGGACGCTTGGGTTCACCACAATTAAATGAGGCACCGTACCAATCAAAGCAACTGGCATGAAATCTTTACGAAGATCTGCGGGAGGGTTTTTAAATAAAGCTTGAGAGATGGATTGATTAGTAAGGGCGCTTATATGAATGGTGTATCCATCTGGATTCGCTTTAGCAGCTGTCCCTAGGCCGATCATACCTCCAGCACCGGGCTTATTTTCCACAATCACAGATTGCCCCAGAGCTTCACTCAGAGGGGCCGTCACTGCACGCGCGAAGACATCGGTAGATCCACCCGCAGGAAAAGAGAGCACCGCAACAATCGGCTTTTTAGGCCAATCAGTTTCATTCGCTGCGAGAACAGATGCGGATAGGTTCAAGAGGGTAAATAAACTGAGAAAGATCGGTTTCAGGAAAGTCATTTTGGTATCCGATGGGTTGATAGGTAATATAGTATTAGAAATTACAGATGCACCCAAAAGAAAGATTCGAGAGCTCTATGTCAGTAGGAAATAAGCAGCAAACCCAAAATCCCAATGGCTTGGATATGTCAGCCTATTGGATGCCATTCACTCCCAACCGCTACTTTCATCAACATCCCAAGATCATGCAGTCTGCTAAAGGAGCTTACTACTTCGATGATCATGGTCGTAAGCTGTTTGATGGTCTTTCTGGGCTTTGGTGCTCACCATTGGGGCATGGTGATCCACGTATTGGTGCAGCCATCAACGCGCAATTTCAAAAGATGGACTATTGCCCAGCATTTCAGATGGCAAGTGAGGCAACTTTTAGTTTAGCTAGTCGGATTGCCAAAATGGCGCCAAAAGGTTTGGATAAAGTTTTTTTTACCAACTCCGGATCAGAGGCGGTTGATACTGCCTTAAAAATTGCAATAGGCTATCACCGTGTCATGGGTAACGCCTCCCGCATTCGATTGATTGGGCGAGATCGTGCTTATCACGGTGTTGGTATTGCAGGAATATCGGTTGGTGGTATGGTGGCCAATCGCAAAATGTTTGCAAGCATGATGATCCCAGGAGTGGATCATTTGCCCCATACACTCAATCTCTCAGAGATGGCTTTCTCACGCGGTCAGCCTAAGTGGGGTGCTCATTTAGCCGAAGAGTTGGAAAAGATCGTGGCACTTCAAGATGCTAATACGATTGCTGCAGTCATTCTTGAGCCTGTTCAAGGATCAACGGGCGTGATTGTTCCTCCAGAAGGTTATCTCCAAAAGATTCGAGAAATATGTACCAAGCATGGCATCCTGCTGATTTTTGATGAAGTGATTACAGGCTTTGGGCGCTTGGGCGCCAACTTTGGGGCTGATCGCTTTGGCGTTACACCAGACATGATTACCTTTGCAAAAGGAATTACCAATGGCGTGCTTCCAATGGGCGGTGTGATCGTGCGTGGCGATATCTACGACAACATCATTTCTCATGGTGGACAAGAACAGGCGATTGAATTCTTTCATGGTTATACCTATTCCGGTCATCCGATACCGGCTGCTGCAGGTCATGCAGTACTCGATATCTTCGAGTCTGATGACTTAGTGAATCGCGCTCGTGCTCTAGAGCCTGTTTTGGAAAATGGATTGCACGCCTTAAAAGGTAAGTCAGGCATTTTAGATATTCGCAACTTTGGTTTATCGGGTGCGGTGGATTTAGACCCTGTGCCTGGCAAACCGGGCCTTCGCGCGATGAAAGTATTGGAAGCCTGTATTGAAAGAGGTGCGCTAGTTCGAGTGGCAGGGGATGTAATCGCAGTCGGCCCTCCATTTATCTCAAGTCCACAAGAAGTTGAGTTTTTATGTAACGTGCTAGGTGACGCTATTGATGTCGCAATGCAGATTCAATAAGCGGATAAAGTGACTACTTATTCAATAAGTTATAAATCACCGGGATTGCAACGGCGCTAATCACGCCATTCAATCCCATGGCCAAGCTGGCATAGGTACCCGCTTCAGGGTGAATGCTAAATGCACGTGAAGTACCTATTCCATGGGCGCCAACGCCAATAGCAAAGCCTCTTTGCCACCATGCTTTCATGCCCAAGGCATTCAGTACGAAAGGCGCCAGAATAGCGCCCAGGATCCCAGTACTAACGGCAAAAATAGCAGTCAGCGTCGGCGACACACCAATTCGTTCGGCAATACCCATGGCAATTGGGGCAGTGACGGACTTTGGATACATTGCTCCCGTAATGCTGGAGTCAGCCCCAAGTAGTGTGGCGATGCCAACCGCGCTAATAATAGAAACAAGACCGCCGACCACTAAAGAAAACGCCAGCGGAATAGATCTACCCTTAAGGCTATGTAGTCCTCTATAAATGGGGATAGCGAGTGATACCGTTGCCGATCCGAGTAAGAAGTGGATAAATTGTGCGCCTTCAAAGTAGCTTGAATAAGGCATCTCAATAAATTGAATCGTGCATGCAACGATCAGAATGGCGATGGCAACAGGATTGGCTAGAGGGTTTTGCTTGCTGGATTTATAAATAGATAAACCTATTTGATAAGCCGCTAAGGTGATGAATAGCGCAAATAGGGGGCTGCCGGATAGGTAGACCCAAATCTCCACAATGGAATGTTTCTCATTCATGGGCCGCTCTTTTACTCAGTAAGCGTGCGACTAAGGCGCTGCTTGCAATCGTTAAGACCACGCTTCCAATCAAGGCGGCAATAATAGCTAATGCATTGGCTTTTAATTGTGGCAAGAAGAGCACTACCCCCACCGCAGCTGGCACAAAGAGCAGGCCAAGATATTGACTAAATCCATCGGCCACCATAGCCAGCTCTGCATTTACCCCTTTGCGGATAACTAGCCATAGAACCAAGAGCACTAAGCCAATGACTGGGCCTGGGAGGTTGGGGAGTAAAAATTTGGAGACTAATTCTCCAAGACTTTGAAAGAGCAGGATTTGTACGAAGCCAAAAATCATGATTTGATCTTACTGCCCCTCATTTATGTTGCAAAGCAATAATTCAATTGTTCGTTAAGATAATCACATCATAAGCAGGGGCTTTATATCAAAAGCCTTTATTACAAGAAAACCAACAGGAGACCATTCATGGCCAATTTAAACGTCAATGGCAAGAAGTACAAGGTAGATGTAGATCCAGATACCCCTCTTTTGTGGGTCATTCGCGAACAAATTGGTTTAACCGGCACGAAATACGGTTGTGGTATCGGTACCTGTGGTGCCTGTACTGTGATTTTTGAGGGTCAGGCGATACGCAGCTGCTCTTTACCGGTCTCCGCTGCTGAAGGAAAAAAAATTGAAACGATTGAGAGCTTAGAGAAGAGCGGTCAACTCTCTAAAGTTCAAAAAGCTTGGATTGAAAAACAGGTACCCCAGTGTGGCTATTGCCAATCTGGCATGGTGATGGCAACCACAGCATTGTTACGAAACAATCCAAAGCCAACAGATGCACAAATAGATGCCGCTGTTACTAATATCTGTCGTTGCGGTACTTTCCAACAAGTACGTGAAGCGATCCATGCAGTAAGTAAGGCATAAGGGGAAAGACATGACAACAACTACAAACACTTCTCGCCGTCATTTTGTGATTGGCTCTAGCGCAATTGCTGCTGGCTTAGCTATCGGTTTCGATTTACCAATGATGTCCAGTGCAAATGCTGCTATGGGAACTGGCATAACTGCCATGGATCCATTAACAAACCCAGAGATTGGTATCTGGGTGGTGGTGAAACCCAATGATGACGTCATTGTCAGAATCGTGCGCTCAGAAATGGGTCAAGGAACTATTACTGGCTTAGCGCAAATGGTGGCTGAAGAGCTGCAGTGTAATTGGAATAAAGTTTCATATGAATATCCTTCACCATCAGAAAATTTAAAACGCAATAAAGCATGGGGAAGCTATTCCACCGGTGGTAGCCGTGGCATTCGTACTTCTGAGCAATATGTTCGTAAAGGGGGTGCTGCAGCCCGCATGATGTTGGTACAGGCAGCTGCAAATCAATGGAATGTTCCGGTCGCTGAATGTATTGCTAAAGATAGCGTCATTACTCATACCCCTTCTGGACGCAAGACTACGTTTGGCAAGGTATCTGTAGCAGCCTCACAACTTGAAGTACCTAAAGACGTTCCATTGAAGGATCCAAAAGACTGGCAGTTAATTGGCAAGTCAGTGAACCGTATCGATGGTATGGCAGACAAAGTAACTGGCAAGCAAGTTTATGCCATTGACTTGAAATTCCCTGGCATGCTCAATGCAACCATTAAAGAGTCTCCAGTATTCGGTGGCAAAGTCAAAAGCTTTGATGCTGCTAAAGCACAATCCATGAAGGGCGTCAAGAAAGTAGTCCAAGTAGGAGATACCGCTGTAGCGGTGATTGCGGATACTTTCTGGCAAGCTAAAACTGCCTTAGATCAAGTCAATATTGTTTGGGATAGCGGCAGTAACGTGAATGTTTCTAGTGAAACAATCAAGAAAATGCTAGAGGATGGTCTGAATGCTAACGATACCTTTGTTCATAATACGAACGGTGATGTCAAGGCTGCCCTCGCAAGTGCATCCAAAACTGTTGAGGCAACCTACTTTTATCCTTACTTAAATCATGCAACCTTAGAGCCGCAAACAGCTACTGCTAAGTGGACACCTGATAGTTGTGAAGCCTGGGTGCCAACTCAGGATGGAGAAGCTTCATTGGCAGCAGTGATTGCGGCTTCGGGATTACCTGCAGAAAAATGTAATGCTTATAAGGTCAATCTCGGCGGTGGCTTTGGTCGACGTGGTGCGTTTCAGGATTACACAACGCAAGCAGTCAATATCGCCAAGCAAATGCCTGGAACTCACGTCAAATTAATCTGGACTCGCGAAGAGGATATGACTCAGGGTCGCTATCACCCTGTGATGATGTGCAAAATGACTGCTGCGATTGACGACAAGAAAAATGTTACTGGCATCAATATGCGTTTATCAGGCCAGTCTATTTTGTCTGCAGTGCGTCCTGCAGTAGTCGCTGCTAATAAAGGTAAGGACCCTGTAGTATTTCAGGGACTTGAGGCATCCGGTGAGCATGGAATTACTTATAGCTTTCCTAATCTGACAGTGGATCACGCAATGCGCAATACGCATGTGCCGCCAGGCTTTTGGCGCGGTGTAAACGTGAACCAAAATGCGATATTTATCGAAACGTTTATGGATGAGCTTGCCGAAACAACTGGTATGGATTCTGTAGAGTTCCGTCGCAAGCATATGGAAAAGTACCCACGTGCTATTGCTGTCTTAAATGCAGTAGCAGACGGTATTGGCTGGACTAAACCTGCTGCACCTGGAGTCTTCCGTGGCGTTGCTCAAATGCGCTCCTTTGGCAGTTACGTAGCGGCAGCATGTGAACTTTCAGTCACCAATGGTACTGATGTGGAAATTCATCGGATTGTGGCTGCTACCGATCCTGGTTATGCTGTGAATCCTGCACAAATTGCACGTCAGGTTTCTGGATCATTCCTCTATGGACTTTCAGCTCTTTTCGAAGAAGAGATCACGATTGATAAAGGCGCGGTAGTACAAAAAAACTTTGATACCTTTAACTCTATTCGTCTTTACCAAATGCCTAAAGTCGAAACCATCATCATTCAAGGTGGTGGCAAGGACTGGGGTGGGGTAGGTGAGCCAACTATTGCAGTTGCCGCACCTGCGGTACTCAATGCTATTTACAGAGCTACTGGTAAGCGTTTGCGTACTGTGCCTTTGAAAAATAGCGGCATGAAGTTGGTCTAAGCGAAGTTGTGAAACAGCTGCGATGAGAAAGGGGTTTGCGCTAGCATTCATCTTGCTAGTCAACCTCATTCTCGCTTCAGCGCATGCCCAAGTAGTAGTTGGCGACTCTATTGCGGAGTCTCTATCTGGAATGCCTGGAGACCCAGTCCGTGGTCGTGCCATTGTCGCTAGCCGTCAAACTGGGCTTTGTTTACTTTGTCACAGCGGCCCGTTTCCGGAGGAGCGTTTTCAGGGTAATTTAGCGCCCGAGTTGAGTATGAGTGTTAAACGTCTGAGTGCTGGGCAATTGCGCGCTCGTATTGTGGATTCCAGCCGATTTAATCTTGACACCATCATGCCCACTTATTACAAAGCAGTTAATTTGAAGCGAGTTGGCTCGAAGTGGATTGGTCAACCCATCTTAAATGAGCAGGAGATTGAAGATGTTGTTGCATTTCTGGGAACCCTTAATAGTCAACCTTAGATTATGAAAGTCATCATGCATTCACCTACTATCCAGAGTCGACGTTTGTGGTTGACGCGACTAAAAAATATAAGCGTTTTACTTGCTGCTACCTGGTTTAGTCCGCTAACAGTATTTGCTAAAAAAGAAGATGCTGATAAAGCCATCCAAGCAATTACGGGCGGAGCGAAAATAACTCAGGGTCGAGTGACTCTAGTAATTCCTCCTTTAGTGGAAAACGGTAATTTGGTAGTGTTGAAGGTCAGCGTTCGGAGCCCAATGACGGCAAATGATTACGTGAAAGCCATTCATGTGATTGCCGAAGGCAACCCATTACCCAATATATTTACTGCATACTTATCACCGCGCTCAGGCACCGCCAACATTACCACTCGAGTCCGTTTGGCTGACAGTCAACGTGTTTGGGCAATTGCACAAATGAATAATGGCAGTTTTTGGCAAGGATCTGCAGAAACTTTGGTCACGCTTGCTGCTTGTACGGAGGTGGTATGAGTAAAACTTCCCGCACGGTCATCACCATGCCCGCCCAGGCAAAAAAGGGCTCGATTGTTGAAATACGAGCAATTGCACAGCATGACATGGAGTCAGGTTTTCGCTATACCGAAGGTGGAAAAATTATTCCTCGCGATATTATTCGCACCTTCACATGCACTTATAACCAAGTCGAAGTATTTAAGGCTGATTTTTATCCCGGCATTGGCGCAAATCCTTTAATCATTTTTACTACCGTTGCTACAGAAACGGGCGTATTGGAATTTAAATGGTCTGGAGATGATGGATATGAAGCTAGCAATCAGGCGCGCATAACGGTTACGTGAAAAAGCTACTCCCTTTTTATTTTTTCAGTTGTTTATGTCTGCTATTGATTGCTTGTCAATCAGTTGAGGTCAGTGCTGCATCTGGCTCTAGCAAGAAACAATCTAGCTATGAGTTAATGACAGCTGAAAATAAGGCAATGCAAGATGATCCCACCTTGAATCCTGCTATGTTTTGGGTAGGGGATGGCGAGGCCTTATGGAATGCTAAGCCCAGTACAAATAAATCGAGTTGCGCAGGCTGTCATCAGGACGCTAAAAAAACGATGCGTGGAGTAGCGGCCCATTTTCCCAAAGTAGTGAATCGAAAATTGCAAACTTTGGAAGGGCAAATTAACCAATGCCGTGAAGGTAGACAAGACCTACCCAAATTAGCTTATGAAAGCAAAGATCTTTTGGCCCTCACTGCATTTATCGCAATTCAGTCAAAAGGCATGCCAATTGCCGTCAAAGAAACTAGCGCTAATCGCGAGGCATTAAAAACAGGGCGTCAGTGGTTTTACGAAAGAATGGGTCAGCTCAATTTATCTTGTGCACAATGCCATGAAGAAAGGGCTGGTCTTAAGCTTGGCGGAAGTCTGATTCCACAAGGACACCCTAATGCCTATCCTATTTATAGACTGGAATGGCAAACATTGGGCTCTGTACAGCGCCGTCTGCGTAATTGCATGAGCGGAGTGCGAGCCGAACAATTCGAATATGGCTCTCCAGAAATGGCGCAACTGGAATTATTTCTGATGTGGCGTGCTCGAGGTATGCCCCTGGAAGCACCAGGGGTGAGGCCTTAAACTTTCCTGCTAGTGGAACTTAGTCCGAGAAAACTACTGAGGTTGCACCATTAATCAATACGCGATCATGCAGGTAGTAGCGTAATGCTCTGGATAGTACGGTGCGCTCTAAATCCCGTCCTTTGCGTACTAAATCCTCAGGCGTATCACCGTGGGTAACGCGAGTGACGTCCTGTTCGATGATCGGCCCTTCATCTAAATCGCTCGTAACAAAGTGGGCAGTTGCACCGATCAATTTAATTCCACGTGCATGTGCTTGGTGATAAGGCTTAGCACCTTTAAAGCTTGGCAAGAAAGAGTGATGTACGTTGATACAGCGTCCGGATAATTGAGTGGATAAATCATCAGACAAAATTTGCATATAACGAGCCAAGATCACCATATCTACTTTTGATTGGGCAACGATCTCAAGTAATTTAGCCTCTTGTGCTGGTTTTGTTTCAGGTGTAACTGGGAGGTGATAAAACGGAATATCGGCAAAATCAATGCTGGAGTAAACCTCGCGCGGATGATTAGACACAATTCCACAAATGATCATCGGCAGTTCGCCAATACGCCAGCGATAGAGTAGATCTACTAGGCAATGATCTAGCTTGGAGGCCATGATGAGAACGCGCTTGAGGTCTTTGACTGCCCGCAGATCCCAAGTCAGTTCAAATTGCTTAGCAATATCTAAAAAACCGTTTTTTAGAGTCTGTGTATCACTTGGACAACTAAAGCTTACTCTCATAAAAAAACGTTTAGAAGCCTTGTCATCAAACTGTTGGGCTTCTTCAATGTCGCCGCCAGCATTAAAAATATAGGTGGAAACCGCAGCAACAATGCCAGGCTTATTAGGGCAGGTAAGGGTAAGGTAATAGTTTTCTGTAGCCATGACTTCTATATTCAAAAATTGCTTTAAAGTCTAATTTTAGACCGATCGGTCAAATTGAGAGGAATATGACCCTGCTTATTGCGTAGAGCTTGTACGGGTCCGATCTGCTGGGCCAGGATAGGGTTCGCTTTTGTCTTTAATGCTTGGCACCGAAACCTCAACGCAAATTGCTTTCCCGCCAACCAGATTAAATAAACTGCAATCCATTTTGGTGGCCGCTGAGGTTGCATGCTCCAAGGGAGATTTGCCTGTGGTAACCGTAGAGGCAAGGCTTGCTGCCGTTGCAGGATTGGCAACAGCAGCCGTGGTAGCAGCTGTACCTGCTGTACTAGCGGTAGCAGTACCTGCGCCACTTAAGGCGACTATTGGTGCTGCACACCCACTGAGCAACATGGTGAAAAGAAAGACGCCCCCTAACTTGAGGGCAGTATTCCAGAATAACTTGGGATTACTTAGTTCGACACGCAACGTTAAATACTCCCGCAGCCCATGAACCATTTTCAATTGGCTCGAAAGCGCTATCAGGCGTTTTTACTGCTTCAAAGACATAAGGTTTAGGAGTTACAGTTGGCGCAACCTTAATATCTTTACCATCTCTGCTAGGATACATCTTCACTTCAAGCGGTCGGTACTGCGCAGTACTGCAATCATATTCATTCAGACCCACAACAGAATTTACAAATTCACCAGTTAGTGGATCTTTACCCGTTTTCTTAAAGCTCAGCATTGACATCATTTGTGCTTTATTGCCATCTAATTTTAGAGTGGCTACATCAACTAAAACTACCGTTTGTTCATTTTGACCAATTTCTTGCCAGGCTGCTAATGCATTTCCGGCTGAAGCAAGGGTGAGTGTGGCAGTTGCAAGGGTGGTGAAGTATTTTTTAATCATGCTGATTTCCTATGATGGCGTATAGACGGTTGAGATCATTCTAAAGCCAAGTGCTCAAAACGCATTATTTGATATGGAGCTCAAGTTGGCGAGTCACATTAGCAGGCTTCATCTGAAGTGGCAGGTATTCATTTTTTGCCCAAAGTGGGTTCATATTGCGGTAAAGCTTGCTTTGAACCCAGCCAGATTGGCCAGTTTGATAAATAAAGACCGATTGCTCTAGGTCCGATAAATCATAGATCGTACGAAGACTGGCGGCCTGCAATGTTTCATAAGGATTACTGGATCTTAGTAACTGCAATCTACCCACATTAACGGAGAAGCTATCACCTGCAAAAGGTGTTTTGAGGTTAAAGAATGATCCCAAAAATGGCACTTTGGTTAAAGGGCGGTGTTCAGAGAGGGCGGTATGGGCTACACCCCACGACCATTTGCCAGGGTCTTTGCCATACTCATTACTCAGATAATCCAGCGCTTTATCAAATGCTATATTGGAAGCATCTTGGCAAGTTTCTATGGAGGCTGTCTTAGGATCGTCACACCAGGGGCTATTGGGATTTTGTAGTTGAATGATTAAGGGCAATCTAAAGTGGCGTGCGCCATAATTTTCTGTAAACAAATAGCTCAATCTGGAGAAAAGACTCCGCGTCAGCTGGTCAGCCCATGCATTAAAAATGAGAGCGGTAGCGCTATCTGCTTTCATATCCCCATTAAAGCCTTGACTGATTTGGAGGGCTTGTGATCCTAGTGGATGGCTCGGTGAGCTGGATTTAAATAAATCGAGCAGAGGCGTGGCTCCCAAAGAGAGTGTATCTGCCTGCATGATTTTCATGGACTCTAGGTTGTGACTCTTTTTAGATTTGATCAGATCAACGATGCGGTCATAGCGAGTCGGTAGATCCCAATCACCAGTGAGTGGATTTGGCTCATTGCTGGCAACAATTTTTTGATTTGCCGTCGCAAGCCAGCCTTGCTCTGGATTGGTGCTAGTAGGTAAGTGATCGTATGGCACGTAGCCAGTCCAGTCATATTGCTTTTCCCAGCCAATCGACGGAGCAACACCATAAAGACCTTGATTGATTACTCTTTTAGGCGCAACACCAGCAGCCTGATAGGCAATATTTCCCTCGACATCAGCCATGACAACGTTTTGCATAGGCGCATAATTTTTGCGCAGTGACTGTTTAAATGTTTCTAAGTTGTTAGCTTGATTTAGAGCCAGTAAACCAGCAACAGATTGATTCTCAATATCGAGTGCGGTCCAACGAAGTGCTAATGCATAGCGATCAGTATCAATCGTGCGTTTGGCTTTTGCATAGACATCTGAAATGACAGGCCCATGGCGCGTTTCTTTAACAAGAAAGGTGAGGGGAGATGATCCTTTGATATCAATGATTTCTTGGCGAACCTTGAATGGGAGGGGTCCGTCAGGGCCGCGATACATGGCAGGATTTTTAGAGTCAATTTGCTCTATGTAGAGATCTTGGACATCAGGTCCTGTGTTGGTGAAGGTCCAGGCATATTGATCCGTTCTACCTAAGACAACTCCAGGAATACCAGGAAGGGTTCCACCAATCACATTCATCCCGGGTGCATCAAGATGGGCAAAGTACCATATTGCAGGAGCAGAAAGGCCCAGGTGCGGGTCATTCGCCAACAAGGGTTTGCCGCTAGAAGTCAACTTGCCACTCAGCGCCCAATTGTTAGAGCCAATTCCATCTTTACCGCCCGGAAGATCATGCATTGCCAGTTCAGTAGCGGGAAGATCTTTGGATTTTCCTTCAGCTGGACCTATTTTGGGATTAAAGACTTTGAGATCTCGATAGAGTTTTGCAAAATCCAGATTGCTTAAAGTTTCATTTTGATTATGTAGCGGTACAACTTCCCATACTTGCTTGGTACTTAGGAATTGAGACAACTCAAGACGCTGCAATTCTTTTTGCCAGTTGCCACCCAGATCGTATGCCATCATCAACATCCAGGCAACGCTATCAGTAGGCGACCAATGGCCAGGGCGTGACCCTGTTAAAAAGTATTCGATGGGTAATGCCCAGCCTAAATGTGCATTACCGGTATTCACACCATCTGCATAGGATTGCAATAAGTGCTTGGTTGCTGCAGGGTAACGATCATATTGACGTTCGGCTGCGCGCTTAATACCCAGGGTGCGGATAAAGCGATCTATCGGTACCGTATCTTTGCCTAGAATTTCTGAAAGGCGACCGCTGCCAATGCGACGATTCATTTCCAGTTGCCACGAACGTTCTGTGGCGTGTAAATAACCTAAAGCAAAAAGCGCATCAGCTGGGCTATTGGCTTTAATGTGAGGTATGTCACTTTCATCAAAGCGAATCTCAACCGAATCCCCCAGATTTTTAATTTGACGCTTTCCTGAAATCGCAGTCTGGGCGGAGAGCAAATACGTAATGACAGCAAGCAAAATTAGTACAAAAGCTGTAGCGATGAGCCATAAAAGTGGCCGCAGGAGCTTAAGCAGTCTACTTGTATTGGCGGGTGATTTCATGGGCCTAGTTTAGTGGTTTTAGGCCTAGCAGGGCTTCGCGGGGCCTAGTGCCCTTGCATGCTAAAATTGCATTTGTCTTGATTTATATAGCGCGGCAGTTCCTGCTAGTGCGAGCCCGAGTGGTGAAATCGGTAGACACAGCAGATTTAAAATCTGCCGACTCAAAAAAGTCGTGCCGGTTCGATTCCGGCCTCGGGCACCAATCGAATATCTTTAGGCTTTTAACGCAGAGATGAAGATCCTACGGGTCTTTCTACTTCAAAAATATCGCCGCTGCGTAAGTAGAACGATTTTCCATGCATACGCGCTACCAATCCCAGCTTTTCGACTAAGACATAGCCATTCTCAGCATCATAGAATTGATCATCGATATGGTAGTGAATCACATTGCCAATCACAATATTGCGGTCGTGCCCAATATCCATGATGTCGACAATTTTGCATTCCATATTGATTGGGGATTCTGCAATGCGTGGGGGCTTAACCTGAATGGATGGGGCCGCAGTTAGTCCAGAGTATTGCAGCTCATCCTCTCCCGCTGGCAGAGGGCTTGCGCAAAGACTCATTTTTTCAACGATATCTTCCGAAACCATATTGACTACAAACTCTTTAGTGAGTTGCATATTGCGCACGGTATCTTTAGGAACACCAGGACTTTTAGAGTCAATTCCGAGTACCACAATGGCAGGTGTGCTGGCCATGATATTAAAAAAGCTAAACGGTGCAGCGTTGACTCGACCTTCTAAATCTTGAGTAGTGACTAAGGCAATTGGACGAGGCAGAATGCTGCTCATTAGCAGCTTATAGCGTTGTTTCTTATCTGCAGCGTTCAGGTCAAGATTCATAATTAGTCTAGGGTGATGCCGGCTTTATTGATCACGACTTTCCAGTCTTGAATCTCCGTCTGTATTTGCTTGTTCATTTGTGCTGGGGTGGTGTGAACAGTAGTCCATCCTTGTTCAAGGAGTTTGGCTTTCACATCAGGCATAGCGATAATTTTGCCAAGCTCCAAATTGATCTTATTAATGATGGCCGGAGGTGTTCCACTAGGCGCCAAGATGCCGTACCAAGAGCTGACTTTAAAGCCAGGTACGCCTTGGTCTTTAATTGGCTTGATTCCAGGTAATGCTTCAAGAGATTTATCTCCGGTTACCGCAATCGCTCTGAGCTTTCCAGATTTGATGTATTGAATAGCCGCAGGAACTGTAGAAAAACTCATTTCAATATCGCCCGCAAGTAATGCCGTTGTCACTGGCGCACCTCCACGATAGGGAACATGCACTATATCGACCCCAGTTTGTTGATTAAAGACTTCCAGGGAGAGGTGACCCGTTGTAGCGATGCCAGAGGAGCCTGAATGAAGCTTGCCGGGATTAGCCTTGGCATAAGCAATTAATTCAGGGATATTTTTGATGGGCACTTGGTTATTTACAACCAAAACATTTTCGACGTTGACCAAGATATCCACCCCAGCAAAATCTTTCTCTGGGTCGTAACTTACTTTTTTCATGATGCTAGGGAGTACTTCAACGGGCCCTACAGAACCCAGAAGAAGGGTGTAGCCGTCTTTCTCAGCCCGGGCAACCTCACCGGCCGCAATCACACCACCACCACCGGCCTTGTTTTCAACAATGATGGTTTGTTTCCAGGCCTCGCCTAATTTTTGAGCCAAGAGCCGCGCCAAAATATCTGTGGCACCCCCTGGAGCAAATGGACTAATAATTTTGACTGTCTTATTGGGATAAGTTGCCGCCGCATCTTGTGCCTGGCTAAGTGGGCTCAGACCCATTAAAGCCATTAGAAAAAGTGAGCGTAGTAATTTGCTAGAAGATTGTTTCATTTTTTGTCTCATTACCCGTTTTAATTGATGTTATCGCTGCAGTTTATCTGTAATTCTTTGAATCAGCATAGAGCGCCATTTTTGACCTCCGAGCCCCATTGGGATAATGAATCCATCTAAAATTCCTTATCATTGATGATGTATGAAAAACTCCCAACATCCCCGAAGTCGAGGCCCTCAAATTAGATGGCTACTGTTACTGCTCCAATGCTGTATTGCATCTGAGTTATTTGCAGAGACTTTAATCCTGACTTGCACTCGGTTTGAGCGAGATTTTTCTGAGACCTATGAGCTCAAGATAGTGACTGCCGGTCCGGGAGCTCCAAAAGGGAAAGTCTTTTTAGATAGTCGTGATCTAGATCGAACTGGAGCAGATGGTGAGCAGTCCGTAAAAAATGTACTGATTTCAAAGCAAAAGGCATCTTATCTAGTGGATACCAAGTTTGAGCCTGAGATGCTCGAGGGCATTGCTTATTCTGCAGGCAGCGTAATGTCGATGGTGATGATTGATCGTGAGACCGGAAAACTCCGTAAGGTCGACACGATACAAGGTGGCATATTGGGTAAAAACCTAGGTGATGGCACTAGGTCCTATGAAGAGCAGTGCGTAGCACCGCCCATGATCTCCGCAAACTAATTGGGCTCAGTGACAAAGCCCAGCTTGGTTAAGCCAGCGCGTCTAGAGGCCGCCAATACTTGCGCAACGTATTCGTATTTCACGGATTTATCTGCGCGTAAATTGATTTCAGGTTGAGGTTCTTTTTGAGCTGCCTTTTCTGCATAGCCATCAAAGGTTTTTAAATCAATCGGTGTGCTGTTCCAAAAAATCTGACCATTCGCATCAATCGATAATTGCACCGACTCTGGCTTGACTTCATTGCGAACGCTATTTGCCTTTGGAAGCTCGACTTTGACTGCCTGTTGTATGACGGGCAATGTAATGATGAAAATGATTAAGAGCACCAACATGACATCCACCATCGGCGTCATGTTGATTTCAGACATGATGCTGTCTTCGTTCTGATCGTTCTGCAGATTAAAAGACATGCTTATTCTCCAGACTGAACACGTGCGCCGGTAACGAAGTAGGCTAACAAGTCATTTCCAAAACGATTGAGATCAGCAACAAATAATTTGTTGGCGCGATTGATTGCATTAAAGCCCAATACCGCTGGGATGGCTACTGCCAAGCCCAGTGCGGTCATGATGAGGGCTTCACCAATAGGACCCGCTACTTGATCAATTTGCGCACTGCCTGAGCTGCTAATGGAGATCAGAGCGTGATAAATGCCCCATACCGTTCCAAATAGGCCGATAAATGGTGAGGTAGCGCCAGTTGACCCTAGGAAGGTAAGTCCTTTTTGAAGTTTTGCGGCAACCCCATCAATACTGTTTTTAATACTTCTAGCCATCCACTCAGAGTAGTTCAGGGTTTGTAATAGTTCGCGGTGATTGGCTGATTGGCTTTGGTGATGCTGCGAAGCTTCCGTTGAGGCCTTAGCAATTTGATAGTAAGGATTATTAGCGTGATCGCTTAATTCTTTGAGCCCCTGTTCGAATGAAGTGGCGTGCCAAAATTTATCAAGTTCAGGTGATAATTTTCGTAGATTACGTAGATCCCAAAAACGGGTTAACAAAATAACCCAGGTAACAATCGAGCAAATCAGCAAGGCAATCGCAATAAAGCGTGTAATAGCGTCGCCTTCAAGCCAGAGATTAGCTATACCAAATGGTGTATTCATAATAATTAATTCTTTAAATTAAATTTGATTAAAAGGTTAGTAGAAATTCGGGCTGGTGATCCATTTACCAAAAACGGTTTAAAGCGATAGCGTTTACCAATTTCTGATGCCGCCCGATCTAGTCTCGGGTATGAACTCGATCGAAGTAATGCAACATCCTCAACAGAACCTGACTCGTCAATAATTAAGCGGACAACCACTTCACCTTGTTCGCCTGAGCGCTTGGAGAAAGAGGGATAGTAAGCATCAGCATCTGGCTGGTAGGCCACGACTAGTTTACCAATGTCAGTCTGAATTGGTGTGCCGCTTGCCCCTCCTGTGGTTGCGGGTGCTACGCTGGCATTCGGTAGGGTAGATTCACTCTTGGTCTGCGGGCTGTTCTGTGGACTTGTCTGTGGATTCTGTGTAGCTTGTTGTGTTTGAGCGGGAATAGGCTTTTCAGCAGGTTTTTCTTCAACTGCTTTCTTTTTCTGCTCTGGCTTCGGTTTAGGCGGTGGCGGAGTAGCAGCGGGAGGCTGTTGGCTTTTATTTGCTGCCTCTGGGCTGACTAGGTTGGCCATCACTCGCTCATCTTCATCTGGCTTATTCGGCTTTGATGACCAATGCAAAAACTCTAAGGCAGGTAAAGCATGCAGTAGTAACACAATGACAATAATGATCCGTTCTGTTTTGTTAAACGGAATACGGGCATCCAATTTATTTAGAAGGCTGCTCATGCGATAGCGCCTAATAACTTGGCTTGAATGCGATGTGAAGTCATATCACTGAGCATCAAGTCATTGGCCATAGTCAATAAACTGCGTTCATCTTTACTGCTGATAAAAATAAGTTGATGACCTTGTGAATTTGCTTGCGTCATCGAGCTTGCCTCTAGCTGCCTCTTGAGTTGCCTAACCACCGCTTCGCTCGTATCAATTAAGGCGATGGATTCGCCCAGTAATTTACGAATCGACTTACGTAGAAAAGGGTAGTGAGTGCATCCAAGCACTAGTGTGTCAGCTCCGGCATCTTGAATCGCCTCAAGGTGCTGGGCAAGCAATTCCAATGTTTCTTCGCTGTTCGCATCGCCGGCCTCAATGAGTGGAACTAAACCCGCACCAGCTTGTTTAATAAATTGACAGTTGCTTGGAAGGGTTGCTAATAGGGCGTTGAACTTATCGCTCTTCAGGGTGGCTTCGGTTGCCAAGACGCCCACAATTCCATTTTGAGATTGCATCGCTGCCGGCTTGATTCCGGGCTCAACGCCAACTACCGGAATAGCTAGCTCTTTACGAATCTGGGCAATCGCTTCCGCGGTAGCGGTATTACATGCGACCACAATCGCATCGCATCCCTGATCGAAAAGATGGCGACATAAAGCCAAGCTTCTGGCGGCAATCCAATCGCTGGAGCGTTCACCATAAGGCGCATTTGCAGAGTCGGCTAAATAGATATAGCTGTGTTGCGGCAACTGACGAAGAGCCTCATCCAAAATGGATAAGCCTCCTACGCCAGAATCAAATACGCCGATGAGTGCCAATGCTTGCTTAGTGAGCTAATTAGATAATCTTGACTGGGATGCCAGCAATTTTTGTCTTCCAGTCACGAGGACCTTCCTCGTGCATTGAGATACCCTCAGAGTTGACGGCCACAGTAACTGGCATATCTTTAACATCAAATTCGTAAATGGCTTCCATGCCGAGATCGGCAAAACCTACTACCTTGGAAGTCTGGATCGCTTTCGATACCAAATATGCAGCGCCACCAACAGCCATGAGGTAGGCTGATTTATGTTTCTTGATGGCTTCGATTGCTTCTGGACCACGCTCCGCTTTGCCGATCATGGAAATTAATCCAGTCTTTGCTAACATCATCTCAGTAAATTTATCCATCCGGGTTGAGGTAGTTGGGCCTGCAGGGCCAACGACTTCATCACGAACTGGATCAACTGGACCAACGTAATAGATGACACGATTTTTAAAGCTGACTGGTAACTCTTCGCCTTTGGCCAACATATCCTGAATACGTTTATGAGCTGCATCACGGCCAGTCAGAATTTTTCCATTAAGTAAAAGCGTTTCACCCGGCTTCCAGCTAGCGACTTCCTCTGGCGTAAGGGTATCGAGATTGACGCGCTTCGATTTTTGAACGTCTGGAGTCCATGTGACATCCGGCCAGTCTGATAAAGAAGGCGCTTCTAATTTAGCCGGGCCATCGCCATGAAGGTGAAAGTGAATGTGACGTGTAGCGGCACAGTTCGGAATCATTGCCACGGGCAATGAAGCTGCATGGGTTGGATATTCCATGATCTTGATATCTAATACTGTTGCAAGACCACCCAATCCTTGGGCGCCAATACCAAGCTTGTTTACTTTGTCATAGATTTCCAAGCGGAGCTCTTCAGCGCGAGTCTTGGCGCCGCGTGCAATGAGTTCTTGAATATCAACCGGTCCCATTAAGGACTCTTTTGCCATCAACATCGCTTTTTCTGGAGTGCCGCCGATGCCAATGCCTAAGATGCCAGGAGGACACCAGCCAGCGCCCATCGTGGGAACTGTTTTTAATACCCAATCGACGATCGAATCAGAAGGGTTGAGCATCACCATCTTGGCTTTGTTCTCTGAGCCACCACCTTTAGCAGCGCAGATGACCTCAACATCGTCGCCTGGAACGATTTCATAATGAATCACGGCAGGGGTGTTGTCGCCAGTATTTTTGCGTTTCCCAGCGGGATCACTTAAAACAGAAGCGCGCAACATATTGTCTGGATTTAGGTAGGCACGGCGAACACCTTCGTTGACCATATCCGTCACGCTCATTGTGGCATCAGGCCATTGCACATTCATGCCGATCTTCAGGAAAACCACCGCAATACCGGTGTCTTGACACATTGGACGGTGACCTTCGGCGCACATTCGGCTATTGGTCAGGATTTGGGCAATAGCATCTTTAGCCCCATGACCCTGTTCTAGCTCATAAGCCTTACCCATGGCAGTAATAAAGTCCTTTGGGTGGTAGTAGGAGATGAACTGAAAGGCGTCCGCAACGCTTTGAATAAGGTCGTTTTGTTTGATATTTGTCATAGTTTTATGGTTAATTTGTAAGGTTTGCCTTATTTTAAGGGTTTGCCATAGAGCAAATCCCGGGTATTTTCACTTATCTTCTAAGGTCTTGATGGTGTAATTCCGTCATTTTGCGATATTTTTGCAAAAAAGATTATTGATTATTAGATAGAGGGCAGTGAAGCATGGAACCATTAAAGCAAGAAACTCGCGTTTTTAACCCACCGGCAGACTTTGTAAAAAATGCTGCTATTCCGGGAATGGACGCCTATAACAAGCTTTGTGATGAGGCTAACAAGGATTATGAGGCTTTTTGGGGTCGTCTTGCTAAAGAGAATATCTATTGGAAGAAGCCATTTACTAAGGTTTTGGATGAGTCCAAAGCGCCTTTCTACAAATGGTTTGAGGATGGCACTACTAACGCTTCATACAACTGCTTAGATCGCCAGGTTGAAAATGGTTTGGGTGATAAGACCGCCCTGATTTTCGAGGCGGATGACGGCACAGTTACAAAAGTAACTTATCAAGACTTGCTAGAGCGTGTTTGCAAAATGGCAAATGCGCTACGCAAGATGGGTGTTAAGTCCGGCGATAGCGTCATCATTTATATGGCAATGACTATTGAAGGTATTGTTGCGATGCAAGCTTGTGCTCGTATTGGTGCAATTCACTCTGTGGTATTCGGTGGCTTTTCTGCCCAAGCTTTGCGTGATCGCATTATGGACGTGGGTGCCGTAGCGGTGATTACTGCTGATGGACAGTTCCGTGGTGGTAAAGCATTGCCATTGAAGTCGATTTGTGACGAAGCCTTATCAACTGGCGAGTGCCCTAAGGTGAAGCATGTCATCGTCAACAAGCGTACCGGCTCTGAAGTCACGATGACTGCAGGCCGCGATGTGTGGATGCAAGAAATCGTCGCAAATGAATCTACTACCTGCGAGCCAGAGTGGGTCAGTGCTGAGCATCCACTCTTTATTCTTTATACATCTGGATCTACTGGTAAGCCTAAGGGTGTTCAGCATTCCACTGGTGGTTATTTATTGTGGGCCATTCTCACAATGAAGTGGACGTTTGATATTAAGCCAAACGATGTGTTCTGGTGTACTGCCGATATCGGCTGGGTAACAGGCCACTCATACATCACTTATGGCCCGCTCGCAGTAGGCGCCACTGAGATTGTGTTTGAAGGTGTTCCAACCTATCCAAATGCCGGTCGTTTCTGGGACATGATCCAAAAACACAAAGCCAGTATTTTCTACACAGCACCAACAGCGATTCGTTCATTGATTAAAGCATCTAGTAATGATCCAGCAGTGCATCCAAAGAGCTATGACTTGTCTTCACTGCGCCTCTTGGGTTCTGTAGGCGAGCCAATTAATCCTGAAGCATGGATGTGGTACTACGAAAATGTGGGTGGTTCACGTTGCCCAATCGCTGATACCTTCTGGCAAACTGAAACAGGTGGTCACATGATCACCCCACTACCGGGCGCAACACCAATGATCCCAGGATCATGCACATTGCCATTGCCGGGTATTCAGGCGGCGATTGTGGATGAGGCAGGTGTCGACGTTCCAAACGGCAACGGCGGTATTTTAGTAGTGAAGCGTCCATGGCCTTCAATGATTCGCACTATTTGGAATGATCCTGATCGTTTCGTGAAGTCTTATTTCCCAGAAGAATTAGGCGGCACTTTATATCTCGCAGGCGATGGCGCGATTCGGAATAAAGAAACTGGTTACTTCACCATTACTGGTCGTATCGATGACGTGTTAAACGTTTCTGGTCACCGTATGGGTACGATGGAAATCGAATCTTGCTTAGTGGCTAACCCCTTAGTTGCGGAAGCAGCAGTAGTAGGTCGTCCAGATGAATTAACTGGCGAGGCAATTTGCGTATTCGTGGTACTCAAAGGCGGTCGCCCAACCGGTGATGACGCTAAAAAGCTAGCTACTGAGTTGCGTAACTGGGTTGGTAAAGAAATTGGCCCAATCGCTAAGCCAAAAGATGTGCGCTTTGGTGATAACTTGCCCAAGACCCGTTCCGGCAAGATCATGCGTCGCTTACTTCGCGTGATTGCTAAAGGCGAAGAGGTTACTCAAGATACCTCCACCTTGGAAAACCCACACATCCTAGAGCAGCTCAAAGAGTCACTGTAAGCCGTCTTTACTGGGATTTGGGGCAAAGCCCTTTCGGCAATCGTATAATCATGGGTTTCCGGAAGGGTGGATGAGCGGTTTAAGTCACACGCCTGGAAAGCGTGCGTAGGTTAATAGCCTACCGCGGGTTCGAATCCCGCCCCTTCCGCCAGTAGTACAAAACCACCTTCGGGTGGTTTTTTATTGGCGCAAGTACTCGGCATCATGGATACTTAACGGATACGAAATACTATTTTCAGATTGAGTTCATAGTTAGGAATCAAGATGCCTTACCAAGAATTTAACAGCTTACTGGCACCCATTATTGCAACCTTTTTTTGGTCCCTATGTATCGGCGTCGCCTCCTATCTATTGGTCTTTAAAACCAAGTTATTTGATAATTTAATTGAACACCCTCTAGTACCACCTTTTTTATGTCTGCCAGCCATTATGTTTGCTTTCTTAATGGGCTTTATGTCAGCAGATGCATGGCAAAACTATACGCAGGCAAGAACGGCGCTCATTAACGAGGCATCAGCCATTTCAAGATTGGCTTTTGTGCCGATGAAGAGTCCAGAAAAGCAAAAAAGTTACAGCGCTAATTTACAGGCTTATCTGGAGGCTGTTCTAGATGAAGAGTGGGAAAAATCATTCAATAAATCTTCTAGCCCAAAAGCGAAAGAGGCATTAAACCAGTTATCGGTCACCATTTGGAAGGGAAGTATTGCCTGTGCGAATGGATCAGAAAAACAGGATCAATGTATTGATGCCTTTACCAGTGCTTCCTTAATTAAGGCTCATGATGATCTCAGAAATGCCCGAGAGCAAAGGCTCTCATTGGGATATTTGGGAAGTGTCTATGCCAAATGGATCATGGCAATTCTTTTGGCGTTCATTGCTGCTGTGAGTGTTGCGGCAGTTCAAAGGGGCAATCAAAAAACAGGTGTTATTTCCCTGATTTTATTTTGTTTAAGCATCTGGATTTTATTTAGTATCGTGACGATGTATAGCAATCCATATAAATGGGCAGAAAGACTTGAGCCAATTCCTTTAAGCTTAATACTAGATGATCTCAAGACAATTCAAAAATAAACTAAAACAAGTGGAGAAAAAATGATATTCGCAATTTTATTAATGGATCGTCCTGGAACTGGTGATCTTCGCATTCAGGTTAGACCTGAGCATCGAGCCTATTTGGCCAAGCTCTCTGATCGCATGGCTTTTGCTGGGCCTTTGATGTCGGACGATGGTCAGACTCCAATTGGAAGTCTGTTGGCAATTGATTTTGCTAGTAGGGCAGATGTTGAGGCTTGGTTAAAAGATGAGCCTTATACAAAAGCAGGCGTTTATGAAAAGCCAGTGATTCATGCGTTTAACAATATGTGGGCACAAAAGATGGGTTTTCCCCCAGCCTAATAATCCAGTAGACTTGAGGTATGAATTCAACAAAATTACGTGTTCTGCTGATCTCTGCTTTCAGCCTTTTGCTTCTATCTGCCTGCGGCTCCATGGAGTCGGCTGCTCAGGATGACTGCACCTCCATTGGCTGGCAAATCGGCAGCCCAGGCTATAACGACTGCTATAGAGCCCGTCTGTATGAGCGCAAGATGGATTACGCGCTTCCTCCTGGCGATAGACCAAGGCCTTCGCTTCTTTGATTAAGGGTAAACCCTAGTTAAAATCCCTTGAGCGGCGTCAAGGACACGGGTCTCGAAATAACCCAAAATCATTGAATAAATGCACTTTTCTAAGTTAAGCAGTCACTGTTGATTGCTGGCTTAGAAGGTAATTCACTATAAAACTCAGGGCGTAAGCCTTGGGGCAGAAAATTAGAGACTACAAGTTATGAATCACCCTAAGCCTTCAGGAGAAGTCCAAGCCATTGCAGTTGTAACTGCAGATGATTTGAGGGAGACCATTCGTCGTAAAAGTAAGTTGAAGGGACGTCAACCAGATGACACTTCATTGGCTGAGGTTCGCCGTCTTGTCGGGAGCGCAGTAAATCGCAGAGATCTATTAATTGAAAACTTGCACAAGCTCAATGATGAATATCGTGCTTTGCATGATCGTCATTTAGTTGCACTTGCTAAAGAAATGAATCTGCCTATGGCAGAGGTTTATGAAGTTGCCACTTTCTACCATCACTTTGAAGTAGTGCGTGGTAATGATCCAGTTGCTGATATTACTGTTCGAGTATGTGATGGCATCGCCTGCGAATTATCGGGTGCGCAAAATCTCTTGGAAAAACTTCCAGCGATCTTGGGTAATGACAAGATTAAAGTGATTGCTGCACCCTGTGTTGGTCGTTGTGAGCAAGCCCCTGTGGCAGTAGTGCATCAATATCCAGTGCTCTTTGCAACGGTAGATAAAGTGGCTGCGGCCATCAACAATAATTTAACAACTCAGCCCTTGGCTAGTGATGATGCCAATTTTGAACCTGGTGCATTAGCAGAGCAGGGTGTTTCCCCGCAAGGTCAAAATCAAGCAGTGTCTCCAGGGTATGTTGGCTACGAGTCGTATTGCAAACAGGGTGGCTATGCCTTAGCTAAAGAAATTGTTGAAGGTAAAAAAGATGCTGAGAGCATCATTAAGGCAATGGAGAGTTCTGGTTTGCGTGGTCTTGGCGGAGCAGGTTTTCCGGCAGGACGAAAATGGCGAATTGTTAAAGACCAAGTGGCTCCTAAATTAATGGCTGTCAATATTGACGAAGGCGAGCCAGGCACATTTAAAGACCGTACTTATTTAGAGCGTGATCCTCATCGCTTTCTAGAGGGTTTGCTGATTGCTGCAAATGTTGTCGGTATTGATGCCTGCTACATCTATTTGCGTGATGAATATCACGGCTGCCGCGAATTATTAGAAATTGAATTAGCTAAATTAAAAGCCAATCCACCATTTATATTACCAACGATTGAATTGCGTCGCGGTGCAGGTGCTTATATTTGTGGTGAAGAATCTGCCATGATTGAAAGTATTGAAGGTAAACGCGGTGAACCGCGTATGCGCCCACCTTACATCGCACAAGTTGGTCTGTTTGGCAGGCCAACACTTGAGCATAACTTTGAGACCTTGTACTGGGTGCGTGACATTGTTCAGCGTGGGCCAGAATGGTTCAGCTCTTTTGGTCGTCATGATCGCAAAGGCTTGCGTAGCTTTAGCGTGAGTGGGCGCGTGAAAAATCCTGGTGTGAAGTTAGCGCCGGCGGGCATCACGATTCAAGAA
The DNA here is from genome assembly GCF_018882445.1 of Polynucleobacter sp. 15G-AUS-farblos. Taxonomy (GTDB): domain Bacteria; phylum Pseudomonadota; class Gammaproteobacteria; order Burkholderiales; family Burkholderiaceae; genus Polynucleobacter. The sequence continues at coordinate 111,976 of NZ_JACVOM010000001.1, read as the reverse complement.
TTAATAGATGAGTATTGCGGTGGTATACAGGATGGCCATACTTTCTATGGTTATTTACCGGGTGGCGCATCCGGCGGTATCTTACCAGCGACTATGAATGACATTCCTTTGGACTTTGATACTTTGCAGCCTTATGGTTGCTTCATTGGTTCTGCTGCAGTCATGGTGTTTAGCAATCAAGATAAAGCACGTGATATGGCATTGAACGTCATGCACTTTTTTGAGCATGAGAGCTGTGGTCAATGCACTCCATGTCGAGTAGGTACTGGCAAAGCTGCCAAATTAATGCAGTCAAAAACCTGGGATCAGGAAACGCTTGAAGATTTGGCAACAGTGATGGTCGATGCATCTATCTGTGGTCTTGGTCAAGCAGCACCTAATCCCATTCGCTGTATTGCTAAATATTTCCCACAAGAAGTAGCTTAACTACAGGGAAAGCTAAAAGAACATGAACGCACCTACAAATCCTAAAGAACTCGAGCTACAAACCGTTGAGTTCAAGCTTGACGGACAAACCATCATCTCCTATGAGGGTGAGACTATTCTCAAGGCAGCAAAACGCCATGGAATTGATATTCCTCATTTATGTTTTAAAGATGGCTATCGTCCAGACGGTAACTGCCGCGCTTGCGTAGTGGAAATTAATGGCGAGCGTACCTTAGCTCCTAGCTGTTGCCGCAGCGCTACTCCTGGTATGGAAGTAAAAGCCAATAGTGAGCGCGCCTTAAAGAGTCAGAAGCTGGTTCTCGAGATGCTTCTTTCGGATATGCCAGATGAAGGCTTTAAATGGGTTGGCGATAGCAAAGAGCAAGAGCAAAAAAACCAGCATGGTGAGTTAAGTACTTGGGCAGCACGTATGGATGTGACTGTACGCCCAGAACTCAAAGCCTTACGTCGCGACAAAGTCAGCGCAGATATCTCTCATCCTGCGATGGCAGTAAATCTTGACGCTTGTATTCAGTGCAATCGCTGTGTCCGCGCCTGTCGCGAAGAGCAGGTCAATGATGTGATTGGTTATGCGATGCGCGGTGCTCATAGTGAAATCGTATTTGATTTAAATGATCCAATGGGTGAAAGTACCTGCGTTGCTTGCGGTGAGTGTGTGCAAGCCTGCCCAACTGGTGCCTTAATGCCTAAAGGACTTATTGGCTCCCAAACAGTGGATCGTAAGGTCGATTCTGTTTGTCCATTCTGCGGAGTAGGTTGTCAGATTACCTACAACGTCAAAGATGAAAAAATTGTGAGCGTTGAGGGCCGTGATGGTCCAGCCAACCATAATCGACTTTGCGTGAAGGGTCGCTTTGGTATGGATTACATTCATAGCCCACAGCGTTTAACTAAGCCACTCATTCGTAAGCCAGGTGTACCCAAGGATGAAACTGCAATTCAGAATCCCCAAGATTGGTCGAATATATTCCGCGAGGCAACTTGGGAAGAGGCCCTCGAATTGGCTGGCGGAAAATTAAAAGCTTTAAAAGAACAACATGGCTTAAAAGTATTGGCTGGTTTTGGTTCTGCCAAGGGAAGTAACGAAGAAGCTTATTTATTCCAGAAATTGGTTCGTACCGGTTTTGGTAATAACAACGTTGACCATTGCACCCGTCTTTGCCATGCCTCTTCTGTAGCGGCGCTTTTAGAGGGCGTAGGTTCTGGCGCCGTCAGTAATCAAGTGAACGACGTGGAGAACTCGAGTTTGATCATGTTGATTGGTTCAAACCCAACCGCTAATCATCCAGTAGCGGCCACTTGGTTTAAGAATGCTGCTAAACGGGGCGCTAAGATTGTGCTTTGTGACCCACGTTTAACTGATATTAGTAAGCATGCTTGGCGCACAATGCAGTTCAAGCCAGATACTGACGTTGCTATGCTCAATGCCATGATCTATACGATCATTGAAGAAGGTCTAGCTGATCAGAACTTCATTCAGGAGCGCGCAAATAATTTTGAAGCGCTCAAAGAGAATATTAAAGGTTACAGCCCTGAAGCAATGGCACCAATCTGCGGTATTCCATCAGAAACATTACGTGAGGTTGCTAGAGAATTTGCTACTACTAAATCAGCCATGATTTTGTGGGGTATGGGTGTTAGTCAGCACGTTCATGGCACTGATAATGCGCGTTGCTTGATTGCTTTGGTCAGTATTACTGGCCAAATTGGTAAGCCAGGCTCTGGTCTTCATCCATTGCGCGGTCAGAATAATGTGCAAGGCGCTAGTGATGCTGGTTTGATACCGATGATGTTCCCAAATTATCAACGCGTAGATCATGATGCTGCACACGCCTGGTTCGAGAACTTCTGGGATACCAAGCTTGATAAAAAGCCCGGGTATACCGTGGTAGAGATCATGCACAAGATCACAGCCCCTGATAGTGATCCGGACAAGATTCGCGGCATGTATATCGAGGGTGAAAACCCAGCCATGAGCGATCCCGATTTAAATCACGCTCGTCATGCGCTGGCCTCTTTGGAGCACTTAGTCGTACAAGATATCTTCATGACTGAAACTGCACTCTTGGCTGATGTGGTCTTACCAGCGAGCGCATGGCCTGAAAAGGTGGGTACAGCAAGCAATACCGATCGCATGGTGCAGATGGGTAAAAAAGCCATTGATCCTCCAGGAGATGCAAAGCCTGATTTGTGGATCATTCAACAAATTGCTAAGCACATGGGCTTGGATTGGAATTACCAAGGTCCTGATGCTGGTGTGGCAGAGGTCTATGATGAAATGCGCCTTGCGATGCATGCTGCTATCAAGGGCATTACCTGGGAGCGTCTAGAAAGAGAATCTAGCGTTACTTATCCATGTTTATCAGAGGAAGATCCTGGCCGTCCAATCGTATTTGATGATCACTTTGCCACTATTGATGGCAGGGTGAAGTTGGTGCCAGCCGATATTATTCCGGCCAATGAAAGGCCAGATGCAGAATATCCATTTGTATTGATTACCGGTCGTCAGTTAGAGCATTGGCATACAGGCAGTATGACCAGAAGAGCAACGATCTTGGATGCGATTGAGCCAATGGCAACAGTATCGATGCATGGTGAAGATATGACCCAATTGGGCATTGTGGCTGGTGATGTCGTTACGGTTCAATCTCGTCGCGGTGAAGTTGGCATCCACGTTCGTCGAGACGATGGCACTCCAAGAGGTGTGATCTTTATTCCGTTTGCTTATTATGAGGCAGCAGCAAACCTCATTACCAATCCTGCCTTGGACCCATTTGGCAAGATTCCAGAATTTAAGTACTGTGCTGTCAAGCTCACCAAAGGTGGTCAGGCAGCCCCAGTAATTGGTTATGGAACCAATGATCCTAAGCGTCAAAAGATCGTCTCTGCGACTTAGTTTGACTTTTATGCCAAACAAAACCCCACCCTTGAGGTGGGGTTTTTTATAGCTTGCTGGAGATTAATAATGTAGATACAATGTGTCTACATTAGACACGGAGCTTATATGCAAACTATCATCAAGAAGTGGGGTAATAGCCCCGCTTTGCGCTTAAATGCAGCCGTTATGAAGTCTGCACACCTAAATATCGATCAATTGGTTTCTGTGAAAGTCCAAAAAGGTCGAATTGTGATTGAGCCGATGGTTAAGCAAGAATATCAACTGAATGATTTATTGAATGGCATTACAGCCAAGAATCTTCATGGTGAAGCTGACTTTGGAAATCCTGTCGGCAAAGAACTTCTTTAATGGCTGTATCTTACGTACCAGATGCAGGTCATATTGTATGGTTGGAGTTTGATCCTCAGGTTGGTAGAGAGCAAGCCGGTCGTCGCCCTGCAGTTGTTTTGACTCCCGCCTCCTATAACAAAAAAACTAGTCTAATGATTTGCTGTCCGTTAACTTCTCAAATCAAGGGTTACCCGTTTGAGGTGCTAGTTGAGATTGATGGCACCCAATCAGTGGTTTTATCTGATCAGGTGAAATCGCTAGATTGGAAAATTAGAAAAGCAAAATTTAAAGACAAAGTAAGCTTAGATGTACTTGTTGAGGTGAGAGCTAAAGCAAAATCTTTGCTTTCTATTTCGTAAAATGTCCGCATATGTCCTATTGAGCCAGGAATTATATGAAGGAGCAAAGTCTGCTGCCCTACATAATGGATTTCGTGCTGATGAGCAAATTGAATTCTGGGCCCGCCTAGGACGTGCGTGCATAGAAAATCCTGATTTACCCTCTGCATTTGTAGCAGAGTGTTTGCTTTCGCTCGCTGAATCTAGGACTCAGGAAGTAATGCCTTTTATACCTCGTAGTTCATCAATTCAGACTTAAACCTAGATCTCAATTGCCCTTTAGAATGAACCCTCTATGGCCAGTTCAAAACCCACACCAAGCTCACCAGACGCAAAAGCCGATCTACCAGTGCTCATCATTGGGGCTGGTCTTGCCGGCTTAACCGTGGCATTGCATATGGCTGAGACTCAGCCTGTCATCGTGATGGCTAAAAGGGGTTTAGGTGAAGCAGCAACTGCGTGGGCCCAAGGCGGTATTGTAGGGGTAGTTGATAAAGAGCACGACAGCATTGATTCTCATGTGGCTGATACCTTGGATGCTGGAGCAGGGCTAGTGGTTGAATCCACCGCTCGTTATATAGCAGAAGAGAGTGCAGATGCCATTCGTTGGTTGGTAGACCAGGGTGTTCCATTTACTGCTGATGAATCTGGTCCGATGGGATTGCACCTCACTCGCGAAGGCGGTCATAGTCATCGCCGTATTGCTCACGCTGCTGATGCTACTGGTAAGGCAATTCATGAAGTGCTCTTAGATAAAGCGCGAGTACACAAAAATATTCAACTCTTAGAGCATTGGATTGCTCTAGATCTCATTACCAATCGGCATTTAGATGCCAAGACCCAGAGAACAAAACCAAATCGTTGTTATGGGGTGTACGCACTCGACATTAAAAATAATCGCGTTGAGACGATCGCTGCCAAATCTGTTGTCTTAGCAACAGGTGGTGTTGGTAAGGTTTATCGTTACACCAGCAACCCCGATACGGCTACAGGTGATGGTATAGCGATGGCTTGGCGTGCAGGTTGCCGTGTTGGCAATATGGAATTCATTCAGTTTCATCCGACTTGCTTGTATCACCCTAGCGACCGAACCTTCTTAATCACTGAAGCGATGCGCGGTGAGGGTGGTTTACTCAAATTGCCAGATGGCACACGCTTTATGGCTGAGCATGATGATCGCAATGAACTAGCCCCACGTGACATTGTGGCAAGGGCTATCGATTTTGAAATGAAAAAGCATGGTCTTGATTACGTGCATCTCGATGCAACCCATTTAGGCGAAGCGTTCATCAAAGAACATTTCCCGATGATTTATGCCCGCTGCTTAACTCTGGGTCTGGATATTACAAAAGAAGCTATTCCGGTAGTTCCTGCTGCGCACTATACCTGTGGTGGTGTGGTGACTGACCTCAAAGGACGCACTGATTTGCCAGGCTTATATGCGGTAGGTGAGGCAACTTACACAGGTCTTCACGGTGCCAATCGATTAGCAAGCAACTCTCTCTTGGAATGTGTGGTGATTGGCAAGGCTGCTGCTCAAGATATTTCAGGGCTCAAAACCCCAAGCCTACCGAACTTACCCCTTTGGGATGAAAGCCAAGTAGAAGATGCGGATGAGCAGGTAGTTATTGCACACAACTGGGATGAGTTGCGCTCACTCATGTGGAATTACGTTGGTATTGTCAGGACGAATCGACGTTTAGAGCGCGCCTTACATCGTATTAAATTATTAAGATACGAAGTGCAAGAGTACTACGCCAACTTTAAAGTGACACGCGATTTAATTGAATTGCGTAATTTATTGGAGTGCGCAGAGCTCATCGTAAGATCTGCTCTGATGCGCCGCGAGAGCCGGGGCTTGCATTACAGTCGTGATTACCCAGGTACATGGGCTGTTTCCTATCCGACTATTCTGACGCCCCAAGCTGAGGGCGCAGAAAACACCAAAGAAACATAATTCATTTAAAGAGTGCCTTTTAAGACTGCCTCTTTTATGTGTTTGCTTAGGCGGGTTTGCCAACCCTTACCACTGGCGCGTAATTTTTCGAGAACATCAGAATCTATCCTAAGGCTTAGCATTTCTTTTGCGTTCTTAATCGGTGGACGACCCACACCTCTTTTAATCAGGGTATCGCCTATATAGACATGGGCATTCCTAAACCACTCCTCATCGACTTCCGGCACATCATCAGGGTCAACCCATTCTTCCTTGATATTTTTTGATTTCACGTTCATTTGCTCTCCTCATGCTAATGATTCTTCTTCTACTACCTCTATATGTCCATGCTAGAAATACTGGCTGATCATCTAGATACCCAAACGTTGAGATTCTTACTTCACCATAATTTTTTCTGGAGTCAATTTGATCCATGTGAGGCGCTGCAAATACTTCATTTGCTCTAGCCATATCTAGACCTCGCACAAACAAGGTGATTTCACGCTTCACATCATCAAACTCAATCACTCGTCCACCCAATAAATGTATATACAAAAATAATTAATGTCAATACATAAATTGAGAAAATAGGGTCTTAAGCCAATAAATGTATGGGCTTCAGTCTAGAAATGAAAAACCCCGCTGAATATCAGCAGGGCTTGAAGAGTGTGTCAGCTAGATGCTAACGGAGAGGAGTCTTACAGGACGCGCATTGAGAAATCCACCGCATGAATATCCTTAGTAAGCTTACCTAAGGAGATGCGGTCAACACCTGTAGCGGCAATGGCGCGCATTTGGTCTAAATCAATGCCGCCCGAGGCCTCTAGCAAGGCTCTACCAGCAGTAAAAGCAACAGCCTCTCGCATTTGATCGGTGGTGAAGTTATCAATCAAGATACTTTTAGCACCTGCATTAATCGCTTCAGCCAATTCAGCCATATTTTCTACTTCTACCTGAATATCTGCTCCAGAGTTCAAGGCTTGGGCTGCTTTAATGGCGGCAGCAACACCGCCTGCAGCAGCGATATGATTTTCTTTAATCAAAATCCCATGCCAGAGGGCTAGGCGCTGATTTTGACCGCCACCAACACGAACCGCGTATTTTTGCGCTTGGCGTAATCCCGGAATAGTCTTGCGCGTATCTAATACGGCACAACCATTGGGGTTAGGGCTGACTCCTGCAATGGCATCGACGTGATCACGAGCAATGGATGCTGTCCAGGAAAGTGTTTGTAAGAAGTTAATGCAAGGGCGCTCAGCCGATAGCAATGCACGAGAGTCTGCTTCAATATCACACACCTTGGTATCGGGTTTCATGAGGTCGCCCTCAATGTAATGCCAGGTCACTTTTGCAGAAGGATCTAGTTTCTTAAGAGCACCCTCAAACCAATCAACACCACACAGTACGGCTTCTTGACGAACAATCAGTTGGGCTTTCACTGGTTTGCTTGGGACTAATTTCGCTGTCCAGTCACCAGTGCCTATATCTTCCATTAGGGCATCAGCAATATTGCGTTGACGGGCTTGCTCTAAGGTTTCGTTGTATTCAAACATGCAAATCGATCAATAAGTAAGTCAAAAAAATAAAAAGAGAAACAACGAATAAAAGGAAAAAATAAAAGAAAAGGTATTAAGCTGCGCCGATGTTCTTCACAAAGCCATGCTGGGCTTTAGCTAAAAGATCGGGGTGATTCTTGGTGAAGTCGAGCATGCGCTCAATACAGACTAGGGCTTCAGAGCGGGTAGGCTCAGGAACAAAAATCTCACCAGTGGCATTCTCAAGACAATCTAAGATACCTTGCAAACCATTCATAGCCATCCAAGGGCAATGAGCGCAACTCTTACAGGTTGCGCTGTTTCCAGCGGTAGGTGCTTCAATTAGGATCTTGTTGGGCGCTAATTGACGCATACGATGCAAGATGCCCTTATCAGTAGCCACAATATATTCAGTGGCGCTACCTTCAACTACAGCCTTGATCATGGCTGAGGTAGAGCCTACGACATCTGCCAAATCTACAACCGCTTGCGGTGATTCAGGGTGAACCAAAATCATGGCATTGGGATGAGAGGCTTTCAGCATTTCAAGCTCAACCGCCTTAAATTCATCATGGACAATGCACGCGCCATTCCAGAGCAACATATCGGCGCCAGTCTGCTCTTGGATATATCGACCTAAATGGCGATCAGGTGCCCAAAGGATTTTTTTACCCTCAACTTTAAGTTGGTGAACAATGGCTAGGGCGCAAGAACTCGTGACCATCCAGTCGGCTTGAGCTTTAACGGCAGCGCTGGTATTAGCATAGACCACCACTTCACGATCAGGATGCAAAGCACGGAAAGCAGCAAACTCAGCAGCATCGCAACCCAGATCAAGAGAGCAAGTAGCTTCCAGATCCGGCATAAAGATTCGCTTCTCAGGACTCAGAATCTTGGCAGTCTCACCCATAAAGCGAACACCCGCTACGATCAAATTCTTGGCAGGATGATTCTTGCCAAAACGGGCCATCTCTAATGAATCAGCAACAAAACCACCAGTCTCAAGGGCTAAGTCCTGAATATCGCCATCGACATAGTAGTGGGCAACCAAAGCCGTATCTTTCTCTACTAATAGCTGCTTAATCCGGGCAATCACAGACGCTTTGTCAGGGGTAGATAAGTAGCGTGGAGTTTTAGCCCAGGCTTGGGCAGTGCATGTTGCGCCGGCAGCATTTTGCTGCGGGTAATCAAAGGAAATCGGGGTGCTAACAGTTGAGTTCATACGAAATCTTAACCTGTCTTAGGGGTTTTGCCCTGAAGTCTGGTTTCAGCCCAGGTAATCTCTCAAACACCCTCAAAAATGAACCAAATGATCAGATTCGAAATTTAATTACTGAGCGTAAATATAACTTAGGTTAAGGGTTAAAAAGACACCCAAAGAATCAACTTTTTTACAAAATATTTCCCAAAAAATGGATTAATGTAATCGTAAATTTCTACTCAAAATGAGAAAAAGTGAATGCGAAATCCTCTTAAAAAGGGACTCATTTTTAACTCAAGCACTTCATAAAAATAAGGTCGAGTGAAGATTACCTTTTCTAAAAATCAATAGTGCAAAAGAGATCAAATTTGATGAATTTAAACATCAAAATAAAGACTTATAAATAGACATAATTAGACACCAAAATAAACTCTCTTTTTATATCAAAACTAGATCTTTTATTTCTGAAAAGTAAGAAAAAACGCTAGTTAAAAAATGCAAAATAATAAAGCTAGAACATGATAGCTTTTTGCAAAAAAAGAGACTGAAAAATTACATCCAAACAAGTTAAAAATTGATCGTATAAAACGCCTATAAATGACACGTAAATCTTCAAAAATTTAGCTAGATTTTTATCAAAAAATAAATGAAATAAATCTAATTTTTTCTGTATCAATTTATTGCGCTTATACCTATTTTTATCGAGTCTTTTTTTGTTCACTTACCAAGAAAAAATATGATTCGAAAGATGATCTTTTTCTACATTGAGGCTGCAGATTCATTAACATCTTCACGGTTAAAGGAGTGAGCGTAAGTTACATTTTTCAAGAGATGATTATGTAATTTGGAATCATCTGGCTTGACCCAGTCAGCCTCAGCTACCTCGGGCTAAATTCAAAATCACTTCATTATTTTTCAGATTACGGAAAAAGGCCCATTTTTTTGGCCATTTTTTGGCATTTGTTACCCCTAGGGTGAATTCAGAAATCCCTCCTAAAACGCGAAAATTTCATCTGTCGTTTTACTAGTAAAGACCTACGATTTGTACATTGATTTGCTTACAGGGTCGCTCCTTGTAAAAAATTCTTCTCAAGATTCGCATTTGCAGAATCCAATCGCTAAACGCGTAGCAATTTTTTTATTGCTCGCATTAGCGGCCTTGTTGCATGTCAATTTTTCGTATGCACAAACGGTGAATGTGAATATGAATCCTGGTGGCGGTAAAGTCGTCGCCGGAACAGCAGTCATCACCCAATCTGGTCTGCAAACAAACGTTAATCAAACATCTCAAAGAGCAGTCGTAAATTGGGATAGTTTTAACGTGGGCAAAGATGCCTCTGTCAACTTTAATCAGCCTAATAGTTCTGCAGTTACTTTGAACCGCGTTATCGGTGCATCACCATCAGTCATTGATGGTGCAATTAAAGCCAATGGACAGGTCGTTTTAGTCAACCCTAATGGCATCACTTTTGGTCGTGGTGCACAGGTGGATGCAGCCGGTGTTGTGGCAACAACCATGAACATCTCGAACAAAGATTTTATGGATGGTAAATCCACCTATAAAGGTGACGGTACTGGCAAGATTTTGAACGAAGGAACGATCACTACCAATACCAAAGATGGTTACATTGCATTACTCGCTCCAGAAGTGCGTAATGATGGTTACTTAGTTGCCAAAATGGGATCCGGAACAGTGGCTTTAGGTGCTGGCAAACAAATCACTCTGGACTTTAGAGGCGATAGCCTCATCTCCCTCAAGGTGGACGAGTCGACTGTTAATGCCCTGATCGAGAACAAGCGCCTGGTCAAAGTCGAGGGTGGCTTAGTGATCATTGCTGCAGGGGCAGCCAATAATCTCATGGGCTCGGTCATTAAGAACACTGGCCGTATCTCTGCTTCTTCAATGCAAAACAATGGCGGTGTGATTGAGCTAGTAGCGTCAAACATCACCCAGGCTGGCACGATTGCGGCTAATGGCAAAGCTCAAAACGCCGATGGTGGCAAGATTACCCTGCAAGGTGAAGACATTACTTTGGCTGATGGCTCAAACACCAATGCCAGAGGAACCGCTAATGGTGGCCTGATTAACGTCGGCACTACAAAAGTCACCTTTACCCAAAATCAAGATGGCACCCGAAGTAACGTTCAAGCTGAGAACTTAGCCAAAACCACAACAGTTCAAGCTGGCGCCACAGTCGATGCCTCATCTACCAATAAAGGTAATGGCGGTGATATTAATATCTGGTCAAGCATCAAAACCATCGTAGCGGGTACCTTTAAATCTCAAGGTGGCGCCCTAGGAGGTAATGGCGGCTTTGTCGAAACCAGTTCCTCAGGCGCATTAGAGATCCTCAAATCTACAGTGGTGGATGTCACAGCAAAGCTAGGTAAAGCAGGTCATTGGCTGCTAGATCCGGAAGGCATGACCATTAGTGCATCAACCGCTAGTGCGATCTCATCCGCCTTGGCAACGTCAAACGTCACCATTGAAGTCAAGGGTGATTTAACGGTAGCTGCTGGCGCAGCGATTGCCCCAAGTAATGGAGCTGCGACCACTTTAACGCTCAACGCTACAGGCACCATTACGAACAACGGCACCATTAGTACCAGTAGTACTGGTAGCTTAGTGACCAACTCGGCAGCTTTATCCCTAGCTGCTGGTAGTACTACCTCCGCCAACCAGATCACGGCAACCGCTCAGGCGGTTACGGTTAATGGGGCACTCTCCTCAACTGGCGGCTCAACCGGTTCTATTAATGTCACCGGCGGGGCAATTATCGTGGCTGGCAGAGTCAGCTCTAACGGCTCATCTACCACTGGTAGCGCTACTACAAGCAATACCGCGACGACTAGAACCAGAGAAGAAGAGTTAGCAAGCCAAGCCCCAACGACTCCCGCATCTACTGGTACTAACAACACAACAACGGCAACGGCAACGACTGCAGCAGTAGCGCAAACGGCTGCTAAAGCGCAAGCAGCAGCTGCAAGTACTGCAGTGGCTGCCACAGTGGCAAGTAATAATGTGACAGCGAACGCCGCTAAGGTATCTACTCCAGCGGTAGTAAATAATCTGGCCAATAACGCTAATGCGGGATCTGCAGTCATTACGCCAGCCGTTAATGTGGTGAACCTCGTAGCCCCTAATGCAGCAGTCCTAAACACCAATATTGCCAATGCTGCTCAGGCAGCAGGTCAGGGAACGACCACCATTATTAATGTGGCAAGTAGCGCCAGTGGTTCAATTCCATCCGCACCAAGTACACCAATAGCAAGCCTGACCTTTACTGCGCAAACACCAAGCCAAATTGCGCAAACAGCTAGTGCAGCCACAGCAACACCGAACACTGCTGGCGGCACGATTACTTTGACTGCTAGCAATAGCGTGACTGCTACCTCAACTGCCACGATTACCGCTAATGCAGCGCCAGCTACAGCCGATCAACCTGCTATTAGTTCAGCAGGGGGAGCAATTAATATCGCTGCTCCACAGTTAGTGACCCAATCTGGATCAGTTATGCAGGCCAATGGCAATAATGGCCCTGGTGGAAACTTCAATCTGCAAGCGACTCAGCTCTCTATTGCAGGATCAGTGCAAGCCAACGGTAATACCGGCGGTACGATCACAGTAGTAGCAAACAGTAGCAATCTTCAATCTGGATCTTTAATCCAGGCAAATGGTAATAACGGCCCAGGCGGCGCAATTACTCTACAAACCATTAATAACCAAGTTATTAATAATGCCCAAATACAAGCTAATGGCTCTGGTAACGGCGGCAATATTCAAATCAGCACCACATCGGGTGACATCAATTTACAAAGTTCTACTATCCAAACTAACGGTTCAAATGGCCGTGGTGGACAGATTGGAATTGCAGCAACGAATTACACCAGTATTGAATCATCCACAGTAGAGGTAACGGGTTTTAATCAAGGTGGACACATCCTCATTGGTAATGATGCGAAGAGTAACACCCTGCCGTTCTCAATCTTCACTAACCTTGATGCCAATAGCATCATCAAGGCAAATCAAACCAATCCACTGAACACTAACGGCGGTGGTTTTATCGAAACCTCCGGTCAGGCTATCAGTCTGCTCTCCAGTATTAATGCTGGTAGAGGGGGGATGTGGTTATTGGATCCCTGGGATTATGAAATTGGCAGTAGGGAAGCAAGCAGGATTCGTAATGTACTGAATAATAATGAATCCGTAACCATTAAAACAAGCGATCGTTCAGCGTTATCTGGTAGTAACAAAATTGATAGCAAAGATGATTCTCGCTTGGGGTCTGATTCGATCACCATTGATAGTGATATCTCCTCTACGGGATCTGGATCATTAACCTTCATTGGCTCCAACATTCGGCTCAATGCCAATATCACCACTGCTGGTAAACAGTTCTACACTGGCGCAGTAATTCTGCGCGACGATGTCACCCTCAGTGCGAGTGAAATTACTACATCCAGTACGGTAACGCTTAGTAGTTACGACCTTACGCTAATTACAAATGTACTTACTTTAGGCGGAAATGTAACAGGTAGTAGCGGCAGCTCGCTTGCCATTCGCCCTAGATCTAACAACACAATTGCAAGTATTGATCTTAATGGAAACATCACTACCTCTGGTAATCAAACCTACACCGGTGCAGTGACCTTGGCAGCCAACACTGCACTGACCACCAATAATGGCAATGTGGTGTTTAACAATGCGATTACCGGATCGGCCAAGAATCTCACGATTGCCACCGGTAGTGGCGCTATTACCTTAGGCGGCGTTGGTACTAATACTTTGTCGATCGGCAACCTCATCCTCAATAGCACTGGCGCTACTAGCTTGGATGGTGCAATCTACGCGGCAAGAATTGAGACCGACTCCAGTGGAGCAGGGTCTGGCAGCATTGCTATCAATGGCGCTGTAGTAAATACCGGCGGAGTACAGATCTATCGTGAGGCGATGACCCTAGGCGCAGCAACCACCTTGACCGGTACCACGATCACAACCCAATCTAACCTTAATGGCGCTAACCATAGCCTCACTATCAACGGTAATGCGGTCTTTGGGGGCTCTATTTCGAACGCAGCTGCTTTGGATGTATCGGGCACTACCAGCATCGGCGCCAACATCACCACTTCCGGTAATCAAACCTACACTGGCGCCGTGACCTTGGCAGCCAACACCACACTGACAACGACGAACAATGGCAATGTCACGATGGGCGCTAATGTCGATGGCGCTAGAACGCTTACCATCAATACCCACGGCACAGGCGATGTCACGATCGCTGGAGATCTGGGTAATAGCACACCATTGACTAGGCTGACAGTTAGTACTGATGTTCTGAATGCCACCACCTTTAGATTAGCTAGTAACAGCGCGATCAACATTACCAACAGAGATGCCTCTACTATCAGCGGCATCATCGCAGGATCGGGTGTCGCGCTGACTAAAGCTGGGGTAGGCACCTTTACTCTCGCCGGTAACAACTCCTACAGTGGCGATACCCTAATCAATGGCGGTACCCTGGTGTTAACCGGTAGCCTAGCTACGGGCGCTGATGTGGTGATGAGTAATGCAGCTATCTGGGATCTGCAAACTTCTCAAACCATTAATAGTCTGAACATGTCCAGCGGCAATAGCATCATCAATACTGCAGGCACATCAAGCCTCACCGTCAGCGGTCCATCGACCTTAGCAAACAACATCACCACTTCCGGTAATCAAACCTACACTGGCGCCGTGACCTTGGCAGCCAACACCACACTGACAACGACGAACAATGGCAATGTCACGATGGGCGCTAATGTCGATGGCGCTAGAACGCTTACCATCAATACCCACGGCACAGGCGATGTCACGATCGCTGGAGATCTGGGTAATAGCACACCATTGACTGGCTTAATCATCGATGCCGGTGGAAATGTGAAGATAACCGGCTTTATCAATACTAGCGGCTCCTCGAGTAGTTCTGGAAACGGTAATAATGCTGGAGCCGTAGATATCAAAGCTAGTGGAGCCATTACCCTTAATAGAATCACCTCTAATGGCGGCGCATCAACGTTTAAATCTTCAAGGGACGATGATGACGATGATGACGATGATGACGATGATGACCGTCGTCGCAAAGAAAATGATTCAGCTAGAAGTAGCACTAGGTATGTGGGTGGCAATGCTGGCAATATAGCATTGCGGTCTAGTTTCCTTGTCATAACCGGAAACATTAGCTCTATAGCTGGTGCTAGCAATACTGGATCTAGCGGTCAAAGCAGTACTCTAATGATTGACAATAGTAGTAATGGCTCTATTGATGGGGTCATTTCTGGTCCAGGCCTTTCCTTCATTAAAACAGGTGCTGGCACCTTAACTCTCGCTGGTAACAACACTTATAGTGGCGCTACTTTTGTTAGCGAAGGTGTTCTGAGTGTTGCCACCATTGGTAATGGTGGAGCTGCTGGTAATTTGGGTGCAGCGACCAATGCAGCTACCAATCTCGTGATTGGTAATGGTACTTTGCAGTACACCGGTAGTACTGCATCAACCGATCGCGCCTTTACTCTGACTGCAGGTACCACTGGCACAATTGACGTTACAACAGCGCTGACCAATCTGACTATCAGCGGATCATCAGCCACTACAACTGGTGGCTTAACTAAGATTGGATTAGGCACTCTAACTTTAAGTGGTAACAACACCTACAGCGGTGACACCACTGTAAATGCCGGTTTAGTCATCGCTAAGTCAAATACTGCCTTAGGCTCTGGATTAATCACCATTAACTCTGGCGCTACTGTTGATCTACACGGTAACTCACTAGCCAATCATTTTGTTTTATCCGGCAGTGGCATGGATGGCAATGGTGCCTTAATCAATAGCGCATACCCAACAAACTCGGTACTGAGTGGTACGGTAATTTTAGCTAACAACACGAGCATTGGTGGGGCTGGCAATATTGTCATCAACGGCGTAGTGAGCGATGCTTCAGCCTATCGCGGAGTATTACTCAATGCCTTCTTGAGATTGATTGGTTATGTCTCTGGTAGCTATAACCTATTAGGCGCCAGCCTGACAAAAGAGGGTGACGGTAGGCTGACCCTCAGTAATAGTAATAGCTATAGTGGTCGTACCACTATCAATGATGGCACCTTGGCCATCACAAGCGATAGCAGCTTAGGATCTGCACCACTCTTATTAGCAAACCCAAGCTTACTGCGCTTAAATGGCGGCACACTCCTTGCCCTGCAAAATCTGAGCCTCAATACCAAGCGTGGCATTACTTTAAGTGGCAGTGGCGGCTTAGCCGCAGCCCAGAACGCTATCTTCACCATCGGCTCCGTGATTACCGGTGATGGAGAGTTAGTCATTAATGGTGACTCACTTGGCACAGTGCAATTATCTGGCCGTAATACCTATACCGGTGATACCACTCTATTAGGTGGCACATTAAAACTGGGCACTGCTAATGGCAGCAGCTTTTTAACTGGAAGTTATAGCGCTCTAGGTCGCAACACGGCTTTATTGATCAATGGCGCCACTCTAGATCTGAACGGCTTTAATCAAACGGTAAGTGCTGTTGAGGTCGGCATTTTAGGTGGCTCCATTATCAATAGTGTAGGCACTAAGACTTTGACGGCTACTGACTTTACATTTAATAACACTGAAAGCTTGAATGTGAGCGCCATCTTAGGCGGCAATGGCGCAACCTTAAAGCAACTAGGCTCTGGCACCACCACGCTGTCAGGGGCAAATACTTATAGTGGCCAAACCACTATTAATGCCGGTGCGACACTCGTCTTAAGTGGCTCTGGCAGACTCTCTAATTCCTCAAGTATTCACCTAGATGGTACTTTGGATCTCCAAGTTGGCTCAGCTACTCTAAATTCATTAGTAATGAGCCCTACTGGTTCTATCATGAACTCTACTGTTAACTTAGATTCACCCATCAATACTGACCTCGTATTAAATGGTGCAACTACCATAGCCAATGCGATTGTTATTGGCGGTAGCCAAACCTATAACGGACCAGTGACTTTAGCTGGATATACCATGCTGGGTGGTAATTCAATTCATCTGAACAATACCGTTGATGGCGCATATCAGCTAGGAATAATTGATAGTGGTATTACAACCATTAGTGCTGCCATCGGTGCAACAAACCCATTAAGCACGCTTACTATCGAATCTGCCAACATCAAACTAAATGGCGGTAGCATAAAAACTGTAGGAGATCAGTTATATGGTGGTGCGGTAACTCTTGGTGCAGACATCATTTTTACCGCTAGCAGCGGTAATATTCAATTCTCTTCAACAGTGGATAGCTTCGATACAACTCCATATAGCCTAACGATAGCCAATAGTTCATATGACTCAATGTTTGCAAGTGCAACTGGCGCTACTAATCCACTAAATACTTTAACAATTAGCGGCAATACCATCCTTGGTGGCGATGTTAATACTGTTGGGGACCAGACATATAACATCAATGTGACCTTGACAGCCGACAGCATTAGTCTGAATTCCAATGTAAATGGTGGCGCGGGTAATGTCAGTATTGCTGGGAATATTTCAGGTAATGCTACTCGATCAACCATACTTGAGTTATTGGGGGGTGGTAATTATCTGTACAGTACTAATGGAGGATCTACTTTCATTGATGGTGTTGCAACAGAAACTCCAATATCTTTAACTGGTGGAAGTCTGCAGTGGGATGGTCTTGCATATACCTGGATACCTAATTCATCATCAAGTGCACAAATGCTCTTAGTCGCGGGGGGTGGTGCAGGGGGTACTACATATGGAGATGGCGGTGGCGGAGCGGGAGGTCTCATATTCCAGCCTAACTTTAGCTTTAATTCTGGCATTACCTACCTGATATCAGTCGGAAATGGTGGAGTAGCTACATCTCGAGCAGGCGGAAATGGGGCTAATTCTTCAGTGATTTGGACCACAAGTTCTCTAATTGCTCTTGGCGGTGGCGGTGGTTCTTCATATGACTCCTTGCCTAACACTGGCGGCTCCGGTGGCGGCGGGCGTATTGATAATAGTTTCCCAGGCACCAGTCCAGGCGCCGCCTCTGCAGATCCTGCACAAGGAAATGCTGGCGGTATTGGAGCGCAAAGTCCATTTACCCGAAATGCTATGGGCGGCATTGGTGGTGGCGGTGGCGGTGCTGGAAGTGCCGGTATTGATGCGGGATTAAATACGGGGATTGCTGGTAACGGAGGATCTGGAATTATGAATCCAATTGCCGGTTCAAACATTGGTCAATTAGTTAATGGCCAATACTATCTTGCAGGCGGTGGCGGCGGAGGTTCTGAAGGTGATCGATATGGTGAAGGCGGGCTTGGCGGCGGCGGAGTTGGTGGTGCCCAAAATTCTGCATCTAGTGGGTTCGCAAATACTGGTGGCGGTGGCGGAGGTGGTGCATACGATTCTCTGGGCGGAAGTGGTGGCTCTGGTGTTGTGATTTTTGGGGGTACCTCACTCACTATTAATTCCGGAGCGGGCAAAGTGACGCTTGGTGGCAATACTACAAACCTTGGATCACTTACGATTAACTCGACCAGTGCAGAAAATATTGTTAATGGAGCAATTGCCGGTAATGCTAATTTCACGGTTTCTGGGCTGGGCGGCGTCACTTCTATAACTGCTGCCAATACCCATACAGGCTCAACTAATATTAATACCGGAGCTACCCTTGTAATCAGAGGTTCTGGCTCAATTGCAAATTCATCCGCAGTGAATTTAGAGGGCGTTTTAGATCTTCAAGTTAGTTCAGTAACTTTGAATTCATTAAAGATGGGAGCAAGTAGTTCGATCATTAATACTGCAGATGCCTCAAACCTAATACTTAACGGACCAACTTCTATAGAGAATACGATCACTACGGTTGGATCCCAAACCTATAACGGACCCATAAGATTATTAGGCGATACCCAATTAACTGGTAATGAAATTCATTTCAATAACACCATTAATGGTAATTACACTTTATTGATTAGTGATACAGGCACAACAATTATTAGTGGAGCAATTGGCTCCTTAACACCCTTGAATGCAATTTCAATTAGTTCTACTGGCTTACTAATTGCTGCAGACATCATCACAGCAAATGCTCAAAAATATAATGCTCCAAGTATCACATTGGCTGATGGGGTTGTATTAAACGGATCCGGTGGATCAATGACGTTATTCACTGATGCTATCAATGCGAGGGTTGGCACACAGATCTATAGTGGTGATGGCACTCTAGCAATTAATACCTACACCCCAGGAAATGCGATCAGCATAGGTGCCGGCCCAATTACTGATGCATTATCGCTACCAGTTTCGCTGTTCTCTGGTTCAAGCCGCGTCTTTGGTGAGACTTTCTCCAGCATTACTATTGGCGATAACACTAGCGGTAATATTTATATCGGTGGAGTAACTTCTTTTGCTAACTCAGTCAGCATCCTTAGTGGTGGAGACATCAATATCCAATCAGGAGCATCTATATCTACTAGCACTGAAGGAGGCCAATTGGTTTTATCTGCTTTTGGAAACTTCATCAATCTAGCTGGTTCTGAAGCATTAACTTCCAATGGTGCTGGCTCACGCTGGATTGTCTATAGCAACTCGCCGGCTGGAAATGCTTTTGGCGTTGGCTCTTATTTAACTAGTGGAAATGATGCTTATTGGGGAAGTGATATTGTTTCATTGCCACCAGCCGATGTCGGTCCAGGTAATCACTATGTATTCAAAAATAGTCTTACGCTGACTATTTCATTGAATAATGATCCATCTAAAATTTATGGCAAAACTATAGATTTAAGTAATTTTGCATCGCTTTATACCGTCACTACAAATGCTGATCCCGCTAGTTATCATGATGTCTTTACTAATTCTGGACTAGGTTCAATTTCTTCAGTTAGCATTAGTTCAGATGGATTTAGTTCGGCTGCTAATGTTGGCGGTGGAGAACTACAAAATGGAGGTAAATATCTAGTAAGTTTGAACAGTGCCGACGCCACTGGCTATACAGTTAGTCTTGGCAATGCGACAAGTTATTTAACCATTACCCCTGCGACTGCCTATGTGAAGATTGGGGCTGACCAGTTCAGCACTTATGGCTCAACACCCTCTATTGGCTACACTTTTAACTTTAATAGCGCAGGTACTGGAGACTCAATTTCCATATCAGATGGTTTGAGTGGAAGCGCTATTTTTACTAATGCTCCAACATCATCATCATCTGTAGGAACTTATTCTCTAACGTATGCCAGTGGCTTAACATCAACAAACTATATATTTAGCCCTAGTTCAAGCCCGGTTGATTACCTAGTTAACAAGGCACCATTAGCAATCTATGTAACCGGGACCTACAATTCAACAACAAACTATACCAGTACTAATGCCAACATTAAATTAGCTGGATTGGTTGTGGCTGATGCAGGTGGTGCTGTTACTAGTGTCAGCGTGAATGATAAAAATGTTGCATCTGCCAACTACGTCACAGCCATTAATGCATTTAGTGGCTTTAATATTAATAATTATGAAATCAATCCGACAACAAACAATTCATTGTCAGGCTCAACACCGATAGTAGGTGTAAACAGCTCAGATAGTACTAACTTAGTAGTTTTAAGTAAGGCAGCGCTCTCTATCGAAGCGCTTATTCCCGATGGGCCTAGGATTTATAAGGGTGAGGCTTATAGTAGCTCATACAGAATGAATTCCCTAGGTAATGACGCAGCCGGCATCACGGTGACAGGTATGGCCACAGGAATTAATGCAGGTACCTACACCTCTAACCTAGCTGCATCAGGCGCCGTGCTTGATAACTACCACGCCCCAGTAGTCACTAATACTAATTTGGTGGTATCGCCCAAACTAGTGACGATTACCAATAACCAGAGCACCAACACTTATGATGGGATAACGACTTATTCCACCTTAATGGCCAATGCTGGTTATTCGAATAGTGACCTAGTGGGCTCAGATGCCATTAACTCCGTAGTTCAGACTGCAACTATTGCCGGCAATGCAGTCAGTGGAGTAGCTCAAGCTGGAAGTTTCACCTCAACTCCCGGTGGTGTAAGTCTATCTAATGGCAATATAGATAATTACAACTTCTCTTATGTTGGGGTTTCAAGCAATGCTGTTGCTAAAGCGACCCTTGCGATTGCTGCAGTAGAAAGCTTAACCGGCAATACTTATAAAGGAAGTGCCTACACCGGAACCTATACGACTAATGCCCTAGGTAATGACGCAGCCGGCATCACGGTGACAGGTATGGCCACAGGAATTAATGCAGGTACCTACACCTCTAATCTGTCTGCAACAGGTGCTGTGCTAGATAACTATCATGCCCCAGTGATTACCAATGCGAACCTGGTGGTTTCGCCTAAACTAGTCACAATTACCAATAACTCAAGCACAAGTACCTACGATGGTGTGACTAGTTACGCTAATTTAATAGCGAATGCTGGCTATACCCGCAGCGACTTAGTAGGTTCAGATGCTATTGCCTCTGTAGTCCAGACTGCAACGGTTAACGGTAATGTAGTCAGTGGAGTAGCTCAGGCTGGAAGCTTCACTTCAAATCCAAGTGGAGTGAGTTTATCCACTGGCAATATAGATAATTACAACTTCTCTTATGTTGGGGTTTCAAGCAATGCTGTTGCTAAAGCGACCCTTGCGATTGCTGCAGTAGAAAGCTTAACTGGCAATACTTATAAAGGTAGCGCTTATACCGGAACCTATACTACTAGCGCCCTAGGTAATGACGCAGCGGGCATCACGGTGACTGGTATGGCCACAGGAATTAATGCAGGTACCTACACCTCTAACCTAGCTGCATCAGGCGCCGTGCTTGATAACTACCACGCCCCAGTAGTCACTAATGCTAATTTGGTGGTATCGCCAGCGCCTCTTGGTATTGAGTTGTTTGGTGTCTACTCAGGAACCCGTAATGTAGTTCCTACCCGCTATACTCTAACTGGTCTCGTTGATGGCGATAAGGTAAATTCAATTTCAAGTGCCAATTTAGCAAACGCAAATGTTTTATCTAATGGTAGTAATTATGTGACGTCGATTACTGGTGTAGCTGGTACTGCAGTCATGAGTAATTATTACATTACAACTAGTTATAACGCCACTCCGAATACCAACACTACTAATGCTGCAACCATTACCCCTGCAAATTTAGTTATTTCTGCAGCTCATGATGCAAAATTTGTCACTCAAGCTGACATCGCTGCATCGGCAAATAACTGTGGCGTCGGAATTTCCTGTATCGGCGGCTATATGGGCGTCACTTACAATGGTTTTGTGAATGGCGAAAATTCTTCGATATTGGCTGGCATGCCATCTATTATCCGAACTAATTCTTCTGAGAATTCAGCTGGCGTATATACCAATGTATTAAGGGCTAGCGGACTAACTTCATCTAATTACACCATCTCTTATAACAATGGTGATTACATCATTGCCCCTGCTAATACTTTGCTTGTTCGCATCACACCATCTACAAGAAATTATGGTACTGAGCCAACTTACACTGCTAAAGCTCAATATTTAGATTCAGATAACAGAACTATTGTTGATCTAACGCCAGTAGTAACTGGCTCTCGTATTAGCGTTGTTGATGGCGTAGGAGGAGGGGCTAACTTCAATTTGGTATTGTCAGGCGCAACAAGTAGCACGTCCGGCAATACCAACGTGGGCGGATACAACTTAACACCATCAAATGCAGTAGTTATAGGAAATAATTTTAATTCCTTGATGGTGGTTGGCTCCAATACAGTAATACCTTATGTATTACAACCTAGTGAGCTGGGGATCTCTGGGGTGGCTAAAGTTTATGACGGTAATATCAATATCGGAGGGTTGGTTATGAATGTTGACCCAACTCTATCCAGTATTTTAGGTAGCGGTGCCTCTAAGGACAAGGTCACTATTATTGGCTCTGGAACATTTGATAACCGAAATGTTGGCGTTTCTAAAGCTGTTGATATCAGCCTAACTTTAGCCGGAGTCGATGGTGGTAACTATGTTCTTGGTACCAATACTTATAGCTCGAATATCGGAACGATTACACAGCTTAATTCGGTAAGTTATGTTGGTGGCAATGGCGGAAAATGGTCAACTCAGTCTAATTGGGCGGGTGGTGCAATTCCAACCCTCGGTAACGTTGCTAATGTCTACATACCAGTTGATAGCTCAGTGGTTTATGACGTATCAGTTGTTAATGCTGCAGGTGCCATGAGAAGTAATATTATTAATCATGGTATTTTGACTTTTAATGAGTCAGTGGATACTACTATTGCGAATACATTAAGCGGTAGTGGCACATATGCACACGCTGGAGCGGGAGTTTTGACTATATCAGGCAACAATAATCAATCAAACCCAGGAATATTCACAGGTAAGATTTCTGTCAATAGCGGGAAAACGCTGATGCTTGATAATGCGGATGCTTTGGGAAGTGGTTCAATTTTGTCTGATAACGCCAGGGTGGGGGTAACAGACGGCACAATATTAAAGTCCCTCACGATTTCAGGTCCTGTGAGCTTAATCACAAACATTAATACTGTAGGTGCTCAGATTTATAGCGGTGCCGTAACATTAAGATCAGGAACAGCAATAGACCCAATATTGATGAGTAGTGGAAATTCTGACATTACTTTCTTGGGCGCTCTCAATTCTGATTCAGAAAATCGCTCATTAACATTGAATGCATTACTTGGAAAAATAACCTTTACCGATACTGTGGGTTACCTATCTCCTTTAAGAGCTATTAAGGGCCCAAGCATATTTAATTTAACGGTGAACTCAAAAGATATTCTATTGAAGGGTGATATCTATACATTGAGTGCACAGATATACAACGGCGCAGTAGTGATTTCTGATAATGGTACCAATGGTTTGACCAGAATTCTTTTGTCGCAGGACCCTAGTATTGACTTCCTAGGAACCATCGATGATTCTACAAATGTCACTCATACGCTAAGCGCTAAAGCAGTTTCATTTGATGCAAATCAATTGCCTAGTATTACATTTAGAGGGGCAATTGGATCAATAGTGCCTCTAGGTGGCCTTATTGTTGCCACAGAAATGCGTCTTGATGCCAATCCAGATCCAGGTAAGCCTGGAGTCCCATCGGGTGTAATTACGATCGGTGATGATATTAGCACCATTGGACCCATCACCCTTACGGGGGGTGGTATTACATATGATCCCGCCCCTGGAGCGGGTCCAATAATCTTAACCTCAAAGAATGGCCCCATAGAATATTTTGGCCCTCTTGGAGGTGGCAACCCACTTGATGGACATGCAAAGACCGGCGGGAATAATGGTAACAATGGAATTAATGGCCGCGGGGGAAATGATTACGCAGAAAATCTGATTCGTACCATTGGTACAAATATTGCAGGCAACTTAGAATTCTCTCAAACAGCAAATCAGGAATCTACAAAATCCATTTTAAATTCTAATATAACTACTATTCAGCCATATGATGTCCGATTATCAGCTTACTTCGAGGCTCGAGTGTTGGTAAGTGAACCTGAAAAACCCATTCCATGTGAGTCAGTTGCAGAGGATGAGTGTAGCTCTAAATCATTTAATTGAATTAGTTAATTAAAATATTTAAATGTCTATAAAGCAACTAAACGCTACTTATCTTCTTCAAGAAGACCGCATCCTATTTCGGATTAATACTGAAGAGAAGGCTGAATTTGGATTCCTGCTGACTCGCCGGGTAACTCTATTTATCTTGGCTGCTTCAGGTCATTTGGTAGAGAAGCAACTAGAGCAAAAGCACGATCCTGAAACGGCTAAAGCGGTTGCAGACTTTGAGCAGAAAAACCTCGTGAGCTCTAATCTCAATGGCCCGGAGTTTGAAGCAGGCGAATCATTCCCATTAGGAAATGCACCTATATTGGTTCTAGATGTGACTTGTGGAATTGCAGAGGCCGAAGCACCCAATGAGCAGCAATTCTCCATTGATCTGGTGCTGGGAAAAGATCAAAGCATTAATCTCAAGCTGCCTAAGCCAATGTTGATTGCTTTGCGCCTGCTATTAGAAAATCTCTGCGATCAGGCTTCATGGGGTAGAGCAGTCATTACTTCATCTGCACCAGAAACATCGGGAACTATTTCTGTGGATACGCCAAGTAGCTCAAGCACGATCCATTAAAAAACCACCTTGTAAGATGGTTTTTCTTTAATCGCGATTGAGATCGATTGGTGCTTAGAACGGCAATTTTGCATCCGGTTTAGCCGCCAATAGGGCTGTTTTAAATTCACCCTGGATGCGAGCAATCGCTTCATCACTATCCGCCTCAAAGCGCATGACAACAACTGGTGTTGTATTTGAAGGTCTAGCTAAGCCAAAACCATCGGCATATTCCACGCGTACACCATCAATCGTATTAATGGCTTCCGAAGTGGGAAACTTGGCGTTTGCTTTAATCTTTTCTAAGATGGCAAAAGGTTCGCCTTCTGCACAGGCTAGTTGCAACTCAGGCGTGCAAATGGCATTCGGTAAATCATTCAAGGTTTTATTCGGATCTGTTTCTTTGCTGAGAATCTCTAACAAGCGTGCGCCAGTGTAGAGACCATCATCAAAACCAAACCAACGGTCTTTAAAGAAGATATGACCACTCATCTCACCAGCTAATGGAGCGCCAGTTTCCTTGAGCTTAGCTTTTACAAGGGAGTGACCTGTTTTCCACATCAGCGGCTCACCACCATGCTGCTTAACCCAAGTTGCTAAATTACGTGTGCATTTCACATCATAAATAATTTGACCGCCAGGATTGCGTGAGAGGACGTCTTTGGCAAAGAGCATCATTTGACGGTCAGGGAAAATCACTTGTCCGTCTTTAGTGACCACACCTAAACGGTCTGCATCACCATCAAAGGCTAAGCCGAGTTCGTTATCGGTAGTTTGCAAGTTTTTAATCAGATCCTGCAAGTTTTCTAAATGGGCTGGATCAGGATGGTGATTAGGGAAATGGCCATCCACTTCACAGAAAAGTTCTTGAACCTCGCAACCCAGGGCTCTGAAGAGTTGACCGGCAAATGCGCCACCCACACCATTGCCACAATCTACTGCAATCTTGATTGGTCGAGCTAGTTTCACATCACCGACAATGCGCTTTAAATACATTGGGAAAATATCAAAGGTTGAACGGGAACCTTGACCACTGGCAAATTGCTTTGCTTCAATGCGTTTACGTAAAGCTTGAATTTGATCGCCGTAAATAGCAGCGCCGCCCAAAACCATCTTGAAGCCGTTGTAGTTTGGTGGGTTATGGCTACCCGTAATCATGATGCCGGACTTTGGTTTCTTGCCATCTAAGACTTGATTGGCGCCAAAGTACACCATCGGTGTAGCAACCATACCGAGATCAATTACGTTAATGCCAGTAGAGAGCAGTCCTTCTGTCAGCGCTTCAATTAAGCTGGGGCCAGAAAGACGTCCATCGCGTCCAATTACCACTTCGGTTTCACCAAGATCACGCATCTCAGTGCCGAATGCTTGGCCAATCAATTTGGCGATCGATGGATCTAATGTTTCATCGATGATGCCGCGAATATCGTAGGCTTTAAATATAGAGGGAGATAGTTGCACTTTAGATTCCAGTATTTATTATTGGGCAATTTCGATAATTGAATTTAATCCTTCACAAGCCTCATGAAATAGGGGGGCAGGCAAAGTTTTCCATGGATGTGGCCTGGCTGATCGCAGGCGCCAATCAAATGATTTAGGTTGGTGAGTCAATATATAAACTGGTTCACCGCGACTAACTGAGAATTTAATCGCAAATGGATTGGTTTCATTAGATTTAGCATGTGTCATTGGAAGTCCAATAACAATACCAGTCCTCTCATTAAAAGTTTTCGGTGAAATGACGAGCATTGGATGCTCATCTTTCATTTCATTTCCAGTTTGTGGATTAAAGTTAATCCAAATCATGTCCCTACGCTCAGGGGCCCAAGACTTTAATTTTTCCACCATTAAAGAATTTCTTTCCCTACTGCCATTGTTGCCATAATTTCGCCGCTATGTTTTTCTGGATCAAAGGCTTTCAATTTTTGATTAAGGCTAAGCTTAGGTTTGCCAACTACTCTGAGTAGTACTCCATTTTTAACAACCTCTACAGAAATAGGAACCCCTTGTGATAGGTGGGCCGCCTTAGCAACTGGAGAGGTGATCCTGACCCCTAAGCCATTACCCCATTCTTGTACTGTTTGCTCTACTTTTAGTGCTGGAGCCATTTTAACCTCCTCTAAATGTTATGTTTAAACAAGTATAAACATTTAGTGAAAAAAGTCAAATGTAGCCAGAATTTGATAGTTAACTTTTTAAGGTTGATTAAAAAGATTAATACGCTGCGCAGTAATGGCATCAATATTGGAATCTGCCTGCACTGAAGTAGCATCTTTGAGTGCTGCTTCAATTGGCGTAGCCAAGACTTTGCCTAATTCAACGCCTGGCTGATCAAAGCTGTTGATATTCCACAAAGCACCAAGCGTTGTGGCACGGTTCTCATAGAGTGAGAGCAGAGCGCCCAAATAGAAGGCGTTTAACTTTGGCAGAATTAATAGATTGCTAGGGCGTTTGCCAGGATAGGTATTGTTTGGGTTATCTGTTTGTTTGCCGTTGGCTAAAGCTTGGGCTTGGGCTAAACAATTCGACAGCAAAATGCGATGATGTTCTTTGGCCTCAGGCAAATGACTCATTGGTTCACGAATCGCAATGAAGTCAATTGGAATCACTTCTTTACCCTGATGCAAGAGTTGAAAGTAGGAATGTTGTGCATTGCTACCGGAGCTACCAAATACCACTGGGCAAGAGAACTTCACTGGCTTGCCATTGCGATCTACGCTCTTGCCGTTACTCTCCATATCGAGCTGTTGCAGCCACTTAGGAAACCAATCTAGGGCATCAGCGTAAGGGATCACTGCAAAGGACTTGATGTCATGCTGCTCTTGCTGGTACAGCAAAGTTAAAGCCATGAGGACTGGCAAATTTTCTTCAAGCGGAGCTGTGCGGTAGTGCTGATCAATTGCTTGAGCACCAGCCAAAAATTCTTTAAAAGTCTCAAAGCCATATTGCAAGGCAATTGGTAGGCCAACAGCAGACCATACAGAATAACGACCACCTACCCAATCCCAGAATGGGTAAATGTTTTCTTCTTTGAGTCCAAATTCTTTTGCAGCAGGTACATTGGCAGTGACTGCAAATAAAGCATTGTTGATTTGGCTCTCAGTACGTCCGCTATCTTTTAACCAGCGGACAACCGCTTTAGCATTCTTGGTGGTTTCTAAAGTGGTGAATGACTTAGAAACAATAATGACGCGGGTGCTGTGAGGCAAAGCGCGTTGCAAAATACGACCCAGTTCTGCGGTATCGATATTGGCTAAGAAATGCATGCGCATGCCACGACTCTCAATGTCAGGAACATGTGCTAAAGCTTCAATAGCTAGACGAGGACCAAAATCAGAACCTCCAATACCAATATGAATGACATCGGTTATGCCGACCCATTTATTGCAGAGCGCCTCAATGCGATGCCAAACTTCAGAAACCGCAGGCATGACATCTTTGCCATCGACTATCACAGGCGATTTATCTAAGTTACGCAGAGCCGAGTGTAGGGCGGGGCGATCTTCAGACTGATTGACGTGCTTACCTGCAAAAATGTCTTGAATAAACTGCTCAAGCTTAGCGCTGCGGGCTTGGGCAAATAGTGATTGCCAGGCTTTGGCGTCGATACCTTGATAGGCGCTATCTAGAACGATATCTGTGGCGCGAAAGACGGATTTTGAGGTCTGTGAAGCAGGATTTAAAGACATTCCTAGATTTTATCAAGAACTAGGGGTCTAAATGACCCAAACCCCCTTTAAACCACTGAAAATGTTACGATTTGTGCCTATTCATAGTAATAAATGCTATTAAACAAGTCAGGACCAAGTAGATGGAGCAGGTTGATTGCGTCGTTATTGGCGCAGGGGTGGTTGGTTTAGCGGTTGCCCGAGAAATGGCCTTGCAAGGTCGAGATACGATCCTTTTGGAGCGTGAAAACGCCTTTGGCACCATCAGCAGTGCCCGCAATAGCGAAGTCATCCACGCAGGAATCTATTACCCCAAAGGCTCTATTAAGGCTCAGCTTTGCGTTCAGGGCAATCGCATGCTCTATGAGTATTGCCGAACTCATCAAGTTAGTACCCAAGCCTATGGAAAATTGATTGTTGCTAGCGATGATTCACAGTTAGATGATTTGCAAGCAATTCTCTATAAAGCACAAAACAATCATGTGCCTGATATCCGCATTATTTCTGGCGAAGAGGCAAAAACCTTAGAGCCCCAGCTGCACTGTTCTGCAGCTATCTTGTCGGCATCGACTGGCATTGTGGATAGTCATGGTTATATGTTGTCTTTACTAGGTGGCTTTGAGGATGCTGGTGGCATGGTGGCATACCAATCTCCACTGATCAGCGCCAAGGCACTTGGTACTAATGCAGAAAATGGTTTTGCTTTGGAAATTGGTGGAGCCGATGGGATGCATATTCAAACTCGGCTTCTGATCAATTGTGCGGGCTTAAGTGCGCCTGCCATCGCGCAAAGAATTGAAGGTTTATCTGCTTCTCAAGTGCCGAAGGCCTATTTTGCTAAAGGCAATTATTTTTCGCTTTCTGGAAAATCACCCTTCACCCATTTGATTTATCCCATTCCTGAGCCTGGAGGTTTAGGCGTGCACCTGACTTTAGATATGGGTGGTCAAGCTAAATTTGGGCCTGATGTGGAGTGGCTGGATATTGAATCTGAGAATCAGATTGATTACACGGTAAATCCCAAGAGAAGCGAAGGTTTTTATGAAGCGGTTCGCCGCTATTGGCCAGGCTTAAAAGATGGGGCCTTGCAGCCAGATTATTCCGGCGTCAGAGCCAAAATTGTTCCTCCGAATGCCCCGGCAGGAGATTTCTGTTTTAACGGTCCAAGAGAACATGGCTTACAAGGCTTATTCAATCTCTATGGATTTGAGTCCCCAGGGCTCACCTCGAGCCTAGCAATTGCAAGGCATTTAGAGGGCCTAATCAAAAGTTCTTTATAATTTAGGCACTTACCCAGTATTGGGAAGGTCTAAGGAAGAGTGGCAGAGCGGTTGAATGCACCAGTCTTGAAAACTGGCGAGGATGAAAGTCCTCCGTGAGTTCGAATCTCACCTCTTCCGCCATTTAATTATCTCTCTTGATCAAAATGCGCATATTGAAGTATTCCTTACTACTGATGCCTATGATTCTTGCCGCTTGCGCAACGCAATCTGGCTTGTGGGTCAAAGCTGATGTCACACCTTTGCAATTTAATCAAGATAACTACGTCTGCCTTCAGGAGTCACAGCAACCCTTTGGCTTTAATCAGGGCGGATATGGCTGGGGACCAGGTTGGGGCGGATATAACGGCTATTCCGGTGTGCAAACCAACCCAGAGTTGTACTCAGCCTGTATGAAGGCGCGTGGATACAGTTGGCAGCCAGATATCGCAGCAAGTCGCTAAGGACATTTCCTCTTAAATGCTCAACCACCTTCGGGTGGTTTTTTATTGCCTCCCGTGCCCAAATCGATTCAGTCCAACGCTCGCGTGAATTGTTCAACAGCATTTTTCTAAGCACTGTATTATTTTTTTACTATAATTCACAACTTCACAACTTCTGTAGTATAGTAATGTTACTGGGAGATGAAATGAAGAGACGGGTACCAAAAACACATCAAGCCTTGGAATTAATAGGCAAAGGCTTGTCTGCAGCGCAGGCAGCTAGAAAGATGGAGATTTCAGAGTCCAGTGTGTATGCCGCATTACGTAAGACCAGAGCAAAAGATCTGGGATGTTGTCCAACTTGTGGTCATAAATTAAGGAATTAGTATGAAAAAGACTCTGTTAGCTGTGGCATCAATTTCCGTTGCTGCATTTGCTTACGCAAATAGTTCTACGGATTCATCCGCCTTAGTTCAGCAGCAATGCAAGATTTCTGCAGAGGCTGTATCCACCTTAAAGGGATTGCGTTATGGCAATACAGCAATTCGGAAAGACGTGGCTAGCTTGATTAATCAAAGCTTAAAAATGCCTGAAAATCGAGTTGTTGCACAAAGAACTTTGAATCAGATGGTGGACGACAAAGTGAGTGATGTACGTTCACTTGAGGATAAGTATTGTTCTTAATTACATTAATTCAGGGTGCTAATGACGCAAGTTGCTGAGTGCCCTGAATGTGGCAATCCAAGACCATTGTTTGAGCAATGTCCGTATTGCTCATCCCAAGAATCTCCAACCCTAGCGCTTGATACGATTGAAATCAATCTCAAGCAAGGCCAACCCTTGGTTGAAGAGGCTATAGAAAGCCTCGGTAATTATCTTCGCAATGCTTCTGAACTGGGTATCAAAGCCATTGTGCTGATTCATGGCTATGGATCTAGTGGTGAAGGCGGAAATATTAAAAGAGCCGTTCATCACGCCCTAGAAAGTAATTACTTTTCAGATCGCGTTCATGAATACTATTTTGGGGAAACGGTACCCTACGGCAGTCATGCCTATCACGCCTTGATTAAAAAAAGACCAGGATTAAAGGCTTATCTGAAGCGATTTAAGGCTGGAAATTCTGGTATTACGGTGCTGTTATTGAATGCCCCTGGGGTGTACGCTTAGAATGACAGTAAAAGAGTAACTCCAAAAGAAGGATATCAGTATGACTAATAATAAATCTACTAGCGCTACAAGCCATGACGAGCTTCATTCTGATCAATTAATCGGGGATTTCAAAGCGCTGATGGCTGATGCCGAAGCCTTAATCAAAGCAACAGCAAGCCACGAGGATGGCACTATTGCCTCAATACGCTCAAAGGCAATGGACACCTTAACGAGCGCCAAAGAGAACCTGTCTTTACTCGAGGGACCTCTTACTGAAAAAGCTAAGGCTGTGGCAGAGGGTGCGGATGACTTTGTTCATCGCAAACCATGGGAAGCGGTTGGGGTTGCAGCTGGCTTGGGGCTATTGATTGGTTTGCTGATTCGCAGACACTAAGGCGCTATGTCTCAAGAAAATTTACTCTCTTCGCTGAAGAATATTGTCGCCACTGGAGCCTCTATTGCCCAAACACGTCTAGAGCTTTTATCGGTAGATGTGCAAATTGCCCGATCAAAATTCATTAGCCTATTGGTCATGATAATTGGCGCATTGTTCTTTTTATTCTTTGGTTTGGTAATGCTATCCCTGCTGATTGTGATTTACAGCTGGGAAACCAATCGTATGTTGGCACTGGGTTTACTGACTAGCGGCTTTATTGCTATTGGGCTTATTCTGGCTTTATTGGTGATGCAATCTCTGCGGACCATGCCTAAACTCTTTGAAGCATCTATTGCAGAATTTGCAAAAGATCGCGAGGAGCTCACTAAATAATGGGTCAGCAGCTAAAAGCATTAGAGAAGCGTCGGCATGCATTGCAAACTCTGGCCAATCATGAGCGTAAAGAGTTTGCGCTGCATCTTGAGCCATGGGAAAAGCCGCTATCCTGGGCTGATAAGGGCGTCGATATCTTTCATTTCTTAAAAAATAATCCCATTATTCTCACTGGAGCTTTTGCTACCTTAGCGCATTACAAGCCCAAGTTAGCAAGTAGGGCATTAGCCGTAGGTTGGGGCGCCATCAAGCTCATCAAAAGCGCTAAATCACTGATTTAAATCTAGGCTTTCAATACTGAGCGATTGGGTATGTGATGCTGATCGAGCAGTTGAGCGCCATTCAGTATTTCAATTTCAAGCAAGGTAAGAGCGCCAGCCACTTCAAAGCCTGCTGCGCGGATCAACTTGTCAGCAGCAATTAAGGTACCGCCAGTAGCAAGAACATCATCTAATAGCAATACCCGTGCACCTTGAGGTAGTGTTGATTGCTGTATCTCTAATGAATCTGCGCCATATTCCAGTCCATAGGATTCTCGATGGCTGGCTAAAGGCAATTTATTGGGCTTGCGGGCTAAAGCTAAGCCTTTATGTGTTTGGTGAGCAAGAGCAGAGCCGAAAATAAAGCCCCTCGATTCAATGCCTAGGATATGGGTGTATTCAAAGTCATTTGATAGGACTTCTAGTTGACGAATAGCCTCTTTGAAAGCGACAGGATTCGCTAAGAGCGGAGAAATATCCCTAAATAAGATTCCTGGTTTAGGAAAATCAGGCACTCCAGGAAGAAAATCTAATAGATTCATTTTGATGTTTAATGACATACATGAAGAATAAGCTACTCATTATCACCGCCTTAGAGTCTGAGCTCAAACAGGAGGCTCTGCCTACTGGCGTGAACATTATCTATACCGGCGTTGGCAAGATTAATGCCTCGATTGCTACCTGCCAGGCGATTCATCAGCATCAGCCAGCACGCATCATCAATTTTGGTACGGCTGGCAAGATTAACCCTCAAATCCATGGGTTACTAGAGATTGGATCTGTCATTCAACGGGATATGAATGCGGAGCCCTTAGCGCCTCGTGGAAAAACACCATTTAGCCATACTCCAGTCAAATACCATTCCAAGGCAGGTATCTATGTTTGTGGAACAGGTGATAGTTTTGTGAATAGCCATGATCAATGGCTTCATGAACAAAAGGTGGATCTAGTGGACATGGAGCTATTTGCAATTGCTGCAGTTGCACATCATCACCAAATTCCATGGCAATCGTTTAAATACATCACGGATGAGGCCAATGAAAACTCCGGCGATGATTGGCAGGATCAGGTGAACCATGGTCAAGCGCTTTATTTAGAGATGCTAGAGCAGCTTCTGAACAGTTAAGCAATGTTTAGAATGTGCATAAGACTGCATTATTAATGCCGACATCATAAAAGGAGACAGTCTTTCACGATGACTAATCCTAACAAGCCATGGTTAAAAAGTTACCCTGAGGGAGTGCCTCATAGTATTGGGGAATCTTCTTACACTTCTTTAGTAGATATGTTTGAAGAATCATTCGCAAGTTATCCGAATCGGAATGCTTGTGAATATCTTGGTAAGTTCATGACTTATGCTGAGCTAGATCAGCAGTCTAAGTACTTTGCCGCCTACCTTCAAACCCTGGGCATGGAGCCAGGAACTAGGGTGGCCATCATGCTCCCCAATGTGATGCAATTTCAGATTGCCATGATGGGTGCATTACGAGCAGGGTGCGTAGTGGTGAATGTCAACCCACTCTACACCGCACGAGAGTTAGAGTATCAACTCAAAGATAGTGGCGCTTTAGCCCTGATCATCTTAGAAAATTTTGCCCATGTGTATCAAAAAATAGCCCATCAAGTTTCTGTAAAGTATGTGGTCGTAACTAGCTTAGGCGAGTTTATTGGCGCCAAGGGCAAGGTGGTTGATTTGGTAGTGCGTCACGTCAAGAAAGTGGTGCCTGCTTGGGATATTCCAGGAAGCATTCGCTTTAAGGAAGCCCTGAGATTGGGGGCGAGCACCCATTTTGTGAAACCAAACATTGCGTTGGATGATATTGCCTTTTTGCAATACACCGGTGGCACTACTGGCGTTTCAAAGGGAGCGGTTTTATTGCACCGTAATATCTTGGCCAATGCGAAACAAATTGAAGTTTGGCTAGAGCCTGGTCTCAAAGGCAAGCAGATAGATCAACTGGTATTTCTGTGTCCTCTACCGCTGTATCACATCTTTGCGCTTACAGCCTGCGCTGTATTTGGTGCGCGTATGGGAGGCCTGCTGATTATGGTTCCGAATCCAAGAGATATACCGGGTTTCATTAAGTTGCTCAAGACGCATCCAGGCATACATATTTTCCCGGGCGTAAACACACTTTTTAATGCGCTGATTCATCGCCCAGAATTTTCCAAAATCAAGTTACCCAATTTGCTTGTCACTATTGGCGGTGGCATGGCCATGCAGAAGGTTGTTGCAGACGAGTGGCAGCGACTAACTGGCATCCCAATTGCAGAGGGCTATGGTCTGTCTGAGACATCGCCTGTAGCTTGCGTCAACACACCGCTGATTCAGTCATTTACTGGACATGTTGGATTACCTGTACCCGGAACGGATGTGGCTATCTTGGATGAGCAGGATAAGGAACTTCCACTTGGCCAGTCAGGAGAAATTGCCATCAGGGGTCCACAGGTAATGACACAGTATTGGAATATGCCTGATGAGACGCGTAATGCATTTACTGCGGATAGTTACTTTAAGTCAGGTGATATTGGCGTCATGGATGAGCACGGTTACGTCAAAATCATTGATCGCAAAAAAGACATGATCATTGTCTCTGGATTTAAAGTCTATCCAAATGAGGTAGAAGAAGTTCTTTCACTGATGCCAGGTGTATTAGAGTGTGCAGTGATCGGTACTCCGGATGAAGATACTGGCGAGTCAGTAAAGGCTTTTATTGTCAAAGATCATGAAGGTCTTTCGGAAGAGCAGGTGCAGGCGTATTGCAAGCAGCAACTGACAAACTATAAGCGACCTAAACAAATTGTCTTCAGGACAGAATTACCCAAAACTAATGTGGGCAAAATCTTGCGTCGTGAATTAAGAGATGAAGTTAAGAGACTAAGTTAAGAGACTAAGTTAAGAGAATTAATTAAGAGATTATTCAGTGCAAATCTATCTTAGATCCTTTCTTTTCTATCTCTATTTAGTTCCTTTCACCGCTGTTGCTGCTGTCCTCTGTGTTCTCATCATACCTATCAGTACCGTGCAGCAACGTTATGGCATGGTGCGTTATTGGAGCGGTTTGAATCTCCTCATGCTCAATCTCATTTGTAATGTTCAGTACCGTGTATTAGGGATGGAGCATATAAAAGAGTGCGGCGCTAAGCCAATGATTTTACTGAGCAAGCATCAATCTGCTTGGGAGACAATTGTGTACCCCCATATCTTTCCTAAAACCCTTTGCTTCGTATCTAAACGAGAATTACTTTGGTTGCCTTTTTTTGGCTGGGCCTTAGCCTCATTGAAGATGATCACAATTAATCGCGGGGACAGAGACGCTGCGAGAGCTGCCGTAGCCATTCAGGGTAAAGCCCGGCTTGAGCAGGGTCAGTGGATTGCGATATTTCCGGAGGGGACTCGGACTCCGGTTGGCACTTACCATCCTTATCGCAAAGGTGGGTTTCGTTTGGCAATCACTACCCAAACCGACATTATTCCGGTGGCCCAAAATGCCGGTAATGTCTGGCCTCGGAATAGTTTTCGTAAATACCCAGGACTAGTAACTGTGTCGATTGGCCCAGCTATCTCGGTTCAAGATAAAACTGAAGAGCAGATTCAGGCAGAAGTTGAGGGATGGATTGAGGGCGAAATGCATCAAATCGACCCTCAAGCCTATCTATAATTAAACACTAAGCCTTTGGTGTTTTACCCACCATCTTTGCAGCACGTAAGAAGTCAAAATCAACCCCTTTATCGGCTTGCATCACCGTGTCTAAAAATAGTTTTTTGTAACCTCGTTCAGCAGTAGGTGAGGTAATGGGATTATCAATAGCTCGTTTCGCTAGCTCTTCATCGGAGATGAGTAAGCTAATTTCACGATTTTTAACGCTCAAACGAATTTGATCGCCATTACGAACATGTGCCAAGGGTCCGCCAATCGCTGATTCTGGGGTCACATGCAACACAATCGTTCCAAAAGCGGTGCCACTCATGCGCCCATCTGAGATCCTGACGATGTCTTTGACACCTGCACGCGCCAGCTTCATCGGAATAGGGATGTAGCCAGCCTCTGGCATGCCTGGGGCACCTTTGGGGCCAATGTTCTTGAGTACTAATATATCTTCCGCAGTGACATCTAAATCAGGGCTATCAATACGGGATGCGAGGTCTTCTGCATTCTCAAAAACCACCGCACGACCTGTATGCTCCATCAGCTTTTCATTGGCAGCAGATTGTTTGATGATGGCGCCGCCGGGTGCTAAATTGCCATGCAAGACCGCAATACTGCCTCTTGGGTAAATAGGATCATTAAATTGACGGACGACATCTTGCTTAAAGCTTGGGGGTGCTGCATCAATCTCTTCGCCCAAGGTTTTACCTGTCACTGTCATGGCATTTAATTTCATGAGTGGCTTTAATTCACGAAGCAAAGTCGTCATACCGCCCGCATCATGAAAGTTTTCCATGTAATGATCGCCAGAAGGTTTTAGATCAACCAATACCGGGGTGTCATTACCCATTTTGTCTAAAGCATCTAAATCAATCTCTAGACCCATGCGTCCTGCAATGGCTGCAAGATGAACAATACCGTTCGTAGACCCGCCAATAGCAAGCAAAACACGCATAGCATTTTCAAATGCATCGGCAGTTAAGATCTTGTCAATCGTTAGCCCATCTTTTGCCATCTGCACAGCACAAGTGCCGGTCTCTTCAGCAATACGTATGCGATCTGCAGTGACAGCAGGAGGCGTAGCACCCCCGGGCACCGTCATTCCCAAGGCTTCAGAGATGCATGCCATAGTGCTAGCAGTACCCATCACAGAACAGGTTCCAACGCTAGCCACTAGTTGATCATTTACTTCATCTTTTTCTACTTCATCAATCTCGCCTGCGCGAAACTTAGCCCAATATCGGCGGCAGTCAGTACAAGCGCCAACACGCTCGCTGCGATGAGAGCCAGTTAACATTGAACCAGTAATGAGCTGTATGGCAGGTAAGCCAGCAGATGCCGCACCCATCATTTGGGCTGGAACAGTTTTATCGCATCCGCCAATCATGACAACTGCATCCATCGGTTGTGCACGCAACATCTCTTCCGTATCCATCGACATGAGATTGCGTAAGTACATACTGGTAGGCGCTGCAAAACTTTCATGAATGGAGATAGTTGGAAACTCCATTGGAAGACCACCCGCAAGCATGACACCCCGTTTAACAGCCTCTATCAATTGAGGCATATTTCCATGGCAGGGGTTGTAGGCGCTACCTGTATTAATAATGCCAATTACTGGGCGATCTAGTGCGCTATTGGTATAGCCAGCACCTTTAATAAAAGCCTTGCGTAGAAATAAGGAGAATCCTTTATCTCCATAACTCGTAAGACCCTTGCGCAAAGCGCTTTCAGATTTTTGATCGGATGGGTTTTTTGGCTTTGTACTCATATTTGTCTCGAAACTATAGTTATTGTTGAATTAGATTGTAGCCATTAGCAGATGGTCTTACTTAGATGCCGCCACCCCAGCGATATTGCCAGGAAATGCCTATTAAATCGTAGCTATTATTGGTGCGGGAATAGGTGCCAGTGCTTCCATTGATTCTGATGAAGTTTTGTTGGTTGATCGGATAAGAGAAGGTTGCTCCAAAACGCCAATTTTCTTGTGACCCACTGACCGGCATGCTGTTGATATAGGTTTGACCACCCACGTAATAGGTAGCATCTACAGAAATCCAAGCGGTCGATGGAAAGTAGTAAATGACATGAGTTTGAGTGGAGTAGATCGGGTTTTGCGAGAGCGTATTGCCGCCTAAGAAGCTATTGTTGCTGGTATAGATTGTTGCTGCACCAGCTAATTCAAAACGCCATGGTCCCACGGCTTGAGAAGCGCCAACACCTGGCTGAATAAACCAACGATTAGCTCCAACATTAATCATTTGCTCATTGTTGTACTGACCCCATGGAATAGAGGCCGCTAGACTGGCGCCGATGATGAGATCTTGCTGGTAATTCTTAAATTGATCTAGGGTGAGAGCAGGTGCGCCATATAAGTTAACTGATGCCTTGATAAGGGGGTCTGATAAACCTTCTGATGTGGCATTAATTGACTGGCTCCCTATCTTACCGGTGCCTGATAGTTGGGCGTAAGGAAGAACTAGGGTAATTTTTCCGGATTGGCCGGCTACATCTAATATGCGCGTATAGCTGGCTGCTTCAGAAGTGAGCTTATACGAAGAGCTTGAGGCTTGAGCTATGCCAAAACTGGCAAAGTTAATTCCGATTGGAGCGTTGGAATAGGCTCGCGCTTCGATTTCTTGGGCATGGGCCTGTGATCCAAGGATCCAGAATAAAAATAGAAGAAACGCCCGCATCAATTTTAAATACAAGAAAAGATCAGGTCTTGTTAACTGGCTCATCAGGCATGGTTCTATCACCAAAAAGAATGGCAATCGTTGCATTGCTGCCCAGTGAAATTTTCAGTCCGATCAATACTAAATAAGGCCAGACAATTAACCAATACACGATACACATTGCAATGACGCGTAAGGGGTTAGCTTGACCAAACGCTGCAAGCGAATCCCAAAAGTTCTTGCCATGAATGAGGCCATCAAAGCCTGCTTCAAGATAATTCAGACCAAGGACAATCCCAACATAAATAAAAGACTGCAATAAGAGCGACCGAATTAGACCTTTAGCCTTGCTGACTTTGATCGGAAAAGCGGCTTCACTAATAAGTAAGAATTTTGCAGATAAAGCGCCTTTGACTATGGCAAAGCCAAAGATGGATAGCGGAATAGGCCTCTCATCCAAAATGGTCGCCGCTAAAAAGCTGAGGGCGCAAAACCAGGATCCAAAGTAAACCGAAAGGGTAAAGGCTTTTTTTGCCTCATCTTCTAATATTTGGATTAAACCGTTCTTTGGCTTGGCGCTTTGATTGCTAGTATTCATGACATCATTGTATGTGCTTGATCTAAAATAAAAAAAGGCCGCTAAATTAGCGACCCTTTCAGATTTGGCTCCTCGACCTGGGCTCGAACCAGGGACCTACGGATTAACAGTCCGGCGCTCTACCGACTGAGCTATCGAGGAATAAGCCGATATTATAGCAAGATGAAATCTTCCTTTCCTACTTCTGTGCTGATCCCTAAAGTGCTGACCATTGCTGGGTCAGATAGTGGCGGCGGCGCAGGGCTACAGGCCGATCTAAAGGTAATTACTGCTCTTGGGGCTTATGGCATGAGCGTAATTACTGCTATTACTGCCCAGAACACCTTGGGTGTGATGCGTATT
This sequence comes from Polynucleobacter sp. 15G-AUS-farblos, assembly GCF_018882445.1. Taxonomy (GTDB): domain Bacteria; phylum Pseudomonadota; class Gammaproteobacteria; order Burkholderiales; family Burkholderiaceae; genus Polynucleobacter. The sequence continues at coordinate 72,329 of NZ_JACVOM010000001.1, read as the reverse complement.
CAGGATGTGGATTTGGATGTAGTTGAGGCTCAAATCGACGCAGTGTTTACCGATATTGGCGCTGATATTGTGAAGATTGGGATGTTAGCTAGCCCAGAAATAGTACGAACCGTAGCTAAGGCTTTGCGTCGACATGGGGTAAAGCGCATCGTATTGGATCCGGTATTAAGAGCGACATCGGGTGCAAGCCTCGGCGGTGATGACACTGCACAAGCCATCATTGCTGAATTATTTCCGATGGCTACCTTAATTACTCCAAATATGGACGAAGCATCGTTACTTTTAGGCCGCGATCTCAAGGGATCAGATGATTTCAAACTCGCTGCTGAAGAATTATTGGCAATGGGGCCACAAGCCGTTTTAATTAAAGGCGGACATCTTGATAGCACCCATACACAGATTACTGATTTTCTGATGTGGCATACACTAGAAGACGGTCTCGAAGTAACCCAATCAAAAGCCTTTAAACACAATCGCATTCATACTGCGAATACCCATGGTACTGGATGCTCTTTAGCGTCAGCTATTGCTACGTATTTGGCTGATGGGCATGATTTAAGTCTTGCTGTTGCAAAAGCAATTTCTTATGTTGAGGCTGGCTTAGAGGCTGGCCGTTTTCTTAGCATTGGCGAGGGTCCCGGACCCCTTTGGCACATGCATGATTTTTATCCGACTGCATTACTGGATGAACAAAGTCCAGGCTAAGCGCGCATTAACTCTTGTAGATGCTTAACTGCAGCCTTAGGGTCGGTTGCTTGTGTAATGGCCCTTACGACAGCTACTGATCCAACGCCACTTTTTGAGACGGCGTGAATACTATCTTGATCAATGCCACCAATAGCAACTAGTGGATAGTGGCTTAGTAATTTCGCATATTGATAAAGACGTCCAAGACCTTGAGGAGCTGTTGGCATCCGCTTTAAGTTCGTCGGAAAGACAGCACCCATCGCAATATAACTAGGGCAAAAATGATCGGCATAAGCCATTTCTGCATAGCCATGAGTGCTTAAACCCAGACGCAAGCCTGAAACACGGATTGCCTCTAAATCTGCCAACTCTAAATCCTCTTGGCCTAGATGAACGCCATAGGCCTCGGCATCAATAGCCTCTCGCCAATAATCATTAATAAATAAAAGCGTTTTACTATCTTGAACCGCTTTGACTGATTCACGAATTTGTTTCTTGATTTTGCTTTTGTCTTCTGATTTAAAGCGCAATTGCACGGTGGGCAATTCAGCATCTACCATGCGTTTTACCCAATCGGCATCAGGCATAACGCCATATAAACCCAGACGTTTAGGACATTCTGCAAACGCTTTTGGATTCATATTGCGTGTCCAAGGCAATAGATCAAAGTGCTCTGGTCTGCTTGGCCATTTGAAGGGATTAAAGCCCCCATCTTGAATAGCCATACGCGACCATGCTTTACCTAATATGCGGGCGTCCTTTTCGATAAAGCCCATGTCAATGGCAGCCAGCGCACCAGCCAATTCGTAATGATCGGTGGCGGCTTCATTATCAACTTGGGGTGGTGGATTACCCAGACTGTATTGCGGAATCGGGATAGACAAATCATCACTACGATGTGCGGCAACAATTTGGTCTGCAAGGTCACGAATGAGGCTCATATATTAACGATGCTTAACTTTGATGCCAAAACGGAGTTCCCACCAGTGGGGTGCTAGCCTGTGCAGAGAGTTGGGGTTTCATTGCGCCTGATAAGTACGCAGAGCGTCCAGCCTCTACCGCCATCGCAAAAGCATTAGCCATGATGATGGGGTCATCTGCTAGAGCAACTGCAGTATTGAGAAGGACGCCATCAAAGCCCCATTCCATTACGCTACAAGCATGCGAAGGAAGGCCAAGACCTGCATCGACTAGGAGAGGTACCTTTAGTCGGTCACGCAAAAGCTTCATGGCGTAGGGATTGAGTGGACCCTGACCAGTGCCAATCGGAGCAGCCCAAGGCATCACTGCCTGGCACCCTACATCTACTAAACGTTGGCAAAGAATGAGATCTTCAGTGCAATAGGGCAGTACCTTAAATCCATCTTTGATCAAGATCTCAGCTGTTTCTACCAGTCGTAAGGTGTCGGGTTGAAGGGTGTAGTCATCACCAATCAGCTCTAACTTAATCCAATCCGTTTCAAAAACTTCACGTGCCATTTGTGCGGTAGTAATAACTTCTTGTGGACTATGGCATCCAGCTGTATTTGGTAGTACGGGTACAGCCATTTTTTTGAGGAGATCCCAAAAACCACTATGTGCTTCAGAAGTTGCGCTTCCTTGGCGTCGTAGACTAACGGTAATCATGGCTGGCTTAGCTGTTTTCACTGCAGTCTCTAGCACTTGAGGCGAAGGATAACGTGATGTTCCTAAGAGTAAGCGACTAGCAAAAGTTTCACCATAGAGGATCAATGGATCTGTTTGCTTAAAGGTTTGCGGTAATGGGGCTGTCATATACAAATATTGGTATTAACCACCAGTCACAGGTGCAATGATTTCTACCTGATCATTTTCATTTAGTGGGTATTGGGTATGTTTACTTTTAGGTACAAATTGCAGGTTGACTGCTACGGCATAGGGGGGCTTTGCTTGAATTAAAGTCAAGGCATCGCTCACCATACTTTGATGTGGCATGTCATATTCTTGTTGATTAACAATTACACGCATACATCTACTCCAGAATATTTCTCTGCGCCCGTAATGTTGAGGCCCAATTCTTGTGCCGTAGGACTTGCACCTGATTCCAGTATTTCTAATACACAGTCTAAGATAGCCGGGGCAATCATAAAACCGTGACGATAAAGTCCATTGATTAATATCAAATCAGACCGACCTTTATCTTGATGAATTTGCACTGCAGGCAAATTGTCTTGTAGGGTTGGTCTACATTGTGTTGACATTTCCAGAATGCGTGCTTCAGCAAAGCCGCTATGTACCGTATAAACGGCACTAAGCAATTCCATGGCCGAACGCACGCTCATTTCAGATAAGTCGTCTGATTCAATTTCAGTTGCACCGACAACATAGACATCATTTTCTTTTGGTGCAATATAAATTGGGTAGCGTGGATGAATTAAGCGTGTGGGTCTACGCAGTTTCACTTCGGGCGCATACAGTCGCAATACTTCACCACGAACCCCACGTAGTGTGTTGCTTGATTGATTCCAGGCCTTCTGAGCGCCAACTCCACGACAATCTAAAACTTGGTCATACAGAGATAGATCCCGAAGGGATTCCGGATTGACCTCGCTAAACCAATGGCAATGAACAGATAGCAAATCCAACTCGGTCATGAGTGCATCTAAGAGTTGGCGATTGTCTAGTTGCCCCTCATTCGGAAGATAGAGACCCTGTTGAAAACGGTCTGCAACACCCGGCTCTAATTGCATTAAGGCTTGTCTATCTAGCACTTGCGGCAAAGCAAGCTGATGATTGCGAAGACCATTCTTCTTTAGGTGAGCAGTAAATCGTTCAGCATCATTGCTGTCTTGGCGATGCCATAAGATCAGAGTGCCATCCTGCTGAAAAAAGACGGGGCTACTCAGCTTGCTAATGATGGCTTTCCAGCGGGGCAGACTATGTATGCCCATGCGCACCACAGCATCTTCAGTAATAGCGGATTCTGCCAGCGGGGCCAACATTGCTGCTGCAATGCGTGCAGCAGCATGTTTAGCGTCCGGACCAGATTGATCAAAAAGATCCACCTTGGCACCTTGCTGGGCAAGTGCCACAGCTAGCATCCGACCCATGAGGCCGGCGCCAACAATGGCAATCTTGCTTTGCGAGAATGCAGCTTTAGTCATGCTTACTGATAAATTTCACTACCGCGCTTGCGGAACTCTGCAGACATTTCTTCCATGCCTTTATTCGCTTCTGCTATCGGAATGACTTTGCCAGGTACTTTTGGATTGCCATCTGCATCTAAGCTTGCTGCGTAATCACGTACTTCTTGTGTAATTTTCATTGAGCAGAATTTAGGTCCACACATTGAGCAGAAGTGAGCGATCTTGGCACCCTCGGCAGGCAAAGTTGCATCGTGATACTCACGAGCGCGTTCAGGATCTAGACCGAGATTAAATTGATCTTCCCATCTAAATTCAAAGCGCGCCTTAGATAAGGCGTTATCGCGAACTTGAGCACCTGGTAAACCTTTCGCAAGATCCGCGCCATGGGCAGCAATCTTATAGGTGATGATGCCTTCGCGAACGTCTTCTTTATCTGGTAAACCTAAGTGCTCTTTTGGTGTCACATAGCAAAGCATGGCTGTGCCGTACCAACCAATTTGAGCGGCACCAATACCGCTGGTAATGTGATCGTAACCAGGGGCAATATCCGTAATCAATGGTCCGAGGGTATAGAAGGGTGCCTCGAGGCAATGCTTCAATTCCTCGGTCATATTTTCTTCAATACGTTGCATTGGAACGTGACCAGGACCTTCAATCATGACCTGTACATCATGTTTCCATGCTTTAGCAGTTAACTCACCCAAGGTATGGAGTTCGCCAAATTGTGCGGCATCATTAGAGTCTGCAATGCAACCGGGGCGTAAGCCATCTCCCAAGCTAAATGAGACGTCATAGGCTTTCATAATCTCGCAGATCTCATCAAACTTGGTATAGAGGAAGTTTTCCTTGTGATGAGCAAGACACCACTTGGCCATGATTGATCCACCGCGAGAGACGATGCCGGTTATGCGATCAGCAGTGAGGGGGACATAGCGTAGCAATACACCCGCATGAATAGTGAAGTAGTCCACGCCTTGTTCAGCTTGCTCAATCAAAGTATCGCGGAACATTTCCCAGGTGAGATCTTCAGCAATGCCGCCGGTTTTATCAAGTGCTTGATAGATTGGAACAGTGCCAATAGGTACTGGTGAATTGCGAATAATCCATTCGCGTGTCTCATGAATGTGTTTGCCTGTAGAGAGATCCATGATGGTGTCTGCGCCCCAACGAATCGACCACACCATCTTTTCTACTTCTTCATTGATAGACGAGGTGACGGCAGAGTTACCAAGGTTGCCATTAATCTTCACGCGGAAGTTACGGCCAATAATCATCGGTTCTAATTCAGGATGATTAATATTAGCTGGAATGATGGCACGGCCAGCAGCGATTTCAGAGCGAACAAATTCGCCAGTCACAATATCTGGTAGGTTGGCGCCATAGCTTTTGCCTGGATGTTGCTTTAACAGCATTTTGTATTCTGGGTTTTTGCGCAGCTGCTCTAAACCCATCGATTCACGCAAGGCAACATATTCCATTTCAGGAGTGACAATGCCTTGACGTGCGTAATACATTTGACTGACATTTTTGCCAGCCTTTGCTACTCGTGGTGCGCTGATATGCGCAAAGCGTAAATTTTGAGTTGCTTCATCTTGAGCACGCGCTACACCGTAATCAGAACTCGGCCCTGCAAGTTGCTCCGTGTCATTACGTTCGTTGATCCAGGTATCCCGTAATCTAGGCAAACCCTTTTCTAGATTAATCACAATTTCTGGATCACTATAAGGACCTGAAGTGTCATATACCGGTACAGGTGGGTTGGCGATAAGTTCTTCACCAACACGTGTTGGTAATTGCTCAATCATTCGAATCGGTGCTTTGATGTCTGCACGTGATCCCTGTAAATAGGTTTTAGTTGAAGCCGGGTAGGCAAACTTTTGTCCAAAGTCTCGCTCTAGGCTCTTTAGACTTGGAATCTCGTGTTTAGTTTGGTTTTTGCTATTACTCATGTCCATCTCCTGACTGTTTTGGATGGACGAAACCGGGTGTGTCGGTCTGATGTAACTCCCCACGCCAGCATTACCTGGATCGGGTTAAAGGGTCTTTCTCAGCGCCTCAAAACGACATTCTGTTTTAAGGGCACCCCTGTTTCATCCTTAAAGCTATTTAACCATGAATTGAAACAATACGTGTCGATAATGCTCATTATTTGCTGCGTCGCAATATAAAGTCTGCTGTAACAAACGCAGCATCACTGGTGAACTCATCAGCCAGGATTCTGGCAGCCGCTTCGGCTAGGGAAATCTCAATGAAACCGCTGACTTCTCCATCTTGATTGTTTGGTACAAAGTGATCCGCTAGCTCAAGATCGTAGATATAAAGCAATTCATCATGAAAGCCGCGTCCAACAATAGGGCGCCGCATATGAATTCTGCCAATCGGTTCAATACTCTCCGCAATTTTCTCTGGAACTCCAGCTTCTTCCCAAAGTTCGCGACGAGCGCTCACCCAAGGTGTTTCATCAGCGGTAATGCCACCTGCAGCAATATTGTCGAGTTTGCCCGGATCGGTTGCTTTGGTTTCGCTGCGACGGCCGAGCCATAGGGTATGAGCTCTTGTATAGCCGTTGATGTGAGTTGCCATGCTCCGAAAACCAAAGGTTCGAAAAGCAGACCGTTCTAAACGAAAGTATTTATGCCCATTCTGATCCAACCATGCAAAGTCCTCATTGCGCCATCCCGGAATAAAACCGCCTGCGCGCATGGTGTCCGCTAATTGATAAAGGCTTTGTGATAACTCTTTAGGTCTGCCTAAGGCAATCGACAATTGATCATTGCCCATTGAGATCAATGGAATCGGATGTTTTTCTAGTGATTCCTGAAGATAAGAAATAAATTCAGGATTAAGATGTCCAATAGTCTGAGTGCTAGTGCTGTTGCCGATGAGTTGAATGGGTAAAAAATCGGGTGGAGCAGAGCGCGCGGTATTTTGTAGCATCTCTTCCAGGGCGGCTAGAGTGCTGGTGGAAAGCGTATTCATAAGGAAAGTGTAAGAGAAAACAATGGGGACAGCCAAAAAAATCATGCATGGCGGACAAATATTAGCCAATGCACTTGTTAGACAAGGTGTTGATGTTGCCTTTGGCGTGCCAGGAGAAAGCTTTCTGCCTTTGCTTGATGGCTTAGTTGACCACCCAGAATTTCGTTTTATTACCTGCCGTCAAGAGGGCGGCGCAGCCTATATGGGTGAGGCCTATGCCAAGTTAACCGGCAAGCCTGGAGTCGTCATGGTGACGCGCGGGCCAGGCGCATCAAATGCGATGGTGGGGATACATACCGCCTATCAAGATTCCACGCCGATGGTGCTCTTGGTTGGCCAGGTAGGTACAGACATGGTGGAGCGTGAAGCTTTCCAAGAGGTGGACTACCGACGTATGTTTTCAGAATGTGCCAAATGGGTAGGCAGCATCGATCGCGTTGATCGCATCGATGAATTTGTTTCCCATGCCTTTCATATTGCCCAGTCGGGACGCAAAGGCCCCGTGGTTTTGGCTCTACCAGAAGATATTCTGTATCTCAATGCTGAGGAAAAGCCAACTGCTGCTGCTCATGTTGTTCAGCCTGGATTGGATCAATCGATCTTTACTGAAGCAATGAAGCAATTTGCTAACGCTAAAAACCCCATGGTGCTTGCTGGTGGAGGTAATTGGAATGCAAATGCCTGCAATCAACTAATAGCATGGGCGAATCGCGAAGGGGTTCCTGTTGCAACTAGTTTTCGCTCGCAAGATTTGATCGACAACCAAAATGCTTGCTATGCCGGTGATCTCGGAATTGCTGCAAATCCCGCCTTGGTAAAACGTATTCAAGAGGCCGATGTTTTGCTAGTGATTGGTGAACGCCTCGGAGAAATGACAACTGCGGGTTACAGCGTTCTCACGCCACCTAAGGCAGCCAATACACTCATTCATGTTTTATCGAGCCCAGATGAATTGGGTCGAGTGTATCGCCCAGAATTTGCCCTAAGCTGTAGTCCTGAGAACTTTTGTGCGGCACTAGACAACGTCAAAATGGCCAATGCTTATCGTACAGAACGTATGCTAGAAGCACATACAGAGTATTTGGCTTGGTCATCTCCAGTAACTGTATCCGGTAATTTGCAGTTAGCCCACATCATGGCATCTTTACCCAGTTCAATACCGCGTGATGCCATCATCACCAATGGTGCAGGTAACTTTGCTACATGGGTACATCGTTTTTATCCTTATGGCAGTATTCGTAGTCAATTAGCACCCACCAATGGTTCCATGGGCTATGGATTACCTGCAGCAATAGCAGCAAAAATTGCCGACCCTAAGCGAGTAGTGATTGCCGTCTGTGGCGACGGGGATTTCATGATGAATTGCCAGGAGCTGGCGACAGCTGCGCGATATGAGGCATATCCCATCGTGCTGGTAGTCAACAATAGTATGTTGGGCACCATTCGAATGCACCAGGAAAGAGAATTTACAAAACGAGTCATGGGTACTGGCTTAACTAACCCTGATTTTGTGAAGTTTGCTGATAGCTTTGGCATTCCGGGATACCGCGTAAGCAATACCGAAGAATTTGCTCCTGCATTTGCTAAGGCCCTAGAAAGCAAGCGCGGCGCTCTGATTGAGTTAGTTCTAGACCCAGAGGTCATTACCCCAACTAAGCTTTTATCGAAATTAGGTAAATAAAAAAGAGGAGCAATGCTCCTCTTTTGACTTTAGCTAGCTTAAGGCTAAATCTTTAGTCAACCTTAGCGCCAGAATCTTTCACTACCTTAGTCCACTTGGCAATCTCCGCTTTAATAAAGTTAGCAAATTGTGCCGGTGTGTTACCAACAGGCTGAGCACCCATCGCTAAATATTTTTCCTTCACTGATGGACTATTGATTGCAGCCATCAATTCAGTACTGTCTTTATTCACAACATCCGCAGGCATATTCGCTGGCCCCACAATACCGAACCAAGATGTAGCTTCATAGCCAGGTAAGTTTGCTGCCTCTGCAATCGTTGGCAGATCAGGAAATGAAGGAGAGCGCTTTGCACTGGTAACGGCTAATGCCTTGAGACGACCCGCGCGAATATAGTTGATTGAGGAAGGTAAATTGTCGAACATAATGTCCACATTGCCTGCCAATAAATCAGTCACAGCAGGTGGACTGCCTCTGTAGGGCAAATGAACCATATAAGTCTTAGTCATTGACTTAAAGAGCTCCCCAGCCATATGAATAGATGTACCATTACCGCTAGAGGCCATATTGACCTTGCCAGGATACTTCCTGGCATATGCGATGAGGTCATTCACGCTATTGATATTGTTCCTAGCGGCAAAGTCAGTATTAAGTACTAGAACATTCGGTAACTCAGCAACTAAAGTAATTGGGGTGAAATCTTTAATAGGATCAAAAGGTAATTTTCCTCCACCCTGTGTATAGAGGGGCAGATTAATTCCGTGAGTACCAACAGAGGCCATCAACCAGGTGTATCCATCAGGTGCTGATTTGGCAACAATTTCTGCACCAATGTTTCCACCCGCTCCGGGTTTGTTATCAATCAGCACATTCCATTTGCTCATGTTCTGCAATTCATTCTGGAGTGGCCTAGCAACGTTATCCGTTGCGCCACCTGCTGGAAATGGCACGACTAAGCGGATAGGTTTATTCGGGTAGTTGCTCTGTGCATAAGCTGGAAATGAAAATGCGAACAATGCAGAGGTGCACGCAAGGGTGGCGCTGAGTCGCTTAATTATTTTTGAGTGAATTGCCATTATTACCATCTCCATTTTTTAGTTCTTATCACATTTTCATGTGAAGTTTTATATATTTATTTTGCCTATCGACAATGTAAACCATTTCTCAGGGATTTGTCATCAATGCTTAACATTTGAGCATGCCAGCTTGCTCTATATAAATCTACGACTTACGAAAACTTTTGCGTATTTATCCACAAGGCCTGTGGATAAGTTTCTGACAAATTTGGTCCCGCCGACAGGAATCGAACCTGTATCCCACGCTTAGGAGGCATGTGCACTATCCATTGTGCTACGGCGAGAGCTTGACATTAAGGAAAGTATGCTGGAGAGCATAAATCAGAGTTAGGTCTTCTACCAGCCACATAAGGCCCAAACTTGATTCGTAACGGCGATCATGACATCGGGCGCAAAGTAGGAAGTAAAAATCAGCAGCAGCAAACTGGCCGCAATAATATATCCAAGCAGACGTCCGTAATTGTACTTAAGCATTAGCTACTCGAACCAAGGCACGCTCCTTCACGGGTAAATTGACCAAGAAGGCAAATACACCCAGTGCAATGGCGATTTCCCAAACAATCAGGTAAGACCCCGTTTTATCAAACAGATAGCCGCCAAAAAATGCGCCGCAGAAACTGCCTAATTGATGCGAAAAAAAGACTAAGCCAGAAAGCATCGTTAGATATTTCACTCCAAAAATTTGGGCAACGATACCGTTGGTCAGCGGAATGGTTGAGAGCCATAAATATCCCATAATGGCCGCAAAAATATATGTTGTTATCGGCGACAAGGGAAGAACTAAAAATCCAATAATGGCAATTGAACGTCCAAGGTAAATGCCAGAGAGCAAATACTTTTTGGGGAAGCGTTGACCCAGCATGCCGGCGCTATATGTCCCAAAAATATTAAAGAGACCTATCAAGGCTAGGGCACTAGTTGCCACTACAGGAGCGCCGACATCAGGATAGACAGCAGAAAGATCTTTGAGATAAGGGGCTAAATGAACGGCGATAAAGACGACTTGGAATCCACAAACAAAATAGCCTAGCGTAAGTAAGCGAAAGCTGGGATTCGTGATGGCCTCTCCGAGGGCTTCCTTAATAGTTTGATCACCTAGTTGATGATGATGACTAAAATTTTTCTCGCGCAACATGAATGCCGTTGGAATCATGAGGCTAGCCATGAGCGCTAATAAAAGGAGGGCATCTTGAGCGCCAAAGAAACTTAAGAAGCCTTGCTCAACAGGAATCATCAAAAACTGACCAAAGGAGCCGGCGGCAGCGGCAATACCCATGGCCCACACTCTTTTATCAGCAGGAACATTACGCCCTAGAATTCCGTAGATCATGCTGTAGGTTGTTGCCGTCTGTGCAAGGCCAATGAGTAGGCCGCCTGCCAGCGTGAAATTAAGAGCATCGGTGGAAACGGCCATTCCAGCTAAGCCAAGTGCGTACAAGATTCCACCTGCAACCATGATTTTGAGTGCACCATAGCGATCAGCAAGGGCGCCTGTGATGGGTTGAACTGCTCCCCAAATCAAGTTTTGTAAAGCAATAGTTAGGGCAAAAGTCTCACGCTCCCAGCCATTGGCAACCGTGATGGGCAAATTGAATAGGCCAAATCCATGTCGGATGCCCATAGACAAGGTCACCATCAGTCCGCCATAAATCAGTACTTGATTTATGGATAAGGAGGGTTTGCTGGTTGAACTTGTCATATTGAATGTAATCAGAGACTTATGATATCGCTTGCAAATAAATTAGGCAGATCAAGCTTCCTTAGTTTTTAGGCTGTATTGCCAATTTTGGCATGGACGATAGGGTAATTGGTGAAAAGTTCAGGGTAAGCTACAGACATGACTACAATTTGCGCGCATGGCTACCCGTAAAACATCCGAATACAGCGAATCATCGATTCAGGTCCTAAAAGGACTAGAACCAGTCCGTCAACGGCCTGGTATGTACACCCGCACTGATAACCCTCTACATATCATCCAAGAGGTCTTGGACAATGCCTCTGATGAGGCTTTAGGAGGCTACGGCAAGCACATTATTGTGACTTTGCACGCAGATAGCAGTGTCAGCGTGGAGGATGACGGACGAGGTATTCCGGTCGGAATGCATCCAACCGAGAAACTTCCTGTAGTAGAAATCGTGTTTACCCAGTTACACGCGGGTGGAAAGTTTGAAAAAGGCAGCGGCGGCGCTTATGCGTTCTCTGGTGGTCTGCATGGGGTGGGTGTTTCAGTTACCAATGCGCTATCTAAGCGTTTAGAGGTCACTGTTTGGCGAGACAAACAAGTTTCGACCCTCACATTTGCCGATGGCAAGGTCATTGAAAAACTCAAAACAAAACCATCAGCGTCTGAAGATAAGTCACACGGCACTCGAGTAAGAGCTTGGCCGGACGGTAAATATTTTGATAGCTCAGCTATTCCAATGCCAGAGCTCATTCGACTCTTGCGCTCAAAGGCAGTTTTATTGCCCGGCGTCAAAGTAACACTCATTCAAGAGAAATCAGGCGATACCCAAACCTGGCAGTACGCCCAAGGTTTGCGCGGCTATTTAAATGAAGCTATTGCCCAAGCAGGACATGGCCCTGAAGTAATCCCTCCATTTGAAGGTGAGCAATATGCCACCGGTACAGGTGAGGATGACTCCTTTGCTGAAGGCGAGGGTGCTGCATGGGTCGTCAGCTGGACAGAAGATGGTGCGCCAGTGCGTGAGAGCTATGTCAATCTCATACCCACGCCTGCGGGAGGAACACATGAGAGTGGGTTGCGCGAAGGATTATTTAATGCAGTAAAGGGTTTCATTGAAATGCATGCGCTACAACCTAAGGGCGTTAAGTTAATGCCAGAGGATGTATTTGCACGCGCCTCCTTTATTTTGTCAGCAAAAGTATTGGATCCCCAATTTCAAGGTCAGATTAAAGAGCGCTTAAATTCTCGAGATGCAGTTCGTCTTGTTTCTGGATACGTTAAATCGGCTCTAGAGCTATGGCTTAATCAGCACGTTGACTACGGCCGCAAACTTGCAGACCTAGTGATTAAACAAGCACAGGCTAGAACCCGTGCTGGACAAAAAGTAGAGAAGAAAAAATCATCTGGTGTTGCAGTTCTTCCTGGAAAACTCACTGATTGTGAGAGCGAAGATATTGCTCAGAATGAAATCTTCTTGGTCGAGGGCGATTCAGCGGGCGGCTCCGCCAAGATGGGTCGCAATAAGGAATATCAGGCGATCTTGCCCCTACGCGGTAAGGTTTTAAATACCTGGGAGGCTGAACGCGATCGTTTGTTTGCTAATAATGAGGTGCACGATATTGCTGTCGCAATCGGCGTAGATCCTCACGGCCCTAATGATGATCCGGATTTATCAAACTTGCGTTACGGTAAGGTTTGTATTTTGTCTGATGCGGACGTTGATGGTGCCCACATCCAGGTATTGCTCTTGACGCTCTTTTATAAGCATTTCCCAAAACTCATTGAACTAGGCCATGTGCATATTTCTAGGCCACCACTGTTCAGAGTGGATGCTCCAGCACGCGGCAAAAAGCCGGCGCAAAAAATTTATGCCCTAGATGCAAGTGAGCTACAGGCCATTGAAGATAAATTACGTAAAGATGGCGTCAAGGAATCTGCTTGGCAAATCTCCCGATTCAAAGGTTTGGGAGAAATGAGTGCTGAGCAGTTGTGGGACACCACGCTCAATCCGGATACACGCCGTTTGTTGCCAGTTACCCTAGGAACGTGGACTGAGGATGAGACTTTTAAAACGATGGATATGTTGATGGGTAAATCAGAATCTGGTGCGCGTCGTGACTGGCTTGAAGAGCGCGGCAATGAAGTAGAGGCGGACATTTAATGGCTACAAAAAAGACCCCAGGTAAAAAGCCAGCTCTTGAGCAGGCAGATTTATTTTCAAATCCTATTGAAGAGATCGATATCGTTGAAGTGGATGAAGCGCCTGCGCCAAAGAGTCCAAATGGGCCAAAGGATCCACATGATCCTAAAACCATCGATCTGAACGAAGATAACAAAGACAGTTTGACTCTTGCGGTCTATGCCGAGCGCGCCTACTTAGATTACGCCATCAGCGTGGTGAAAGGCCGTGCGCTACCAGATGTATCTGATGGCCAAAAGCCAGTACAGCGCCGTATTTTGTTCTCAATGAGCGAAATGGGCTTGCGGGCAGATGCTAAGCCAGTAAAGAGTGCGCGTGTTGTTGGCGATGTCCTCGGCAAGTTTCATCCGCACGGTGACCAATCCGCTTATGACGCTTTAGTGCGTTTGGCGCAAAGCTTCTCCTTGCGTTATCCCTTAATTGATGGACAAGGTAACTTTGGTTCCCGTGATGGTGATGGCGCAGCAGCGATGCGTTATACCGAAGCGCGTTTAACTAAAATTGCCGGCTTGTTACTTAGCGAGATTGATGAAGGCACTGTCGACTTTGCGCCAAACTATGACGGCTCATTTCAAGAGCCTAAGTTATTGCCAGCACGCTTACCCTTTGTCCTGTTGAATGGGGCTTCTGGTATTGCAGTTGGTATGGCTACCGAAATTCCTTCGCATAATCTACGTGAAGTTGCTTCTGCTGCGATCGCCTTAATGAAGTCCCCCAAGCTGTCTACAGCAGAATTATTAGAGATCATGCCTGGGCCGGATTATCCGGGTGGCGGACAAATTATTTCCTCTCCCGCTGAGATTGCCCAAATTTATGAAACCGGTCGTGGTAGCGTTAAAGTTCGTGCTCGTTGGTCGGTAGAAGAGTTGGCTCGAGGTCAATGGCAGATTGTTGTCAATGAATTGCCGCCTTCAGCATCCTCACAACGCGTCCTGCAAGAAATTGAAGAGATCACTAATCCTAAGGTTAAGGTCGGCAAAAAAACCTTAACGCCAGAGCAAAATAATCTGAAGTCCACGATTTTGAATGTGCTTGATGGTGTGCGCGATGAATCTAGTAAGGATGCCGCAGTCCGTTTGGTGTTTGAGCCCAAGAGTAAGAATATTGATGTCAACGAGTTTGTAAATCTCCTATTGGCACATACCTCTCTAGAATCCAATGCGCCAATGAACTTGGTGATGATTGGTACCGACGGTCGACCACGTCAAAAGGGCTTAAAAGAGATTATTTCTGAATGGATTGAGTTCAGGGTTGCTACTGTGACGCGTCGTACTCAGTTCCGCTTGGGTAAAGTTAAAGACCGTATGCATATTTTGGAAGGGCGCCTTATCGTTCTTCTGAATATTGACAAGGTCATCAAGATTATTCGTAATAGCGATGAACCAAAAGCCGATTTAATCAAAGAATTTAAGTTAAGCGACCGCCAGGCTGAAGACATCCTGGATATTCGTTTGCGCCAATTGGCTCGACTAGAAGGCATCAAGATTGAGCAAGAGCTCAAAGAGTTGAAATCTGAGCGTGATGACTTAGAGGGTTTATTGCAAAGCGATAACGTATTACGCAAACGCATCATTAAAGAAATCGAATCTGATATCAAAGACTTTGGCGATGATCGCCGAACTCTGATTCAAGAAGATAAGCGTGCTATTGCTGAAACTAAAGTCATTGATGAGCCGGTAACAGTGATTGTTTCGCAAAAAGGCTGGGTACGTGTTCGTCAAGGTCATGAGCATGACGCTACCCAATTTAGCTTTAAGGCAGGTGATGCGCTCTACGCAACTTTTGAAGTGCGAACAGTAGATGTCATCCAAGGCTTCGGTAGCGATGGCCGTGTCTACACAGTCTCAGTGAGCGAGTTACCTGGTGCTAGAGGAGACGGTTCTCCCTTGACTAGCTTTGTAAATCTTGCTGCTGGATCCCAAATGGTTGCTTATTACGCTGGCCAACCAGATGATTTGGTTTTGCTTTCTACCAGGGCTGGTTATGGCTTCTTGGCTAACGTATCGGATATGAGTACTCGCAATAAGGCAGGTAAATCATTTATTACTATTGATGCCAAAGTAGCTGGTGACGCACCCTTAGGTGCAAACAAGGTACAAGTTGGTATGAAGCAAGTAGCCTGCTTATCAGAGGCCTCTAAGTTACTCGTCTTCCCATTGGATGAACTTAAGCGTCTGCCAACCGGCGGTAAGGGTGTGATTTTGATGGGCTTAGATGACAAAGAATTTATGGCATCCGCAATAGCTGTAGGCTCTAATGGTGCAGCTTATTTTGGCGCTGGACGTGCAGGCAAACCAACTGAGCTCAGCTTAGATGCAAAAACCTTGAAGTCTTTTGCTGGTAATCGCGCACGTAAGGGTCACTTCGTGGAGCCAAGACTTAAAGACGGAAAGCTCAAGGCTAACTAAACAGTAGTTAGATCTGAATACTTAAACCTTCTTTGGTATTGGAACGCTGTATTTAACCGCAATCACTTCTGCCAGAATCGATATTGCGATTTCTGGTGGGGTGAGTGCCCCAATGTATAGGCCAACTGGCCCATGCAATCGTTCCACTTGTTCTTTGCTGACATCAAACTCTAGTAAGCGTTCTTTTCGTTTCTGGGTATTTTTGCGGCTCCCTAAGGCGCCAACATAAAATGCGGGGGACTTTAATGCCTCCATCAGCGCCATATCATCCAGTTTAGGGTCATGTGTCAGGGCAACTACAGCGGTATGTGGATCTACGCCAATTTCCAGCAACACATCATCAGGCATGCCTTGTATAAAGGTCACATCATCTCGGTTGAGCCCTTCAGCATATTCTTCTCGAGGATCTATCACAATCACTTCAAAGTCAGAGGCTAGTGCAAAGTCAGCGGTGTACAAGGATAGCTGACCGGCTCCAATGATGACCATTCGCCAACGAGGTCCATAAGTAGTGCACATCTCGGAATCTGAGCAAGTAAATTCATCATGACGATCACCATCATGCAAAGTGGATTTACCGTTAGCAATAGTGACAGTGCGTCTAATGACTTGATGAGAGGAAATATTTTCAAGCAGTTTTTCTAAAACGGCTAATTCAGGCTTGGGCTCAACTAATAAGCGCAGCGTACCACCACAGGGTAAGCCGAAACGGGCTGCTTCTTGCTGGCTGACGCCATACACAACGAATTCAGGGATATCTCTGGTCAGAATTTCGGTTTGAACCCGGCGAATGAGATCATCTTCAACGCAGCCGCCCGACACTGATCCTGCAACCTGGCCATCCTGACGTATAGCCAACCAAGATCCAATTGGGCGTGGGGCTGAACCCCAGGTTTGAACTACGGTAGCGATGGCTACGGGATGGCCTTCTTTTAGCCAATGCACGGCGGCTTTGAGAACGCTTAGGTCGGTACTATTCATGCTGATTGGGATCTTTGTTATAAGTATTGGAAATCCTATTTATTATCACTCTAATGACATTAACAGGTATATCTCCCCTAAATACTCGTCTTCGACTTGCAATCTTGCTGCTTGCCGCAGGTGAGGGTAGTCGCCTGGGTGGTCATCCTAAAGCCTTGCTTAAAAAGGATGGGAAAACATTGTTACGATCTTTCATCTCTTGCGTAGAGGAGATGGCGCCTGTTGAAGTGGTCATTGTGACTGGGTTTTACGCGCAAGCTATTGAATCTGAGATCGAATCTTGTGAGATATTGAATCTACCTATTCAGATAGTAAGAAGCCCTCATCCGCAAGCAGGGCAAGCATCTTCTGTGCGACTGGGGATTGAGACCTTGAAATCTGACTACGATGTGTTGCTTGTTGCCTTATCTGATCAGCCTAATATTGGGTCTACAGAGATTGGTGCGCTATTGGATCAATATCGTTACCGATCTGCTCATGAAGAAATTGTCTTGCCTCAGGTGAA
This sequence comes from Polynucleobacter sp. 15G-AUS-farblos, assembly GCF_018882445.1. GTDB lineage: Bacteria > Pseudomonadota > Gammaproteobacteria > Burkholderiales > Burkholderiaceae > Polynucleobacter. The sequence continues at coordinate 55,025 of NZ_JACVOM010000001.1, read as the reverse complement.
TGGGCAGCGAGGGAATCCAGTATTGTTTTCCAAGAAAGCAGTAGAAGCCATCCTATCAATGCCAGAAATGGTATGCAGGCCTTATATGGATCAAAACCCTGCACTAGTCAAAATCTACGAGACAGACAACACTGCATTTATTCTGGATGTGGATACCGAAGCAGACATCCAGAAATTAGGCATCTCACGCTGAGATTACTTTTTTAAATCTCTGCAATCAGCTCGATTTCAACGCAGGCACCCAAAGGGATTTGCGCTACGCCAAAGGCACTGCGCGCATGCTTGCCAGCATCTCCAAAGACTTCAAATAAGAGTTCTGAACAACCATTGATCACCAGATGTTGTTCGGTGTATTCGTTGGTGGAGTTCACCAAGCCCATGACTTTGACAATTCGCTTGACCTTATCTAGCGAGCCAATATGATTTTGTAGTGTGGAAAGCAAATCGATCGCAATTGAGCGGGCTGCAGCCTTACCAGTATCGGTATCCATATTCTGACCTAATTTACCTACCCAAGGTTTGCCATCTTTTTTGGCGATGTGACCAGATAAAAACACGGTGTTGCCAGTAGTTGCAGCCATCACATAGGCGGCAGCGGGTGGTCCGGCTGGAGGCAAATCAATACCAAGGGTTTTGAGACGATTGTTAATATTGCTCATAGTGTTTGTTCAATCAATGTAGGGATTTAATTAATAGAATCTTACTGGGAAATTATTTGGATAGTTGCCTCATGGCGCTTTCTAGGCCATTTAATGTGACTGGGTACATTCGGTCCTTCATGAGATTTTTCATGATGTCGATAGACTGTCTATATTGCCAAATCGATTCTGGTTCAGGATTGAGCCAGGCAAAATGGGGGAAGTGATCTAGCAGGCGATTGATCCAAACGGCACCAGCTTCCTGATTGTTGTATTCCACTGAACCATTTGGACTCAGAATCTCATAAGGGGACATAGTGGCATCGCCTACAAAAATCAGCTTGTAGTCGGGGCCATATTTATTAATGATCTCTTGTGTAGAAGTGAGTTGATCTCTGCGACGACGATTGTTTTGCCAGAGATTTTCATAAACACAGTTATGAAAATAGTAATACTCAAGATGTTTAAACTCTGCCTTAGCAGCAGAGAATAATTCTCCAATCTGCTTTATGTGATCGTCCATCGAGCCACCAACATCCATCAATAGTAATACCTTGACTTGGTTGTGACGCTCGGGCCGCATTTGAATATCCAGCATGCCAGCATTGGCTGCAGTTGAATGAATGGTTTTATCTAAATCAAGCTCTAAGACCGAGCCCTCACGAGCGAAACGACGAAGGCGACGAAGAGCCAGCTTAATATTGCGTGAGCTTAAAGCTAAATCACTGTCGTAATCTTTAAATTCTCGCGCTTCCCAAACCTTAATGGCAGTTCGATTACCGGCGCTTTCTCCGCCGATACGAATGCCCTCAGGGTGATAGCCGCTGTGACCAAATGGAGATGAGCCGCCGGCACCAATCCATTTATTGCCACCGCCATGCCACTCCTTTTGCTCCTTAAGCAGCTCTTCAAGGCGCTTTTGTAGTGCTTCAGGACCGCCTAATTTTTGCAGGGCAGATTTTTCTTCATCAGTTAAAACGCGCTGTAATTTCTTTTCTAGCCAATCCAACGGAATATCAGGAGAAAGGGCGATGATTTGCTCAACTCCATTGAAGTAGCTAGCAAATACTTGATCAAAGCGATCATAGTGTTGCTCATCTTTAATCAAAGTCATGCGTGAGAGTTGATAAAACTCATCAATCGATGGGCTGATTACACCAAGCTTTAATGCTTCTAAGAGCGTTAAAAACTCTCTGACAGAAACCGGAATCTTGGCCTCTTTCAGATTGAGAAAGAATTGAATCAACATCTATTTAGATTCAATATGCTTAGCGATGATTGCGATTCATCATCACTAAACGCTCAAATAAATGAATATCCTGTTCATTCTTCAATAGGGCGCCATGAAGTGGTGGCACTACGATTTTTTCATCCTGGCTATAGAGCGCGTTGGGTGGAATATCTTCAGCCAATAAAAGCTTAAGCCAATCAATTAACTCGGATGTAGAGGGCTTTTTCTTTAAGCCAGGTAGCGAGCGTATTTGGTAGAAAGCTTTAAGGGCGGCCTCTAATAGTTCCTGCTTAATATTGGGATGATGGACATCCACGATGCTTTGCATTGTTTTGGCATCCGGAAAGGTGATGTAATGAAAGAAGCAGCGACGCAAAAAGGCATCAGGCAGCTCTTTTTCATTATTTGAAGTGATGATGACGAGTGGGCGATGCTTTGCCTTAATGAGCTCCCGTGTCTCATAGACATAAAATTCCATTCGATCGATCTCTCGCAAAAGATCATTAGGAAACTCAATGTCCGCTTTATCAATTTCGTCGATTAGCAGTACCGTGGGCTCATCTGCTTCGAAAGCCTGCCACAACACACCTTTGATGATGTAGTTGCTGATGTCTTTGACTTTTTCATCGCCCAGTTGAGAATCGCGTAGACGACTAACCGCATCGTATTCGTACAGACCTTGTTGTGCCTTGGTAGTGGATTTAATGTGCCATTGCAAAAGTGGCATCTTAAGCGCTGCAGCAACTTCTTCAGCCAGCATTGTTTTTCCGGTTCCGGGTTCACCTTTAATTAATAGTGGACGTTGCAGGGCAATGGCAGCATTGACGGCTAGCTTAAGATCCTCTGTTGCAACATAGCTTTGACTACCATCAAAACGGCTTGGATTTAGGGTGGTGGGTGTGTGAGGAAGCTTGGTCATCGGGCGCAATCAAAAGGTCTTTTAAGGGACATTCAAGTATAGGGAAATAGCGCTAAATCTTCAGGATTTGTAGCGTTTTTGCGCTTAGGAATGGGTAAACAATGGTTAAGAGGGCGGCTCTCCGCTATACTCTCCCACATTGATTTAAATCAAACTCATAAATACCGATTCTATGAAAAAACTCCCAATTCTTACTCGATTGCTTGTCTGCGCTGGTCTGGCATTTGCTGGTATTAGTGCCCAGGCGCAAGATGTCAAAGGTAATGCAGCGGCTGGAAACGGCAAAGTTTGGCTTTGCGTTGGTTGTCATTCCATCCCAGACTACCGTGCAGACTATCCATTGGTTTACAGAGTGCCTATGTTAGGTGGTCAAAATGCCGCATACATCGCATCTTCTTTGGCTGAATACAAGAAGGGCAACAGAAAGCATCCAACGATGCGTTCTATCGCCGCTAGCTTGTCCGACCAAGATATGGCCGATATTGGCGAATACTATGCTGCGCAAACTGCCAGCTCACCTAACAACCCATTGAAGTGATAGAGGCACGTTTATGAAATTTGCACTAATGACAGCTGTTTTGCTTTCCAGTATTGGCTTGGTTAATGTTACTCATGCTGCTAGCGTAGACAAAGGCAAGGCTTTGGTTGAAAAAGCCAATTGCGCCTCATGTCATGGCGCAGGATTAAATGCGCCAATCATGCCGGTTTACCCAAAGTTAGCCGGTCAGTATCCTGACTACCTTTACTATGCATTGAAGGCTTATAAAGTTGGCAATAGTAATGCTCAATACGGTCGTAACAATGCCATTATGGGTTCACAAGTTCAGGCATATTCTGATGCAGACCTGCAGGATATCTCTGCTTATATTGCATCATTGCCTGGAAACTTCGTTATTAAGAAGTAACTCCACAAGCAGTTTCTGACTTGGCTTTACTTAAATTAAAGGCTTAGGAATTCATCCTAAGCCTTTGTTATTCATAGATATTTAATAACTATCTGAGAGCTTCTAGGCCTCTCGCTAAATGTTTGCGCATGGCGCTCTCAGCTCCAGCTTGATCTCGTTTTAGTAGGGCATTAAGAATGGAACGATGTTCAATTAAGGAGTTTTGAAGCCTTCCAGTACTAGTAAGAGAGTCTCTGCGATGTAATTTAAGCACCTTGCGTAAATCAGCAATGACGCCGTTCATCCAGCGATTTCCAGCGATTTCTTGAATTAATTCATGAAATTTGCCATTTATTTCAAAGAATTGCTCAATATCTCGATCGGCAGCAGCTTTTTCTAGGCGGTGGTGCCAGTAATCGAGTTGATTTAATTCTTCCTCTGTTGCCTTGATGGCAGTTTCCCTGGCTGCTTCACCTTCAAGTAAGGAGAGGATAGTAAAAATCTGTTCCAAGTCCTTTCTAGCTACTTCGGTTACATAGGCGCCACGACGCATTTTGATGGTGACAAGGCCCTCAGAGGCCAATACCTTGATTGCCTCTCGCATTGGCGTGCGACTAATGCCGAATTGCTCGGCCAAGCTTTGTTCATCAAGCCAACTTCCTGGGGCTAATATCTTTGCAAATATCTGCTCCCGAAGTCTGTCTGCAACATCTTCGTATAGAGGTCTATTATTCAGTTTTGTATTCATAATTATGAATACATGATAACTAGACAAAAGAAGAATAGTCAAGCAGAATTACGAAATCCTATATGCAATGCAACAAATAACAGGAGTGCTTTGTGAGTTCAGAAAAGAAAAGTTCATCCAGTACATGGCCATCATTTCCCGAGACCAATCTTGATGCTTGGAAGAAGTCAGCCCAAAAATCTGCACCCAATGGCGACGTAGATAAGCTTGGTTGGAAAACTCCAGATGGGATTCAGTTAAAAGCGCTCTACACATCTTCTGACACCAAGGGTTTAAATTACACTGATACCTTGCCTGGTTTTGAGCCATTTGTTCGTGGACCACAGGCAACCATGTACTCAGTACGTCCATGGACTATTCGCCAGTACGCAGGATTTTCAACTGCTGAAGAATCAAATGCCTTTTATCGCAAAGCCTTAGATGCGGGTGGTCAAGGCGTTTCTGTTGCTTTTGATTTAGCAACACATCGCGGTTACGACTCAGATCATCCGCGCGTTACAGGTGACGTTGGTAAAGCAGGGGTAGCTATCGACTCCGTTGAAGACATGAAGATTTTGTTTGATGGCATTCCATTGGATAAGGTGTCTGTTTCAATGACGATGAACGGTGCTGTACTCCCGGTACTAGCGGGTTATATCGTCGCTGGTGAAGAACAAGGCGTTAAGCAAGAGCTCTTATCTGGAACGATTCAGAACGATATTCTGAAAGAGTTCATGGTGCGGAACACCTATATCTACCCACCAGAGCCATCGATGCGCATTATTGGCGACATCATTGAGTACACCGCGAAATACATGCCGAAATTTAATTCGATTTCAATTTCGGGTTATCACATGCAAGAGGCTGGCGCTAACCAAGTGTTGGAATTGGCATTCACCTTGGCTGACGGTAAAGAGTACGTCAAAACTGCGCTTGCTAAAGGCCTTGATGTAGATGGCTTTGCTGGTCGCCTCTCATTTTTCTTTGCGATTGGCATGAACTTCTATCTAGAAGTTGCCAAATTAAGGGCGGCACGTTTGTTGTGGTGGCGCATCATGAAATCATTTGAACCCAAGAATCCGAAGTCTTTGATGTTGCGTACACACTGTCAGACCTCTGGATGGTCCTTAACAGAGCAGGACCCATACAACAACGTGGTGAGAACGACAGTTGAGGCAATGGCGGCGGTCTTTGGTGGCACTCAATCCCTGCATACAAACTCATTGGATGAAGCTATTGCTTTGCCTTCAGAGTTCTCAAGTCGCATTGCGCGTAATACCCAGTTAATTCTTCAGGAAGAGACCCACATCACTAGTGTTATTGATCCATGGGCTGGTTCATACATGATGGAGAACCTGACTCAAGAGATGGCTGATAAAGCTTGGGAGATTATTCAAGAAGTTGATGCCATGGGCGGTATGACCAAGGCGGTTGAGAGTGGCTGGGCAAAACTCAAAATTGAAGCAGCAGCGGCTGAGAAGCAAGCCAAGATTGACTCTGGCTCTGACGTCATTGTTGGCGTTAATAAATACAAGCTGGGCAAAGAAGATCTCGTCGATGTATTGATGATTGATAACGACAAAGTTCGCGAAGGACAGGTCGCACGCTTAAAAGAAATCAGAGCAAAGCGTGATAGTAAAAAAGTTGAAGCTGCATTAGAGGCATTAACAAAAGCTGCAGAAGATAACACTGGCAATCTATTAGAGCTTGCGGTCAACGCAATCCGTCTGCGTGCCACTGTTGGTGAAGTATCTGACGCATTGGAAAAAGTTTACGGGCGCCATCGCGCCGATACTCAAAAGGTGACCGGAGTGTATGCAGCTGCTTATGACTCAGCTGAGGGCTGGGCAAAATTACAAACAGAAATTGCAGACTTTGCAAAAGAATTTGGTCGTCGTCCACGCGTGATGATTGCTAAGCTTGGACAAGATGGTCATGATCGTGGAGCTAAGGTGGTAGCGACTGCTTATGCAGATTTAGGCTTCGACGTAGATATTGGACCCTTGTTTCAAACCCCTGAAGAGTGCGCCCGTCAGGCAATTGAGAATGACGTGCATGCATTAGGCGTATCTACTTTAGCGGCAGGCCATAAAACTTTAGTGCCAGCCATTATTGCTGAATTGAAAAAACAAGGCTCCGATGACATCATTGTTTTCGTGGGCGGTGTTATTCCAAGGCAGGACTATGACTTCTTATATGAAGCCGGCGTTAAGGGCATCTATGGTCCAGGCACACCAATTCCAGCTTCAGCTAAGGATGTGCTTGAGCAAATTCGTAAATCCGTAAAGCCGGTTTAAGTCAGAGCGAACGGACTACTGAGTATGCTCGAAGCCGCTGATCTAGCTTTAGTGAGTGATCTCACAAATGCGCCATCGCTAAAACAGCGACGCGCATTGGCTAAGGTCATCACTTTGCTGGAATCGACACGTTTAGATCATCGTAAGCGTGCTGATGAGGTACTCAATACCCTTTTACCTAAAACGGGTAAATCCTTTCGTTTAGGAATATCAGGGGTTCCGGGTGTTGGTAAATCCACTTTGATTGAAACTCTAGGCCTGTACTTAATTGAAAAAGGTCATCGCGTTGCCGTTCTGGCAATCGACCCATCCTCTAGTTTGTCTGGCGGTTCAATATTGGGCGATAAAACCCGGATGGAGCGCTTATCCGTTCTGGAAAATGCCTTCATTCGTCCGAGTCCATCATCATTGACACTTGGAGGTGTCGCTGAGAAGACTCGTGAAGCCATGCTGGTGGCAGAAGCTGCAGGCTTTGACATCATCATCGTAGAAACAGTCGGCGTTGGTCAAAGTGAGATTTCAGTAGCTGGTATGACTGATATGTTTATGCTGCTGCAGTTGCCAAATGCCGGCGATGATTTACAGGCAATCAAAAAAGGGGTGATGGAGATTGCAGATCTGATTGTGATTAATAAAGTTGATCTTGATCCAGATGCTGCTATGCGGGCGCAACTATTTATTACTAGTTCACTGCGTTTACTCGGCTTTCAAGGAAATCCTGAGCACGCCACTCATGATGAGGATTTTTGGCATCCAACAGTGATGACATTGAGTGCTCTAGAAGGAAAAGGGATTCCTGAGTTATGGGATAAGGTCTCCCATTTTGAAAAACTGCAAAGAGCCAATGGCAAATTTGATTCTCGTCGCAAGCAACAGGCTGGCGCTTGGATGTGGGATCGTATTGATGCAGGACTTAAGAACGCCTTTCGGAGTAATGAAGCAGTCCAAGCGCTGCTACCCAGCTTAATAGCACAAGTAAATCAGGGAACCATGGCGCCTTCAGTAGCAGCAAGACGTCTATTGGAGTCTATGGGACATGAATTTTTCTAAGGAGTAGTTTAATGAAGGAAATCATTCAACAACTGGAAGCAAAGCGCGAGCTCGCACGCTTAGGCGGCGGACAAAAGCGTATTCAGTCGCAACATGCCAAAGGCAAGTTAACTGCTCGTGAGCGTATTGAGCTTTTGCTGGACGCTGGCACCTTTGAAGAATGGGATATGTTTGTAGAACACCGTTGCTATGATTTTGGAATGGCTGATCAGACAGTTCCAGGTGATGGTGTAGTTACTGGTTATGGAATGATTAACGGCCGTTTGGTATTTGTTTTCTCACAAGACTTTACTGTGCTCGGTGGCTCTTTATCTGAAGCGCATGCAGAAAAGATTTGTAAGATCATGGATCAAGCATTGAAGGTTGGTGCACCCGTGATTGGTTTAAATGACTCCGGCGGTGCGCGTATTCAAGAGGGTGTTGCCTCCCTAGGTGGTTATGCAGAAATATTTCAGCGTAATGTAACGGCCTCTGGTGTGATTCCGCAGATTTCCTTGATCATGGGGCCATCCGCTGGCGGAGCTGTATATTCACCTGCTCTGACGGACTTCATCTTTATGGTGAAAGACAGCTCATACATGTTTGTGACTGGCCCTGAGGTAGTGAAAACAGTTACTCATGAAGACGTTACTGCTGAGGAGTTAGGTGGTGCGGTAACGCATTCGACGGTATCTGGAGTATGTGATCTAGCATTTGATAACGACGTTGATGCCATCATGATGTTGCGTCGCTTCTTTAATTACCTGCCACTTTCTAATCGCGAAAAGCCGCCTCTCATCAAGGGCGCTAACCGCACTGAAGAACCAGATTTTTCACTAGATACCTTGGTGCCATCAAATCCAAATCAACCTTATGACATGAAAGAGTTGATTGAAAAAATTGCGGATGATGGTGAATTCTTTGAACTCCAGCCTGACTATGCAAAGAACATTATTATTGGTTTTGCCCGTATGGAAGGACGTTCAATTGGCATCGTTGCCAATCAACCCTTGGTCCTTGCAGGTTGTTTGGATATCAAAGCCTCTATTAAAGCGGCCCGCTTTGTACGTTTTTGTGATGCCTTCAATATTCCTGTAGTAACCCTAGTTGACGTGCCAGGATTTATGCCAGGCACTGCTCAAGAATACGGCGGCATTATTAAGCATGGCGCTAAGTTGCTATATGCCTACGCTGATTGCACGGTACCTAAGGTAACTTTAATTACACGCAAAGCCTACGGTGGTGCTTATGACGTAATGGCCTCCAAGCACTTACGCGGCGACGTCAACTTTGCATGGCCCTCTGCAGAAATTGCAGTAATGGGGCCCAAGGGCGCTGTTGAAATTATTTTCCGCGAAGAAAAGTCAGATCCTGAAAAAATTGCGGCCCGTGAAGCCGAATACAAAGCAAAGTTTGCCAATCCGTTTGTAGCCGGTCGCCGTGGTTATATTGACGATGTCATTCTTCCGCATGAGACACGTAAACGCATCGCTCGCTCTTTGGCAATGCTTAAAGATAAAGACTTAAAAAATCCTGCGCGTAAACACGGCAATATTCCTCTGTAAAGGCGCTGACTAAGATGACTACGAAAATGTTTAAGAAAATATTGATTGCTAACCGTGGTGAGATAGCTTGCCGCGTCATGAAAACTGCCAAGAAGATGGGTATCAAGACGGTTGCCGTTTATTCAGAGGCCGATAAAGAGGCGCGTCATGTTCAACTTGCGGATGAGGCGGTATGCATTGGACCAGCACCTTCACGAGAATCCTATCTTGTAATAGATCGAATCATTCAAGCCTGTAAAGATACGGGCGCTGAAGCAGTGCACCCGGGCTATGGCTTCTTATCTGAAAACGAACAGTTTGCTAAACGTTGTGAAGAAGAGGGAATTGTATTTATTGGGCCAAAGTACCAGTCTATCGCCGCAATGGGTGACAAGATTGCCTCTAAAAAGCTTGCCTTAGAGGCAAAAGTGAATACGATTCCTGGTCATAACGAGGCGATTGCCACTACTGAAGAAGCTGTGAAGATAGCTCAAGGCATTGGTTACCCCGTCATGATCAAAGCATCGGCTGGTGGTGGTGGTAAAGGTCTGCGGGTTGCCTTTAATGATAAAGAGGCTGCTGAGGGCTTTGCAGCTTGCAAGACTGAGGCAATGAATAGCTTTGGTGATGATCGTATTTTTATAGAAAAATTTGTTGAAGGGCCACGTCATATTGAAATTCAGATTTTAGGTGACTCTCATGGCAACGTGGTCTACCTCAATGAACGTGATTGCTCAATTCAACGTCGCCATCAAAAGGTGATTGAAGAGGCGCCGTCACCCTTTATCGATCCAGCTACTCGTAAGGCAATGGGTGAGCAAGCGGTTGCATTGGCTAAAGCAGTGAATTACCAGTCTGCGGGTACTGTAGAGTTTGTGGTTGGTAAAGACAAGTCCTTCTATTTCCTTGAAATGAACACCCGTTTACAGGTTGAGCATCCAGTAACCGAGAGTATTACTGGCTTAGATTTAGTAGAGCAAATGATACGAGTGGCTGCCGGTGAAAAGTTAGCCTTCAAGCAAGAGGACGTCAAGCTCGATGGCTGGTCTTTGGAGTGTCGTATCAATGCGGATGATCCATTCCGCAACTTCTTACCCTCTACCGGCCGTTTGGTAAAGTACCGTCCTCCTGAATCTATTGATGGAGTTCGCGTAGATACTGGCGTTTACGAGGGGGGCGAAATACCTATGTATTACGACTCCATGATTGCCAAGTTGATTGTGCATGGCAAGGACCGTACTGAAGCCATTGAAAAAATGCGTTTGGCCTTAAATGATTTTGTGATTCGAGGCATTCATTCCAATATCCCATTTCAGGCCGCCCTGTTGCAGCATCCCCGTTTTGTTTCAGGAGACTTCACGACAGGCTTTATTGCTGAGGAGTATCCAGAAGGCTTTAAGAAGGATTCCGTTCAACCTGCAGATCCTAAGCGGATGGCGGCATTGGCAGCATTCATGCGCTATCGTTATCTTGAGCACATCAAGATGATTGATGGTCAGTTAGCTGGCCATGAAATGATTATTGCCAAGAAATTTGTGGTGGTTACAGGCTCAAAAGTGGGATCTATGCTTGATCCGTATGAAGTGCCTATACGTGTAGAGTTGAAAGATGGTGTTTACTCTGTCTATATTGATGAAGCGGATGGCGTAAGTCGCTATGACATTGTGAGTGATTGGCGCCCTGGTCAAATCTGTCTCAATGCTACGATTAACGGAACTCACAAGATTACCGCTCAAGTTGAGCGCCGTGGAGTGAGATATGTTCTAGTTTTAGATGGCGCCCATTATGAGTGTATGGTGCTCAGTCCCTTGGGTGCCGAGCTTCAGCGTCGTATGCCTGTGAAGTTGCCACCTGACACTTCAAAATTGGTCATGTCGCCAATGCCTGGCTTACTTACTAAAATTGCTGTCAAAGCCGGTGAAGCAGTCACTGCTGGTCAAAAATTAGCTTCGATTGAAGCAATGAAAATGGAGAACACCATTTCAGCGATGCAAGATGGTGTTGTAGCAGAAATTTGCGCCAAAGAGGGTGATAGCTTGGCGGTCGATCAACTCATTATCCGTTTTGAATAAGGATTGACTATGTCGAATATCAGCAATAAACCTTTTAAAATTTTAGGTATACAGCAAATTGCGATTGGTGGGCAAGACAAGACTCGTCTCAAAAAATTATGGATCGATCTCTTGGGATTTCAATACAAAAGTACTTTTGTTAGCGAGCGTGAAAACGTAGACGAGGACATTTGTGGAATTGGTTCTGGAGTTCATGAGGTAGAGGTGGACTTGATGCAACCCTTGGATATTGAAAAAAAACCAGCTGTACATCAGACCCCCTTAAATCATGTTGGCTTATGGGTCGACGATCTGCCTAAAGCGGTAGAGTGGCTTTCTGCTAATGGTCTTCGCTTTGCTCCAGGTGGAATCCGCTCAGGAGCGGGGGGTTTTGACATTGCTTTTGTTCATCCCAAAGGCAATGATGAGTTTCCATTTAGTGGTGAGGGGGTCTTGATTGAATTGGTACAAGCCCCTCCCGAAGTGATTACAGGATTAAGTTCATAATCAACCCCTTTAGTTGATAAAAAAGGGTTTGAGTTGATGCATATCTTAGCCATCGATACCTCATCAGCTTGGTGTTCGGTGGCTTTATCTGTCAGTGATCAAGCTCCCTTATATAGACACGAGGCCGTGTCTGCAGGAGCTAGTCAACTTCTGTTACCGTGGATAGACGATTTGCTCTCCAGAGCTGATACTCCTTTATCTAAATTGGATGCTATCGCTATAGGCGTGGGTCCTGGCGCTTTTACCGGTGTTCGTTTGGGTCTAGCAGCGGTTCAAGGGCTTGCTATTGGCGCAGAGCTTCCAGTAATCCCTGTTGCGAGCTTAGATGCACTTGCATTGCAGTTAATTCAAACTCCCCGGTTCAAAACTAGCCAAGCCAGAAATTTTGTCATTGCTGTAGACGCTCGTATGGATGAAATTTACTGGGCCCGATTTGAGATGATGAGCAACGCAATTCCAGTCAGAGTAGGTGAGATTCATTTATCAAAACCAGAAGAACTCAACTTAAACGATATTCAGTTTTTGGCAGGCAGCGCTATCAGAGAGTATGGCCAGAGACTATCTTCAAGTCAGCATGCCAAATTGGCCCCAGAATATTGGGATGATGAGCTAAGTATCTCTGCGCTTGGGGTATTGGAAGTGGCCAAAATTGACTTAAACAAAGGTAAGCAAATTCCCGTTTCTAAGCTGGAGCCTCTCTATATTCGCAATAAAGTCGCTCTGACGACTGAGGAAAGAATGGCTATCAGTAGCCCTGGAATGAGTTCTTCATGAGTGCCCAGGAGACTTCATCTATTCAAGGCGTAACAGAATTGTCGTTTATGCCCATGCAGACGGGTGATCTCGATGCTGTTTTGGAGATTGAATCTATTTCTCACCTTCATCCGTGGACTCGTGGAAATTTTAGCGACTCTTTAGCTGCAGGTCATTGGGCCTACTGCATACGACCACAGTTAGACCAGGCTGTCCGGGGCAGCTTTTTAGATCCAAATATACTTTGGGCTTATTGCATTCTGTACCCGGCTGTTGACGAACTGCATTTATTAAACATTACAGTTACGCCCAAACTTCGCAAACTGGGCTTAGGCAGTAGATTGATGACTGCAATTGAGGGTGTTGCTGCACAACAAAAGATCCCTAGAATCATATTAGAGGTTAGGCCATCAAATTCTGATGCTGTCAATCTCTATCAAAAACTGGGCTATGAACAGATTGGTGTTCGCAAAAGTTACTATCCAGCGGATAAGACGTCCGGAACTCGTGAAGATGCGCTGGTCCTAGCTAAATCGATTAAGCTTGAGGTATGAGTAATTCGCATTCAAGCTTTCTAAAAGAGATGGGCATCACGGAGTGGATCTCTCGTGAATCAGCTCCAGTAGGAGATTCATTTAAACCGATAATGGCAAGCTCTGAGGATTCTGCGTCACCTAGAAATCAAGAGCCCCAAGTTGCTCAAGAACCGAGATTCTTTTGGTGGTTTATAGGGGATCAAACCCAAGGTGACGCCCAACTTCTTTTTCAAAATATTGTTCGCGTTTTGGGTCTTGGACCACAAGAATGGTCATGGCTAAAGCCCTCTGAAAAGCTAAATATGCTTATAAGCTCTGCACCAGAAATTCCCGTAGTAGCACTTGTTTTTGGAGGACCTGCTGCTCAAAAGATTACTGGTGAGCGCGATTCACTTCCACAGTTGCGCGAAACCGTATTAGCAATTGATGGCGACGGTCTTGAGGATATTCCAGTAGTGGCTACTTTTGATTTATCGCATCTCTTAAGCAAGCCCAAAGATAAAGCCTTGCTTTGGCAAGATCTCTTACTTGCTAAATCTGTACTTCAGAGTCTTTAAATTGAGTAGGGCGTAACTTAGTGCTTATGCTCGCCGATGAGATGCATAGAGTCATACTCAGCTTGATTTCTGGCATGGCGTTTAATAACCAACCACATAATGGCGCTCACTGCTAAACCAAATCCAATGATGACAAATTGGATCGGTACATCCAGCCAAATGAGTAATGAATAGACCAATAACATGGTGAGCACTGAAATATTTTCGTTGAAGTTTTGCACCGCAATTGAATGGCCTGCAGACATGAGAACGTGTCCACGGTGTTGCAATAGCGCATTCATTGGAACAACAAAATAACCAGCAAGCCAGCCGACCAAAATAAGTAATATATAGGCGGGCAGTAAATTCAGCGACACCTCTAGCTTTCCAATTGTCATGAGAGTGGTATTGGGTAGCATATCGCTGTTATAGATAGCCAAGATGCACACCACCAATCCCATGGCGATGCCATAGGGTAGAACATTTAAAGAGTTACGCAAAGGGATGCGCCAAGCAGCATAAACTGCGCCACCGGCTACACCTACTGCTGAGATCGCCTGAAGAATGGCGCCTTGAGAAAGATTCATGTTTAGCGCCACTTGGGCCCACTTAATCACAATGAATTGCAAGGTAGCGCCAGCACCCCAGAACAAAGTTGTTACTGCTAAGGAAATTTGTCCTAAGCGATCATCCCAGAGTGTCTTAAAGCAAACTGAGAAATCCTTGATTAATTCAATTGGATTAGTCTTTTGGGTAACGTAGCGGGCACCTGTATCTGGAATTCTTAAATTAATCAGAGCAGCTACAACATAAATCATCATGATGATGAGGATGGCGGATTCTGCTGGAGTGTCTATCCCGGTCTCTAAACTAGGCATGTCCAGAGCCAAAAGGCTTTGCGATACGCTACTGCTGATCAGAACACCACCCAGGACAGTTCCCAAAATAATGGAACTCACCGTTAAGCCCTCAATCCAGCCATTTGCAGCAACCAATTTTTCAGGGGGTAGTAATTCGGTCAGAATTCCGTATTTGGCTGGGGAGTAAGCGGCTGCCCCAAGACCGACAATGGCATACGATAAAAGGGGGTGGCTGCCAAAAAGCATGGCAACACAGCCTACAAACTTAATGGTGTTAGTGATGAACATCACATTGCCTTTGGGGCGAGAGTCTGCAAAGGCCCCAACGAAGGCTGCAAGGACTACATAGGACAATACGAAGAACAATTTGAGCAACGGCGTCATCCAGGCCGGAGCACTAAGCTGGACCAAAAGGGCAATAGCCGCGATCAGGAGAGCATTATCAGCAAGCGACGAAAAAAATTGCGCCGCCATAATGATGTAAAAGCTACGGTTCATTCGTACAATCTAGTCATGAATGTTATTAAAGCATGAAAGGGCGGGTGAATATGGGTAGTCCAGCAAATGGCCTGATAAACAGACCAATTTTGGCATCTATTCACACAGAAGCCTTTCAGCATAACTTAAATCGAGTTCGGGCCCTCGCGCCAGAATCTAAGATTTGGGCGGTCATTAAGGCTAGGGCGTATGGGCATTCTTTTAATGCCGCTATCGAGGGTTTGGCCTCTACTGACGGCTTTGCGCTATTGGATATAGAGGATGCCCGTTGGTTGAGGCAGCAGGGCTGGGAGGGCCGTATCCTACTTTTAGAGGGTTTATTTCATGAAAATGAGCTGGACCTTGCTCAGCAACTAGATTGCGATTTAGTGGTTCATTGTGAAACTCAAGTGCAGTGGCTGGAGCATTTTGAAGGTAAAGCCCATATGCCCTTTAATGTCTTTTTGAAGATGAACTCTGGGATGAACCGACTAGGGTTTAAGCCATCTCAATACAGAACTGTTTACCACCGCCTTCATGCCGCCGGATACCACCTTCACCATATGACCCATTTTGCAAATGCAGATCAAGTCGATCAGCAGCCATCCGTAGGCAAACAGATGGAGGTCTTTAGTCAAACAATTGAGGATCTTGATGCCCCCACATCCCTTGCAAATTCCGCCGCTATTTTGTGGCATCGAAATGCGCTTGGAGACTGGGTACGTCCAGGCATCATGCTCTATGGAGCATCACCTACAGGAAAATTTGCGGACATCGAACATGCAAACCTAAGGTCTGTTATGCAACTCCACAGTGAAATCATTGATATCCAAGAATTAAATCCTGGTGATCGTATTGGTTACGGTGGTCGATACGAAGCAACTGAAGCAATGCGGGTTGGGATAGTGGCTTGCGGCTATGCGGATGGCTATCCACGGCATGCAAAAGACGGCACTCCTGTTTGGGTCTTTAATGCTACTGACGATGGTGCCGGACTGTCCTGTCCTATTGTTGGCCGCGTTTCAATGGATATGTTGACGATAGACCTTCGAAACGCCCCAAAAGCCAAAATTGGCTCTGTCGTGGAATTATGGGGCGATCAAGTGCCGGTAGATGAGGTTGCTCAAATGAGTGGCACTATTGGCTACGAATTACTTTGTGCAGTAGCGCCCCGCGTGCCAGTATCAATTAAATAATTACTTATTCCAGATCTGCCACCATTTACGTTCTCTTTTAGAGCGCATGCCGGTTTCTAGCATTGGACTATCTGGAAAGTTCAATTTAAATACCCGAGCCGTATCATTACTTAGCTCAACCATACCTAGTTTTTCATAAGACTTATAGAGCAGGTAAAGCGCCTCTTCAACTGCAGGGGCGCGATCATAATCACGGACAACCAACTGCGCACGATTAGCTGCAGCTAGATAAGCTCCGCGTTGGTAGTAAAAGCGAGCAATAATCACATCGGCCTCGGCTAGTGAGTTCACGATGTAGCGCATCCGATCTAGTGAATCAGGCGCATATTTACTATTGGGGAAGCGCTCCACTACAACCTTGAAAGATTCAAATGCATCCTTGGCTGCTTTAGGATCTCGCTCGCTCAGGTCTTGTCCAGTGAATCTACCAAGCCACCCAAGATCATCATTAAAGGTGATTAAACCTTTGAGATAGTAGGCGTAATCTAAATTTGCATTTCCTTGGTGTAATTTAATGAAGCGATCAATCGAGACTAAGGCTTGAGTTGTATCCATTGCCTTCCAGTAACAATACGCAGCATTAATTTGTGCTTGCTGAGAGTAGGGGCCAAATGGAAAACGCGCTTCTAGTTTTTCAAAGTATTTGCCACATTTTCCAAAGTCTGCATCATTTAATTTTTCAGTTGCCTCAGAATACAATTTGGCCTCTGACCAGGTATCGGTATCGTCCTTTTGACCATCGCTACCTGCGCAGCCAGTTAAAAGGATTGTTGCCACCAAACTCAGAAGGAATAGGGTAAAAAGCCTTGAACTAGTAAATAGAGCTGATTTAGGCGAAGCAGAATCCACGGCAAGCCTTAAACTGGCATCTAAAACTACGTCGGACATAACTGAAAGGCTTCTTAAGCGTGGCATTGCCGCAAACTCCTGATTCGAATCCCATTGATTATATCGATGATGAGGATTTCATTGCCCTAGAGATTCCCCAAGACATGGCTGGTGAACGCTTGGATAAGGTCCTAGCAAGCTTTTTGCCTGATTATTCCCGCAATCGCTTGAAAGCATGGGTTGAAGCGGGGGCGGTTATGGTCGACGGCAAGGTAACAAAAGCCCGATATTTACTTCATGGTGGTGAAAGTATTAAGGTTTTTCCACAAGAGATGCCTGAGCAGTTTGCATTTAATCCTGAGGATATTCCTTTGGAGGTTATTTATGAGGATCCGTCGATCATTGTGATTAACAAGCCTCCGGGTTTAGTGGTTCATCCTGCTGCAGGAAACTGGTCTGGAACTTTGCTGAATGGCCTTTTATTTCAATATCCAGAGCTCAAAAATTTGCCGCGTGCTGGCATCGTTCATCGCCTCGATAAAGATACTTCTGGGTTGATGGTAGTTGCAAGAACCTCGCAAGCGCAGACCGCATTGGTAAAACAACTTCAAGAGCGAACGGTTGGAAGGCGATATTTAGCATGGGTATGGGGTGAAGCACCAAGTCAAGGCAAGGTATTGGCAACAGTAGGGCGCGATCAACGCGATCGTCTAAAAATGGCGGCTGGAACTGCACAAGGTAAACCTGCCGCAACATTATTTCGTCGCTTAGCCAAGGGCTTATTTAATGAGGCCTCTTTGGCATTACTTGAGTGCCGCTTAGAAACCGGACGTACCCATCAAATTCGGGTTCACTTGGAGTCCTTAGGGCTGCCAATCTTGGGCGATCCTGTTTATCGAAAAAAAGCGCCTGCTGCATCAAAGTCTTTACCCTTTGCAAGGCAAGCCTTGCATGCCTATGCGCTTACCCTTGAGCATCCTTTAAATCATGAGTTGATGACTTGGTTTCAAACCCCTCCAGAAGATTTAATGGAGCTAATGCCAATTGTTGGGATAAGTTCTGTTGACTTGCCAAAGCATGAGACTTTATTAGCATCAATTCACAATGAGCGGCGGGAATGAAGTTTATAAAGCCCATTTGGCCAGCCCCTTATCAAGTGCACTCCTTAGTGAGTACACGTTTGGGTGGTGTGAGTAAGATCCCTTACGATTCTCTTAATCTTGGAGACCATGTCGGCGACAGTTTGGAATTGGTTGCGCACAATCGTGATTTGTTACGCAGGCATCTTCCATCAGACCCCATTTGGTTAAATCAAGTTCACAGCACCCTTGTGAGTACCCCAGATCAACGTATTAATATGACTGGCCAACCTATAGTTGCGGATGCCATTATTAGCGTTACCCCAAATGAAGTTTTAACCATCATGACAGCAGATTGTTTGCCTGTTTTGTTTACGGCAAATGATGGGTCCATTATTGGGGCCGCTCATGCTGGATGGAAAGGCTTATGTGCTGGAATTCTTGAGAATACTGTTTCTGAAATGCTGGCTTCTAGAAGCCATCTGAAAAGCTCAGATTTATTGGCTTATATGGGGCCAGCTATTGGTCCCAAGGCTTATGAGGTGGGTGAGGATGTATATAGTGCCTTTCAATCATCGAGCATCAGTATTAAAAAGGGCGACTTTCAAGCCATACCCAATAAAAAGGGTAAATATCTAGCTGATCTTTACTCCATCGCTACAAATCGTTTGCTAGCCATTGGGTTAAAACAAGTTGCTGGTGGTCAGATGTGCACTTTCAGTGATTCAGAGCATTTTTATTCATATCGTCGAAATGGTGTAACTGGTCGATTTGCCTCCATGATTTGGATTGCTAAATAGCAGTCTTTAGTGATTCATCGGGGTTACTACTAGATTTGCCCTAGGGCTAGGGTTATTGCGTATAACCCTATATTCCTTCTAGATGGAGAATGACTACTCATAAATGAAGAGAATATTATGTTTGCAGGCATGAATCACGGCGCCACCCCATCTTTGGCAGCGCACCATATGGCGTTAATTCCGCCTGAGCGTTTGACAGAAATTCAAAAAGAATATTTCACTGAGTTGGCCCATATAGCGACCAACCCAGAGGCAATTGAAGTGAAAGATCGTCGTTTTGCAGGTAAGGCCTGGAATTCATCCTGGAGCAAGGTCATTGCCGCTACCTATCTCTTGAACTCAAAACACTTAATGGCTTTAGCTAAAGCAGTTGAGACGGATGAAAAGTCAAAGCAAAAGATTTTATTTACAACTGAACAAATGATTGATGCGTTATCGCCATCGAATTTCATTGCAACCAATCCAGAGGTACTTGAAAACATTATTAGTACCCAAGGGCAATCGATTCAAAAAGGAATTGTCAATTTATTGGGAGATATGAAAAAAGGGAAAGTCTCCCAAACGGATGAGAGCGCATTTGAAGTTGGTAAAAACATTGCAACTACCGAAGGCCATGTTGTATTCCGAAATGAATTATTTGAATTAATTCAATACACGCCACTAACAGAGCAAGTATTTGAACGACCATATTTGATGGTGCCCCCTTGTATTAATAAATACTACATACTGGATTTGCAGCCCGATAACTCAGTAGTGCGTCATATGGTTGCCCAGGGTCATACGGTCTTTTTGGTTTCATGGAAGAATCCAGATCCATCTATGGCTGAGGTAAGTTGGGATGACTATGTAGGTAAAGGTGTTATTAAATCAATCGATGTTGTAAAAGAAATTGGTGACACGGATCAAATTAATATTCTTGGCTTCTGCGTTGGCGGTACCTTAACAACATCTGCCTTAGCCGTCTTAGCGGCGCGCAATGAGCATCCTGCCGCTAGTTTGACCCTGTTTACTACCTTGCTTGATTTCACCAATACCGGCATTTTGGATGTCTTCATTGATGAGGGCATGGTTGAGATGCGTGAAAACACTATTGGCGGCAAGGGTGGTAAGTACGGAATGATGTCTGGCTTAGACCTTGGCAATACCTTTTCTTTTCTACGTCCAAATGATCTCGTATGGAATTATGTTGTGGAGAACTACCTGAAAGGTAACTCTCCGCCACCATTTGATTTGCTTTATTGGAATGGCGACTCTACGAATCTTCCTGGTGCTATGTATTGTTGGTATTTGAGACATACCTACTTACAAAATGACTTAGTGAAGCCTAATAAGGTCACTATCTGTGGCGAAAAAATCGATTTAGGCAAGATTAAATGCCCTGCCTATTTATATGCATCACAGGAAGATCATATTGTTCCATGGCAATCTGCTTATGAATCTACCCATTTGCTCAAGGGTAAAAATCGTTTTGTACTTGGTGCATCTGGTCATATTGCTGGAGTCATTAATCCGCCGGCTAAGAATAAACGCTATTACTTTGAGAATAATAAGATAGCGGCAACAGCGGAAGAGTGGCTGGAAGGGGCAAAACAAATTCCAGGAAGTTGGTGGCCAAACTATACAAAATGGCTTGAACAATTTGCAGGTAAGCAAAAGTCTGCAAGTACAACATTTGGAAATGCGAAGTATAAAAAAATGGAAGCTGCTCCCGGCGTTTACGTCAAGGAAAAAGCGGATCTTGCAATTAAGTAAGTGAATGATTAATGAAGGTTTTTAAAAGGGGAAAGTAATGTCTCAAAAAGTCGCATATGTAACTGGTGGCATGGGTGGAATTGGTACCGCAATTTGCCAGCGTTTAGCCAAAGATGGTTTTAAGGTCATCGCCGGCTGTGGCCCTAATTCACCTCGTAAAGACCGCTGGATTGGTGAGCAGAAGGCCTTAGGATATGACTTCATTGCCTCTGAGGGTAACGTTTCGGACTGGGATAGTACGGTAGCAGCGTTTGAGAAAGTCAAGGCCGAAGTGGGCCGTGTCGATGTATTGGTGAATAACGCTGGTATCACTCGAGACAGCGTTTTCCGCAAAATGACTCCGGATGCCTGGAAGGCCGTTATTGACACTAACCTCAATTCACTATTTAACGTAACTAAGCAAGTGATTGATGGAATGGTCGATAACAATTGGGGTCGAATTATCAACATCTCCTCTGTAAATGGTCAAAAAGGCCAGTTTGGACAGGCTAACTATTCCACTGCTAAAGCAGGTTTGCACGGATTTACGATGGCCCTAGCTCAAGAAGTGGCAACCAAAGGGGTTACGGTTAATACCGTTTCTCCTGGCTATATTGGGACAGATATGGTCAAAGCGATCCGTGAGGATGTTTTGGAGAAGATCGTTGCAGGAATCCCCGTCAAGCGCTTAGGTACCCCAGAGGAAATTGCTTCGATTTGCTGCTGGATTGCATCAGATGATGGTGGTTACGCCACAGGAGCTGATTTCTCCTTAAATGGCGGTATTCATACCGGTTAAACAGCATTTGCTGATATTGAAGGAGGCGCAACACGGCTAATTTACCTTTTGGTCAAACTAGGGATAAACTATGCCGATGTTGCGTTGCGGTACTAAGTAAGGAAAACCATGGCTACTAGAGCAAAGCGAGTTGGCGAAGAGCGACTCATTAAGAAATATCCCAATCGTCGTCTGTATGACACCCAGACCAGCACTTATGTGACCTTGGCCGATATCAAGGGCTTAGTCATGGCTAATGAGGTTTTTAAAGTTGTTGATGCTAAAACCGAAGAAGATTTAACTCGCAATATTTTGTTGCAAATTATTCTCGAGGAAGAGGCTGGCGGGGCGCCAGTATTTTCATCTCAGATGCTTTCTCAAATCATTCGCTTTTATGGAAACTCCATGCAAGGTTTGATGGGAAATTATTTAGAAAAAACAATGCAGTCCTTTGTTGATATTCATAATAAGTTAGGCGATCAAACTAAGGGACTAGGTGCAGGCAGTACTCCAGAAGCTTGGTCCCAGATGCTGAATATTCAAAATCCATTAATGCAAAATTTAATGGGTAGCTATATGGAGCAAAGCAAAGACTTGTTCATCAAAATGCAGGAACAAATGCAAGGCTCACAAAATATGTTTGGCGGCTTCCCATTTACCCCTCAGCCTAATAAAACAGAAAAAGAATAGTTGTGGCGGGAAAAATTGGGTTTGTATCCTTGGGTTGCCCTAAGGCGCTAGTAGATTCAGAACTGATATTGACTCAGCTTAGCGCTGAAGGTTATGAAACCGCTAAGGATTATTCGGGCGCTGATTTAGTAGTGGTAAACACTTGCGGCTTTATTGATTCAGCGGTAGAAGAAAGTCTTTCAGCGATTGGCGAAGCTCTTGCTGAAAATGGCAGGGTGATTGTTACGGGCTGCTTAGGGGCCAGGAAAAATCCAGATGGCTCTGATCTCATACAGAGCATCCACCCTAAAGTCCTGGCCGTTACTGGACCCCATGCCACTGATGAAGTAATGCAGGCCATCCATCTTCATTTACCTAAGCCGCATGATCCATTCACTGATTTAGTGCCGTCAACCGGCGTTAAGCTCACACCAAGGCATTACGCATATCTCAAAATTTCAGAAGGCTGCAATCATCGCTGCACCTTTTGCATCATCCCAAGTCTGCGAGGTGATTTAGTCTCAAGACCCATCGGCGAAGTTCTACTCGAAGCTAAGCGCCTCTTTGAATCTGGGGTCAAGGAGCTGTTGGTAGTTTCACAAGATACTAGCGCTTACGGCGTCGATATTCAATATCGAACTGGATTTTGGGATGGTAAGCCAGTCAAAACCAGAATGTTTGATTTGGTCAATGCGCTAAATCAAATTGCACGAGAGCATCAAGCCTGGGTAAGACTTCACTATGTCTATCCATACCCGCATGTTGACGATATTTTGCCTTTAATGGCTGAATTTTCGGAGCATGGTTACGGAGTGCTGCCGTATCTAGATATTCCATTGCAGCATGCGCATCCAGATGTATTGAAAAGAATGAAACGCCCAGCAAGTGGCGAAAAAAATCTTGAGCGGATTTTGGCTTGGCGTGAGGCATGTCCTGATTTAGTTATCCGCAGCACTTTCATTGCTGGCTTTCCAGGTGAGACCGAACAAGAGTTCGAATATTTATTAAATTTCCTTGATGATGCTCAAATCGACAGGGCTGGTTGTTTTGCATACTCACCTGTTGATGGGGCAATTGCTAATCAACTTGATAATCCTGTGCCTGATGCGATTCGTGAAGAGCGTCGAGCTAGATTTATGGCTAAAGCGGAAGAAATATCCATCAAGCGTCTGACCAAAAAAGTGGGTAAGCGCATCCAGGTCCTAATTGACCGCGTGGATGAATCAGGCGGAATTGGGCGAACCATTGGTGATGCCCCTGAAATCGATGGCCTGGTGAGGGTTCTACCCGCAAATAAACCCTCAAAACGCTATCGGTCCGGAGAAATCATACGGGTAACCGTTGTTAGCTCCCAAGGGCATGACCTAATAGCCGAAACTTGAAGTATGTTATTAAATTGTTTGTTGAAGTCTTAATTAAGTGTAATAAAGCCTAATTTTTAGGCACAGCTAAGGGGATTGATATGAGTCGTGATGTCGTAGTTTTGAGTGCTGTTCGTTCCGCAATTGGTTCCTTTAATGGCTCCCTCAGCAGTTTTGAGCCTTCTGAACTTGGCGGTATTGTGATGAAAGAAGCTGTTGCACGCTCTGGTGTAGATCCAGCATTGATTAACTATGTCACAGTGGGAAATACCATTCCAACTGATAGTCGTTATGCCTATGTTGCTCGTGTTGCAGCAATTCAAGCAGGTCTGCCAATGGAATCTGTGGCGATGGCCTTAAATCGTCTTTGTAGCTCAGGTCTTCAAGCGATTGTTACAACTGCCCAGCAAATCATGCTCGGCGATTGCGATTATGGTGTTGGCGGCGGCGTAGAAGTGATGTCCCGCGGTATGTATGGATCACCAGCAATGCGCAGCGGTGCTCGCATGGGTGATACCAAGATGCTCGACTTGATGGTTGCTGTTTTGACCGATCCTTTTGGCGTTGGACACATGGGTGTTACCGCTGAAAATTTAGTTGAAAAATGGAAGTTGACCCGCGAAGAGCAAGATGCGCTGGCGATGGAATCTCATCGCCGTGCTGCCCATGCCATTAAAGAAGGTCGCTTTAAATCTCAAATCGTTCCAATCACCATTAAGTCACGCAAAGGCGATGTGGTTTTTGATACTGATGAACATTGCAAGCCAGACACCACAATGGAAACCCTCGGAAAAATGAAGGCTGTGTTTAAGAAAGAAGGGGGAAGCGTTACTGCTGGAAATGCATCAGGTATTAATGATGGCGCAGCATTCTTTGTTCTTGCAGATGCAGAAACAGCGAAGAAGGCGGGTCATAAGCCAATCGCACGTCTGGTTTCTTATGCGGTCGCTGGTGTGCCAAACCATATTATGGGTGAAGGCCCAATCCCAGCAACCAAGCTTGCTCTCGAGCGCGCAGGTCTCAAGCTTGATCAAATGGATGTTATTGAGTCCAATGAAGCTTTTGCAGCACAAGCTTTGGCTGTTACAAAAGGCTTGGGTCTAGATCCGGCAAAAACAAACGTGAATGGTGGCGCGATTGCGCTTGGTCACCCAATTGGTTGCTCTGGTGCTGCAATTGCTACTAAAGCAATTCATGAACTGCAACGAGTTCAAGGTAAGTACGCACTAGTAACAATGTGTATTGGTGGTGGTCAGGGTATCGCTACAATTTTCGAGCGCATGTAAAACCAATTACTATGATTACTAGAAATATGCTCTAGGCAATCAAAAGTAAGGCAGCATCTAAGCCGACGTAGTCAAAAGCTGCGTCGGCTTTTTCTTTAACTACTGGCTTAGCTCTGTATGCAACACTGATGCCGGAGCCAGTCATCATGATGAGGTCATTCGCTCCATCGCCCATCGTCATGGAATTGACTTTAGTACAGCCTAAATTACTGCAGACCTCATCTAAATAGAAAGCTTTAGCAAAGCCATCAACAATGTCTCCCAAGACTTTGCCAGTCAGTCTGTTGTCTATGATTTCGAGGGTATTAGCTTGTGTCCGCTTCAGGTCAAATTGCTGTCTTAACTTCTCAGTAAAGAAGGTAAATCCACCCGAAACCAATAAAGTAAAGATGCCGCGCTCATGGGCGCCTGCTAAAAGTTCAGCAGCGCCAGGATTTGGGCGTAATCTTTCGCGATAAACAGCCTCTAAGGTGTCTGCAGGCACTCCTTCTAGTAGCGCAACACGACGACGAAGGCTTTCCTTGAAGTCTTTAATTTCACCACGCATAGTGGCTTCAGTAATCTGGGCAACAGCCGCTTTTTTTCCTGTGAAATCAGCAATTTCGTCAATACACTCAATATTGATTAAGGTTGAGTCCATATCCATAGCTAACACGCGAATAGGATTTGTATTGAGATCAGGCTTTAAAAAACATAGATCTGCGCTGTATTTATTAGTAATCAAGCGCAAGTGCTCTCGCTGTTGTGTGTCTAGGAGTTGATTGCTAACCCAGCGTTCTGAATAATATGTGCCATTAAATGATTGCTCGCCTTCGGTATGTAAGCTTGCGCCATATTGAAGTGCTGCTTCTTTAAGCTCAAAACTGAACTTCTGCGCTATAGGGTCACGAGAAATCGCAAGGAGAGTAAGCAGGGACATAGTATTAATCATAATCGTGATTATTTAATTTGCTTGGACAGTATTGAGCATGGCTGATTCATTCAGGCGACGCAAGACCTGACGGATTGCATCGAGCCGTTGCTCTAACTTTTCAAATTCACGGTCTTTTTGCGGCAATATCTTCAGCTTATCTTGTCCATTGAGTTGAATATATTTTGAGCTTTGAATGAGCTGAATAATCTTCATGGGATCTAATGGTGGATTGGGAATGAACTGAATTTGAATAGAAGCGGGGAAAGCATCAATCTTCTTTATTCCAAAGCCAGCCATTTCTAAACGTAGTCGATGGGTTTCGTAGAAGGATTTAGCCTGATCAGGAAGATCGCCAAAGCGATCTACTAATTCTTCGCGCAAACCCATTAGCTCTGAAAAGTCATTTGTACTAGCAAAGCGTTTGTATAAAGACAGTCTTTCATGCACATCAGGGCAATAATCATTAGGGAGTAGGGCAGGTACTCCCAAGTTAACGTCAGTAGTCGCCTGTAATGGGGCAAGTAGATCTGGTTCTTTTCCACTGCGCAAAGATTTCACTGCACGATTAAGCATCTCTGTATACAGCTGAAAACCGATCTCGTGTATTTCACCTGATTGTTTATCGCCAAGTACTTCTCCGGCGCCGCGGATTTCAAGATCATGCATTGCCAAATAAAAGCCAGAACCCAATTCTTCCATGGCTTGAATCGCATTTAAGCGCAATTGCGCTTGTTTACTCAGCGCCTCAGGATCTGGAACTAATAGATAGGCATAGGCTTGATGATGGGATCGACCTACACGCCCCCTAAGTTGATGGAGCTGAGCTAAACCAAATTTATCTGCTCGGTGCATGATGATGGTATTTGCAGTAGGTACATCAATACCAGTTTCAATAATAG
This sequence comes from Polynucleobacter sp. 15G-AUS-farblos, assembly GCF_018882445.1. Lineage (GTDB taxonomy): Bacteria > Pseudomonadota > Gammaproteobacteria > Burkholderiales > Burkholderiaceae > Polynucleobacter. The sequence continues at coordinate 28,496 of NZ_JACVOM010000001.1, read as the reverse complement.
TGGTGCATAGCAAGATATTGGTTCTTTGCGTAACAAATTCACGCATCACTGATTCCAGCTCTCGTTCATGCATTTGTCCATGTGCTACGCTAATACGGGCTTCAGGAATCAGTTCTTGTAAAGCGTGCTTACGGTTTTCAATCGTTTCCACTTCGTTATGTAAGAAGTAAACTTGACCGCCTCGCTTAATCTCACGTAGTACGGCTTCTCTGATTACGCCATCACCTTCGCGACGAACAAACGTTTTAATTGCTAAACGTTTTTGCGGGGCTGTAGCAATAATGGAAAATTCTCTAAGGCCTTCCATTGCCATCCCGAGTGTTCTTGGTATCGGTGTTGCAGTTAGGGTTAGGATATCTACCTCTGCACGCAGGGCCTTGAGGGCATCCTTTTGTCTTACGCCAAAGCGATGCTCCTCATCCACAATGACTAGACCAAGATTTGCAAATTGCGTTTCTTTTGAAAGCAATTTATGAGTGCCAATTATGATATCTGCTTCACCTTTGGCTATTGCCTCTAGTGCAGCATTAATTTCCTTAGTAGTTTTAAAGCGAGAGAGTTCAACGATACGGACAGGCCAATCAGCAAAGCGGTCTTTCCAGGTGGCAACATGTTGTTCAGCCAGTAGAGTGGTCGGTGCTAAGATAGCAACTTGTTTGCCGCCCATCACTGCCACAAAGCTCGCGCGCAAGGCCACCTCAGTCTTACCAAAGCCAACATCACCGCAAACCAATCGATCCATCGGGCTGCCACTAGTCATATCGCCAATGACGGCGGCAATTGCATTTGCTTGATCAGGCGTTTCTTCAAATCCGAAACTCTCAGAAAAAGCTGCATAGTCATGGGCAGAAAACTCAAATGCATGACCTTTGCGAATCGCTCTAGCAGCATATAGACTTAAAAGCTCCGCCGCAGTATCTCTAATCTGTTGGGCAGCCTTACGTTTGGCTTTATCCCACTGTCCTGAACCAAGCTGATGTAGCGGGGCTGAATCTGGATCAGATCCCGCATAACGAGTGACCATTTGCAGTTGTTGTACAGGGACATAGAGGGTAGCCTGGCCTGCATATTGCAGATGAAGAAACTCTTCAAAAATAGGTGTTTCTTTAGCTGCAGCAATATTGAGGAGGACTAGCCCCTGATAGCGGCCAATTCCATGTTCTGCATGAACAACCGGATCTCCAATCTTGAGCTCAGATAAATCCTTAAAGAGCATGTCTGGATCAGCACTCTCAGACCCCTTACCTTTACGTCTTTGTCTTGCCGTCGCAGTAAATAACTCTGCTTCCGTTATAACAATTAAATTTTGATCTGGCCAAGAAAAGCCATTAAATAGAGGTGCTGTAACTAATCCAAATGAGGCTTCACTCTTAATAAAATCAGCAACACCTTCAAAGCCCTCAGGCTTGAGTTGGAAGAGGGGTTTACCATTTGCGCCGGCTACTGAATTACTCTCTTCCAAAAGTTGACGAATAGATTCCTTACGTCCTGCGCTATCGGCACATATCAGTAGCCGTACTTTTTCTGCTGATACTAAAGCCCGAAGCTTTGCAATAGGATCAGCATCTCGGCGATGAACCGCTAGATCTGGAACTGGATAAAAGTGTGCTTGATCCGATGAGTCAAATTCAAGGGCTATACGTGCATGTGGTTTGGCAGAGGAAAAAAATTCATCTACATCTAAAAATAATTGCTTAGGCGGAAGAATGGGTCTATCTAAATCGTGCTTTAAAAATTCATAGCGAGACTGGGTATCTTTCCAAAATCCACGGATGGTTTCCTCAATATCGCCAGCACTCCAGATCCATACTGGGTCGCCAGAGCGAGGGAAGTAATCAAAGAGACTTGATTGTTCTTCGAAAAACATTGGTAGATATGATTCAATACCAGCGCTTGGTATGCCTAAGTTTGCATCCTTGTAAATTGAGCAACGGGTAGGATCGCCTTCAAAAACTTCGCGCCATCGATTTCTAAAGGCGGTACGCGATACGTCATCGAAAGGAAATTCGTGACCAGGAAGAAGACGAACCTCTTTTACTGGATAAAGACTGCGTTGGGTGTCTGGATCGAAGGCCCGTATTTGTTCGATTTCATCACCAAATAGGTCAAGACGATATGGAAGACTGGATCCCATCGGAAATAGATCAATTAATCCACCTCGAATGCTGTACTCCCCGGGCCTCATCACTGCACTTACTGGGTCATACCCAGCTTGCTGAAGTTGCAGCTTTAGTGCGACCTCATTTAACTTGTCACCTTGCCTAAAGAAAAAGGTATGGCCTGATAAAAAATGGGGAGGACCAAGTCTTTGTAATGCTGTAGTGATGGGAACCAAAACAATGTCGCAACTACCATTCAATAACTCATAAAGGGTAGCTAGTCGTTCAGAGACTAAATCCTGATGTGGTGAAAAGTGGTCATAAGGAAGAATTTCCCAGTCTGGAAGTAGGCGAGTCTTTAACTGAGGGGCAAAAGCAGGTATTTCTTCTAAGAGCCTTTGCGCCTCTTGAGCTTGGGCGCAAAAGATCACCATCACTGAAAAAAGACTGCGATATTGGATGGCAGATTGGGCTATTAAAGCGGCATCAGCCGAGCCTACTAGGCCCGAGAAGGTAAAGCGCTGCCCAGCCCGTGGAGCGGGTATGGGGGTAACAAGATTTAATGCATCAGACATCTTGGCTCATTATAGAATCAGGCATGGGTTTCACAAATCAAACCAGCAAGAAGTGTCATGCGCTCCTACCTACAGCGGGCTCTGGGCTGCGCCTCGGTGGTGAACTGCCAAAACAATTCCAGCTGCTGGCAGGAAGACCGATGCTGGAATATGCTCTTGGGGCATTTATAGAATCACCACACATTGAGTCAATATGGCTTGGTGTGAGTCCAGGCTTTGTTGATCATCCGCTGTTAAATAATCTTGTTATAGGCAATAAGCCTATTCACGTTCTCCCTACTGGTGGACCAACTCGTCAAGAAACAGTACGCAATACCCTAGCCGCGATGCTGGATTCAGGTTTGGATCAGAATGATTGGGTTCTGGTTCATGATGCTGCACGCCCAGGGATTACCCCTCAGTTAATTGAGAAGTTGATTCATGCAGTTGGTGCTGGAAATGCGGGGGGCTTATTAGCCATTCCATTGGCAGACACTCTTAAGCAAGCAGATTTAGATTCCGTCATTGCTGGCAATATTCCTCATTCTGAAAAGACGATTCCGCGAGCGCATTTATGGCAAGCTCAAACGCCGCAGATGTTTGGTATTCATGATTTGCATGAAGCACTTGTCAATGCCATTCGGCTTGAAGCTGATATCACCGATGAAGCTAGCGCCATGGAGTTAGCAGGCTTTCAGCCTTTATTGATAGAAGGCGCAATTCGCAACTTCAAGGTGACTCATCCTGCAGATTGGGATTTAATGCAATTGTTACTCCAGTCAACTCAAAAATAATCCTAAGCCTATGACTCAAGTCCCACTACACATTCCTCAATTCCGTATTGGGCAGGGCTATGACGTCCATGCTTTGGTAACAGACCGCAAACTCATTCTTGGTGGTGTTCACGTGCCTTATGTAAAAGGTTTATTGGGCCATTCTGATGCAGATGCCTTGCTGCATGCTTTAACGGATGCCTTGTTGGGTGCCGCTGGCCTAAATGATATTGGCCAGCTATTTCCAGATACTGACCCACAATTTAAGGATATGGATAGTCGTATATTGCTCAGAGCGGCCTTGCAAAAGGTTCAAGCAGCTGGCTTTCATATCGGAAATGTCGATGCCACGATCATTTGTCAGAAGCCTAAGCTAGCAGAATTCCTGCCAGAAATGGTACGCAATATTGCTGCCGATTTAGCTGTAACGCCCAGTCACGTCAATCTAAAAGCCAAGACGAACGAATTGCTTGGGCATTTGGGTCGAGGTGAGGGTATTGCAGTTCATGCCGTAGCCCTAGTCTATAAGGCTTAATACCCCAGTAATCTGTCTTGCTAGCCACCAATCTGACCTACAAGATCCTCTAAACCCCCAAGCATTGTAGAATTACGGTCTTTAGAGTGAAGTTTAGGCTTGGCAGTGTTTGCGGATATCGCGAGGATGGCGAAATTGGTAGACGCACCAGGTTTAGGTCCTGACGCCAGAAATGGTGTGGGGGTTCGAGTCCCCCTCCTCGCACCACAAGATTGCCACTTGGCCTGGACTTCACATACCCTGATCTTCAATTAAGAGACGAGAATGGCTGTGCAAATAGAAAACTTAGGTTCACTGGACCGTAAAATAACTTTGGAGTTCGCTCGCGCCGATTTGGCAAAAGCACGTGAAGCCCGCTTAGCAAAAGTTGGTAAGACCATGAAAATAGCTGGATTTCGTCCTGGCAAAGTTCCTAAGAATATTGTTGAAAAGCAGCACGGTATGCAAGTGGATTACGAGCTTCAGTTTGATAAAGCCGCCGAACTCTTTTATGAGCTCAGTCAGAAAGAGGGAATTGCACTTGCTGGCCAACCAAGACTCGAACCAAAAAGTGAGCTCGGAGCTGACAAAGTTGTTTTTGAAGCCTTTTTTGAAGTGCTGCCTGAAGTCAAAATCGGAGACATTAGTAGTGCAGAAGTCAGCAAGTACACCACTGAAATTGGCGATGCAGAAATTGACCGCGCAATAGATGTTCTTCGTAAACAGCAAGTGCATTACCATCCACGCGGCCAAGCTGGTGCGCACGGTGATGGCGGTGCCAATACTGCAGCCCAAGCGGGCGATCAAGTAGTAATCGATTTCGTTGGCAAAATTGATGGCGTTGAGTTTGCTGGCGGTAAAGCTGAAAATTTTGAATATGTATTGGGCGAAGGTCGCATGCTTCCAGAATTTGAGGCAGCGACTTTAGGGCTAAAAGCAGGCGAAAGTAAATCATTTCCATTGAGCTTTCCATCCGATTACCATGGTAAGGATGTTGCCGGTAAAACTGCTGAATTTACAATTACTGTGAAGTCAGTGAACTGGGCTCATATGCCAGTCGTTGATGATGCTTTCGCTTTGTCACTAGGTATTACTGAGGGTGGCGTTGCCAAGATGCGCGCCGACGTAAAAGAAAATTTAGATCGAGAAGTAAAGCGTCGCATCACCACGTTATTGAAAGGTGAAGTGATGGAGAAATTAAACTCTATTTGCGATCTAGATGCGCCCAAATCTTTAGTAGCTTCGGAACAAGAACGCTTGGTGGAAGGTGCTCGTCAGGATCTGACGCAACGCGGTGTTCCCAATGCAAAAGATGTACCAATCCCCGCAGAACTGTTTGCTGAGCAAGCTCTCAAACGCGTCCGTTTGGGCCTTATTTTGAGTGAGTTGGTTAAAAAGCAAAACTTGACAGCGACGGCCGATCAAATTAAAGCTGAAATTGATGAGCAAGCTGCTACATACGAGGACCCGAAAGAAGTGGTTCGTTGGTTCTACAGCAATCCAAGCCGTCTAAAAGATATTGAAAACCTAGTTTTAGAAGATAACGTCATCAAATACTTCACATCGCTTGCTAAAGTGACTGATAAAGCCGTAAGCTTTGAAGAATTAAGTAAGCTTAATTAATCGTTTCATTGCCACCTATTACTTTTAAAGGGCTCTCAACATGAACCATCTCCAATCTGAATATATAGAACCACAAGGATTGGGCTTGGTTCCCATGGTGATAGAAACCTCTGGTAGGGGTGAACGTGCCTACGATATTTACTCACGCCTATTAAGAGAGCGCGTTGTTTTCTTGGTGGGTGAGGTGAATGATCAAACTGCAAACTTAGTCATTGCACAGCTTCTCTTTTTGGAGAGTGAAAATCCTGACAAAGAGATTTCTTTGTACATTAACTCTCCGGGTGGCTCAGTATCTGCTGGTCTCGCAATTTATGACACCATGCAATTTATAAAGCCACATGTGAGCACTCTGTGTATGGGCATGGCGGCAAGTATGGGCGCCTTCTTATTGTGTGCTGGTGAAAAAGGTAAGCGTTACGCATTGCCTAATTCTCGAGTCATGATCCATCAACCGCTTGGTGGAGCTCGTGGGCAAGCTTCGGATATTGAAATTCAGGCGCGTGAGATTCTGTATCTGCGTGAGCGTTTGAACAAGATCTTAGCCGACCGCACTGGTCAATCTATTGATACGATCGCCAAAGACACTGATCGTGATAATTTCATGTCTGCTGAGCAAGCTCGTGAATATGGTCTGATCGATAAAGTGATTGATAAGCGTCCTTGATATTTACTAGCAACCTAGGCAAGCAAATTGAGCGATACCAACTCCAATAATTCAACAGATAAAGTTCTGTATTGCTCTTTTTGCGGCAAAAGCCAGCATGAAGTAAAAAAGCTCATTGCTGGGCCATCTGTTTTTATATGTGATGAGTGCATTGATTTATGTACAGACATTATTCAAGAGGAAATCGCTAAACTTCCTAAAGAGACTGGCGATGAAGCTTTGCCAACCCCTCACCAGATTCGCGAAAATCTCGATCAATATGTGATTGGTCAGGACCATGCTAAAAAAACCCTAGCAGTTGCGGTTTACAACCACTACAAGCGTCTTCAATACTTGCCTAAACCTAAGAAGGTGAAGTTGGATAAAGATGGTAAGCCAATTGAAGCGGCAGATAAAAAAGAAACCAAACTTCCAGCCAAGGCGATGGTTGATGGAGTTGAACTAGCTAAAAGCAATATTTTGTTGATTGGGCCTACAGGCTCAGGCAAAACCTTGCTGGCACAAACATTAGCTCGCATGCTCGATGTTCCTTTTGTAATGGCTGATGCCACCACCTTAACTGAAGCGGGTTATGTTGGTGAGGATGTTGAAAACATTATTCAAAAACTATTGCAAGCTTGCGACTACAACGTTGAAAAAGCACAGCGTGGCATTGTCTATATCGATGAGATTGATAAAATTTCACGTAAGTCTGACAATCCATCCATCACTCGCGATGTATCAGGTGAGGGTGTTCAGCAAGCCTTACTGAAGCTGGTAGAAGGCACAATGGCTTCCGTACCCCCACAGGGCGGTCGCAAGCATCCTAACCAAGATTTTTTACAAGTTGATACAACCAATATTTTATTTATTTGTGGCGGTGCTTTTGATGGGCTTGAAAAGGTAATTCAACAACGCACTGCTAAAACCGGTATTGGTTTTAATGCCACAGTTCCCGGTAAAGATGATCGCGGTGTCAGCGATCTTCTGATTGAGGTTGAGCCAGAAGATTTAATTAAGTTTGGTTTAATTCCTGAATTGATTGGTCGTCTTCCCGTGGTGGCAACCTTGGCCCAGCTGGATGAAGAAGCTTTGATTCAGATTCTGACTGAGCCTAAAAATGCGCTAGTAAAACAATATCAAGCACTTTTGACAATGGAAGGCTCAGAACTAGAAGTGCGTCGCGAAGCCCTTTCAGCCATTGCCAAGAAGGCGATTGCCCGTAAGACTGGTGCTCGAGGACTTCGGTCTATCCTTGAAGGCTCTTTAATGGACGTGATGTACGACTTACCGTCTTTAAAGAACGTCCAAAAAGTGGTTATCGACGAATCCAGCATTGCAGAGGGTGGAAAGCCTCTGTTAGTTTATAAGCTAGATGCTGAACAGCCAGAATTAAGTAAAAAAGCTTAATTTCTTAGGGTTTTCGCTATTTTTAAGGCATTTTTGCCTCTTTTTGACCCTTTTCCCCCTTGAATTTCTCAAAGTGCTACCCATATAGGTAGTATGCTATTCAAGAATAAAGTCTGTATCTAGTGGTTTATGCTTTAAATACCACTAGACGTAGACACTTGAGGATTGATTACTTTGGAGGAATTGCCCCATGCCTGGCCACCTATTACTACCCTCTGAACCGATTCAACTACCTTTGCTCCCTCTGCGGGATGTAGTTGTATTCCCTCATATGGTGATCCCTTTATTTGTGGGTCGCCCTAAATCCATTAAAGCCTTAGAAGCTGCAATGGAAACCGGCAAGAATGTTCTCTTAGTGGCTCAAAAAGCAGCCGCTAAGGATGAGCCCTCGATTGAAGACCTCTATGAGGTTGGCTGTATCGCCAACATCTTGCAGATGCTCAAATTGCCAGATGGCACAGTAAAGGTACTTGTAGAAGGCGTGCAACGCGCTGAGGTAAGTCAGATTGAAGATAGCATGGGTTACTTCAATTGCGAGGCTACACCAACAGCAATGGATTCTCTAGATGCCCATGAAACAGAAGCATTACGTCGTGCCATCATGGCGCAGTTTGATCAGTACGTAAAACTGAATAAAAAAGTTCCACAAGAGATTTTGTCCTCACTTGGAGGTATTGATGACCCAAGTCGCCTTGCAGATACTATCTGCGCGCATCTTCCAGTTAAGCTTGAACAAAAGCAACGTCTCCTAGAAATGGTAGATGTTGTTCAGAGATTGGAAAGTCTCTTAGCCGATCTTGAAAGTGAGATAGACATCTTGCAAGTAGAGAAACGTATCCGTGGACGTGTTAAGCGTCAGATGGAAAAAAGTCAGCGTGAGTACTACCTTAATGAGCAAGTTAAAGCAATTCAAAAGGAGCTTGGTGAAGGCGAAGAGGGCGCTGATTTAGAGGAGCTAGAAAAGCGCATCAAAGCTGCCAAGATGCCTAAAGAGGCTCTAAAGAAGGCAGAATCTGAGCTTAAGAAACTGAAGCTCATGTCTCCAATGTCGGCTGAAGCGACTGTAATTCGAAACTTTATTGATACCTTAGTCAATCTTCCATGGAAGAAAAAAACAAAGATCAATAATGACCTAACTAATGCTGAAAAAGTATTAGATGAAGACCACTATGGATTAGATAAGGTCAAGGAACGTATTTTGGAGTATCTCGCTGTTCAACAACGCGTTGATCGAGTGAAGGCTCCCATTCTCTGTCTAGTAGGCCCTCCGGGTGTTGGTAAAACTTCCTTGGGCCAATCTATTGCCCGTGCTACAAATCGTAAATTTGTTCGCATGGCCTTAGGCGGTGTGCGTGATGAGTCTGAAATTCGTGGACATCGTCGCACTTACATTGGTTCTATGCCAGGCAAGATTTTGTCTAGCCTTACCAAGGTAGGTGTTCGCAATCCACTCTTTCTGCTAGATGAAGTCGATAAGATGGGTATGGATTTTCGTGGTGACCCAGCCAGTGCTTTGCTAGAGGTTTTAGATCCAGAGCAAAATCATACTTTCCAAGATCACTATGTTGAAGTGGATTTTGATCTATCTGACGTGATGTTCGTTGCTACCTCAAACTCACTCAATATTCCCGGTCCTTTGCTAGATCGTCTGGAAATCATTCGTCTAGCGGGTTACACCGAGGATGAAAAAACCAGCATTGCTGTGAATTACCTTATTCCCAAGCAGATCAAAAATAACGGCCTGAAGATAGATGAGTTAAAGATTGATGATAGCGCCGTAAGGAGCATTATTCGCTACTACACGCGCGAAGCAGGCGTGCGATCCCTAGAGCGTGAAATCAGCAAGATCTGCCGCAAGGTCGTTAAGTTATTACTCTTAAAGAAAGAAGCTGCTCCAATTGTGGTGAATGCAGATAATCTTGAAAAATTCCTCTCAGTTCGGATGTATGACTTTGGATTGGCTGGAAAAGAAAATCAGATTGGGCAAGTAACCGGCTTAGCTTGGACAGAAGTTGGAGGAGATCTCTTAACTATTGAAGCAGCTACCATGCCGGGAAAGGGTGTCATTACCCGTACAGGTTCAATCGGCGATGTGATGAAAGAGTCTGTTGAGGCAGCTCGTACTGTCGTGCGCTCGAGAGCTCGTCGTCTTGGTATTACGGATGAGGCCTTTGAAAAGAAAGATATTCATATCCACTTTCCAGATGGCGCGACTCCCAAAGATGGTCCTTCAGCTGGTATTGCTATTACTACTGCGCTGGTCTCAGTATTTACGGGTATTCCAATCCGCTCTGATGTGGCAATGACAGGGGAGATAACTTTGCGTGGAGAGGTCTTGCCGATTGGCGGCCTAAAAGAGAAGCTTCTGGCTGCCCATCGCGGTGGAATTAAGCTTGCTTTAATTCCCGAGGAAAATGTCAAAGATTTAATTGATATTCCTGATAACGTGAAGAACGCAATTGAAATTGTTCCTGTTCGCTGGATTGATAAAGTGCTAGAGCTGGCGTTGGAGAGAATGCCTGAGGCATTGCCAGACCCAAGCCCTGAAGAGTTGGCTAAAAAGGCTTCAGAAGCCAGCAAAGCGACAGAAAAGGTTTCTTCTGGGGAAGTGCTTAAGCATTAATCTACAAGGGAGTTTCCCGTCGTTTTAATCTAGAGTTTTCAGCTTAAATTGACGGGAAATCATGTTCTTTTTGATGTTTAGGTTACAATCTTGTTTGTAATAATTTGGGGCGCTTAGCTCAGCTGGTAGAGCGTCTGCCTTACACGCAGAATGTCGGGAGTTCGATCCTCTCAGCGCCCACCAAATCTTTACCATTTCCAGCCTTTTCCAGGCAAGCTCACACCTCATCTTCTTCTGCCTAGTAAACTAACGGTTTACTTATTCATTACTAGCGATCTACTCCATGTTTGACACAATCCGCAAGCACCAAAGATTAATGCAGTTCGCGCTGATGTTAGTTATTGTTCCTTCCTTCGCCTTTTTTGGAATATCAAGCTATTCCGAGTTCATGGATAAAGAAACTGATTTGGTTAAAGTGGATGGAAGACCCATTACAGCCCAAGAAGTAGAGATGAGCGCAAAGCGTCAAGCAGAGCGTGCCGGTGGTAATTTGCAAATTGCTCAAAGCTTGCAATTTCGTCAGGCAGTTTTAAATGAATTACTTCAACAGCGCATTCTAGGATTTGCCGTCAATAATTTGCATTTACAGGTAGGTAAAGAGGCGCTGATTAAAAGCCTCCAAAATATTCCTCAAATTAGAGCGCTTTATAAGCCTGACGGAAGTTTTGATGATGCTCGATTTAAGCAACTATTGACTAGTAATGGTCTAAACGAAGAGCAATTTTATGCAAGTCAGGCTTTTGATCTGAAGATAAGTCAGCTCTTAAATTCTGTAACAAGAACTGAGTTAGCTACGCCAAAAATCTCCGAGATCATTTCTACGCTGTATGAAACTGAAAGACAAGTTCAAGTCTTATCATTTAACGCAAAAGATTATTTATCCAAGGTGAGCCCAAGCCAAGATGAGCTCCAAGCCTTCTATGAGGCTAATGCTAAGTTATTTGTAAGCCCTGAATATGTTGATGTGGAATACATTGTCCTAAGAGCTGATCCTAAAGAAGATGCAAAAGTGTTTAGCGAGAAGGCTGATATCTTTGCAAATCTCACATATGATCAATCGGATAGCCTTAGGCCTGCTGCAGATAAGTTGAAGATATCTGTTCAAAGTCAAAAAGGACTAACGCGTAGTGGTTTTATTTCAGGCTCTAAGGATCACCCACTTGCCAATCCAAAGGTAGTTCAATCTTTATTTGGGGATGAGGCAGTAAAAAACAAACGTAATATTGAAGCGGTTCAAGTTTCTCCCGGTGTTTTTGTATCCGCTCGCGTTGTCACATTTCATCCTGCGCAAACTCTTCCATTCAAAGATGTTGCGGCTGAAGTAAAGCGGCAGGTAAGTCAACGTGCTGCTGAAAAATTAGCCATTGCAGCTGCTGCAGAGCGCTATGAATCCTTGCAAAAAGATCCAAGGAATAATGCCGGATTTGCAGCCCCAGTCTGGGTATCGCGTAACAAGCCCTCTAATTTATTAGGTACTGCATTAGATGATGTCATGACTATTAGTGCTGATAAGTTGCCTGCCGTAGTCTCAGTTCCTAATCCTGGAGTTGGTAGTACCTTGTACCGCGTGGACCAAGTTCGTCAACCACCTGGTGGCGATCCAAAGGTTTATAAAGCCCAAGCAGCACAGATCCAGGCTCTTGCAGCCCAGTCTGAATTTGCTGGCTTTATGTCCTTTTGGCGTAACTCTGCGAGTGTTAAGGTAATTAATCCGCTTAAATCAAGCAATACTGGAGCCGGCAGTTAATTCAATTCGTTTTTTACTTGCTGCCTAGTAATTTTTGATAAGGCGTCATTGCCCCCCAGACATTTCTAAAAAGAATTTCCTGAGCCTTTTCATTTGGATGAATATTGTCTGCTTGAAAAAGCTCTTTTTGAGATGCTATTCCTTGCAAAAAAAAGGGTAAGAGTTCAACCCCCTCTTGCTTCGCTAGTTTTAAATAGATGGCCTTGAATTGATTGGTGTAATCCTGACCGTAATTGGGCGGTATCTGCATCCCAAATAACAATACCTTCGCACCAGATTTCTTGCTCTCCTGAATCATCTTACGAAGATTCTTTTCGGTCTGTTCAACTGAAAGTCCTCGCAGGGCATCATTTGCACCAAGCTCCAATAGGACTATCCCAGGCTTTTTCTGTTCAAGAAGAGCTGGCATTCTAGTAAGGCCGCCTGAGGTAGTTTCCCCACTGATGCTTGCGTTAAAGACCTTCCATGGACTAGATTGTTTTTGCAACTGATCTTCCAGGAGCTTTACCCAGCCAGTCCCTCGCGCTAAGCCATACTCTGCTGAAAGACTGTCTCCCATAACCAAAATTGTCGTATTTGCCTTGGTCAATGTCACAATGGACATAAGCAGGCAAAATAGACTGAGAAAAATAAGTCGACTAAATGGGCGGTAACTACTGTATTGATTCATCATCTAAGAGATATAAGTAACGATATTTATGAGTAATCCAATCAAAGTTCTCAGCGCAAATCATTTGAGTAAGCAAGTATCTACCAATGATGGTGATTTAAGTATTTTGCACGACATTTGTTTTGACCTTTATGAAGGCGAGAGTGTCGCCATTACTGGGAGCTCGGGCTCAGGTAAAAGTACTCTATTGGGGCTCTTGGCTGGTTTAGACATACCTACAAGTGGCAATGTCTTTTTAATGGGCCAAGATCTGAATGCCTTAAATGAGGATAGTCGAGCATCCCTGAGGGGGGCTCATGTAGGTTTTGTATTTCAATCATTTCAGCTTTTGCCCCATTTAAATGCATTAGAAAATGTGATGTTGCCTGCAGAGCTCAGGGGTGACTCAAGTGCCAAAGAAAAGGCATCTAAGTGGTTAAATTTGGTAGGCCTAGGTGATCGTCAGAAGCATTTTCCTAAGACCCTGTCGGGAGGGGAGCAGCAGCGTGTCGCCTTAGCGCGCGCATTCATTAATAAACCAAAGATTTTATTTGCGGATGAGCCTACTGGCAGCCTGGATGAGGCTAGCGGCAATAGGGTAATAGACCTACTTTTTGACTTAAATCAGGCCAATCATTCCACCTTAATTTTGGTTACTCATGACCCAGCCTTAGCCAGTCGCTGTCAGCGCCAATTACAACTTCAGGGTGGGAAATTGCTGTAGGCAAAACCTTATAATCTAGGGATGTCTTTTTTCCACTTTTTACCCGGCGCTAATGCGCTTTCCCCGTTCCGTCAACAACGTCTCTTAGCCTCCTTGGCTAGTCAAGGCGTAATGCTTGAGTCAATTGAGGCCCAATATATTCACTTAGTTTGGTCTGAAAACCAACTGACAAATGTAGAAGAGGGTGTTTTAAAGAGCTTGTTGACCTATGGTCAGAAATTTCAATCCAACATTCAGAGTGGTTCAGGCTTGTTTTCAAAGCCGTCTTTAGATGCTGCCATTGTCATTCCTCGCTTTGGAACTGTATCTCCATGGGCAAGTAAAGCTACCGATATTGCGCGTCAATGTGGTTTAGATGTTTTGCGTATTGAGCGCGGCATTCAATTTGCATGGAAGACTAAAAAACCCTTAAACACTGAACAAAATTTACTGGTCATAGCAGCCATACATGATCGAATGACAGAGGTAGTGATTCAGTCGATTGCTGAAGCAGAAGTACTTTATCAGTCATTAGATGATCGCCCATTAAAGCGCATACCAGTTCTATCGCAAGGCAGGGCAGCCTTAGATGCAGCTAATCAAGAATTAGGACTGGCTCTATCCGATGACGAGGTCACCTACCTAACTGATAGTTTTATTCGGCTAGAACGTAATCCTAGCGATGTAGAACTTATCATGTTTGCTCAAGCTAATAGCGAACATTGTCGTCACAAAATATTTAACTCCTCATGGACCATAGATGGTGAGGATCAAGAGCGTTCATTGTTCGCCATGATTCGTAATACGCACCAGTTACATCCTGAAGGGACAATTGTTGCTTACTCTGATAACTCAGCTGTGATGGCAGGTTGTGAGGCTGAAACTTGGGTTCCTCAAGGCACAGATCATCTCTATGAAAAGGATACTCGCTTAGTTCACACCTTGATGAAGGTGGAAACCCACAATCATCCGACAGCCATTGCCCCATTTCCCGGAGCATCAACAGGTGCTGGGGGCGAAATTCGCGACGAGGGCGCAACTGGTATCGGCGGTCGCCCAAAGGCAGGATTGACTGGTTTCTCAGTATCTAACCTGAATATTCCAGGTGTCGATATGCCTTGGGAGTCTGAGGTGTATGGAAAGTCAGAAAGAATTGCGACACCACTACAAATAATGATTGATGGTCCTTTAGGTGGGGCAGCATTCAACAATGAGTTTGGTAGACCTATATTGGGCGGATATTTCCGCGTCTTTGAACAGACTTTAGATGGTGTCCGCCGTGGTTATCACAAGCCCATCATGATTGCTGGCGGGATTGGCAGCATTGACTCCATTCATACAGAGAAGAGACCTATTCAATCAGGCCACTTGTTAATTCAGCTTGGCGGCCCTGGTATGCGTATTGGTATGGGCGGTGCCACAGGAAGCTCTGTTTCGACGGGGACTAATACTGCTGACTTAGATTTTGATTCTGTGCAGCGAGGAAATCCTGAAATGGAGCGCCGTGCACAAGAAGTGATTAATGCTTGTCGCGCAATGGGTGAAAACAACCCCATTGTTTCAATTCATGATGTTGGCGCAGGCGGTTTATCCAATGCCTTTCCTGAACTTGCAGATGGTGCTGGCTTAGGTGCTAAATTTAAATTACGCAGTGTTCCTCTTGAAGAGAGTGGCATGAGTCCCGCTGAAATTTGGTGTAACGAATCTCAAGAGAGATATGTTTTAGCCATTGAAGCTAAAGACTTAGGTCTCTTCAAGTCACTATGTGAACGTGAGCGCTGCCCCTTCGCAGTGGTTGGTGAAGCTACAACGGAGCGCCAACTTCAGCTAGATGACTCAAAGCAGGGTGTTGGAACTGATGCCGCACTACCAATTGATATGCCAATGGAAGTGTTGCTTGGCAAGCCTCCTAAGATGCATCGCAATGTTCAAAGAGAGCTTCAATCATTTGAAGAACTTAATGTTACCGATGTGGATTTAGCCCAAGCAATAGCCTGGGTGCTTCAACACCCTACGGTTGCAAGCAAATCATTCCTCATTACGATTGGCGATAGAACTGTCGGTGGTTTAAACGCGCGCGATCAATTTGTGGGCCCATGGCAGGTGCCAG
The DNA here is from genome assembly GCF_018882445.1 of Polynucleobacter sp. 15G-AUS-farblos. Lineage (GTDB taxonomy): Bacteria > Pseudomonadota > Gammaproteobacteria > Burkholderiales > Burkholderiaceae > Polynucleobacter. The sequence continues at coordinate 13,048 of NZ_JACVOM010000001.1, read as the reverse complement.
TCGCAGATTGCGCCGTCACATTAATGGATTACAAGGGCTATCGCGGTGAGGCGATGAGCATGGGGGAGCGAACTCCCGTTGCTGTGATTGATGCACCCGCGGCTGCACGCATGGCTGTTGGCGAAGCAATTACCAATTTATTGGCTGCAGATATAGCTGATATCCGAGAAATTAAACTCTCAGCCAATTGGATGGCAGCCTGCGGCTCACCTGGTGAAGATGCCAAATTGTATGACTCGGTAAAAGCCATTGGCATGGAATTATGTCCAGCCTTAGGTATTTCTATTCCTGTAGGCAAAGACTCTTTATCTATGTCAACGGCCTGGAGTGATGGTGAGCAATCTAAAAAAGTAGTTGCGCCAGTTTCACTGATTATTTCTGCTTTTGCTGCAGTCCAAGACGTCCGTAAAACACTTACCCCACTCTTAAGATTGAAAAATCAGGATGGATCTGGATTGGATACTGAGTTGATTCTGATTGACCTAGGTCGAGGAAAGAATCGTATGGCAGCCAGCATCTTGGCTCAAGTCCTCAATCAATCTGGCAGTAAAGCGCCCAATGTAGATCATCCAGAAGATCTTAAATCGCTTGCTGCGGCAATCATAGCCTTACGTAAAGAAGATAAGCTCCTTGCTTATCATGACCGATCTGATGGCGGCTTGTTAGCGTGCATTGCCGAAATGGCTTTTGCAAGTCATTGTGGTATCTCCATTAACGTCGACATGATTGCAGTGGATTCTGAGCGAGAGCCGGATTATGGCGACGCTAAAAACTGGGCTCAACAAGTATCTGGCCGCCGTCACGAGCAAACATTAAAAGCGCTATTTAATGAAGAGCTTGGGGTAGTTATTCAAATTCGCAGGTCTGATCGAGATGCTGTATTTGCAGTGCTCAGGCAATTGGGCTTAAGTGCATTTAGCCATGTGATTGGTAAACCCAATACCAATGGTCAAATTGAAATATGGCGCGACGCTAAAAAAATATTTGCAGAGCCTCGCGAAGTTCTTCAAAAGATGTGGGCCAATACCAGTTATCAGATTGCTCGCTTAAGAGATAATCCTGCTTGTGCTGATAGTGAATTTGCTCAGCTAGATAATGTTTCGGATGCCGGTCTATCACCAAAGCTTACTTTTAATGCTGCTGAAGATATAGCTGCACCTTACATCAAGAAGAATGTACGACCCAAAGTGGCTATTTTGCGCGAGCAGGGCGTCAATTCCCATGTGGAAATGGCCTATGTCGTAAATTGGGCCGGGTTTGATAGTTATGACGTGCATATGTCAGACCTTTTAGGCGCTAAGGCAAAGTTAGATGACTTCAAGGGCTTGATCGCCTGTGGTGGGTTTAGTTATGGCGATGTTTTGGGAGCAGGCGAAGGTTGGGCCAAAACGATTCTCTTTAACCAGGCACTACGCGATCAATTTTCCAGCTTTTTCCAGCGTCAAGATAGCTTTGCTTTGGGTGTCTGTAATGGCTGCCAAATGATGAGCAATTTAGCGGAGATTATTCCAGGCGCCCAGGCTTGGCCTAAATTTACCCGCAATCAATCTGAACAATATGAGGCGCGTTTGGTCATGGCTGAAGTATTGGCTTCGCCATCCATCTTTACGCAAGGCATGGAGGGCAGTCAACTGCCTATTGCTATTGCACACGGCGAAGGTTTCGCTAACTTTAGCGAGCAAGGAAATTTACAGCAGATTACTCAGCAGGGATTAGCTGCATTAAGGTTTGTTGATAATCAAGGTAGGCCGACCGAAGACTACCCTATGAACCCTAATGGTTCACCTGGTGGCCTTACAGGTGTGACTACCCCTGATGGACGCTTTACAGTCATGATGCCTCATCCTGAGCGTGTATTTAGAGCGGTTCAGATGAGCTGGTGTCCTCCAGAATGGTTAGATACACCCGATGGAGCAAGTCCTTGGTTACGCTTATTCCGCAATGCTCGTCGCTGGGCAAATTAAAGCTAGAAATAATTTATATGGAAGCAGTCACATTTTCTGAGAGCGGAGGGGTTCGCTACCTTCATTTTGGAAGTGAGTTAATTCAGGGTGCGATGCGGATGCGTGATCCTGACGAAATCTATCTTGAATATAACCAGCAAATGATGGCATGGTTATTATTTTTAGAAACCAAACCTGGAATGCGCGTCGCTCAATTAGGTCTTGGGACAGGGGCTTTAACAAAGTTTCAATATCGTCATTGCCCAGCAGTTAAAACTACTGTAGTTGAGCTCAATCCTGCCGTCATCGTTTCTGCACGCAGTATGTTTTTTACTCCTGACGACGATAGAAGATTGGAAACCTTACAAGTAGATGCTAAGCAATTTGTAAAGAGTGCAAAACACCGCTGCCAGTTTGATGCTATTCAGGTCGATTTATATGATGCCATCTGCGATGGACCTTCAGCAAGTTCCCTAGATTTCTACAAAGGCTGCTTTGATATTCTGAAAGCTCCAGGTGTCATGACAGTAAATCTATTTTCACGTCACCCTAGTTTTAAAGTGAATCTAAAAAATATTTGCGAGGCATTTTCGAACAGAGTCTTATTGTTCCCTGAGTCGCACGATTGCAATGTTGTTGCCATCGCTTTTAAAGGACCAAAATTAGAAGTCGAATGGAGTGAGGTTAAGAAGCGAGCCAAACTCATTGCAGAGAAAACGGATCTACCAACAAACAAATGGGTGCCTGGACTTAGTGGTGAAAATGCAAGGCAAGAAAATAAGCTCTCCATTTAATCCTGAATGAGTCAATAAAAAAGGCGATCAGAAGATCGCCTTTTTTACTACCTAAAATTAGGTTTTTAGATTGTTACCGTATCTGCAACATCACTAAACGACTTCAACTTATCAAAGCTCATGTATCTATAAACTTCGCCTGATTTAGCATTCAGAGACTGTACTTGTTCAAGATACTCTGCAGGAGTAGGCAGGCGGCCCAATAATGCGGCCACGGATGCCAATTCTGCAGAGGCCAAATAAACACGCGTATCAATACCCAAGCGATTTGGGAAGTTGCGTGTGGATGTAGATACTGCAGTTGAACCCTTGCGGATTTGAGCTTGGTTACCCATGCAGAGAGAGCAGCCTGGGCTTTCCATGCGAGCCCCTGCAGCACCTAACATGCCGTAGTAACCTTCCTCCATCAAGACCATTGCATCCATCTTGGTTGGTGGGGCTACCCATAAACGCGTCGGCATATCTTTTTTGCCCTGTAGAACCTGACCAGCTGCACGGAAATGTCCAATATTGGTCATGCATGAACCAATAAACACTTCATCGATCTTATCGCCAGCAACTTCAGATAGCACTTTAACGTCATCTGGGTCATTTGGGCAGGCCAGGATTGGCTCTTTGATTTCATCAATATTAATTTCAATGATCTCGGCGTAATCAGCATTGTCATCAGCCTTTAGAAGCTGTGGGTTAGCAATCCAAGCTTCCATTGCCTTAATGCGACGACCTAAGGTACGCTTATCTTCATAGCCATTTGCAATCATCCACTTCATTAAAGTAATGTTGGACTGCATGTACTCAATGATGGGCTCTTTGTTCAGATGAACTGTACAACCACCAGCAGAGCGCTCTGCTGAAGCATCGGAGAGCTCAAATGCTTGCTCGACTTTTAGGTCTGGGAGGCCTTCGATCTCCAAAATACGTCCTGAGAAAATATTTTTCTTTCCTTGCTTCTCAACAGTGAGCAAACCCTTTTTAATGGCATACAAAGGAATTGCATTCACCAAATCGCGCAATGTAATACCAGGCTGCATTTTTCCTTTAAAGCGAACAAGCACTGATTCAGGCATGTCTAAAGGCATAACGCCTGTAGCAGCGGCAAACGCTACTAGACCTGAACCAGCAGGGAAGGAGATCCCAATAGGAAAACGAGTATGGCTATCACCACCAGTACCGCAGGTATCTGGAAGCAATAAACGATTCAACCAACTATGAATGACGCCATCCCCTGGGCGTAATGCAACGCCACCACGATTCGTCATGAAGGGTGGTAATTCATGTTGCGTACGAATATCTACAGGCTTTGGATAGGCAGATGTATGGCAGAAGGACTGCATCACTAGATCAGATGAGAAGCCTAAACAAGCCAGATCTTTCAATTCATCGCGAGTCATTGGACCGGTCGTATCTTGTGATCCAACTGTCGTCATGCGTGGCTCACAGTATGTACCTGGACGTACGCCTTGACCCTCTGGCAAGCCACATGCGCGACCGACCATTTTCTGAGCCAAGCTGAAACCTTTTTTATTATCTGGAGGACTTACTGGTACGCGGAACTCTGTTGAAGCAGGTAGGCCAAGTGCAGCACGAGCCTTAGCTGTTAAACCACGACCAACGATCAGAGGAATACGACCTCCTGCACGTACTTCATCCAAAATTACTGGTGACTTAAGGGCAAAGCTGGTAATTTCTTTTCCATTCTTAAACACCTTGCCTTCATAGGGACGTAATTCAATCTCATCCCCCATATTCATTTGAGAAACATCTAACTCGATTGGTAATGCACCAGAATCTTCCATAGTATTAAAGAAGATAGGAGCAATATTTCCACCAAGACAAACGCCACCAAATCGTTTATTTGGTACGAATGGAATATCTTGTCCAGTCCACCAGAGCACGGAGTTTGTAGCTGATTTACGTGAAGAGCCGGTTCCGACTACGTCACCAACATAGGCAATTTGATTCCCTTTTTTCTGCAAAGCATCGATCTGCTTCATTGGGCCGCGAACTCCTGGCTCATCAGGCTCAATACCAGGACGAGGATTTTTTAGCATGATCGTCGCATGCAGAGGAATATCAGGGCGGCTCCAAGCATCAGGCGCCGGAGAAAGATCATCGGTATTGGTTTCACCCGTGACTTTGAAAACTGTCAGCTTCATATTTTCAGGAACGGCTGGGCGACTCGTAAACCATTCAGCATCTGCCCAGCTCTGCATTACAGCTTTAGCGTTGGCATTACCTTTTTCTGCAAGCTCTTGAACATCATTGAAATAATCAAACATCAAGAGTGTTTTCTTTAGAGCCTCAGCTGCGGTCGCTCCGCATTCTGCATCTGATAACAGCTCAACCAATGGCTTGATGTTATAGCCACCAAGCATTGTTCCTAAAAGCTCAGTTGCTTTTAGCTTTGAAATTAAAGGTGACTTTTCAGTTCCTTTGGCAATGGCGTCTAAAAATTCAGCCTTTACTTTTGCCGCTTCATCAACACCAGCTGGGACACGATTGCTAATAAGCTCAACTAGTTCAGTCTCTTTGCCGGCAGGAGGGTTTTTTAGCATTTTCACCAATTCAGAGGTCTGATCCTTGGTAAGTGGGAGCGCTGGAATTCCAAGGGCTGCGCGTTCGGCAACATGGGCGTTATAAGCTTCAAACATGATATTTCCTATGAGGTAAATGTGTTCAAGAGAAAGGCCAAATAGGGATTTTCTCCCGATTTCCCCAATTATAGTTACTAAATTGAGTCTTATATAAGAGTTTAAACCCTTAAAAATGTCATTCTTAGTGGAAAAGGCCTAAATTTGGATTTTTAGCGTAATAAATACGCCCCTCAAATGATGCGCTCCTCCTTTAGGGCCCATACGAGTGCGACCACCCAACCAATTAAAGACCAGCCTAAAAAGAGGTTCAGGGCAAAAATAGCCCCAGTATTTGCGCGCTTTTTATTGAAAGCGATCGCAAAAGGGAGGAAATAGAAAATGGATAAAAGGGTAATTAATACTGCAAAAAAGAGGCGCATATATACAAAAGAGGGGTGAAGTAATGGGATGGAACTGAAATAGTACTGATTTTGAAATATTTCTGCTTCCCTTAGGTGTCGTTATAATTACTTTTTCCAACAGAGCTTAAGCGATGACCAAATACGTTTTTGTCACTGGTGGTGTGGTTTCTTCTTTAGGGAAAGGAATCGCAGCTGCCTCGCTTGCCGCGATTCTCGAATCACGCGGCCTGAAAGTCACCCTCCTAAAATTAGACCCTTACATCAACGTCGATCCAGGCACTATGAGCCCGCTTCAACATGGCGAGGTTTTTGTTACTGAAGATGGGGCGGAAACTGACTTGGATCTTGGTCACTACGAACGCTTTGTTTCAGCGAAGATGCGTAAAAGCAATAATTTTACTACTGGCCAAATTTACGAGTCTGTTATTAGTAAAGAGCGTCGTGGCGAATATCTTGGCAAAACAGTTCAGGTAATTCCGCACATTACAAATGAGATTCAAGCTTTTGTAGAGCGTGGTGCAAAAGCCAGTCATGAAGGAAAAGCAGATATTGCAATTTGTGAGATTGGCGGTACTGTTGGTGATATTGAATCTCTACCATTTTTAGAAGCAGCTAGACAGATGAGTCTGCGCCTTCCCTTGCATGGTTGCGCCTTTGTTCACTTGACTCTAGTGCCCTATATTCATAGTGCCGGGGAATTAAAGACTAAGCCAACTCAGCATTCTGTGCAAAAGCTACGTGAAATAGGCATCATGCCCACCGTTTTGTTGTGTCGTGCAGATCGCCCAATTCCTGAAGACGAGCGTGCCAAGATTTCTTTATTTTCTAATGTTCGTGAAGAAGCGGTAATTTCCGTTTGGGATGTTGATACGATCTATAAGATTCCAGAAATGCTCCATGCTCAAGGTATGGATGACTTGATTTGTCGTGAGTTAGAAATTAAAGCAAAGCCAGCAGACCTCTCTGTCTGGGCAAAATTGGTATACGAGCTAGCCAATCCAAAACACGAAGTTACCATCGGTATGGTGGGTAAGTATGTGGAGTTAACAGAGTCTTACAAGTCCTTAATTGAAGCTCTGCGCCATGCGGGAATTCATACACACACCAAAGTCAATATTAACTACATAGACTCGGAAGTGATTGAAAAAGATGGGGTTGACTGCCTAACTAAATTGGATGCAATCCTTGTTCCTGGCGGCTTTGGTAAGCGTGGTACTGAAGGAAAAATTGCTGCCATTCGCTATGCCCGTGAAAATAACGTTCCCTATCTTGGTATTTGCTTGGGTATGCAATTAGCGGTTATTGAATTTGCACGCCATGTGGCTAATATTTCAAAAGCAAACAGCACAGAATTTGATCCGCTAACAGAAAACCCAGTGGTTGCGCTTATTACCGAGTGGATGGACCGCGAAGGGAATGTCGAAAAGCGCACCAATGATTCTGATCTGGGCGGCACAATGCGCTTGGGATCGCAGCGCTGCCCAGTTAAAGCTGGTACGTTAGCGAACCGTATCTATGGCGCCGAAGTCAATGAACGTCATCGCCATCGCTATGAAGTGAATAACACCTATGTTCCGAAACTTGAGCAATCTGGCTTAATTATTTCTGCAAGGACGCCAAACGAATTCTTGCCTGAAATGATGGAGCTTCCAGAATCCTTACATCCATGGTTTTTTGGCGTTCAATTCCATCCTGAATTCACATCAACCCCACGCGATGGACATCCTTTGTTTTCTGCATTTATTCAAGCAGCCCTTGAACACCAAAGCGTTTCTCTCAAGCAGCTTGCTTAAGCCAATTTATGAATAATTTTAAATTATGCGGATTTGATGTTGGTCTAAATCAACCATTCTTCTTGATTGCAGGCACTTGCGTTATTGAATCTGAGCAATCAGCTATTGACGTTGCTAGCCAACTTAAAGAAATTACTAGCGCTCTAAAAATCCCATTTATTTATAAGTCTTCTTTTGATAAAGCGAATCGCTCATCAGGTAAATCATTTCGTGGCTTAGGAATGGAAAAAGGCCTAGAAATTTTGGCTAAGGTAAAGCAAGTGGTTGGCGTACCAGTATTAACTGATGTACATGATATTAGTGAGATTAGCGCAGTATCTAAGGTGGTAGACGTGTTGCAGACACCAGCATTTTTATGTCGCCAAACTGACTTTATTCATGCTTGCGCGCAAAGCGGCAAACCCGTTAACTTCAAAAAAGGGCAATTTCTATCTCCTCAAGAAATGCTTAACGTGGTTGAAAAGGCCAGAATGGCAGCTGCAAAGGCTAATCTTCCAGATCAGTTTATGGTCTGTGAGCGTGGGGCTTCCTTTGGCTACAACAACCTTGTTTCAGATATGCGGAGCCTTGAAATACTGCGCGCCTCTAAAGCACCCGTTGTATTTGATGCCACACATTCTGTTCAACTACCTGGCGGTCAAGGTAACTCTAGTGGGGGGCAACGCGAGTTTGTGCCCGTATTATCTCGGGCAGCTGTTGCTGTCGGTATCAGCGGTTTATTTATGGAAACCCATCCAGACCCTTCAAAAGCACTCTCTGACGGGCCAAACGCCGTGCCATTAAATCGAATGAAGGAATTGCTTGAGTCCCTAGTTGCCATCGATACAGTTGTGAAGAGAGATGGCTCGTTCTTAGAAGATAGTTTTAAATAATTAAGTGATTTAGTTTAATTAACCCCATTTCATATTGTTTTAAGGAGAAGGTGCATGAGCGCCATTGTTGACATCATCGGTAGAGAAGTTTTGGATTCACGTGGAAACCCAACGGTTGAGTGCGATGTTTTGCTTGAATCAGGCGTTATGGGTCGTGCTGCCGTCCCTTCTGGGGCATCTACCGGCTCTCGTGAGGCGATCGAATTACGTGATGGAGATAAGTCTCGCTATTTGGGTAAGGGCGTTCTAAAGGCCGTTCAAAATATCAATATAGAAATTGCTGAATCCATATTGGGTCTTGATGCTAGCGAGCAGGCATTCTTAGATCACACTTTGATTGAATTAGATGGCACTCACAATAAGGCACGCCTTGGTGCTAATGCTACGTTAGCTGTCTCAATGGCCGTAGCAAGGGCAGCCGCTGAAGAGGCTGGCTTGCCTCTATATCGATATTTTGGCGGATCTGGAGGCATGCAATTACCAGTCCCCATGATGAATATTGTTAATGGCGGCGCGCATGCTAATAACAGTTTAGATATTCAAGAATTTATGGTGATGCCTGTAGGGGCTAAAACTTTCCGTGAAGCATTGCGTTGTGGTGCAGAAATTTTTCATGAATTAAAAAAAATCTTGAGTACACAAGGTATGCCAACATCCGTTGGTGATGAGGGTGGTTTCGCTCCCAATTTTAAGAGTAATCATGAATGCCTCCAAACCATTTTGAAGGCAATTGAAGGCGCCGGATACCAGGCTGGTGAAGATGTCCTGCTGTCCTTAGATTGTGCAGCTAGTGAATTTTATAAAGACGGTAAATATCATCTGTCTGGCGAAGGCTTGCAACTTAGCTCCAGCGAATTTTCAGACTACTTGGGTCAATTAGCGGATCAATTTCCTATCGTATCGATTGAAGATGGTATGCATGAAAGTGACTGGGATGGATGGGCTGACATCACTAAGAAGCTAGGTAAAAAGATTCAATTGGTTGGAGATGATCTTTTTGTTACCAATACTCGGATCCTAAAAGAGGGAATTGATAAAGGTATCGCTAACTCAATTCTGATCAAAATTAATCAAATTGGAACCCTAACCGAGACTTTTGCTGCTATTGAAATGGCAAAACGCGCCAATTACACGGCAGTGATTTCTCATCGCTCCGGTGAAACAGAGGACAGTACTATTGCCGATATTGCAGTTGGTACCAACGCTGGACAGATTAAAACAGGCTCACTTTCTAGATCTGATCGCATTGCTAAATATAACCAACTCCTTCGTATCGAAGAGGACTTAGGTGATGTAGCAACTTATCCAGGCAAATCGGTTTTCTACAATCTCAAGCACTAGATTACGCTTACAGCCGATTAAATTATGCGGATAGTTATCTACTCAATGTTGCTGCTATTGATTGCTATTCAATACCCATTATGGCTAGGTAAGGGCGGCTGGATCAAGGTTTATGAGATGGAAAAGCAAGTAGAGCTTCAAGAGGCTAAAAATAGTCTCTTGGCTCTGCGTAATGCTAAGTTAGCAGGTGATGTCAAAGACTTGAAGGATGGCACCCGCGCTATCGAAGAGCGCGCTAGAGTAGAGCATGGCTTGATTAAGGAAGGTGAATTTTTTGTTCAAATTCTGCCTGCTGATAAAGCTGCCGCCGACACCTCTGGTGATGGTTTAAAGCAAGCAAACACAAAGCAATAATAGGGAGTCTAGTGGCCTCGGGACGGCGGTCTAGTTGCATCGCTGAGCAGGTCCGTCTTGAATACTTGCTGGCAATCAACTGCATCAAAACGATACGGTTTTGCACAGAAATCACATATCGTTTCTACAAGTCCTTGTTCGGCCAATATGCTTTGCACTTCCTGCTCTCCAAGCATTCTTAGGACGTCAGCGACTTTAGTACGCGAGCAACGACAGGCAAAATGAATCTGTCTAGGGGGAAAACTGCGAACGCCATTTTCAGTAGATTCTTCCAAGAATAGTCTGCGCAAAATAGTGGAGGGCGGTAGTGTTAGCAACTCTTCATCAGTAATAGTTTCACCAAGAGTCTGTATTCTTGTCCAGCCCTCAGCGGCAATCTGAGGATCTAGATGTGAATGGCCACCAGAGTCAGGCAGGCGCTGTAATAACAACCCGCCAATATTTGTTTCGTTTGAGCTTAACCAAATACGGGTATCTAACTGCTCAGAATTTTTCATATACAGCGCAATTGCTTCTGCAGCACTTATTACTGGTTTAACTGCCGCTCCTTGATGCTCTTGCAAAGCCACTATCCCTTGATATGGGGGGTGTCCTGGCTCTCTATCAGCAGGATCGAGGGTGATGACCAATCTACCAGTTTTATTGGCATCCAGAAGTTCGCCTAAAGTGGCATTTGGCTTGATAGCTTCGGGATCCACTGACAACTTTACTGTGGCGCGTATGGATAAATCAGAGCGGCACTCCACTACCAGTAGCTGAATTGGGCCACTACTTTGTGCTTGAATGATCAGGGTGCCGTCAAACTTTAAACTAGCAGTGAGCAGGGTGGCTGCACCGACAAAATCGCCTAAGATTTTACGAACTGGAGCAGGGTCATTTCGGCGCTCTAAAACCGCTTGCCAAGCACTGCTAATGGAGACTATTTCACCCCTTACCGGGGCTCCATCACACATAAATACGAGTAATTCATTCATAGGACAAAGTATCCACTTTTTTTGAATTTGCCGTCAAATATCCCAACCTGAGATAATGTAGCTTATGCATATTCGTACTCGTTTCGCCCCAAGTCCCACGGGCTTTATTCATCTGGGAAATCTTCGCAGTGCTCTATACCCATGGGCATTTGCTCGCCACAATCAAGGTGACTTCATCCTGCGGATTGAAGATACCGATTTAGAGCGCTCAACACAAGAAGCGGTAGATGTCATCATTGAAGGCATGGCTTGGCTAGGCCTCGATTTAGATGAGGGTCCAATCTACCAAATGCAAAGGATAGATCGCTACCGTGAGGTAGTAAAACAAATGTTGGAAGCTGGATTGGCTTATCCCTGCTACATGAGTGAGGATGAACTCAATAAGCTTCGCGATCAGCAGATGGCAAATAAGGAAAAACCTCGCTACAACGGTCTATGGAGACCTGAACCAGGAAAGATACTTCCGCCTGCGCCAGAAGGCGTGCTTCCTGTCATTCGTTTTAAAAATCCAATTGGCGGCTCCGTCATTTGGAATGATGCCGTTAAAGGCAAAATCGAAATCAGTAACGATGAATTAGATGATCTGGTGATTGCTCGTCCTGATGGAACGCCCACCTATAACTTTTGCGTAGTGGTTGATGACCTAGATATGAAAATCACTCATGTCATTCGTGGAGACGATCATGTTAACAACACGCCAAGACAGATCAACATTATGAAGGCCTTGGGTGGTGTTCCCCCTGTATATGCCCATCTCCCAACCGTATTAAATGATGCCGGTGAGAAGATGAGTAAGCGCAATGGAGCGATGAGCGTACGTGATTATCAAAAAGCGGGATATTTACCGGAGGCGATTCTGAACTATCTTGCGAGACTGGGTTGGTCACATGGAGATGCTGAAGTGTTTTCGAAGGAGCAATTTGTCCAGTGGTTTGATTTAGATAGCTTAGGTAGATCACCTGCGCAACATAACCCTGAAAAATTGCTTTGGTTGAATCACCAATACATCCAAAATTCTGATCCTATGCAATTGGCAGAGCTTACTAAGCCATTCGCATACCAACTTGGAATTGATACAGAAAATGGCCCCGATTTTGTACAGGTAGTTAGTCTATTAAAAGATCGTGCCAATACCTTAATTGAAATAGCGGAAGGGGCAAAGCTTTTTTATTCACCTGCACCTGAACACAATGCAGAACAAATTGCTCAAAATATCCCAGCAGCTATTGTTCCTGCATTAAAAGATTTAATTCATGTTTTAAAAGTAACAGACCACAATAAAGAAGCTTATAGCGCCGCCTTTAAGCAAGTTTTGACTCAGCATCAAATCAAAATGCCTGCGCTGGCAATGCCTGTTCGCTACGCTTTATTTGCTACAACCCAGACACCGGCTATTGACTCAGTCCTAGTTGTTTTAGGCAAGGATGAGGCTGTTAATAGGCTTTCCAAGGTGATCCACTAGCCAATTTGCGTGCCTGCACAAAAATAGGCTAAAATCTTGGATTGTTTTGAGTGTCTTGTAGTTTTATAGCGAGATTTCGGGGGTATAGCTCAGCTGGGAGAGCGCTTGCATGGCATGCAAGAGGTCAGCGGTTCGATCCCGCTTATCTCCACCAAGCATTTAAAATAGTTGTAAATTGCAGTAGTCCAGGTCCCCATCGTCTAGAGGCCTAGGACATCACCCTTTCACGGTGAGTACGGGGGTTCGAATCCCCCTGGGGACGCCAGATTTTTTTGGTCAGCTTTATAAGTAGTTCTCGTTGTAATTTGGAGCGGTAGTTCAGTTGGTTAGAATATCGGCCTGTCACGCCGAGGGTCGCGGGTTCGAGTCCCGTCCGCTCCGCCAGATTAAATGAGGTACGTACCGGACACATGCTTTACGTCCGGTACCGACCACATGGTTTTCACCTTTACCAATCACATCCCCAATACTTTGGGACCAAATGGATTTTCTAGGGCTTGTACCCGCGAAGACTCCATAT
>NZ_JACVOM010000018.1 GCF_018882445.1 Polynucleobacter sp. 15G-AUS-farblos | reverse complement strand
AAGACTCTGGGGGCAGGTAGAGGCCACCGAAGCTAAACAAAATCTCCTTTTTGGGATGCCAATTAGATCTTTCTAAATTGAGTACGGTGTGTCCACTGGTTGGCTCCGGATGGAGCCAATAGAGGTAGTACATGTTTTTTACAAATTCAATTTTTTCTACAACGATTTGAGGGGAAACTATCGAGACATCATCCATGTCATCCCTCTTGTGCGTGATGACATCATAAATAATGCATCTAGCATTATTCTTTTTTGCCCATAGAAAGATATTCTCATCCATGGGAGGCCTAGTCAAAAAATTAGCCAATTTATTATTTGGTAATAACTCAGAGGAGTATGAAAGTAGGACACATATATCGCTTGAGTCCACCTTCTCCGAAATAGCAATCGTACGATCCCTTAGACCAATAATAGCCTTTTCACCCTTTAATGAGTAAATAAAAGGTTCAACATAAATCTTATAAATCCCACCAAGGCATATGACACTGATGAGTAAGATTAGAATGCTTCCACACTTTGCTAAATTGGCAATAGCAGTTTTTTTCTGCTTCCACTCATCAAACCCAAATGCTAATAAGAAAAATGGTGTTATTAATGCAGGTAAAAAATAGCGTGGCGCCATTACTGATGGTCGTAAGC
>NZ_JACVOM010000017.1 GCF_018882445.1 Polynucleobacter sp. 15G-AUS-farblos | reverse complement strand
CTGCATTGGGTACAGGCCAAAGGTAAATGCTAAGGGATAAGTCCATAGGATCCAGTGGGTATTTTGAGGACTCATCCAGGCTTGACCCAAAGGAAAACTAGGAGTTGTCGCCTGAAATTGTAAGAATGGTGCGAAGGGATCCTGATAGATCACTGCATTTTTTATCCACCATCCCAATGTGAATGCAATTAAACATGGGAGAAGACTCCAAATACAGATCTGAAATAATTTTTTTGGCTGCCCCTTCCAAAGCAGAACAAGTGGTGTACCCAATACAAATGGCAACACCAAGGCATAAGACATTTTTGCCATGACTGCACATGCTGCAAACAACCCAAACAAGATTGCATTTGTTTCAAGCTTTTCACTTGCAATTAAACCTGGGGTGTGACGAATAGCAATTAAGGCATACATCAGGCCAATCAGATCGGTTTTTCCATCCCAGGCTAGGTAGGTAATACATGTACTCGTAGCACCAGCAGCAATCAAAAAGGATGATGCCGTCAACGAGAGCCCTAGGCGGCGACCGATTTGCCAAAGCAAAGCCAATATGGTCAGAAAAATTGGCCCAATGGATAGCTTGGAGGAAATCTGTCCAATCGTATCGCCTCCAAATGCATACATCAGGGCATAAGGTATTTCGGCAATGAAGGGGAGTAGTG
>NZ_JACVOM010000016.1 GCF_018882445.1 Polynucleobacter sp. 15G-AUS-farblos | reverse complement strand
GTCCTAAGTAACCCCTTGCTAAACCCATCCCCGCAATATAAAGCTCACCCACCACGCCAGTAGGCACCGGCTCTAAGTTGGCATCTAGAACATAGAGTTGGGTGTTCCAGATGGGGTAGCCAATGGGAATGGCCCCTTCATAAATCGTGTTGTGATCGACTTCAAATACTGCGCATCCAACCACTGATTCTGTTGGCCCATACTCATTAATGATCCGTGAATTAGGTGCATTTTTGGACCAAAATTCAACCATGGGATAAGTTAACTGCTCACCACCGACTACGAATACGCGAGCTTGTTTTGGTAGATCCTTGGGATCTAATAAATTGCGTAATGCATCTAAATGAATTGGTGTTAACTTGACTAAGGAAAAATCAGGACTCCTCACTAATTGTTTTGCTAAGCCTTCAATATCATTCTCGTCATCAAACACCTGAATGGTTTTGCCATTAATTAGCGGTAGCCAGAGACTTGTAATCGTGGCATCAAAGGCAATGGAGGTATTAATAGGGGCACCATTTCCATTAGCCGGACGATATTCATCATTTGCCCACTTAAGGTAATTATTTAATCCGCTATGAGAGATGGCTACCCCCTTAGGCTTACCAGTACTCCCAGAGGTATAGATCAGGTAGGCTAGGTTCAGTGGTAGCAGTGGCGCTACTAACTCACTGTCTTGTATTGGCGCAGCCGAGTAAGTCGCTAGCTCAGCTGCTT
>NZ_JACVOM010000015.1 GCF_018882445.1 Polynucleobacter sp. 15G-AUS-farblos | reverse complement strand
CCCGCAACGAGTCAATGAGCTTAAGTTTATAGTCCCCAAACCAACATCCCCTAAAGAGCTGCGGATGGGAGAAGATGATCGAAAATTAGGAATAGCCCTAAAGCAATTAGAGATTGATTGGTGAGATCGGAGTTTCTAATGAAATGGACTAATTCTTTTTTTGCAAAAGATCTTGGAATCAAGATTCTTTATGCCACTTGGATTATTCTGATCTTTGCCTTTTTTTGGGGAACCATGCCTTACTTAGATTGGGTAAGTGGTAGCTTGAAGCCGTTTGAATGGTTGCGTCAATTATGTTTATTCTTGTTTTATCGTAGTGGCTCAGTCACCCTTAATTAATGACTTTTATTGAATCTAGATTTGAGTTAATCCTTCTGCTAGCGGGGTTACTTGCAATTCTTTACTCCCTATCATGTTTTGGCATTGGTATCCTCCTTACTAGGAGTTGGATTGCAGGTGGTAATTGGCCGACGGTATTTGGCTTAGGCCATGCAATCGTTGCCATTATTT
Organism: Polynucleobacter sp. 15G-AUS-farblos; assembly: GCF_018882445.1. Taxonomy (GTDB): domain Bacteria; phylum Pseudomonadota; class Gammaproteobacteria; order Burkholderiales; family Burkholderiaceae; genus Polynucleobacter. The sequence continues at coordinate 214 of NZ_JACVOM010000015.1, read as the reverse complement.
TGCAATTGATTGCAATTGCAGGATTTTTTCATTGGTACTATTTGTTGCCGCTAATTGGCGGAGTGGTAATTGCATTACCGGCAATCTATCGTACGCGCTTTGCCCTGGTTAGTTGGATTCAAGGACTCCTTAAAGAAGATCTTCTTACTAAGGCGATCTTTTCTTTGGTGATGCTGGTAGTCTGCTTGGTGTTGGTGGCTGAGGTTTCGTATCC
>NZ_JACVOM010000014.1 GCF_018882445.1 Polynucleobacter sp. 15G-AUS-farblos | reverse complement strand
CTGGCAAGATCATCGATCAAAATACGCCAAGAGACACCATCGACTGCATAGTGATGGATCACCAACGCCAAGAGATTGGTCGTAGGCCCTGCAATCCAGCGCGCCACTACTAGCCCGCCAGCGCGCGCAGGATCTAACTCTTGACTCAGGTTAGTAAAGTCAGTGCTTAACTGAGCACGACCAGCAGGGGTTTGGCTATCTAATGACAAGCTTGGAAGTTCTAATACGGGCACTTGCTCTGCTGGTAGTACGGTAAAGGTCGTTGCGCTACCAGTACCAGTAGTTTGTAAGCGCAAGGCAGGATGCGCTTTGAGTAGTTGATTTAAGGCTTGCGCAACTTGTTCGCGTGTCAGGCCAACTGGCACTTGGAGTAAGACTCCTTGGTTAAAGCGTTGTAATGAACCACCTGCGGCTAAGAACTGGTGATAGATTGGAAGAGCAGGAACTGGGCCATCACTCACCCAATTGCTAATCACTTCAGTGGTATGGACTTGGGCATGCGCTGCCAAGCTCTCCGGGGTCTGATACTTAAAGATATCGCGCACCGCAAAACCAATCCCACTAGCACGCGCTCTACTGACTAAACGGATAGCCGAGATACTATCGCCCCCAATCGCAAAAAAACTATCATCTAAACCTACTGGAGTAGTACCTGTGAGCTCACTAAAGAGGGTGCATAACAAACTCTCAGTGCTAGTGCGTGGTGCACGATAGGTGGCCTCACTCTGACCAGAAGGCTCTGGTAGTGCCCGGCGATCTAGCTTGCCATTCGGCGTTAAAGGTAAGCGCTCTAAGCTGACAA
>NZ_JACVOM010000013.1 GCF_018882445.1 Polynucleobacter sp. 15G-AUS-farblos | reverse complement strand
TAAAGCGTTCAGCGCTTAAACCAGGACGTCCTAAGTAACCCCTTGCTAAACCCATCCCCGCAATATAAAGCTCACCCACCACGCCAGTAGGTACCGGCTCTAAGTTGGCATCTAGAACATAGAGTTGGGTGTTCCAGATGGGGTAGCCAATGGGGGGAAAATCAGACCACTGGTTGGCATCTTCCTCTAAAGAGTAATTGCTGACTACGTGACTTTCAGTAGGGCCATAAAAATTATGTAAACGTGCACTCGGATGCTTTATGAAAGCTGAACGTATTTCAGGAGTAATTTTTAATTGCTCTCCTGCTGTGAAGATTGCGTTTGGCCAAGCCTTTATATCAAAAATATTGCAAGCCTCTGCCATATTACTTAAAACAACAAATGGAGTATATAAATTTTCAACCTGGTGTTTACCAATGAACTCTACTAATTCTCTACCATCTTTACGGCGGGTTTCATCTATTAAAATTAATTTTGCACCACGACAAAGGGTGGCAGCAATTTCTTCTGCAGAAGCATCAAATCCAAAAGGCGAGTATTGCAATGTACGATCACCAGAATTCGGTAAGGTCTTCTCTTGCCATAGAATGAGATTTAATAAGGATCCATACAAAAATTCTACGCCCTTGGGTCTCCCGGTGCTTCCAGAGGTGTACATGACATACACAATATGGTTTAAATCGAGTGGCGCTACTAACTCACTGTCTTGTATTGGCGCAGCCGAGTAAGTCGCTAGCTCAGCTGCTTGGGCTAAAAGATCAATCACCGCAGGTATCGCTGCTGGGCTTGATGCGAGCTTAGCTAGTTGCA
>NZ_JACVOM010000012.1 GCF_018882445.1 Polynucleobacter sp. 15G-AUS-farblos | reverse complement strand
GCACCCATCAGACCGCCTTCGGTCATCTGCCACTGGGCACTATTCGCAGCTTTGGCATTGCTTTGTTCAAAGCGACCTAAATAGTTAAAGATCACGGCAGGCTCTGCAAACTGAGCCTGAGCGAGAGCACTTTGAGGATCTAGGTAACGCAAGATGCCATAGCCCAAACCTTTATCTGGGAGTGCATTAATCGCTTCTTTGACTTGTCGAATCGCATGACCTGCATCACTGGTGCGCACCTGAGTATCTAGTCCGCTAACGGGTAAGCGCAGCGGGAACAAGGTGGTAAACCAACCGACGGTCCGAGTCAGATCAGCATCTGTCTCACGGCCATGGCCTTCTAGTGCAATCACTGGATCGCCTAGCTCAGTGTGATATTGGCTGCGAGCCCATTGGGAGAGGGCTAAACCTAAAGCCGCTAGTAAGACATCATTAATCTGGCCATGATAGATTGCTGGCGCTCTTAAGAGTCGCTCAGTTTGGCTGGCATCTAGTTGTCCTACCAGGCGCTGGGCATTACCTAAGGTATTGTTTGCTAAATCTACTGGGCCATCACTTGGCAATGCGTGAGCGGCTTGTACTTGAGAGAGCCAGAGCGCTTCTTCTGCGCGCCTAGCACCACTTTGACCAGCAGCTTGTAAGCTCAAAGCCCACTCGCGTAGCGGTAAGCTTGACGCGGGTAGTGCTTGTGTTGGAGTGTGCGTGAGGCTGGCAAGATCATCGATCAAAATACGCCAAGAGACACCATCGACTGCATAGTGATGGATCACCAACGCCAAGAGATTGGTCGTAGGCCCTGCAATCCAGCGCGCCACTACTAGCCCGCCAGCGCGCG
>NZ_JACVOM010000011.1 GCF_018882445.1 Polynucleobacter sp. 15G-AUS-farblos | reverse complement strand
GGTACGTACCGGACACATGCTTTACGTCCGGTACCGACCACATGGTTTTCACCTTTACCAATCACATCCCCAATACTTTGGGACCAAATGGATTTTCTAGGGCTTGTACCCGCGAAGACTCCATATCAAAGTAAGCCATATCGTAATCCATAAAGCTCACTAACCACACGTCGTCTTCGACTTGCCGCAGGCCCACGTCATGACCAGCGAACACCGTACTAAAGTGAATCTTCTTACCATCAAGACAGATGCGTCCACAGTTGGTCACCGTGACCGTCTTATCATGGAAGGGATAACTGACATCGGGCAGCCCTTCGTATTTTCGGGTGGATGGAACATAGAGTTGTGCCGGTTTTTTCATCTCTAGTGCTTGATGGGGACGCTCATAGTTGTACTCATGGATAAAGTCTTCGAACTTATCTTGTTGTTGCAACATCGTTTTGGCTGGCGGTTTAGTCGTGGCTTGCTTGAGTGTTAAATGCATGCGTTCATGGCGACCATTTTGCTGGGGATTGCCGGGCTTAATGCGCTCAATGCCAATACCTAAGCGGAGCCACCAAACTGACAAACTCGAGAGTCCATAGAGTGCATTGGCGCAGGCAAACGGCACGCCGTTGTCTGAACGGATTGAGCCCGGCAGTCCATACTCTTTAAAGAGTTGCTCAAAGACCGTAAAAGCCTGGGCTTCTCTCGTACTCTCTAAACCCTCACAACAAATTAAAAAGCGCGAGGCATAGTCCGTTACGGTTAAGGGATAGCAGTACTGCTTATTACCGAGCATAAATTCGCCCTTGTAATCGACGCACCATAGGGCATTAGGCTCTTTGAGATCCGATAGGTTTGTCCCGGTCAGTTTGGGGTGGCGGCGTCGTTTTTTCTTGACTAGGCCATGGCGATCCAGAACTGCATGCACCGTACTCTTGGCGGGCAATGCTAACTCAGGGTAGTGGGTGTGGATGCGGTCGCGCAGTTTAGGAGCGCCCCAGGTGGGGAACTCCTTTTTGAGGTTCACGATCAGTTGCTCGACCTGGAAGGGCAGCCGGTTGGCTTGCCTAAAAGGCCTTCTTGATCGATCCGTAAAGGCTTCTAAACCACTGTCTTTATAACGATCAATGATCTTATGGCCAGTGACTCTGGAGATGCCAAATTCCTGGCACAGGGTAGTAATTTTCTCGCCATCGAGGTAACGAGACACAAAACGTAGCTTTTCATCCATCTTCGTACTTTCATTCCACGGCATAGAGTGGTCCCTCCTATGCCAAAAACTGTAAAGTATGTGTCCGGTATAAAGTGTTAACTATGTGTCGAGTCGTACA
>NZ_JACVOM010000010.1 GCF_018882445.1 Polynucleobacter sp. 15G-AUS-farblos | reverse complement strand
GACACAAAACGTAGCTTTTCATCCATCTTCGTACTTTCATTCCACGGCATAGAGTGGTCCCTCCTATGCCAAAAACTGTAAAGTATGTGTCCGGTATAAAGTGTTAACTATGTGTCGAGTCGTACAAAACCCTCATCAGTAATGGTGGGGGTTTTGTCTTTTGAGGGTTACTTTAAGTAACGCTTGTTAAGATCGTGTACCTATGCTAATATGCATGAAATTTCAATAAAAAATCATGCAAAAAGAGCCAGTAAAACCCTCCTTAAGTACTTCGCCTGAATTACGCAATAGCGCATTGGGGAGGCTTCGCTCGCACCTTAAGAGGGGTCATGTCTATAGAAGAGAGGATCTTTTAGGTGACTCCAATGCAGTTGATCGTCATTTAAAACAATTGGTTGATGCAGGTGATTTAGAAAAGCTTGCCCAAGGACTATATTACGCACCCAAATCATCTGTATTTGGTAGGGTGCCTCCGAAAGACAATGTGCTAGTAGAAGCCTTTTTAAAAGACGAGAACTTTTTGTTGCTCTCACCTAATAGCTACAACTCCTTGGGTCTAGGAACAACCCAGCTCTATAACAAGACTGTGGTGTACAACCATAAACGCCATGGCGTCTTTAAATTGGGTAATAGAAGTTTTGAATTTCGGGTAAAACCGCGCTTTCCAAAAAAGCTGGATAAAGAATTCTTATTGGTAGATCTATTGAATAATCTAGATTCGCTTGCCGAGAATAAAGATGATGTATTGGCTAAGGCAGAGAAGCAGTTAAATAAGTTTGAAACTACTAAATTGCAAAAAACAGTTAGTGCTTATGGGGCAGGAAGAACAAAGAAGCGGGTTTCATCTTGGTTGCGTGATACGCAGAGAGCGAGTACTTAGTGCTTTTGCATGAACATAAGGATTTCAAAGATCTGATTGCTGCTGTATCAGACAATATGGGTATTGATCCCACATTGGTTGAAAAGGATTATTGGATCATGCATTGCCTTTGGGGATTGCAGCAACAAGGATTTACATTTGAACTGAAGGGCGGAACTTCATTATCCAAGGGGTTTGGACTCATTCATCGCTTTTCCGAAGATATTGATATCCGCATTAAGCCGCCAGTAGGCATGGATGTTAAGACTGGCAAAAATCAAGATAAAGAAGCGCACATAAAATCTCGATCTGATTTTTACGATTGGGTGGCCAGTGAACTGAAGATTCTTGGTATACAAGATGTTGTGCGAGATCATGCATTTGATGACTCAGAAAAAATGCGCAGTGGTGGGGTCCGCTTAAATTACCAATCAATAATGCCATCGTTGGGTGGTTTAAAGGATGGTGTTTTATTAGAGTTAGGCTTTGACGATACGGCACCCAATCAGCCGGTAGATATTTCATCGTGGGCATACGATTATGCGATTAAGTACGTCAAAGACATTGATGACAATAGAGCCAAAAATATCTTGTGTTACTTGCCTGAATATACTTTTGTGGAAAAATTGCAAACCATCTCTACGAAGTATCGCCAATACAAAGATGGCAAAGGATTTCCTAAGAACTTCCTAAGGCATTACTACGACGTATATTGCCTCTTGGATTGCTCATCAGTGTTGGAATTTATTAAGACTGATAGGTATCAGACTAGGAAGGTAGAGCGTTTTCCCAAGTCCGATAATTTAATCATTTCTCAAAACCCAGCTTTTCTTCTGAGTGATTCGGAAGACCGAAAGTTGTTTGAATCAGAATATCAAAAAGTAGCTAGCCTATATTACAAAGGCCAGCCAAATTTTCCTGATCTATTAAATCGGATTAGTCAGCATCTAAAGGTTTTGTAGGTAAATCCATTTTGGAGCAACGAAGTGTTAGATGGTTGTTCCAAAATTCCTTTGGTTTCGAAAACCAAAGCCCGATAGAGCTCTTCTAGTAAATTGGTGAATTTGCTTACACATTTGCTTACACACCGGCACTGACCACCCGCAGATCCCCTGTTTATATGGGTCTACCTTAGATATCTGCTCTCATAATCCTTTGGTCCCAGGTTCAAGTCCTGGTGGGCCCACCAGCAATATCAAGGTACGTACCGGACACATGCTTTACGTCCGGTACCGACCACATGGTTTTCACCTTTACCAATCACATCCCCAATACTTTGGGACCAAATGGATTTTCTAGGGCTTGTACCCGCGAAGACTCCAT